>NZ_JAGQCD010000032.1 GCF_024345975.1 Cyanobium sp. Cruz-8D1 | reverse complement strand
CACGCCGGCAGAACGCTGCTGGCCTGGATACCGATCCCACTGCGGGATCAGGAGCCCTGCATCCCCAGCCGCGGCGTCCAACGACGGCAGAAACAGCCCTGGTTCACGCGGATTGACCTGCCGCCACGGCCACGCCAGTCCCAACTGCTGGCTGTCGCATGACCGTCTCGGATGAGATGTGTCGGGCAGTCAGGGTAGGTGCTGGCGTTGTAGAGCACCGGCATCAGGGTGCCGGTGCAATGGCGCAGGGTGAGCGGGTAGTTCCTCACCAGCCCCTCGGAGAAGACTTCCTGATAGACCTGCCGGGCCCGCTCCGGCTCTGTGAAGAACTCGGCGAAGTCGCGGCCCACCAGAAGGCCCCTGGGCAGACCCGTGGCCTGGACCGTGGCCTCGTTCACATCGTCGATCTTGCCTTCGATGCTGATCGCCATCAATGGGTCGAGGCTGGTTTCGATCAGGCTGCGGGTGTAGCTCACCTTGTTGAGCAGGACCTGCTCCTCATTCCTGAGCTGGGTGATGTTCACCAAAAGAGAGAACAGTTCGCTCTCTTCCCCGCTGGCGCTGCGGCGCAGGATCATCGTCTCGTCGACCCACACCGTGTCGCCTTTTTGATTCCTGTACGGGAGCGTCAGCCGCGCTGAGGTCTGGTTGTTCTCCAGCATGGAATCCAGGGCCTGGGATTGCGTCACTTGCCCTTCCGGGAGAAGGAACGCCGTCAGGCCCTGCTTCCTAACGTCGGCAATGCTGACGCCGAGGATGCCTGCCAGGGCGGTGTTCGCCTGGAGCGCCAGCCCTCCCTCGTTCTTGTCAAGACGGGAGACGGCGATGCCCAAGTTGGCGTGCTCAAACAGGTAGAAGAACCGCTCTCTACTGCGGCGCGTCTCGTCGTTAGCCGCGGCGACCCACCGCCGTTCCCGCTTCAGAAGCACCGTGGCGAGAACCAGCATCCCTACGGTCGCCACTGCGGCCGCTGCCTTCAGCAGGCGTACGCGGCCAAGCTGGCGGACTTCCGAGGCGGTTCGATCGGCAAGCAACTGCTGCTCGATTCTTTGCATCTTCCCCAGCTGCCCCAGAATGGCCGCGAGCGTGAACTCCTCCTGTTGGCTGAAAGCACTGTCGCTGGCAAGCCTGTGTGCCTTGATCAGCGTGCGCAGCCGGGCGAGGTGGGCCTGCTGGAGGGGATTGTCGGAGGTCAGCCGTTGCAACTCCACCAGATTCTGATCCGTCAAGGCGACGTACTTGCCAAGGAATGACGGTACGTCCTTGGGTCCCTCGCGTTGCAAGGCGGCACGCAGATCGACTCCCAGCACCCCGTTTTCCACCGCCGAAAGGGCCACCAGCACAGCCTGGGAGTGGGCTGTCCAGGCCAACATCGCCTTCGCCCCCAAGTTCTGCTGCCAGTTGAGCGCCAGACCCAGCAGGGCTATCACCCACAGGGGAATCAGGATATCGAAGGGGCGGGCCGAGGGTGCTAAGGCACCAGAGGCGCTGCCGAGGATGTCCGCCTTCGCTCGTTCGGGTTGCACCACGAGGCTGCCCTGACACCTATCGCAAAGGGATAGGTTTGATGCATCCATACTAGGCCGGGAAGTTCAGGCGTACACGAATCCTGAGCCGACCTGAGGCAACCCGGCCTCCATGGGTGCCGGCCCGGAGATCAACCTGGTGGCAAGACACAGCTTGTCTAGGCGCCCCTACTCGTTGCCGCTGATCCCATCGAAGTCCCGGATCCCCTTGGGGGCCTTCTCCAGTGGGACTCCGGCGGCGATCCCGTCAGATTCGCCAGCGCTTGCTGGTTCCGGCGGCATGGCGACCTGCAACCTATGAACTCAAGCCAGTGAAGCACCGGACAACTGATTGCTGCACATTTGCTGCATGATTTGTTGATGCCATAGTGCAAAGGATGTGGGAGGGTCAGTTGGATGCAAACGAAAGCTTCAAGTAGGTATTCCATGGCCCAGCGCGGGGCCTGTTTCGCTCTTGTGCTGGGAGCCATTCTGCTGATTTCCGCTCTGGATTTCTTCAGCGGTGTCGAGCGGCGCGTCTTGCCCCTCTATTACCTGCCCATCACCTTTGCTGCCTGGTATTTCGGTTGGCTGGGGGCGGTGTCAGCGGCGGCTCTCAGTACGTTCGGTTGGTATCAGTCCAACCAGCTTGCCGGTCTGCAGTTTTCCCATCCGGCGATCTGGGCTGTGAATATCTTTTCGCAGGGCACATCGTTCGCCATTGTGGGTTTGCTGGTGGCCGGTTTACGGTCGGCGATCGCGCGTGAGCGGACCCTGAGCCGGATGGATGCGCTGTGCCCTCTGCTGAACAGGCGGGCGTTCTTCGAAGACAGTGTTCGCCTGCTCGCTCTGTGCCGGCGCAACAAGCGCCCCGTCACATTGGCCTATCTGGACCTGGACAACTTCAAAGCCGTCAACGACTCCCGTGGGCACAAGGCCGGCGACGATCTGCTGCTCACGGTGGCTCAGGTGCTGACTGCCTCCATCCGTGCCAGCGACGTTGCTGCTCGCCTGGGAGGGGATGAGTTTGTGATCATGCTGCCTGAAGTTGGTCCAGAACAGGCCCAATCGGTGCTGGAACGACTCCGAGCCGCCGTCTGCCAATCCCATCCCGATCTCACCAGCCCTGTCGGCGTCAGCGTCGGCGCCGTTACCTACATGTTGGCCCCAGATGATCTCGACACGATGATCCAGAGGGCCGATTCTGTGATGTATGCCGCCAAGAACGATGGCAAGAATCGGGTGTATCTGGACGTCATCTAGGCCGGCTTCCATCCGGCGAACATTCACCTGGTGGCCCGCCACACCTAGGCCCCCGGCGCGATCGGCGTCTTCTGGGGCACCCCCACGGCCCGGGGGTAGGCGGCCGGACAGCGGCCGGAGGGCCTCAGCCATAGGCCATGCCGAACGCCCCGGCCCGCCGGCAGGTCGCGGCGCTCCACAGGATCCACCGTCGCCCGCAGCACCCCCACGGCCGCCCCCAGCTCGCGCTGGTCGTCGGGGCCCCACTGGCCCCGGTAGAGCAGGGCCAGGCCGTCCGGCTTCAACAGCGGCACCAGGTATTCGGCCACCACCGGTGCGCTGGCCACGGCGCGGGCCATGGCCCGATCGAAGCGTCCCCGGCAGTCCGGGGAGCGGCCGGTGCGTTCCACCCGCTCGCAGCGCAGGCGCAGCCGCCCCTCCTGGAGCCCCAGGCTGCGGGCCATGGCCCGCACCGCCTCCAGCTTGCGACCCACCGAATCCACCAGGGTGATCCGTGCCGTGGGCAGGGCGATCGCCAGGGCCAGCCCGGGGAAGCCGCCGCCGGTGCCCACATCGATCAGTTCGAGGCCGTCGGGAACGCCGCCGGGGGCGTTCAGCAGGGGCACCCAGGGCCAGAGGCTGTCGAACACCTGGGCGACCCAGAAATCGTCGCCCTCCACCAGGCGGGTGAGGTTGACCCGGCCGTTCCAGAGCCTCAGCTGCTCCTGCAGGGCCACCAGCGCCGCCAGCTGGCCGGCGTCGGGGGTCCACCCCAGTGCTTGCCAGAGGCCGGCATCGGGGGGGGCGCTGGGGTCGGGGCTGGCGGCCATGCGCTACGGCAGTAGGGCTTCTCCCTAGGATCCCTTACGCCGGGCAGGCTGCCACCGCCGCCTCAGGGACCATGTCCTCCACAGCCAAGCCCCCCACCCACTACCAGGTGCTGCAGCTGCAGCCCACCGCCACCGATCAGGAGCTGCGCCAGGCGTTCCGGGGCCTGAGCAAGCGCTACCACCCCGACACCACCGCCCTGCCCGCGAGCGAGGCCGAAGTGGCCTTCCAGCAGCTGCGCCAGGCCTATGCCGTGCTCAGTGATCCCGCCGCCCGGCGGCTCTATGACGCCGCCCTGCTGCAGAGCGCCCTGCCGACCCCGATCCAGCGCCCCCCGTCCGTGGCCGTCGTCCGGCCCGTGTCGGTGCGCCGGGCCCTGTCGGGCGGAGAGTGGTTCGCCCTGCTGCTGCTGGCCCTGGCCCTGGTGCTCAGCCTGGTGCTGGGGCTGGGTGTGGCCTGGGCGCGGGGCGCCGAGCTGATGGCCTGGCCCAGCTGGTGGGCCGACCTCGAGATGGCTTCGGCCCCAGCGCCACCGGCGCCACCGGCCAGCGCGGCCCCGCCGGTCGCCGGGGCTCCGCTGCCACCCGACGCCTCCACCCCCACTCCCAGCCAGCCCCTGCCGATCCGATCGTGACCCTGCCTACCGCGGCCACCCCCCTTTACAACCACCCCCTGCCCGCCCTGGAGGCCTGGCTGCGCCAGCTGGGGGGCCAACCAGTCGCGCACCAACGTCGCCCACTGGGACCTGCACCGCCCCGAATGGAGTGCCCGCATCGAGCTGGAGGTGGAGGAACTGCGGGTGAGCTGGCACCAGGAGGGCCGCAGCACGGCGCGTCAGTTCCCCTATGGACTCTCGCGGGCCGATGTGGAGGCGGCGATCCTGGCGGGTCCCTGAGCTCCAGAAGGCCTAACCCCCTTCAGAGGCTGGAAAGGGAGGCGTCGATGACGGCGTAGCAATGGGCCAGCTGGTCGTCGTTGAGGCACAGGGGTGGCAGCAGGTAGACCACCTGACCCAGGGGCCGCAGGAACACGCCCCGCTCCAGGGCCAGCCGTTGCAGTCGTGGCCCCACCGGATTCAGGTAGCCGGGCTGATCCGTGGCCACCTCGAAGGCGGCGACGCTGCCCAGCAGCCGCGGCCGCCGCACCAGCCGGTGGCGTGCCAGGGCCTCCAGGTGGGGGCGGTGGCGGGCCTCGAACTGCTGGTGGCGCTCCGGCCGCTCCTGCAGCAGATCAAGGCTGGCCAGGGCGGCGGCGCAACCCAGGGGGTTGGCGGTGAAGCTGTGGCCGTGAAAAAGGGTCAGGCCCGCTGCGGTGCCGATGAAGCCCTCAAAGATGGCCTCCCGGGCCAGGGTCACCCCCATGGGCAGGAAGCCGCCCGTGAGCCCCTTGGAGAGGGCCATCAGGTCGGGGCGGATCCGGGCCCGCCCGCAGGCGAACAGGTGGCCGCTGCGGCCGAAGCCCGTCATCACCTCATCGGCGATCAGCAGGGCCCCGCTGGCGCGCACCAGTGTCTCCACCTGGTGCAGGAACCCCTCCCGCACCAGGGCCATGCCGCCGGCCCCCTGCAGCAGCGGTTCGAGGATCACCGCCGCGGTGGGCGTCTGCAGCAGCTGCTCCAGCCGCTCCAGGGCGGCGGCCTCCCGCGCCTCGACCCCGTCGTCGTCCCACCAGGTGGCGGGCCAGGGGGCCCGGGCCACGGCGAACAGCAATGGCTCGAAGGGCGCCGAGAACAGGGAGCGCTCCCCCACCGCCATGGCTCCGAAGGTGTCGCCGTGGTAGGCCCCCTCGAAGGCGATCAGCTGCTGGCGGGGCTCGCCGCGATTGCGCCACCACTGCCAGGCGATCTTGAGGGCCACCTCCACCGCCGTGGAGCCGTTGTCGGAGAAGAACAGCCGCTCCAGTCCGCTGCAGGCGGCCAGGCGCTCAGCCAGTTGCTCGGCGGCCGGATGGCGGAAATCGGAGAAACCCACCTGCTCCAGGCGGCGGGCCTGGCGGGCGATGGCGCTGGCGATGCTGGGCTCCCCATGGCCATGCAGGGTCACCCACCAGCTGCTGATGGCATCGATCAACCGGCGGCCGTCATCCAGCTCCAGCAGGGCCCCCTCGCCGCGCACCACCCGCAGGGGCGGGTCGGCCGTGGCCACCTGGGTGAAAGGGTGCCAGAGGTGGGGATGCCAGCCGGGATCACTCAGCGGCATACATCGGAGCGGCGTTCGCCTCCGGTGGCCAGCGGCCCGCAGTTGACCCAGCGGACGACGCTGGTTTCGATGTCGGTGAACAGCACCAGGATGCCCGCGCAGAGCACGGCAACGGCGCCTGTCACCAGCAGATGCTTACGGCTCATGGCTGCAGCCTACGGGCCAGGCCACTGCGCTGCCATTGCCGCTCCAGGCCCTGGCGGTCGAGGGGATCGAGGCGTGGCAGCTCCGCCAGCACCGGCACCCCGCCAAGGGCGGCCAGGGTGCGGGGGTTGTCGGGGTGGGGATCGCCGTTGAGCACCAGCCCGAGGACGGGGATCGACCGCCTGGACAGGGCCTCCAGGGAGAGCAGGGTGTGGTTGAGGGTGCCCAGACCGCTGCGGGCCACCAGCAGCACCGGCAGGCCCCAGACGGCGATCTGCTCGATCTGCAGCCAGTGGCGGCTCAGGGGCACCAGCAGCCCGCCCGCCGTCTCCACCACCAGGGGCCCGTCCCAGGCCGGCAGGGCCAGCCGGGCCGGGTCGATGCTGAGGCCGTCCCGCTCGGCCGCCCAGTGGGGGGACACGGGGGCCGTGAGGCGATAGGCCTCCGGCCACAGCCGTTCGGCAGGCAGGTCGAGCAGTCGCTGCACCCGGCCGCTGTCGCCGTCGTCCTCCAGGCCGCTCTGGACGGGCTTCCAGTAATGGGCCCCCAGGCCCTGGACCAGCAGGGCGCTGACCACCGTCTTGCCCACGTCGGTGTCGGTGCCGCAGACCACCAGCTGCAGGGGGGTGCTCATGGGGCAGGGGCTTTGGTGTGCTCGCGCTGGCCGACCAGCAGCAACACCTCCCAGGTGAGGGGCGTCTGCTGGGGCCAGTGGGCCAGGAGCCGGCGCAGCTCCCCGGCCGTCAGGGGGGGGCGCCGGCTGGCGTCGGCGCCGAGGCGCCGCAGGTGGCGCAGGACGGCCAGCCCCCCCTGGTGTGGCCGGCTGAAGCGCAGCACCCGGCTGTGGCGGGGATGCAGCCCGGCCGCGCTGGCGGCGTGGAGCAGGCGGTCGGCCGCCGGCAATTCCAGGGCCGTGCAGGCCACACCGGCCGCGGCGGCAGCGCGGTGCCACTGGGGGAAGCTGCCGGCAGTGGGCACCGCCAGGGCCAGCCAGCCGCCCGGGGCCAGGGCCCGGCACCAGTGGCCCAGCTGGCCGGCCGGGTCGTCGAGCCACTGCAGCGCGAAGCCGGAGGCCAGCAGGGCCGCCCCCTGCAACGCCGACGGCAGCCCGTCGTTGAGGTCCCACACCAGATGGGGCTGCTGGGGGTTGCGCTGCAGCAGTTCGGGGCAGAGGTCGAGCTGCAGCAGCCCCAGGGCCGGCAGCGCCCGCGACAGCAACCCGCTGCCGGCCCCGAGGTCGGCACGGGGGCCGGCGGGCAGGGGCAGGTCGCGGCAGAGGCGCCCCAGCCGGCAGGCCACGGCCCGCTGCAGCAGGGCCTGGGCCTCGTAGCCCGCCGCTCGGCGCCCGAAATGACGGCGCACCAGGCTGTTCATGCCGTGTCCAGGCCCTGCAGCCACTCCAGCACCGGCGCCATCACCGGGCTGCCCAGCAGGCAGTGGCCGGCCCCCGGCAGGCTCATCACCTCGGCCTGGGGCAGCGCCTGCCGCAGCAGGGCACGGGTCTGGGGAACCACGATGCGGTCGGCTTCGGCCTCCACGATCAGCACCCGGGCCTCCTTGGGGAAGCCCGACGGCAGGCCATCGCTGCGCTCCAGCAGGGCCAGGTCCTGGCGCAGCCGCTCCCGGCCCGCCGCCGCCACCGGCTGGTCGGCGGGCCCCGGCGGCAGCAGCTCGGCGGGATCGGGGCTGGCCGCCTCGACCAGAAAGCGCCGCAGCAGGGTCTGGACCCGCAGGGCCGTTTCGGCTTCGCTGGGGCCTTCGGCCAGCTGGGCGGCCATGGCCGCCAGGGCGACGCGCACCCGGCGCCCCTCCGCCCCGGGCGGCACGAAGCGGCCGAAGCCGGCCAGCAGCACGACGGCGTCGGCCCCGGCGAGCACAGCAGCGTCGAGCAGGTGGGGGCCCATGGAGTGGCCGATCACCACCCGCCGGCTGGCTCCGTCCCAGGCGGGGCTGAACGGGGCGTGGGGGCCATAACCCCGCTCGCCGCAGGCCCAGCGCCAGCCCAAGGGAGCGCTCACCTCCTGCCAGGCGTTCCAGTTGCTGCCATCGCCGGCCCAGCCGTGCATGGCAATCACCTGGAGACTGGCGGGGGCGCTGGCGGCCATCAAGGTCTGAGGGGGGATGGGGTCGGGCCGAGGGCCTCGAGCAACCGAGGGAGGGTTCCGCTGGGCAGATCCTGGCGCAGCACCAACCGCAGTCGGGCTGTTCCGGCCGGCACCGTGGGGGGGCGGATCGCCACCGCCAGCAGGCCGCCGGCCTCGAGGCGCTCCTGCAGGGCCAGGGCGGCCCCGTCGTCCCCCACCAGCAGCGGCAGGATCGGGCCGTGGCCGGCCGGCCGCCGCCAGCCCGCCGCTTCCAGGGCATCGCGCCAGCGGGCGGCCCGTGCCAGCAGCTCTGGGGCGATCCGGGGCTGGGCCTCGATCTGCCGCAGGGCCGCCAGGGCCCCGGCCGCCAGGGGCGGCGCCAGGGCGGTGGTGTAGCGGAAGGCTCCGCTGGCCTGCAGGAGCCAGTCGCCCAGGAGGGCGTCGCCGGCGAGGAAGGCACCACCGCTGCCGAAGGCCTTGCCGAAGGTGCCGCTGACCAGATGCACCCCCTCCAGCCCGTGGGCCAGGCCGCGGCCGCCGGGGCCCAGCACCCCCAGGGCATGGGCCTCATCGAGCAGCAGCAGGGCCCCGTGGCGGCGGCACAGGGCGGCCAGGGCCGGCACGTCCGGACTGGTGCCCTCCATGCTGAACAGGCTCTCGCTGAGCACCAGCCGGGTCTGGTCGGGTTGGCTGGAGCGGGCCTGCGCCAGCCGCCGCTCCAGATCCCCCAGGTCGTTGTGGGCGAAGCGCACCAGCCGTGCCCCGCTGGTACGCACCCCGGCCAGCAGCGAGTGATGCACGTGGCGGTCGGCGCAGACCAGGGAACCCCGATCGGCCAGGGCCGTGACCGCCGCCAGGTTGGCCTGGAAGCCACTGGGGAACAGCAGCACCCGCTCCCGACCCAGCCAGGCGGCCAGGGCGGCCTCCAACTGCAGATGCACCGGCCGGGTGCCGGTGACCAGCCGCGAGCCGCCGGCCCCCAGGCCGCTGCTTTCGAGTTCCGCCCGGGCCGCGGCGATCACGCCGGGATGGCGACTCAGGCCTAAATAGTCGTTGCTGGCCAGATCCAGCAGGGGGGGCGGCAGGCCAAGCCCCGGCGCCATCCGGTCCCCGGGCTCCTCCTGCAGGGCGCTGCCATCGGTGGGGCGGAAACTGCGCAGCCGCCGGTGTCGCTGCTGGTGCAGGGCGGCCAGCCCGTCATGGAGCCGTCGTCGCCAGGGGGGCCTCAGGCCGTCGGCATCCAAAGGACGACCCCGAACCAGGGTGCAAAACCCTACGAGGCTGGCAGGTCGCGGCCAGCCCATAGGATTCCAAGATGCTCGAGAGCCCCGACGTTGGCAGCACCACCCGCGCCGACGGGCCCAGCAACAACGCGATCGGCAGCGACGTGACGAGGAGCATGGGCATGGCCGCGAACAACGCCGTGCCGCCGGTGGAGGAGCTGTTCCCCTTCCCCCTGGATGATTTCCAGCTCGAGGCGATCGATTCCCTCAACCAGGGTCACTCGGTGGTAGTGAGCGCGCCCACCGGCTCCGGCAAGACCCTGGTGGGCGAGTACGCCATCCACCGGGCCCTGGCCCATGGCCAGAAGGTGTTTTACACCACCCCCCTCAAGGCGCTCTCCAACCAGAAACTGCGCGATTTCCGCCACCAGTTCGGCCACGACAAGGTGGGCCTGCTCACCGGTGATCTGAGCCTGAATCGCGAGGCCCAGGTGGTGGTGATGACCACCGAGATCTTCCGCAACATGCTCTACGCGGAGATCGACCACGCTGACGACGATCCCCTGGCCGATGTGGAAGCCGTGGTGCTCGATGAGTGCCACTACATGAATGACACCCAGCGGGGCACGGTCTGGGAGGAATCGATCATCCACTGCCCGACGCGGGTGCAGCTGGTGGCCCTTTCGGCCACGGTGGCGAACGCCGGGCAACTCACCGACTGGATCGAGCGCGTGCATGGCCCCACCCGGCTGATCCACAGCGACTTCCGCCCGGTCCCGTTGGCCTTCAGCTTCTGCAGCGCCAAGGGCCTGCATCCGCTGCTCAACGACGAGGGCACCGGCCTGCATCCGAACTGCAAGGTCTGGCGCCCTCCAAAATCCACCCGCCGCAAGGGGCCGAAGGAACCGCGGCCGCCCCAGCCGGAGGCGCCGCCGATCGGCTTCGTGGTGGCCCAGATGGCGGAGCGCGAGATGCTGCCGGCCATCTATTTCATTTTCAGCCGCCGCAACTGCGACCGCTCGGTGCGCGACCTGGCCAAGGTGTGCCTGGTGAACGTCGACGAGCAGGCGCGGATCCGCCAGCGGCTGGACGCCTTCATGGCGGTGACCCCCGAGGCGGTGCGGGAGGGCGGCCATGCCGAGTCCCTGCTGCGGGGCATCGCCGCCCACCACGCCGGCGTGCTGCCGGCCTGGAAGGAACTGATCGAAGAGCTGTTCCAGCAGGGGCTGATCAAGGTGGTGTTCGCCACCGAGACCCTGGCTGCGGGCATCAACATGCCGGCCCGCACCACGGTGATCTCGGCCCTCTCCAAGCGCGACGAGCGCGGCCACCGGCCCCTGATGGGCAGCGAATTCCTGCAGATGGCGGGGCGAGCCGGCCGCCGCGGCCTCGACATCCAGGGCTACGTGGTCACGGTCCAGAGCCGGTTCGAGGGGGTGCGGGAGGCCGGCGCCCTGGCCACCAGCCCGGCCGATCCCCTGGTGAGCCAGTTCACCCCCAGCTACGGCATGGTGCTCAACCTGCTGCAGCGCTACGACCTGGACAAGGCCCGGGAGCTGGTGGAGCGCAGCTTCGGCCGCTACCTGGCGGGGCTGGATCTGGCCGACGACGAATCCCGCATCGCCGAGCTGATGGCCCAGCTGGCCAGCCTGGAATCGAGTGGCGGCGAGGTGCCCTGGGACGACTTCGAGGACTACGAGAAGGTGCGCGGCCGCCTGCGGGAAGAACGCCGCCTGCATCGGATCCTGCAGCAGCAGGCCGAGGAAACCCTGGCCCATGAGCTCACCCTGGCGCTGCAGTTTGCCAGTGAGGGCACCCTGGTGAGCGTCAAGGCGCCGGCCCTGCGCAGCCGGGTCACCCCGGCGGTGATCGTGGCCAAGGTGCCCGGCTCCGGCCAGTTCCCGCTGCTGCTCTGCCTCACCGACGAGAACGTCTGGATCCTGCTGCCCTGCCACGCGGTGGTGACCCTGCACGCCGAGCTCAGCTGCCTGCAGGTGAACCAGCTGGAGCCGCCGGAGCTGCATCACGCAGGCGAGCTCCGCCACGGCGACAATGCCAGCGGCGGCCTGGCCCTGGCGGTGTCCTCGATGGCCCGCCGCCACGACATGCACACCCCCCGCTACGACCTGGCCGGGGAGGTGCAGCAGCAGGGCCAGTTGGTGCAACAGCTGGAGCAGGAGCTGGAGGCCCACCCGGCCCACCGCTGGGGCGACCGCAAGCACCTCAAGAAGCACCGCCGCCGCATGGAGGAACTGGAGGAGGAGATCGGCGAACGGCAGCGGCTGCTGCACCACCGGGCCAACCGCCACTGGGACACCTTCCTGTCCCTGATCGACATCCTGCGCTTCTTCGGCGCCCTCGACGGCGAGGAGGGGCTCGAGCCCACCGAGGTGGGCCGCACCGTGGTGGCCCTGCGGGGCGATAACGAGCTCTGGCTGGGGCTGGCCCTGATGAGCGGCCACCTCGATGGCCTGGATCCGGCCGAACTGGCGGCGGTGCTGGAGGCCATCTCCACTGAGGTGAACCGGCCCGATCTCTGGTGCGGCTACCCGCCGCCACCGGCTTCCGAGGAGGCGCTCCACGACCTGCGCGGCCTGCGGCGTGAGCTGCAGCGCCAGCAGGAGCGGGCCTCGGTGGTGGTGCCGGTGTGGTGGGAGCCGGAGCTCACCGGCCTGGTCCACGCCTGGGCCCGGGGCGCCAGCTGGAACGACGTGATCGCCAACACCTCCCTCGATGAGGGGGACGTGGTGCGGATCCTGCGCCGCACCGTTGATCTGCTGGCCCAGGTGCCCTACTGCGAGGTGATCAGCGAACAGCTGCGCCGCAACTCCCGAGCGGCCCTTAAGAGCATCAACCGCTTCCCGGTCTGCGAGATCGAGGATCTGCTGGCCAGCGGCAACGGCAAGCTGGATCCAGCGACGGAACGGCCTCCGGCCGGTTAGATCCCCAACCGCTCCCAGATCACATCCAGATGGGCCCGGTGCAGGTCGGTTGAGAAGCATTCCGACAACTGCTCGCTGCCCAGGTGGCTGATGACGGTCGGGTCGGCCTGCAGGTTGGCGCGGAAGTCGCCGCCCTCGGTGTTCCAGGCCGCATGGGCGTGGCGCTGCACGATCCGGTAGGCCTCCTCCCGGCTCAACCCCGCCTCCACCAGCGCCAGCAGCACCCGCTGGCTGAACACGACGCCGCCGTAGACGTTCATGTTGCGGGCCATGTTCTCCGGGTACACCCCCAGCCCTTCGACCACGGCGGTCATCTCCCGCAGCATGAAGTGCAGGGTGACCGAGCAGTCGGGCAGCATCATCCGCTCCACCGAGCTGTGGCTGATGTCGCGCTCGTGCCAGAGGGCCACGTTTTCGAGGGCCGCCACGGTGTAGCTGCGCAGCACCCGGGCCAGGCCGCTGATGCGTTCGCTGCGGATCGGGTTGCGCTTGTGGGGCATGGCCGAGCTGCCCTTCTGGCCCTTGGCGAAGTTCTCCTCCACCTCCAGCACGTCGGAGCGCTGCAGGTTGCGGATCTCGGTGGAGAAGCGCTCCAGGGAGGTGCCGACCAGGGCCAGGGTCTGGACGTACTCCGCGTGGCGGTCGCGGCCGATCACCTGGGTGCTGGCGGTGTCGGGCACCAGGCCCAGCAGCCGGCAGGTGATCGCCTCCACCTCGGGGTCGGTGTTGGCGTAGGTGCCCATGGCGCCGCTGACCTGGCCCACGGCCACCACCGTGGCAAGTCGCTCCAGCCGCTCCCGGTTGCGTTCCGTTTCGGCCAGCCAGCCGGCCACCTTGAAGCCGAAGGTGATCGGCTCGCCGTGGATGGCGTGGGAACGGCCGATCATCACCGTGTCCTTGTGGGCGCGGGCCAGCCGGCGCAGGGCGTCGGCCAGGGCATCGAGCTCGCTGCGCAGCAGCGCCACCGAGGCCTTCAGCTGCAAGGCCAGCCCGGTGTCCAGCACGTCAGAGCTGGTCATGCCCACGTGGATGTAGCGGCCCGCATCACCGACGTGCTCATTGACGTTGGTGAGGAAAGCGATGACGTCGTGGCGCACCTCCGCCTCGATTTCCAGGATGCGAGGCACCTCGAACGCCGCCTTCTCGCGGATGGCGGCCATCGCGCCAGCCGGCACCCGGCCCAGCTCGGCGTTGGCCTGGCAGGCGGCGATCTCCACCTCGAGCCAGCTGCGGAACTTGGCTTCCTCGCTCCAGAGGTCGCCCATCTCCGGGAGGGTGTAACGCTCGATCAAGGGTCGGGCGGTGGCGAAGGGCTCACCAACCTATCGAGCCGACCCCACCGGCTCAGGCGGCGGCGGTGAGGCGCCGGTAGGGCAGCTCCATGTGCACCATCGATCCCCAGGCCTGCTGGCGCACCCAGCAGCGGGTGCCGCGGCGGCGGATCAGCTGGAAGGGGGGCAGATCTTCTGGATGGTCGCGCAGCCTGACGAAGCTTCCTGGGTGGAGCAACTCCACCACGTTGGATCCGGGGGCAGCCGTGGATCCGGGGGCAGCCATGGGAGGAAGCGGAGGAGACTGTGGCGCCATCCTGCGACTGTTCCGAGCCGAACCCTCCGGTCATCGGTTTTTGTTCGGTATGGGTGGCAGTTCGATGACAACATGCCGGTGGAGCGGCAGCACCCATGGCCGAAACGCAGCATGGCCCGTAAGGAACGGCTCGATCGCCGGCTGGTGGATCTGGGGCTGGTCGCCAGCCGCCAGCAGGCCCAGCAGTTGATCCGGGCCGGCCGGGTGCGCGGTGGCGGTGAGGTGCTCGACAAGCCGGGCACCGAGGTGCCCGAGACCCTGCTGCTGGAGGTGGAGCAGCCGCCCCGGTTCGTCTCCCGGGGGGGGGAGAAGCTGGAGGGGGCCCTGGCGGCCCTGCCGATCCAGGTGCAAGGCCGGGTGTGCCTCGACGGCGGCATCTCCACCGGCGGCTTCAGCGATTGCCTGCTGCAGCGCGGGGCCGTGCGGGTCTATGGGATCGATGTGGGCTACGGCCAGACCGCCTGGAGCCTGCGCACCGATGAGCGGGTGGTGCTGCGGGAGCGCACCAACCTGCGCCACCTCACCCCGGAGGCCCTCTACGGCGAGGGGGACCCCTGGCCCGACCTGGCCGTCGCTGATGTGTCGTTCATTTCCCTCACGCGGGTGCTGCCGGCCCTGCGGGCCCTGCTCCTGGAGACGGGCGAAGCGTTGCTGCTGGTCAAGCCCCAGTTTGAGGTGGGCCGCCAGCGGGTGGGCAAGGGGGGTGTGGTGCGGGATCCAGCGGCCCATGCCGAGGCCATCGCCACCGTGATCGCGGCGGCCCGGGAGCTGGCGTGGCAACCGGCGGGACTGGTGGCCTCGCCCCTCACCGGGCCGGCGGGCAACCACGAGTATCTGCTGTGGGTCGTCCCGCCCGGCCACGGTGAGCATGACGCCGAACGCTGTGACTGGTCCGAAAGGATCGCCACCCTGGTGAAGGCCACCCTTGCGTAGGGCGGCCTTGGGCGGCGGGCGTTGGGGCCGTTCAGATGGCGCCGCTGTCGAGGTCGCCGGTGCGGATCCGGATCACGGAATCGACCGTGCTGATGAAGATCTTTCCGTCACCGATCTCACCGGTGCGGGCGGCGTCCTGAACCGCCTGGACCACCGTGGCCACCCGGTCATCGTCGACGACGATTTCGAGCTTGAGTTTCTGCAGGAATTCGACCGTGAATTCGGAACCGCGGTAGCGCTCCACCTGTCCTTTCTGCCGGCCGAATCCGCGAACCTCGCTGACGGTCATGCCAACGATGCCCGCATTGACAAGGGCGATCTTCACGTCCTCGAGTTTGAAGGGGCGAATGATGGCCTCGATTTTCTTCATGGCTGTGCTGCGGTCAGGAAGGCGACGGGTGGAGTCTCTCAGAGTCCCCCCTGGGCAGGGGACGGCTCCATTACCGCCGAGCCTTGCCGGGGTCGTCGTAACGGTTGCTACGCGGACTTCGGGCCGCTGACCGCGGTGCGGGCGACCCGGTGGGTCCAGTACGGTCGAAATCCGACCCCTTCCCCCCACCGAGCATGGCCATACCCTCGCCGGAGGTCCCGCCTGAGACCGTGACGCCCCCCTACGGCGAACGGGCCATCGCCGAGGCCCAGCTGATCTGTTTCCCCAATCCCCGGGTGGGCCGGCCCTACGAGGTAGCGATCGAACTGCCCGAGTTCACCTGCACCTGCCCGTTCTCCGGCTACCCCGATTTCGCGGTTCTGCGGGTTCTTTATCAGCCCGGGCCCCGGGTGCTGGAACTCAAGGCGCTCAAGCTCTACATCAACAGCTACCGCGACCGGGCCATCTCCCACGAGGAGGTGGCCAACCGGATCCTCGACGACCTGGTGAGCGCCTGCGATCCGGCCTGGATGCAGCTGGAGGCCGATTTCAACCCCCGCGGCAACGTGCACACCGTGGTGCGGGTCAGCCACGGCGTTCGCCAGCCCTGCTGAGTCAGGGCTGATGAGGTTCCAGTCGCTGCAGCAGGGCCGGCAGCTCGGCGGCGAAGGCGGTGAGGTTGCGGTTGCAGAGGCCCGCCACGTGCAGCCGGCCGCCAGCCCCATCGGCGATGGCCCAGAGCTGGCGGGTGGCCACCAGGCTGAGGCCACCGCCCAGCAGGGCGATGGCGAAGCCGGTGTAGACGAGGGGCACACCCGGATCGCGTTTGAGCAGGATGCCGCTGGCCGGCAGCACGCTCGCCACCCGGATTGGCAGCCCCTTCACCTCCTGGGCCTCCCCGCCGGGCACCAGCTGGGCCAGGGCCACCCCATCGGGGCCGAACACCTGCACCGGCCCCTGCTCGCTGGTGAGGCTCAACAGCACCGGCTCGGAGCCATCGGGGCGGGTGGGCAGCACCAGCCCCCAGAGCTGATCGCCGAGCTGGGGGAAGCTCTGCAAGGGCAGCTCCAGCACCGGGCTGCGGCCCAGCTGCAGGCTGATCGTCGCCAGGGACCAGTCCGCCTGGTACAGGGTCATGCCCCGGTAGCGCAGGGGGTGGTTGACGCTGATCGCGGCTTCCGTGGGCGGGGCGGTGTCGGTGGGGGGGATCAGCCGCAGGCTGGAGGAGAACTGCTCCGGCCGCCCGGCTGGATCCCGCTGGATATGGAAGTCGTCGAGGGCCAGGGTCACCTGGGTGTTGCCGCGGCTGTCGAGCAGTTCCAGTTCCCGGCCCGGGGCCAGAAAACGCTCCAGCCGCTGGCCGCCCAGGGCGCCCCAGGCCGCCCCCACCATCAGCACCACCATGCCCGCATGCACCAGCAGCGGGCCCACCCTGCCGAGCACCCCCCGGCGGGCCGCCAGGCGGCCGTCCTGGCGACGGATCTGCCAGCCCGTACGGCGCAGATCGGCCTCCAGCCGCTCCAGGCCGGCCACGGGCTCCGCGGTGAGCAGGGTTTCGGCCACGCTGAGCTTGCTGAGCTGGCGCGGGCTGCGGTAATCGACCCAGCGCAGGGAGGCCTGCAGGGCGGGCCACTGGCGCCGCCAGCTGCAGAGGATCAGGGACAGGCCCAGCCAGGCCAGCAGGCCCAGGAACCAGCCGCTGGAATAGACGTGATCCAGCTGCAGCCGCAACACCCCGTCCCCGCCCAGCAGGCCCAGCCAGGGGTGGGGGTCGTAGAGCTGGTGGTAGAAGGCCTCCTCTTCTTTCTGGGGGATCGCCGTGCCGACACCGCTGGCCAGGGCGATCAGCAGCAGCAGGCCAATGGCCAGGCGCAGGTCCGAGATCCAGCCGGCCAGGCGTTGCAGGGGGCGCCAGGGCGAGGCGGCGGTGCTGGTCATGGCAGCACTGACAGCAGGGTGAGGCCGCCGCTGGCGAGCAGCACCACGCCGCTGATCGGTGGCACCCACTGGCCCAGCCGGCGCAGCTGCAGCAGCCCGGGCAGGGAGGCGGCCACGGTGCCGGCCAGCAGCAGGGGCAGCACCTGGCCGGCGCCGAAGCTGCAGAGCAGCAGCATGCCGACCAGGGGCTGGCCGCTCTGGGCCATCCAGGCCAGAAGCACCGCCAGCACCGGGGTGGTGCAGGGGGTGGCGGCCAGGCCGAAGGCCAGACCGGCCGCCAGGGGGGCCAGCGGGGCCGGCACCCGCCGCCGCCAGCGCTCCGGATCGGGTCCGGCCGGCAGGGGCAGGCGCAGCAGGCCCAGCAGGTTGAGGCCCATCACCACGGCCACGACGGCCACCAGCAGGGGCAGCTGGCCGGGGATGCGGCCGTAGAGGCTCCCCATCAGGCCACTGGCCAGGCCGAGCAGCACCAGGGCCGCCACGATGCCGGCGGCGAAGCTGACGCTGCGCTGCCAGGGGGCACGGCCCTGAGCCTCTGTGCCGAAACCGGCCAGGTAGGCCAGGGTGACGGGCAGGAGCGAGAGGGAGCAGGGGCCGAGGCTGGTGAGCAGGCCGCCGCTGAACACCACCGCCAGGGTCAGGGGACCGGGGTGGGCCAGGGAGCCCTGGAGCAGCAGTTCACTGCTGCGGGCCCAGTCGGCGAACGGCAGCCCGGGGCTGAGCATGGCCGGTCAGGTGTGGCAGCAGGGCTCAGCCTATCGGGGCAGGCCGTTGGGCCCGGCGTCGGGGCCGGACCGGCTCGAGTCCGGAGGACTCCAGGGAGCAGCGCAGCAGCAGCCCGGCCAGGAAGAGGCTGCTCAGCAGGGAGTTGCCGCCGTAGCTGATCATCGGCAGGGGCAGACCGGTGGTGGGCATGGAGCCGCTGGCCACGGCGATGTTGAGGATCGACTGGCCCACCAGCAGGGTGGTGCAGCCGATGGCCACCAGCCGGTGCTGGTTGCTGCGGCAGGCCAGGGCCACCCGCAGACCCACGAAACCGAAGATCACCAGGAACAGCAGCAGCATCACCGAACCGATGTAGCCGAACTCCTCAGCGAAGACAGCGAAGATGAAATCGGTGGTCTGGATCGGCAGGTACTGGAGCTTCTGGGTGGAGAGCCCGAATCCCGAGCCGAGCACGCCCCCCGAACCGATGGCCAGCAGGCTCTGCACCAGCTGGTAACCGTCGCCTTGGGCGACGCGCCAGGGGTCCAGGAAGGAGCTGACCCGGGCCAGCTGGTAGGGGTTGATCATGATGCTGAGACTGCCCAGCACGACACCGCCGCCGGCCGCCCCCAGCAGCATTGTCAGGGGCAGCCCGCCGGCCAGGGCCATCAGCCAGAGCAGCAGGCCGAGCAGGGCAGCGGTGCTCAGGTTGGGCTGTTTGAGGATCAGCAGGATCACCACGCCGAAGATGCCGATCCAGAGGAGTTTCTGGTCGAGGGCGATGCGGCGCCAGTGGGAGAAGATCACGGCGCCCTGCAGCACGATGAAGGGCTTGATCAGCTCCGAGGGCTGCAGCTGCACCGGGCCGAGCACCAGCCAGCGACTGGCCCCGTTGACGGTGGTACCCACCACGAGGGTGGCGGCCACCATCAGGGCGCCCACCAGCAGGGCCGGTGCCGCCAGGTGCAGCCAGCGCCGCATCGTCGTGCGCAGGCCCAGCCAGAGCAGCCCCCAGCTGGCCACCAGCCAGATCGCCTGACGTTTCACGTAGTAGGCCCCGTCCCCCATCTCCCGCTGGGCCACCCACCAGCTGGCGGAGGTGAGCACGAGCAGGCCCACCAGGCTCCACAGGGCCACCAGGCCCAGCAGCAGGCGGGCTTCTGCCGGCCACTGCTGCCAGGGCAGCGGCATGAAGCCGGCGCCGTGACGGCCGTGGAGCAGACGTGGTGAAGAAGTGGACAAGGCCGCGGCAGGAATCCGGTAATGGCCCATTCAGCCGTGACGATGGCGGGTTTGTCGAGTCGCGCTGAACATTTCTGCGTCTCTGCTCTGGGTCTCCTTCGCTGGCCGTGGCTCAAAGCGCAAAAAAAAGCCCGGCCTAGGGCCGGGCGCTGGAGCGGAGGTGCCGGCAGGCCCTCAGTTGCCGCAGTTCTGCTGACGACGGCCAGTGGCCAGTTCCACCTTCAGGATCCTGCCGCCCTGCTTCATGATCCGCTGCTGTTCGGCGAACCAGCTGTGATAAGGCACCCACTTGGTGAAGTAGGTGTTCTGCAGCTCCCTCTGACTGCGTGCCTTGTCGGGGCAGGGAATGCAGGCCGTGATCTTGAACAGGCGCATGGGGTGATCCTCGGAAAACGTGCCGTGGTGGGGGCGTTGCTGGGGATCAGTTGCCCAGGCCGGAGCTGATGTAATCGAAGTAGACGCCCATCTCACGACCGGCATCGGGGCCGACGAGGGAGGCGGTGGTTTCCTTCATGGCCTGGATCGACTGCACCGTGGCGCCGATGGGCACACCCAGGGAGTTGTAGGTCTCCTTGAGGCCGTTCAGCACGCGCTCGTCGAGGATCGACGTGTCACCGGCCAGCATGGCGTAGGTGGCGTAGCGCAGGTAGTAGTCGAGGTCGCGGATGCAGGCCGCGTAACGACGGGTCGTGTACATGTTGCCGCCCGGACGGGTGATGTCCGAGTAGAGCAGGGCCTTGGCGACGGCTTCCTTGATGATGGCCGAAGCGTTGGCGCTGATGGTGGCGGCGGCCCGCACCCGCAGCTCACCGCTGGCGAAGTACTGCTCGAGGCGGCCCATGGAGCCGCCGTCCAGATAGAGCCCCTGGACGTCGGCCTGGTTGATGACGTTGGTGATGGCGTCTTGCATGGATCCTGGGTTTGATGGCGATGGACGGGAGGGAGGTGAAACCTCAGGAGAGGGCGCCGACCACGTAGTCGAAGTAGAAGCCGGCCTCTTCGGCATCGGAGCCGGTGAGGAGACCTGTGGCTGCGGTCTTCATCTCGCGCACGGCTTCCGCCATGGCTTCGAGGGGGGTGCCGAGGGCGCGATACATCTCGCGGGCCCCGATGACGCCGATCTCTTCGATCGGGGTCACATCCCCGGCAACCACGCCGTAGGTGACCAGACGCAGGTAGTAGTCCATGTCGCGCAGGCAAGAAGCCGTCATCTCCTCCCCGTAGGCGTTACCGCCGGGGGAAACGAGATCGGGGCGCTTCTGGAAAAGCTGGCCTCCGGCCTGCTTCACGATGCGCTCCCGGCTTTCAGCCAGGACCTGGGCGACGCGCAGACGACGCTGACCTCCTGCCACGAACGACTTGATCTGGTCAAGTTCGCCAGGGCTGAGGTAGCGGGCTTCGGCGTCCGCGTTGATGATCGAGTTGGAGACGATGCTCATGCAGTTCTGCCTCGAAACAAGCGGTCACCGTGAAGGAGACCGGTATCCGGTGGGTAAGGGTGATCGGCTTGGCCGACCGTCGCATCATTCTGCGGCAAGGCCCGTCGCTCGACTGGGGGCCGGTAACAGTTCTTCACGGCGGATGTCTTGGCGAGATCCCTTGGCTTGCAACGGCTTTGGCCGGAGTTCTTAACACCGTGCAAGCGCAGCAATTGTTCATCTTTTGATGTCGCGGCCAGGCGCACCGCAAGCGGATTCACAGATGAATCTCCCCGTCTCGTTGTAGAGACAGGCCATAAGAAACCCCCCGGGGCTGACCCGGGGGATCGCTCAAAGCAGGGGGACCGCTCCCTTCAGGGGCGAGCCTCGATCGGGTGGGAGGCGATCAGATCGCGCCCTTCACCGAGGGGGTGAGACCGCCATTGCCTCCATAGAGAGAGGCGGTGCGGTTCACCGTGGTGAGGGGGACGCCATCTTCGGTGGCCAGGCCGCGAAGGTAGGGCACGGTGCCCTGGCCGAAGGCCGAGGCGTACTCCTGGGCGTTGAGCAGTTCGGCCACGGCCGCCTGCTGGCCGGCGGTGGCGCGGGTGGCAAGGAACCGACTCACTTCCGCCGGCATGGCGGCACGGCCGAGCAGGGCCAGGTAGGCGGCCGAGGCCGCCCGCAGGGGGGCCATTCGCTGCAGACGTTGCTGGAACAGATCACTGCCGGCGATCTGGGACACGAATTCGGCCACCGAAAGCTGGCCGTCTCGCAGCTGGGATTCCGGATCCATCTGCCGTTCGGCCGCGAAAGGCACGCGGTTGAGGAGCTGGCGGTACACCGCCTGCACCACCTCCTGGACCTGGGTTTCGCTGGGATCCCTCAGCAGCTGCAGGGGACGCGACAGGCTCTGACGACGGCTGAAGCCCTGGGGGGAGCCGGGCCGCAGGGCCTTGGCCATCGCCCCGTCGGGAGCGACGGCGGCGCCGCTCAGCAGGCTGGTGCCCACCGAGGCTTTCCAATTGCCGGCGATGCCGATGCTGACGGGGGCCACATAGCCATTGCTGCCGCCCGTCGTGGAGACGCCGCTGCGCCACACCGGGGCGGAACCGCCGCCGGGCTGCCAGCGGGACTGGCTCCAGCTGCGGGTGGGGGCCGGCGGCTGCTTGACCGTCTGGGGGCCACTGGGGACCCCGGAAGAGACCGTGGCGCTCTGGCCACCGGCCACATCGGCCTTCCACTGCCCGCGCACGTTCGGCCTCGCCGTCAGGTTGCGCGGCACCAGGTCGCCCACGGTGCGCAGCGCCTGGGACACCTGCACGGTGGGGCGCTGGAGGGGCGTGATGTCGGCGACCGGCACCAGGGTTTCCACCAGGCCTGGCACCCTGCGGGCATTGCGATCGGCCGCAGTGATGAAGCGCTCGTAGGGGACGGTGTCCTCGCCGAAACAGTCGTTGTACTCGCGGCTTTCGAGCATGGCGTCAACGACGCCATAGAACCCCTTACGGGCCGCCATGTCGAAGTAGGCGTTGATCTCCCAGCGGCCGAAGCTGGGCCGGCCGAGCAGGCGGCGGTGCATCACCTCGATGGCCTTGGTGATGTAGAGGTTGCTCCAGTAACGACGACGGAAGGCTGTGGAGCGGGCCACCTGGCGCACGAACTCCCTCAGGCTGATGTCACCGTTCTCAAGCTTGATCTCCTCGACCTTGTTGCGCTCGCCGGCGTAGCCGGCGGTGCCCAGCACCTGCACATAGACCGCATTGATGACGGCCTGGGTGCTGGATTCGGTGCCACGGATGCTGGGCTGGCCGCCCCGACGGGGTGTGGAGCTGCCGCCGGTGGCGATCTGCCGCAGGCGCACCACCTTCGGACCCACCCGGCGTGGGACGGCCTTGCGGAACTGGGCACTGTCCATGGGCCCGGGCTGGGCCATGCCGTTGCCGATCAGGATCCGGCGGGTGTCGTAGCTGAAGGGCGCCGGCCGGGTGGCCACCGAAGCCGTGCTGGACGGGAAGATCGCCCCGTAGGTGAGGGCCAGGGGATCGTTGCCGCCGCCGTAGGGGTGCTGGTCGGCGAGGGGTTGGCGGTAGGAGGCGTAGAGGGTGATGTACTGGGGGGCACCCTCGAACGGGGCACTGAAGCGGAAGAGGTTGCGGTTGGACCCCCAGCCGGCGCTCTCCTGGGCTTCCTCGCCGATGTCGCGAAGGTAAGGAACCGTTTCCTCACCGAAGACCCGGGCGTACTCCATGCCGTTGATCAGGGCATCAACGAGGCCGTTCAGGCCCTTGGCGCTGACGATGGCGAAGTACTGGCGGAACTCCTCGATCGAGCTGACACCGCGGCCGAGGAAATGGCGGAAGGCCAGTTCCACCACCCGGCTGTTGGAGAAGCGGCCATAGAACTGCCGCTGATAGACCTTGCTGCGGCCGAGGGCGCGGATGAACTCCCGCATCGAGAGTTGGCCCTGGCGCACCTGGGTGGCTTCCACCGGGCAGACCACCTGGGAATAGCCCTTGACGATGTCCCGCTCGAACACCTGGCGGTAGGCGGCACGGATGATCTCCGCCTTCTCAGCGCCGGATAGGCGTGGCCGCATCACGAAGCGCTGGGCACCTTCGGCGGCGAGGGCATAGGTCGCCGGAAGCTGCAGCCCCTGGTTGACGGGGCTGCCGAGGCGGGCGCGGGTGGAGGGGGTGGCCACCTCGAGCTCCTTGAGGAGCACGTTGAAACAGTCGATCACCAGCTGGCGGGCTTCCGCCTCGCCCTTGAACAGGCCGGCGGCGGCGGCGCGCATCTCCTGCAGCGCCACGTTGGTGGCCGAAAGAGAGCAGGCCTTCTCGAGGACGTCGCGGAGGCCGCGGGTGTTCACCGCCAGAATGCTGGGATCGCCGGCGATCACCGCGTAGCCCACGTAGCGCAGGAACCAGGCCATGTCCCGCAGCGACTTGCGCATGCGGGCGTTGCCATAGATCGCCACCGAGATGGGGCTGAAGCCACTGGGCAGCACGACCCGCACGTCGGCGTCGGCCTGGACGCCCTCGAGGATCCGGCCGAGCAGCCCACTGCCCCCGGAGCCCTGGGCGAAGGTGCGCACCGAGCGCTGGAAGGCGGCCTGGTCGGCGGCGAGGGCGACACCATCGGCGGCCCCAGCGCTGGGGGTGCTGAGGGGGGCGTCGAGATAGGAGAGGGGGGTGCCGCCCGTGAAGATGCGGTTGGCGGCCCGGGCCACGATCGCGTCGGCGTTGGCGGAGATCCGTCGGGCGGCTTCGACGCGGATCTGGCCGCTGCGGAAGAAGGTGATCAGGGCGTCCAGTTCGCCGCCGTCGGGGAAACGGTCCTGCTGCTCCGCCTTCCGGACGCTGGAGAGCGGCAGGGTGTCGTAGCGCTGGGGGGCGACCCTGGTGCTGCCGCTGCTGGCGGTCACGGTCATGAACGAGAGCGAGCCGGGCTGGGTCACGTTACGGCTGCCCCCCTGGCCCCCTGGCGGGGGATGAACAAATGTTTGCAGCCTTGCCTGAGGCTCAGGCTGAACGGCGGCCGGCGCCGTGGAATGCTCCCTGACCCTGCACCAAGGCACCGATGGATCACCCCCTGGAGGCCCCGCTGGATGCCGCCACGCCGGTGGTGAGCGCCTTCTATGACCGTTTCCCCTACCCGGGGGATCCCCTCCAGGACGGCCCGCCTCCTGGATACAACTGGCGTTGGTGCGTGGACAGCGTGGTGGCGGCCGTGGATGGGGGCCTGCCGCCGGCGCCGCGCCCCTGGCGGATCCTCGACGCCGGCTGCGGCACGGGGGTGAGCACCGACTACCTCTGCCATCTCAATCCACGGGCCACCGTGCTGGCGGTGGATATCAGCGCCGGTGCCCTGGCGGTGGCCCGGGAGCGGACCGGCCGCTCCAAGGCGGCCGCCCAGGTGACGGAGCTGCGCATCGAGCAGCGCAGCCTGCTCGATCTGGCGGGGGAGGGCCCCTTCGATTACATCAACTCCGTGGGGGTGCTGCATCACCTCGACCAACCCGATCTGGGCCTGCGCGCCCTGGTGCCCCTGCTGCGGCCGGGGGGGCTGCTGCACCTCTTTCTCTATGCCGATGGCGGCCGCTGGGAGATTCATCGCACCCAGCGGGCCCTGGCCTTGATGGGGGTGGGCACCGGCCCGGCGGGCCTGCGGCTGGGGCGGGAGCTGTTGACCACCCTTCCGGAGACCAACCGCCTGCGGCGGCATCACGCGCAGCGCTGGGCCCTCGACACCGCCGCCGATGCCAACTTCGCCGACATGTATCTCCACCCCCAGGAGACCAGCTACGACCTGGATCGCCTGTTCCGTTTCATCGATCAACCAGGGGTTTGCTTCGCCGGTTTCTCCAATCCCGAGGTCTGGGATCCGGCCCGGTTGCTGCGGGGGGAGCTGCTGGAGCGGGCCCAGGCCCTGCCGCCGGCGCAGCAGTGGGCCCTGGTGGAGAGCCTCGATCCCGACATCAGCCATTTCGAGTTCTTCCTGCGGCGCCAGGACGGCAACGGGGCAGCGGAGGGGGTGCCGGAGGCGTGGAGCGATGCGGCCCTGCTGGCGGCCGGCGGCGAGCGCAACCGTTGTCTGTGGGGTTGGCCGTCCACCGCCTTGCTGGGGCCCGACCTGGGGCCCCTGACCATCACCGAGCCGGAGCTCGCCCTGATGCAGGCCCTGGAGGCGGCCCCCGCCGGCACGCCGATCGGGGCGCTTCCCCTGGCCCAGGGCCCCGAAGAGCGGCTGTCGGCGGCGCGGCGGTTGCTGGCGGAGCGGGTGCTTCTGTTGCTTAGAGCCTGACCGGGCCGAGTGATAAAGTCCGCACGCCCAGATGGAGCCTCGACGGTTGCAGGCTGCCCTGACCCCCTCCCCGGATGCCGTCCCCCCCGTGGAGACGTCGGCCGAAGAGGTCGCAGTCCATCCGACCAGCGAGGCCATTCCCCTGCCTGAGGTCGCCGACGCTTCGTCGACGGTGAACAACGGCATGGACGATTACCTTCGGCTGCAGCGCCGGATGCTTCTTTCCACGGTCTGTGCCACCGCCCTGGCGGTGCCCATCACGGCCCTGTGGTTCGATCTTTCCACCGCTTTCAGTCTCTTGGTGGGAGCCCTGGCGGGTCTCCTCTATCTCCGGCTCCTGGCCCGCAGCGTGACCCGCTTCGGCGTCGAAACCAAGGGGGTGGGCAAGGCCCAGCTGCTGGTGCCGGTGGTACTGGTGCTTGCGGCCGCCAGGCTTCCCGTCCTTGAAATCCTGCCGGCCCTGGTGGGATTCCTCCTCTACAAACCCGCCTTGATTGTTCAGGCCGTCCTCGACACCTGATCTCCCATCTTTTCCAGCCGCCTCGGCTGTATCGACGTTCCGCCAGGTCCTATCCCCGATGGCTCCGTTGCCCCTCGCCCTTCCCTTCGCCGCCCTTGAGGTCGGCCAGCACCTGTACTGGCAGCTCGGCAATTTCAAGATCCACGGCCAGGTTTTCCTGAGCTCCTGGGTCGTGATCGGCGCCCTGTTGGCCGTTGTGGTGGTCGGCACGCGCCGCCTGGAGCGTGATCCCAGGGGCGTTCAGAACCTGCTGGAGTTCCTTTGGGATTACCTGCGCGACATCGCCCGCGAGTACATCGGCGAGAAGGCCTACCGCGACTGGCTTCCCTTCATCGGCACCCTGTTCCTGTTCATCTTCGTGAGCAACTGGGGCGGTGCCCTGATCCCCTGGAAGCTGGTCCACCTGCCCAGCGGTGAGCTGGGTGCTCCCACCGCCGACATCAACACCACCATCGCCCTGGCGCTGCTGGTGTCGCTGGCGTATTTCTACGCGGGCCTGAGCCGCAAGGGTTTCCGGTACTTCGAGTACTACGTGGAGCCCACGCCGATCATGCTGCCGTTCAAGATTGTCGAAGACTTCACCAAGCCGCTCTCGCTCTCCTTCCGACTGTTCGGCAACATCCTTGCTGATGAACTGGTGGTCGCCGTGCTGGCGTTCCTGGTGCCCTTGATCGTGCCCCTGCCGGTGATGTTCCTCGGCCTGTTCACCAGTGCGATTCAGGCCCTGATCTTCGCCACGCTGGCCGCGTACTACATCGGCGAGGCTGTCCACGAGGAGCACCACTAGCTCCCGTCCACGCTGGGCCGGTCCCCCGGTCTGGCAAACTCCTTGCGCGCAGGTCCGGCACGATCCGGGCCCGCCTTCCCAGGTGTCCCCGGCGCAGGGTTCTCGACAAGGTTCCTTCCGCGCTTCCCCGGCGCCCCACATTTCTAACCCCACCATGGATTCCCTTACTTCCGCTGCGTCCGTCGTGGCTGCTGGTCTTGCCGTCGGTCTCGGCTCCATCGGTCCTGGCATCGGCCAGGGCACCGCTTCCGGCGGCGCCGTTGAAGGCATCGCCCGTCAGCCCGAAGCCGAAGGCAAGATCCGCGGCACCCTGCTGCTCTCCCTGGCCTTCATGGAATCGCTCACCATCTACGGCCTGGTGGTCGCCCTGGTGCTGCTGTTCGCCAACCCCTTCTCCTGATCGGAGGCCGTCGCGGGGATGAGCGGGCCGCGCGTTCGTCGCGGCCCTTCTCCACCCCCGGCTCCATTCACGCCTCCACCACCGCCCGCCTTTTTGCCCCATGACCAGCTGGCTTCTGCTTGCCGAGGCAGGTGCGACCGCAGGGTCGCCCGAGGGAGGTCTGTTTGACCTCGACGCCACCCTGCCGCTCATGGCGCTGCAGGTGGTGCTCCTCACCTTCATCCTCAACAGCCTTTTCTTCCGACCGGTCGGCAAGGCCGTGGAGGACCGTGAGGGGTACATCGCCACCAGCCGCACCCAGGCCAAGGAGAAGCTGGCCCAGACCGTGCGTCTCGAGACTGATCTCAAGGAGCAGCTGAAGGGAGCTCGACTCGAGGCCCAGAAAGTGATCCTGGAGGCTGAGCAGGCTTCCGATCGTCTGTATCGCGAGGCCATGGCTGTCGCCCAGGCGGACGCCATCGCCAGCCGCGAGAGCGCCCGCAGCAAGATCGATGCCCAGCGGTCCGATGCCCTGAGCCTGCTCGAGGCCGATGCCGACAGGCTCGCCGACCTCATCGTCGACCGTCTTCTGCCTGCCTCATGACTTCCTCCTCACTTCTTTCCACGCTGACGACGCTGTTTGCCAGCCACGGCACCTTCGGCCTCAACCTCGACGTCTTCGAGACCAACATCATCAACCTGGCGATCGTGATCGCCGGTCTGGTGTGGTTTCTGCGGGGCTTCCTCGGTGGCATTCTGGAGCGCCGCCGCGAGCGGATCCTCGGGGAGCTCCAGGACGCTGAGGAGCGCCTGAGCGCCGCCAGCGCATCCCTCGCTGTGGCCCAGAGCAGCCTCGGTGAAGCCCGTGCCCGGGCCGAGCAGATCCGCGCCGATGGCAAGGTCCGCGCCGAGGCGATCCGCCTCGAGACCGAGAAGCGCACTGTCGAGGAGATGGCGCGGCTCAAGCAGGATTCCAAATCCGATCTGGATTCCGAGGTCTCCCGTGTCAGCAAGTTGCTGCAGCGCGAGGCCGCCGAGATGGCGATCGCCAAGGCCCTCGCTAGCCTCCCCGGCCGCCTTGACGCCAAAACCCAGGCCCAGCTGATCGATCATTCCATTCAATCGATGGGGAACGCCTGATGCCTCTGCTTAACACCATCACCACGCCCTACGCCGACGCTTTCCTCCAGGTCTGCGACGCCAATGGCGACACCGAGGCGGTGATCGATCAGGCCCGGGCGATCCTGGCCCTCTGGCACGACTCCAGCGACCTGCGCGAGGCGATGGCCTCCCCCGTCCTTGAAGTCGAAGGCAAGAAGGCGGCCCTCGAGCAACTTTTCGGCGGCAGCATCTCCCCGTCCTTCCTCAACCTGCTCAAGCTGCTGGCCGACCGCCAGCGGATCGGTTTCCTCGATGCCGTCCTGGAGCGGCTCCTGGATCTCTACCGCGAGCAAAACCAGATCGCCCTGGCCACGGTGACCTCCGCCAGCCCCCTGAGCGAAGAGCAGCAGGCCCTGCTCGCCGAGAAGGCCAAGGTCGTGGCCGGTACCGACAAGGTGGAGATCAGCCTCGCGGTGGATCCTGCCCTGATCGGTGGGTTCGTCCTCAGCGTCGGCTCCCGGGTGATCGACGCCAGCCTCGCCGGTCAGGTGCGGCGGCTCGGCCTGACGCTCGCCAACGTGAGCTAGCGCTTCGCTCCCTTTCTTCTCTCCTTCTCACTTCATCGCCTCCCCTCCGGGGACTCCCACCCATGGTTTCCATCCGCCCCGACGAGATCAGCGCCATTCTTAAGAAGCAGATCGCCGACTACGACAAGTCGGTGTCTGTCAGCAACGTCGGCACCGTCCTGCAGATCGGGGATGGCATCGCCCGGGTTTACGGCCTGGAGCAGGTGATGGCCGGTGAGCTGGTGCTGTTTGAGGACGGCACCGAGGGCCTGGCGCTGAACCTGGAAGACGACAATGTCGGCGTCGTGCTGATGGGAGAAGGCCTGGGCATCCGGGAAGGCAGCACCGTCAAGGCCACCGGCCGCATCGCGGCGGTGCCGGTGGGCGACGCCATGCTGGGCCGGGTGGTGAATGCCCTGGGCCAGCCGATCGACGGCAAGGGTGAGATCCCCACCACCGAGACGCGCCTGATCGAGTCGATGGCGCCTGGCATCATCCAGCGCAAGTCGGTGCATGAGCCCATGCAGACCGGCATCACGGCCATCGACGCCATGATCCCCATCGGCCGCGGCCAGCGGGAGCTGATCATCGGCGACCGCCAGACCGGCAAGACCGCCATCTGCATCGACACCATCCTCAACCAGAAGGGTGAGGACGTGGTCTGCGTCTACGTGGCCATCGGCCAGAAGAACGCCTCGGTGGCCAACGTGGTGGAAGTGCTGCGTGAGCGCGGCGCCCTGGATTACACCGTGGTGGTGGCGGCCAGCGCCTCGGAAGCGGCGGCCTTGCAGTATCTGGCCCCGTACACCGGTGCGGCCATCGCCGAGTCCTTCATGTATAAGGGCAAGGCCACCCTGGTGGTGTACGACGACCTCACCAAGCAGGCCCAGGCCTACCGCCAGATGTCCCTGCTGCTGCGCCGTCCCCCTGGCCGTGAGGCCTACCCCGGCGACGTCTTCTATTGCCACAGCCGCCTGCTGGAGCGGGCCGCCAAGCTCTCCGACGCCATGGGCAAGGGCAGCATGACCGCCCTGCCGATCATCGAGACCCAGGCCGGTGATGTTTCGGCCTACATCCCCACCAACGTGATCTCAATCACCGACGGCCAGGTGTTCCTCAGCTCCGACCTGTTCAACTCCGGCCTGCGGCCTGCCATCAACGTGGGCATTTCGGTGAGTCGGGTGGGCGGCGCCGCCCAGACCAAGGCGATCAAGAAGATCGCCGGCACCCTGAAGCTGGAGCTGGCCCAGTTTGACGAACTGGCGGCCTTCTCGCAGTTCGCCTCCGATCTCGATGCCGCCACCCAGGCCCAGCTGGCCAGGGGCAAACGTCTGCGTGAGCTGCTCAAGCAACCCCAGTTCAGCCCCCTGATCCTGGCTGAGCAGGTGGCTGTGGTCTATGCAGGCGTCAAGGGTCTGATCGATGACGTGCCCGTGGAACTGGTACCCCAGTTCGCCCGTGAGCTGCGCGAGTACCTCAAGAGCAGCAAGCCCGAGTTCATCGAAAAGGTTCAGACCGACAAGGTCCTGAGCGACGAATCCGAAGCCATGCTCAAGGAGGCCATCCGCGAGGTCACCTCCTCGATGCTGGCCGCCGCCTGAGGAATTTCCACCCATGGCCAATCTCAAGGCAATCCGTGACCGGATCAGTTCGGTCAAGAACACACGCAAGATCACCGAAGCCATGCGGCTGGTGGCCGCCGCCAAGGTGCGTCGCGCCCAGGAGCAGGTGCTGCGCACCCGCCCCTTCGCCGATCGCCTGGCCCGGGTGCTGCAGAACCTCGAATCCCGCATGGGCTTTGAGGGGTCCGATTCCCCCCTGCTGGCCGAGCGCCGTCCGGTGGGCACCATCACCTTGCTCGTTGTCACCGGCGACCGCGGCCTCTGCGGCGGCTACAACGCCAACGTCATCCGCCGGGCCGAGCAGCGCTTCGCCGAACTCAAGGGCCAGGGCTTCGCGGTCGACATGGTGCTGATGGGCCGCAAGGCCATCACCTATTTCACCAACCGCTCCTACCCGATCCGGGCCACCTTCACCGGCCTGGAGCAGGTGCCCACTTCCCAGGATGCCAACGAGATCTCCAACGAAGTGCTGGCCGAGTTTCTTTCGGCCAGCACCGATCGGGTCGAGATCGTGTTCACCCGCTTCATCAACCTGGTGAGTTCCCAGCCAGTGGTCCAGACCCTGCTGCCCCTCGATCCCCAGGGCATCGCCAGCTCGGATGACGAGATCTTCCGTCTCATCACCCGCGATGGCCGCCTCGGCGTGGAAATGGGCAAGGTGGAAAACGCCGAGCCGTCGCTTCAGCCCGACTTCGTGTTTGAGCAGAGCCCCGAGCAGTTGCTCAATGCCCTGCTTCCCCTCTATCTGGCCAACCAGCTGCTGCGCTCCCTCCAGGAAGCGGCCGCCAGCGAACTGGCCAGCCGGATGACGGCCATGAACAACGCCAGCGATAACGCCAAGGCGCTCGCCAAGACCCTCACCCTCGACTACAACAAGGCCCGCCAGGCGGCCATCACCCAGGAGATCCTGGAAGTGGTGGGCGGCGCGGCAGCGATGGGCTGATCGTCAGCTCCAGGTGGCCGGTGGCGGGATCCCGCTCCCGGCCCAATGCCCAGCCTTCCGGGCACATCAGCAGCATTTCCATCGTGGTTCGCACCCGGCTACCGTGGCAGAGCTGCCCGCCACGCGTACGCTCTACGGCGTCTGCCACCACCAAGTGCAGGTGGGCCCCATCGCAGCTCACGCTGCCGGCCATCGACACCACTTCCTGCGGACCTGTCAGGAGCACTGCTTCGGCTTGATCTGCGAAGCGAAGCACGGCACTCTCGAGGCTGCCGATGCCGCAGACGATGAAGCCCCAGAGCCTCGGATCCGCCTTGGCCATCGCTTCAAGTTCCTGCGCAGATCCACCCCTGGCAAGAGACGAAGCGGTCGGTGGGTCCCGGCGGTCATCAGAGGTTCCCTTCAGGGGTCAACACCCACAGACATACCGCTTTCTGTTGAACAGCCGCAGGCAGGTCTCCACCACATCAGTGTCGTCGAGCTTGGCTTTGTTCTTGGTGATTTCCGCCAGGGCCGCACCGCTGCCCAGGCCGGCACGGTAGGGGCGGTGGGCGCCCATGGACTGCACCACGTCGGCGACGGCCACGAGCCGGGCAATCGGCCAGGGAAAGTCCACGTCCTTACCTTCTGTTTTCTTCGCATTACTCCTCTGTCTGCAACTGCAGACGCGTTTTGTGTCCCACAGGCTCCTTGGCCTGGTGGCGGTTCAGCCGGGGCATTGCGCACATCATGGCCTAGTGATGGTGTTGCATCGCGATGATGACGTTGCCCTTCTTGCGCCCGGTGTCGACATAACGGTGGGCTTCCACAATCTGCTCAAGCGGATAGCGTCGATCGATCACCGGTTGGACGTCTCCAGCTTCTGCCAGTGCCGCCAGTTGGTGCAGGTCGTCGCGTTTCACAGCAACAGGCCCCGCGATGATCATGTGGCGGCTCATCAGCGACACCCACACGCCCAGCAGCATGTCCGGCAACCCGGCCACCACCATCAGCAGGCGCCCCCCATCCTTCAGTGACTGCTTGCAGCGTGAATAGCTCACCGTGCCGACCGTATCGACAATCAGGTCGTAGGTTTCACCGTTGTGGGTGAAATCGACCTTGGTGTAGTCGATGACGTGGGCCGCGCCTAAAGCGATGACCAGATCGCGATTCGCCGTGCTGCACACCCCGGTGACCTCGGCCCCGAAGTGCCTCGCCAGCTGCACCGCAGCCGTGCCCACCGCTCCGGAGGCCCCATTGACGAGCACCTTGTCTCCCTGTCGCACCTTGCCTCGACGTAGGAAATCTAGGGCCGTCGTTCCGCCAAAGGAGAGGGCGGCGGCTGCTTCGTCGGTGAGTCCGGGCGGTGTGGCCACCACCATGCCGTCCTGGGGCAGGCAGATGACTTCGGCATGGCAGCCCATGCGGGCGTCGCAGAAGGCGAACACCCTCTCTCCCACCTTGAATCGGGTGACGTCGTTGCCGATCGCGGCGACAACGCCGGCCAGCTCCGAGCCGAGGATGGGCTGCCTGGGTTTTCGAATACCAAACACCAGCCGCATGATCAGTCCGAAGCCCGTCGGAACCGTCAGGCTCCTCAGCCGCCAGTCCGCTGATGTGACGGTCGTGACGTGGGTCCGGATCAGGATTTCGTTGTCTTTGGGCGTGGGTGTGGCGATTTCCTCGATGCGCAGCACCTCGGGCGGCCCGTAGCGGTCGTAGACAACGGCTTTCATGGTGGATGGGCTTCTGTGATGGGTTGGATTCCGGTGCAGAGCTCGAGGCTGCCACCGAGAAGGCCATGTAGGCCTTGGCGAGGCTCTCCTTGCCGCCCGTTTCGACAATGGCCCCATGGGCCACGATGACCCTGTCGACATCCCACTGCAGGACAACTTGCAGGGCCCTGGCCAGGGAAGCCCTGTCGGATGTGGCCAGTCGCTCGAGAATGGTGGGCTCCAGGCGATTGAAACTGCCGCCTATCCGTGTGATGAACCGGGTGAGCCAGGGAGCGGAGGCATCGAAGTTGAAGGCACTGTCCGTGAGGATGGGGGTCCTGCTGGGTGTGTGGCAAAAGGCCACTTCGTGAAGGGGTGACGGCCCTGTGGGCCCCAGGGTGTGGCGCCCCGTCAGGCCGCACCCCACAGGACTGCCTGGGGGAAGCGCTGTTTGAATGCCTTGAGATAGAGATGGTGGAAGGCGTTAGGCGCCACGATATCGCTGACGACACCCAGCGCGGCCAATCCCTGTTCGAGCCCAGCAGATGGCTGGATTGGCGAAACGACCACCAGTCTGTTGCTGTGCCGCCGGCAGATGACGGCCATCCTGGTGCCGATGCTCAGGCCGGAGTAGGTCTGCGGCTGACTGCCCGACACATCTCATCCGAGACGGTCATGCGACAGCCAGCAGTTGGGACTGGCGTGGCTGTGGCGGCAGGTCAATCCGCGTGAACCAGGGCTGTTTCTGCCGTCGTTGGACGCCGCGGCTGGGGATGCAGGGCTCCTGATCCCGCAGTGGGATCGGTATCCAGGCCAGCAGCGTTCTGCCGGCGTG
>NZ_JAGQCD010000031.1 GCF_024345975.1 Cyanobium sp. Cruz-8D1 | reverse complement strand
CGGGTCTGGGGATCCACAGGGGATTGGATTGGTTTCGCAGCCCCAAGCTCCCATGGCTCCCTGCCCACCCCATTGACTGAGACCCATTCTGTCGCAAGGGTTCTCAGACTTGTGTCGGGCAGTCAGCTCCCCAGCAGCCCCTGCTGTCGCGTCCACTGCTGGTGCGGATCGCCCTGATTTCCACGCTCAACCTGATCTTCATCTTCGGCGTCTTCGCCTGGATCCGCGATTCCAGTGGCGATCTCGCCCTCGCCCGAACGATGGCGATCCAGACCCTGGTTACGGGCCTGGTGATCTACCTGTTCAGCCTTAGCCAGTTCTGGTCCTCACTGATGGCACGGCTGCGGGGACGCCAGGTGGTTCTGGGGAACGTCTCACGCATCGGCTTCGGCATCCTTGCCGCTTTTCTGCTGCAAGTGATGTTCAGTCAGTGGCGCGTGATGAATCTGCTGTTTGAGACCACGCCGATGACGGCCAACCAATGGCTGGCTTGCTTCGGCCTGGCAACACCGATGCTGCTGGTGGCTCTTCTCGCTAACCGTTGGCCTGTCAATTGGGTGCCGCCCCAGCGCACCTTCCCGGGAGCTGGCTGAACCGCCTGCAGAGTGCCCCGGCCCCTCATAGCAGGCCCCGGTAACGCACGAACAACTGCACCATCGTCCAGGAGCCCAGGGTCACCTTGATGGCCATCAGCACGTTCAGCAGGGGGATCCAGCCGCCGCTTTCCACCGTGCCGAAGCGGCCGCTCACCGGCACGATCCCCTCGAAGCTAATGATGGCGACGACGATGAAGACCAGCACTGCCAGCTTCTCCCACAGATCGGCGTGCACCCTTCTGTAAAAGCGATCCGCCAGCCTGGCGGAGCCGCTGATCACCACCAGGCCGAAGGCCGTGCCGCCGGCAACACCGGCCGCGAAGCCACCCCCTGGGGTGAGATGGCCCCGCAGCGCCAGCTCCACCGCCACCATGGCCGCCACCGTGGCCCCGAGCCGGCAGAGCACCACCGAGGCCGTATCCCTCAACGCCTCGATCTGCCGCTCCGGGCGGGCGTCACTGAGCAGCCAGCGCACCCCCAGCGAGGCCAAGGTGAACACCACCACCTCGCCGATGGTGTAGTACAGGCGGGCCTGCAGGATCACGGCGGACACCGTGTTCGGGATACCGCTCTGACTCACCAGAAGGCTGATCAGCTGGACCGAATCCACCGAGCTGTCCCTGCCGGCGAGCAGGGGTGCCAGGCAGAGGATGGCCGCAGCAATGAGGACCAGGATCTTCACGGTTCGCTCGCTTGCCCCGCCGCATCCAGTCGGCCGATCTCCCCACCCCAGCTCCGCCAGCGCTGGGCGCCCTCCAGGGCCAGCAACCGTTGCCGCAGCCGGTCGTTGTGCAGCCGCAGGCTTCGGCTGCCGACCAGCTCACCGTGCAGATCAGCCGCCATGGCTGGCTTGGATGTCCCCTTCGCTGCCGAGGGCACCAGCTGAAGGCGCAACCTGGCCGGCTTCAGCCAGCTGGTCAGCAGTTCCGCCGCCTCCTCCTCCACCGGCTCATCGGCGGCCACCGCCAGACGCAGCACCATCGAGGAGCGCAGCGCCACGGCGTAGAGGGTGGTGGACAGCAGCGTGCCCACCATCGCCTCGGTGAGGGCCACATCCGCCGCCCCCAGGAGCACGTAAACAAGGGCGGCCACCACCCCCAGGACCCCCCGCAGGATCAACACCTGGTACGGGTCGGCCCGGCTCACCAGCAGCAAGGCCGTCAACGGCAGCAGCGCCGTGACCGGCAGCAGCAGGTAGAAGTCGTTCACTGGGATCCACGCCGCGGTCGCGGCTGGGAGCAGGCCGCCAGGACGTAGCCCAGGATCGTGTTCCAGATCACGAGCATCAGCAGCGCCATCGTCAGCAGAGGCCATTCCCGCGGCAATTTCAGCAGCAGACCCACCAGAATCAGCGCGGAGCCCAGGTTGTCGGCCACCGAGAGGCTGTGCAGCTTGCTCAGGTAGCTGTCGCTGCCGAGCAGGGGCCAGCTTCCCCAGAACCAGAACACCAGGCCCAGAGCAATCAGCAGCAGGCTGAGCAGGTTCAAGGCTCGCTGCCCCAGAGCAGGTTGGCCAGCAGCATGAGCCCGGCGTTGCCCACACTGAGGATGATGACGCCCACCAGGCCGATCATCCAGTCGTCCCGCACCACGGACACCACCAGCATCAACACCGCCACCTTGGTGGAGAGGCTGGTGAAGCCGGCCAGCAGATGCCAGACATCGGTGCGTCGGCAGGCCACCGCGATCGGAATCAGCAGCGCCAGCACCATGCCGTAAACCAGGGCAATCATGGCTTCAGGTGCTCCTCAGGGGCAGTCTGACGGTTGGGCTCGAGCCGATGCAGGCGGTAACGGCGACCATCGCCGCTGATCCCCAGTACGAGCGTCAGGGGCGTGAAGCTGATCCGGAAGATTTCCAGGAACACCAGCAGCCCGTGGGCGCCCCGCGCCCTCCCAGGCCCCACCGGCTCGCTGGCCGGCGTCTCCACCAGCCGCTCCTGTCCGTGGCGGACCCGCATCATGCGGAAGGCTTCGGCGTAGCCCTGGGGAATCACCCGCAGGGTGCGGCCCACGGCGACCGCCAGCTGCCGCGGTGTCAGGCCAGAGCCGCGATCGATGGGCAGCAGGAGCGCCACGATCAGGCCGATCGCCAGGTTCACCGGCCGCAGATCGGCGGTCAGCAGGCACCACAGCACCAGACGGAAGGCGATGGTGAGGGACGGTGTCATCGGCCGAGCAGCAGCACCAACGCGGCCCCGACCAGCACGGCGCCACCGAGCAGATCATCGAGGCCCTCCAGATCGGGCAGGCGCGCACCATCCGGGCCCTTGGGCCACAGACGCTGAAGGCCCAGTCCGGCGAGCAGCAGGCCAGCCGACTTGAGCAGGGCCTCGCTGCTTCCCTGGGCCACCAGCGTCCGCCAGCCCTCCAGGGCCCAGGGGGAGAGATTCAGCAACAGCAGTGCCGCCACCAGCAGCAGCGCACCCGGCGAGCCCGGTTGGGCCTGCGCCGTGGCGGCGTCGTTGCCGGGCAGGCGCCACAGGCGGGCATACACAGCCGCCGTGCCCACCGACAGGAGCAGGACGGCGGCAGGCAGCGCGGCCCCAGGAAGCAACCCCGCCGGCGGGCCAGAGAGGGCCAGGCCCAGCTGCTCCTTGGCCAGAAAGCCGAGCAGGGGGGGCGCCCCGGCGATCGAAAGGGAGGCCAGCAGCAGCGGAGCGCCGTGCCGCCACGGGAACGCCTGGGAACGCCAGCCGTCGAGAGAAACGGCGGGCAGCCGCTCGCAGACCAGGAACAGCGCCGCTTTGGCCAGACCATGGGCCAGGGCATACAGCCCACCGACCGCCGGCACCACCAACACCATGCCCATCTGGGAGATGGTGCTCCAGGCCAGCAACCGGGCGACCCGGCGCTCAGCCAGGGCGAAGATCAGCCCCAGCAGGGCACTGGCCAGACCGATCCAGCGCAGCAGGGAACCCGCACTCTCCACCGTCGCCGCGATGCGCAGCAAGGGAGCGAGCCCTGCGCACACCACGCCTCCCGAGATCAGGGCGGAGACGGCGGCCGGAGCCACGGCGTTGGTGCGGGGCAGCCACAGCCCGGAGATGAACACCTCAGCCTTGGTGAAGAGGGCCAGCAGCAGCAGGGCCAGGGCCATGCCACTGCTCCGCTCCAGACCCGCCAGCGCGAAACTGCCCTGCTCGCGGTACACCAGCGCCGCACCGAGCAGATACAGAAGCATCACGCTGTTGCCGATCAGCAGGTACCGCAAACCGATCCAGAGCTGGGGAGCCCGATTGCCCTGCACCAGCAGCAGAAAGGTGCTGATCCCCACCACCTCCTGAGCCACATAGATGCTGATCAGATCGCTGGCCACGATCGCTGAATGGATGCCGCCCTGCAGGAGCAGCAGTAACAGCAGAAAGGGCTTCTCCAGTTCGCGGCCCCAGCCCTCCAACAGCACGGCCCCGTGCACCAGGCCCGTCAGCAGGAGCAGGGGCGAGGCGAGCGGATCGAGTTGCAGGCGAACCCCGAGGGGCCCGAGCAGGAGCAGATCCGCCGGCAGCCAGCCCTGCCAGGCCGCCAGGGCCATCGCCAGCGTCGTGGCCACCACCAGCAGGATCAGGGGACGCGCCAGCCGCGGCACCAGAGCCGCCAGGAACGCCGCCAGGAAAGGCAGAAGCAGCCAGGCGACCGTCAGGAGTGAACCACTCGGGTTCCAGGACACCAGGGAAAGGGGAGACATCCGTGACCCTCAGTCGCGGCCCAGCTGATCGAGCTGGCCCCCATCAAGGCTGGGATCAACGCTGGCCAGGCGGGTGATCGCCACAAGCAGCAGCGCCTGAATCGAAAGACCAATCACCACAGCGGTAAGGATCACGGCCTGGGGAATCGGATCGGCCCAGTCGTTGCCGCCTGGAAACGCCACAGTGCCGTCGAGGATCGGGGTGCGAAACCCGCTGCGCGCCGCAACGAGCACGAAGAAGGAGATCACCCCGGTGCCCATTACATCCATTCCCATCACCTTGAGGAAAAGGTTACGGCGAAACAGCAGACCCACCAGGCCCGTGAACACGGTGAGCAGCATCAGCGCCTCCATCAACCGAAAGCCATCGATGGCATCAATGATGGCCATGGATTCTCAGACATTGCGGAAGATCCGCAATCTATCGAGGACGTCTTCCGCACTGAGCAGCGCAGCTCTCTGCCAGGGTCTCTCCTTCACAACCTTGTCCCACCGACATGGGACGAATGAAGCGCTGACCGCCCTGGCCAGCCAACTCGCCGCCCGCTCCCAAGACCGGCAGAGCGGCTCCTGGTCGATGGCCGGCTATGGGCAGCCTTCAACGGACAGCTGGATCCCCTCGATCAGCGCCGGCTGGGGCCACGACCTGTTGCGTTCACCAGCCATCCGATGGCCGTGCGGACTCCGGCCTCGCTTGAGGACTGGCCACTCGGATCCGTCTGCTGAATATCTTCTTGCTTCTGATCGTGTGGAGTAAGCTCCCTACCAACAGGTTCGTTTCCACCCAGGTCAACGAAGATGAACGTTGTGAATGGAGCGATTGAGGTGCAGTCGTTCCTTACTGTTACCCTGGCGATTCTCGTTCTTTTCCTCGGTAAGAGTCTCAACAGTCGCTTTCGATTGCTGCAGGAATTCACCATTCCTGAGCCCGTAAGTGGCGGCCTGCTGGTGGCTCTGCTGATCACCCTGCTGCATTTCGCCTTCGGTTTTGAGATCAACTTCGGCATGCGGGCCCGTGATGTGCTGCTCGTCTACTTCTTCACCACGGTGGGCATGAATGCCAGCTTCGCCGACCTGCGCCGTGGTGGCCGGTCCTTGGTGGTGCTGCTGGTGCTGAGCATCGTGCTGATGGTGGCGCAGAACCTGCTGGGAATCGGCCTGGCCCGCTGGAGTGGATTGCCGGCCGCCACCGGACTGCTGGTGGGCACGGTGTCGTTGATCGGCGGCCATGGCACCACGATCGCCTGGGCACCGAAGTTCGCCACCGGACACGGCGTAGCCAACGCCCTGGAGATCGGCATTGCGGCCGCCACCTTCGGCCTGATCATCGCCAGTGCCACTGGGGGACCCATCGCCCAGTACCTGATCCGCCGCCACCGTCTGGCAACCCCCGGCTCCGAGGAGACGCCCGTGCGGGCAAGCCCCAGGGGCGGCGGGGAGGTGATGGGTCACCTCGATTTTCTGGGAGCGGTGCTGGCGATCAACATCTGCATCATCCTCGGCTCGATTCTGCAGAAGCTGATGCGCGACCTCGGGCTGTTCCTGCCATTGTTCGTGCCCTGCCTGATCGTGGGCATCCTGCTCAGCAACCTGCTGCCCAGGCCAGGGCCAAAGGCAGGGTTCCGCTGGCCCTCCAGAACACCGGCCCTGGCCCTGATCGCCGAGATCTCGCTCGGGGCGTTCCTGGCGATGTCCCTGATGGCCTTGCAGTTCTGGACGCTGGTGGATCTGGCGGGGCCCCTTGTGCTGATCCTGATCGCCCAGTTCCTGCTGGCCCTGGTGATCAATCTTTTCCTGGTGTTTCCGCTGCTCGGTGGCACCTACGACGCTGCCGTGATCGCCGCCGGCTTCGGCGGCATCTCGCTGGGCTCCACCCCCACCGCCATGGCCAACATGACGGCGGTGACCCAACGATTCGGGCCTTCGTACAAGGCCTTCATCGTGCTGCCACTGGTGTCGGCGTTCCTCATCGATCTGTTCAACGCCGTGCTGATCCCCTTCTTTCTGCGCCGCCTCTGAGCCTGCCGCCACCATCAGGCGCTGCCTTCAGCGGCTCAGCCACCCCCGTCCATCGGCGTCGCTCTCCACCCGCGGGGCGATCACGCAGATCTCAGGTTCGCTCTCGGTTGTTGGCGCCGCCCAGCCCCCGTCGCCATCCCATCCATTCCCATCCCCTTGAGGAAGAGGCTGCGGCGCAGCAGCAGACCCACCAGGCCCGTGAACACGGTCATCAGCAGCAGTGCCTCCATCAGCCAAAAGCCATCAATGGCACCAACGATGACCATGAAGTAGCAGACGCTGCCAAGAATCCGGCACCTACGAGGCCTTGATTCGCTACCAAGCCACCCAGCGCGTCAATCTCAGACCATGACGGGGAAGCCACGGCAAGTTTTCCCTTGCCTACGTTGCCAAGGATGTGTCCATGGGTCTTATGCCTTCCGGCGCCACCTTCAACTCTCCCGACGCGGAGGATTCCTCCGGCCTTCCCCTGGATCGCACAGCGGCCGAAGCGGGCCGGCTCCAGGGCCTCACCCAGGCCGAGGGAATCATCATGATCGTGCTGGGGCTTCTGGCCCTCAGCTTTCCTGTGGTGGCCTCAGCCTCCGTCACCGTGATGGTGGCGATCGCCTTCCTGGTGAGTGGCCTCATGGGCTGGATCGACAACCTCTCGCGTGCCCGACGCCTCGGCCGCTGGCACTGCTTCTGGAGGCTGGTGGTGTCCACCCTGTTCCTGGTCACCGGCATCTGGATGCTGCTGCAATTCAAATCCGGGGTGGTTCCTGCCGCCCTGCAGGTGAAGGCGCTGGCCACAGCACTCGGCCTGGTGTTCCTTGTGGAGGGTGTCGTGATGGCGATCGTCTCCCTCAGCCACCGCACCACCAGGGGCTGGGGATGGGGACTGGCCAACGGCATCGTCACCCTCGCTCTTGGCTTGCTGATCCTGACGATGAGTCCGGCCAGCCTGCTCTCGGTGATCGGTCTGCTGGTGGGGATCAGCTTCCTGTTCAGCGGGTTTGACCTGCTGGCCTTCAGCTCCCGCTTCCATCCACGGGTGGAGTGAGTCAAGGCACGCAACAGTGAGTGATCTGTTCAGCCATCAAGGCGAGCAAGCCAGGCGCAGGATCGCCCCGCTGGCCGATCGCCTGCGGCCGCGCAGCCTCGACGACTTCGTGGGTCAGGCGGCAATCCTGGGTCCGGGGCGGCTGCTGCGCCGTGCCATCGCCGCCGACCGGGTCGGCAACCTGATCCTGCACGGCCCCCCCGGCACCGGCAAGACGACCCTGGCGCGGATCATCGCCGGCAGCACCCGGGCCCACTTCAGCAGCCTCAACGCCGTGCTGGCCGGGGTGAAGGATCTGCGGGCCGAGGTGGACGCCGCCAAGTTGCGCCTCGAGCACCACGGTCTGCGCACGATCCTGTTCATCGACGAGGTGCATCGGTTCAACAGTGCCCAGCAGGATGCCCTGCTGCCCTGGGTCGAGAACGGCACCGTGACCCTGATCGGCGCCACCACCGAAAACCCCTACTTCGAAGTCAACAAGGCCCTGGTCAGCCGCTCCCGTCTGTTCCGTCTTCAACCCCTGGAACCGGAAGATCTGCGCCTGCTGCTGGAGCGGGCCCTGGCCGATCCCGAACATGGCTACGGCCAACGCTCCGTCGAGCTCTCCGAACCAGCGGGCGCCCATTTGCTGGACGTGGCGGGGGGCGACGCGCGCAGCCTGCTCAATGCCCTGGAACTGGCGGTGGAAACCACCGAAGCCGACGCCGACGGCGTCATCCGCATCGACCTGGCCATTGCCGAGGAATCGATCCAGCAGCGGGCGGTGCTCTACGACAAGCAGGGCGATGCCCACTTCGACACCATCAGCGCCTTCATCAAGTCGATCCGGGGCTCCGACCCCGATGCGGCCCTGTTCTGGCTGGCGCGGATGGTGGAAGCCGGCGAGAACCCTCGCTTCATCCTGCGGCGCCTGCTGATCTCCGCCGGCGAGGACATCGGCCTGGCCGATCCCCAGGCGATGGTGGTGGTGGAAGCCTGCGCCGCCGCCTTCGACCGGGTGGGCCTGCCGGAGGGGCTCTATCCCCTGGCCCATGCCGCTCTGTATCTGGCCGGAACCGAAAAGAGCAACAGCAGCCTGGGCTTCTTTGATGCGGTCAAGGCGGTGCGCGAGAGCCGCCGCCAGCAGGTGCCGGCCCATCTGCGCGATGCCAACAGGGATGGCCAGGCCTTTGGGGATGGGGTGGGCTACCGCTATCCCCACGCCTATGCCGACCACTGGGTCGCCCAGCAGTACCTGCCCCAGGCGTTGCAGGGGGAGGTGTTCTGGCAGCCGGGATCCCTGGGCTGGGAAGGGGGGCTGCGCAAACGGCTGCAGCAGCGCCGGGCCGCCCAGTTGGCCGCCGCGGCCGAAACGGCAGCGGACGGCCGGGGCGACCTGCTCAGCAGCAGTCCGGACGACCCCCTGCTGAACCGCTGGCTGCAACGCCAGGCCGGGGCGGAGGGGGAGCGGCTCGACCGGCTGCGCCAGCGCTTCTGGCAGGACGCCGCCATCGGGCGCCTGGACCGGGTGCTGGTGGTCGAAGCCCACTCCCTGCTCTGGGCCCTCGATCCGCTGGAAGCTGCCAGCGAGGGGGAAGTGGTGCTGACCACGCCGAGCGCGGCGGTGCTCGATCGCCTGCAGGCCCAGCTGCAGCTGCTGGATCAGTTGCGGCGACCTCGCTTGCTGGCCGTGGCCAGCGACGCCCCCGAGCAGCTTCAGACGCAACTGGCCGGTCCGCCCCAGGGGAAGGGTCGTTTTGAGTGGATCGCCGCGCGCCAGCCCTGGCGCCACAGTTCCGCGGCGCAACGACTGGCCTGGCTGGAGCAGCTCACGGCCCTGGCGGCCCCGGGAGCCCGGGCCCGCCTGCTGTTCACCCATCCCTTGCTGGGACCGGCGGGCAGCCTGCGCGCCCACCTGCTCAGCCGCGCCGCAGGCGACGTGCCGGCCGTTCTTGAGCGCGCGGCCACCAGGGAACAGGAGTGGCTGGCGGGCGACGCCGAGCTGGCCGATCGGGTGCAGGAGGGGCTGGAAGCCCTCGGCTGGCATGTGCAGCGCCGCTTCTGGGAGGAGGGGCTCGACCTTCCCCTGAGCGACGCCCTGCTGGAGCGCTGGTTCGGCGCTGAGGCCAGCTACCGGAAGCATCTGGCGGCAGCGCTTCCTGCCGCTGGCCGCAAGAGCCTCGAAGCCCAGTTCCGGGAGCGACGGGGTACCACCCTGCCCCAGCCCCTTGGGCACACCCTGCTCCTGGCCCAGTGGAGCGCAGAGCCATGAAAAAGCCCCGGCATTGCCGGGGCTGGAAAAGATGGGGAGAGATCTCCCCGATCGATCACCAGAGGCCGCGAACCGGCTGATCCATCATTGGCGCAGGGGCGGGGCCGGGGGTGTCCCGAACCATGGCGACGGGGTCGGCCATCTGGTTGGCCTGGATGCAGGCGGGCAGGAAGACATACCAGGACAGCAGCGAGGTGCACTGGGCGGTGCCGGGCTGGCAACGACCCTCGGCGCAGATGTTCTGGGAACCGGTGTAGGTGTTGCAGAAATCAGCCAGACGGAAGTCGGTGGGCAGGGCCTTCATGATGCCTGCCGAGGAGATCGAACCGTCCTTGGAATCGGAGATGATCGCCGACCGCAGAGCCTGTACAGCATAGGTATTCATGCTGTAGTAGGGGAAGTAGCTGCTGGTCGCGTTCTTGAGGAACTTGACACCGGCGTCGGAGTAAAGGAAGCGCGAGACCCCGACGAGGTTGACGGCATAGGTCTTGGTCATGCCCGACTTGACTTCGTCGGACGTCCAGCCGGAGCGGGCGAGACCGCCTTCCAGGCCACGATCGGTGATGTCGCCGGAACCCAGGAAGGTGTCGAAGGCCGCCTGGTTGGTGGACCACACGGCACCGCCGGTGTTCCAACGCACGGGCAAGTCGTTGTCCACGGCAGCCGAGGCGGGCAGCACGGAGGTGGAAAGAGCCGTTCCCACGAAGAGAGCGGTGAGAATTCGCTTGAACACGGGAGAGGATGTTGACTTCAGTATCAACCTAGCCATTAAGGGTGGTCCTGCCTACTTCGCGTGTGCAGTTTCTTTGCCTCTCCACACAGACCGGCAGGACGGAGGCGCCAACCGGGCCGTCCCGGCGCGGTCTTGGTGGAGCCATTCAAGCCAGTGCCTCTAGGCTGCAAGCGCCTTCATCGTCTTCAAGGTTCGACCCATGGCCCTGCAGGTGGGAGATCCAGCCCCCGATTTCACCCTCCCCGACCAGAAGGGTGAGGCCGTGTCCCTGTCCGCCCTGAGGGGGCAGCGTGTTGTGATTTACTTTTACCCCAAGGACGACACTCCGGGCTGCACCAAGGAGGCCTGCAATTTCAGGGATCGGTGGAGTGGCTTCGAAACCCACGGCATCCGGGTGCTGGGAATCAGCAAGGACGGCGCGGCCAGCCACGGCAAGTTCGTCGCCAAATACGACCTGCCCTTCACCCTGCTCACCGATGCCGAGCCCTGCCCCGTGGCTGAGTCGTACGGAAGCTATGGGCTCAAGAAGTTCATGGGCAAGGAGTATATGGGCATGATGCGGCACACCTTCATGATCGATGCCGAGGGCAAGTTGGAACGCCTTTATCTCAAGGTGAAGGCCGAAACCATGGCGGATCAGATTCTTGAGGATCTGGGCCTGGCCTGAGCGACCCCGATCGGCGGAGCGGGACGCAGGGCCATCAGGGCCTCCAGGCAGAGCTCGGGACGGTGCTGAAGACCCTCCTCCCCCAGCCCGGACGGCCTGCGCAGGAGCGGCCACAGGGTCGGCCCATCCCCACCGGTGAGCACAATCCGGCACTTGTCATCCAGCGCCCGGGCCTGGCGTCCGGCCTCCAGCACCGCGGCGGCCAGGCCTTCGGCCACCCCCAATCGCATCGCCGCGTCGGTGGCCCGGGGCCAGGGCTCCCCGCCACCGGCACTCGCCAGGCCCCCCTCCAGGGAAGGCAAGGCCTGGGTGCCAGCGCCCATGGCCCTCAGTTGCAGGGCGGCACCCGCCATCAGCCGGCCGCCGGCGAATCGGCCGCAGCCGTCCACCCGGGTGAGGCTCAGCACGGTGCCGGCATCGGCCACCAGCACCGGGCCGCCTGCAAGCTGCGCCGCCCACCAACCGGCCAGGGCTCGATCGATGCCCAGCCAGGGGGGGGCCTCAGCCAGCGGCACATCGTCCAGAGCCAGGCGCGTCTCGGCCGGTAGACCGGCGCAGGGTGGGACCGGCCCCACCGCAGCCCAGACCAGGGGAAGGTCCACCGCCGCCGTCAGGGGTGACGTCGGTGGGGGCAGGTGCAGGAACTGCTGCGGCTGGTCGGCACCGCTTTCGCCGTTCTGGGCCAGAGCCCAGTGCCAGCGGCTGTTGCCGATCAGCAGCCAGCGAAGCTGGCAAGCCTGCACCTCAGATGCCCTCGCCCATCAGCCCGGGCATGTGGATGCCGCACTCCTGCTGCAGCCCGCCGAAACGGGTGGCTCGGCCATGGGTGGTGCCGTCGTCGGGGGCGCTGGTGTGCCAGTCGCCCACGGTGGAATAGCCCTGCTCGAAGAGCGGGTGCTGGGGCAGGTCGTGCTCCTGCATGTAGTAATAGATGTCGCGGCGGCTCCAGGCGAGCAGCGGCCGCAGCGACCAGCGCTCCCGCACCGGATCCAGACAGTGCATCGCTCCCCGGTGATCCGTCTGGCCGGAACGCACACCGCTGGCCCAGCAGTGCACCTCCAACCGTTGCAGCCCCCGGTCGAGGGGTTCGACCTTGCGCAGCCGGTTGTAGGTGAACATGTCGTCGCGATTCTCCGTTTCCCACAGCCGGCCGTGCAGAGCCTCCATCCGGGCCGGACTGAGATCGGCCTGCAGCACATGCAGGTCGATCTTGAGGCGGTCGCAGAGCTCGTTGGCGTAGCGATAGGTCTCGGGGGGCAGGTAGCCGGTGTCGACCCAGAGCACGGGGATCGCTGGCCAGGCTCCGGAGCCGTCGAGCGCACTCACCATGTGCAGCATCACCGCCGACTGGATGCCAAAACTGGTGGTGACGGCGAAGTGACCGGCGAACGCCTCCTGGGCCCAGCGCATCCGGCCGATGGCATCCAGGGGCTCCAGTTCGGAGCGGGCGGCACCGAGGTCGATGGCGGATCCATGGTGATCGCGGGGCAGGGCCTGGTGGGCCGCATCCAGACCCGCCGCGCTGCCCTCGGGGCTGATGGACGCCGTGAGGGGGAAGGACACCATCAGCCCATCATCGCCTTTCAGGGATCAGGTGATTGTGGTTAGGGTGAAGGCATGCAAGGGCAACGGCAAAAGGCCCAGAACGTCGTCATCGTCGGGGGTGGCTTCGGGGGGCTGTACACGGCTCTGGCGCTGGCTCAGCAAAAGGACCATCCCCCTGTCCTGCTGATTGAGCCGAACGACCGGTTCCTGTTTCTGCCGCTTCTGTATGAATTGCTCAGCGGCGAGTTGCGCCGCTGGGAGATTGCCCCCCGCTACGACGGCCTGCTGGCGGGCCGTGGCGTGGCCTGGCTGCAGGACCGGGTGGAGCGGATCGATGCCGACCACCAGCAGCTGCACACGGCGGCGGGCCGCACGCTCTCTTTTGGCCGACTGGTGATCGCCACGGGGGCCCAGAGCAACACCTTCGCGGTGCCAGGGGCCGACCGCCACAGCCTGGGCTTCCGCAGCCTGGCCGATGTGGAGCGGCTCCAGTGCCTGGTGGCTGACCTGAAAAGCCTGCGGAAGCCCCTGCAGCGCATCGCCGTGGTGGGGGCAGGGCCGACTGGGGTGGAACTGGCCTGCAAGCTCGCTGACATGGCCGAGGGCAGTGCTGTGATCGAGCTGATCGAGCAGGGGCCGCAGTTGCTGCCCCAGTCCAGGGCCTTCAACCGCGAACAGGCCGCCCTTGCCCTCCGGCGCCGTGACGTGCGGCTGCGGACCCGTACCCGCGTGCAGGCGGTCGAGGCCGAAGCAATCACGCTCCAGTGCCACCCGGACGGTGACAGCACCGTCCACAGCGAGTCCCTCGCCGTTCGGGCGGTGGTCTGGACCGCCGGTCTGAGCTTCGCTGCGCCCAGGATCGACCCCGCTCCCGCCTGCGACAGCCGCGGCCGCCTGCTCTGCGGGCCCGATCTGTGCCTGCAGAACCATGGGGATCTGTTCGTGGCGGGAGATCTCGCCGCCCCTGTGGATCCTGACGGAACGGCCGGCGAGGCCCCCGGCGCCGCCACTCCAGCCACGGCCCAGGTGGCCTTTCAGCAAGCCTCGGTGCTGGCCACCAACCTGATCCGCTCCCTCCGGGGCGAACCCCTGGAGCCCTTCCAGTGGAATGACCTGGGCGAAATGATGAGTCTCGGCGTCGGCGAAGCCAGCCTGACCGCCGCCGGTGTCACCCTGGCCGGCCCTGCCGCCTACCAGCTGCGCCGTCTGGCCTACCTGGCCCGCCTGCCGGGCCGGCCCCACCAGCTGCGGGTGGCCGCCGGCTGGCTGGCCGACTGGAAGCCATGACGGCCATGACGGTTTCGCCGTCGACCTGGCCCCGTCCCCGGGGCCTGCTGCTGGATGCCATGGGCACCTTGATCGGACTGCGCCGCTCGGTGGGCCATACCTATGCCGCCATGGCGGCTGAGCACGGCCTCAGCGTCGCCGCTGACGCCATCGACCAGGCCTTCCCTGGCATCCTGCGTCAGGCCCCTGCCCTGGCCTTCCCCGGCCTCGACAGCGACAGCCTGCTTCAGGCAGAGCGCCACTGGTGGGGGGAGCGCATCGACGCCGTCCTGGTGGCGGCCGGCGCGGCGGTGGCCCCGGCGGCGCTGCATGACGCCCTGTTCGATCGCTTCGCCGACCCAACGTTGTGGCATGTCTATGCCGATGTGCCTACCGTTCTGCGCCGCTGGCATGGGGCGGGCCTGCGCCTGGCCGTGGTCAGCAACTTCGACCGGCGGCTGCAACCGCTGCTGGAGGGCCTGGGCCTGGCAGATCTGTTCGAGGCGGTGGTGGTCTCCAGCAGCGCCGGAGCCGCCAAGCCGTCGCCGGTGCCCTTCCAGGCCGCCCTGGAGTCGCTCGCTCTGACGCCCTCCCAGGTCTGGCACGTGGGCGACAGCCCAGAGGATGGGGCCGGCGCCAGAGCCGCCGGCGTGCGCTGTCTGCTGGTGCGGCGTCCTTGAGGCAAGGGGTGCTGGCCGGTAAAACAGTGGGCCTGCGGCCCGCGGAGCGGCGCCGGCTGGAGCAGATCTGCCACCGCCGCCACCCGGGCGATGCGGTGGCGGATCTGCTCACCCTGCAGCGCCTGGCGGCCGAGGGCCGCGACCTGAACTTGCCCCTCACCCTGGTGGTGGACGGGCGCGGCCTCTGCCGTCTGCTCTGGGTGGGGGAGCTGGACCATTCGGCGCGCCTGCTGGAGAAACTTCCCGGTCCCTCCAGGCGTCAGGGTCACAACCTGCGACTGCTCACCAGCGCAGGGGCTGGACGCCAGGCGCACCTGCAGCCCTCAGCCCAGGAGGCCGTGGTGGGCATGGACGTGGCACCTGACCTCTGGCTGCGCTTCGGCCAGCAACCGGACACCGGCGGACGCTGGCCGGCGGCGATCCACACCCCGGCCGGCAGCGGTGCTCGCGCCTGGAACTGCGTCCTAGGAGGGGATCTGGCCGAACTCTGTGACCTGGACCCCGTCGCCCTCGCCGCGGCGGAGCCGCCGAATGCCGAACCAGCCCCCGCCCTGGAGGGCCCCGAGCGGGTGCTGCTGCTGGTGCAGACCAGCGGCGACCGGGCCCTGAGCGACCGGCGCATCGCCGAACTGGAAGGCCTGGTGCGCAGTGCCGGTGCCATTCCCGTAGGCCGGGTGGAGCAGCGCCGCCATGGCCCCGTCTCCCGTAGCCCCTGGGGGGAAGGCAAGCTGCGGGAGGCGGCCCTGGAGGCGCGCCGCGTCGGCGCCAGCCTGGTGGTGGCCGATCGGGAACTCACCCCGGGCCAGGCCCGCGACCTGGAGGGACTGCTCGACCTGCCGGTGAGTGATCGCAGCGAGCTGATTCTCGACATCTTTGCCCAGCGGGCGGCGAGCGGCGCCGGACGGCTGCAGGTGGAGCTGGCCCAGCTGCGCTATCGCCTGCCGCGGCTCACCGGCCGGGGACTGAGCCTGTCGCGGCAGGGGGGCGGCATCGGCACCCGTGGCCCGGGCGAAACCCAACTGGAGAAGGACCGGCGCGCCATCGCCCGGCGCATCGAACGGCTGCAGCGGGAGGTGCAGCGGCTCGGGGCCCACCGGGCCCGCCTGCGGGAGGGACGCCGCGACCTGCCGCGACTGGCCCTGGTGGGCTACACCAATGCGGGCAAGAGCTCCCTGCTCAACGCCCTCACCGGGGCCAGTGGCAGCCAGGCCGTGCTGGCCGAGGACAAGCTCTTCGCCACCCTCGATCCCACCACCCGCCGGATCGAGTGGGCAGCAGACAGCAGCACAGGCGGCCAGCCGCTGCTGGTCACCGACACGGTGGGGTTCATCCGCGAGCTGCCCCCCCAGCTGATGGAGGCGTTCCGCTCCACCTTCGAGGAGGCCCTCGATGCCGACGGCCTGCTGATCGTCGTCGACCTGGCCGATCCGGCCTGGCCCGAGCAGCTCACCACCGTGCAGGCGATCCTCGATTCGCTGCAGGCCACCATGCCGAGGCGGGTGATCGGCAACCAGATCGACCGCTGCGCCAGCGGCGAACTGGAACGGGCCAGGGCCGTGGATCCGGCCATGCTGTTCGTTTCGGCCACGGCGGACCTGGGTCTCCAGCACCTGCGCCAGGAGCTGCAGTCCTGGCCCACCGCCACCACGACGGGCGGCCCCAAGGCTGTGCCAGCATCAACCGGCGCCAATTCTTCTCCGATGACCCTGCAACTGGGCGACACCGTTCCTGATTTCACTCAGGAATCCCAGCTCGGCCCGATCAATCTCTACGACTTCGCCGGCGACAGCTGGGTGGTGCTGTTCTCCCACCCCGCTGACTACACCCCCGTCTGCACGACGGAGCTGGGCGAAGTCTCCCGGCTGCGTGCCGAATGGGAGAAGCGCAACGTCAAGACCATCGCCCTGAGCGTCGATTCCGCCGAGAGCCACAAGGGCTGGATCGGCGACATCAACGAGACCCAGAACACCACCGTCGACTATCCGATCCTGGCGGACAGCGATAAGAAGGTGAGCAGCCTGTACGGCATGATCCACCCCAATGCCCTCAGCAACCTCACAGTTCGCTCGGTGTTCATCATCGACCCCAACAAGAAGCTGCGTCTGCAGATCACCTATCCCGCCAGCACGGGCCGCAATTTCGATGAGATTCTGCGCGTGATCGATTCCCTCCAGCTCACCGACCACCACCAGGTGGCCACTCCTGTGAACTGGAAGGACGGCGAGGACTGTGTGGTGGTGCCCTCGATCCCCACCGACGAAGCCCGGGCGAAGTTCCCCAAGGGTGTCACTGAAATCCGTCCCTATCTCCGGATGACCCCCCAGCCCAACAAATGAGGCGACTGCAGAGTTGGCGGCATCGTCTGACGGTGCCGCAGTTCACGTTGGTCACTGGCGTGCTGGTGATCGCCTTCGGCACGCTGCTGCTGGCCAGCCCGCTCTGCTCCAGCGATGAGGTGGGCCTCTGGGAGGCCCTCTTCACCGTCACCTCCGCCATCACCGTCACGGGCCTGTCGATCATCGATGTGGGCGTCGATCTCACCTTTGCCGGCCAGGTGGCCCTGGCCGGGCTGATCCTCACCGGCGGCCTGGGGTTGATGGCCATCACCACCTTCCTTCAGGGCTTCGTCCAGGGCCGCTCGGGCCTGCGCCAGCGGCTCGATAAGGGGCGCGCCCTGGACGACTTCGGTGTCGGCGGCATCGGCCCCACCCTGAACCAGATTCTGCTGATCGCCGCCATCGTGATCGGGATCGGCACACTGATTCTCTACAACTTCGGCTTCACCGATATCCCCGACAAGGGCCAGCGGCTCTGGGCTGCCCTGTTTCATTGCATCAGCGCCTATAACAACGCCGGTTTCGGGCTGTGGCGCGACAGCCTGGTGGGTTACCAGGGCCAACCCGTCGTTAACGGGGTGATCGGTCTGCTCATCGTCATGGGCGGCATCGGCTGGCGCGTCACCAACGACATCTGGGTCAACCGCTTCCGCCTGGAGCGCCTCCGCCGCCTCAGCCTGCACACCCGGCTGGTGATTCGCACCACCATCCTGCTGATCGTGTTGGGGGCCGTGGGTCTGCTGTTCACCGAACACTTCGCCACAGAGGAAATGGTGCGACAGATGAACCTCTGGGAAAAAATTCAGGTCACCCTGTTCCAGTCGATCACCACCCGCACCGCTGGTTTCAACACCATTCCCATCAGTGTGGAAACAATCTCCGACTCGGGCATCCTGTTGATGATCATCCTGATGTTCATCGGCGCCAGTCCCGGTGGCACCGGTGGAGGCATCAAGACCACCACCTTCGCGGCCCTGATCGCCGCCACCCGTTCCACCCTCCGCGGCCATGACCAAGTGGTCGTGAGGAACCGGGAGATCCCCCTCAAGGTCATCCTCAAAGCCGTGGGTGTCACCCTCGGCTCGGGCCTTTTCATCCTGTTGATGGCGTTGCTGCTGGGGCTGGGCGACACCACCGCCGGGACCCCGGGGAGTGAGGCCTTCACCTTCCTGGAAAAACTGTTCACCTGCGTGTCCGCCTTCGGCACCGTGGGCCTTGACGTGGGGGTCACCAGCCAGCTCAACCGTTGGGGGCAGCTGGTGCTGATGATCGGCATGTTCGTGGGCCGGATCGGTATTCTCCTATTGCTTTCGGCTGTTTATGGCAGCCGGCCCCAGAATCGTGTGGGTTATCCCCGCGAAGAGCTGTACATCTGACCTCCGGCTCTGCCGTCCCCGCGCCCAGAGGCCCCTTGCCCCCAGCTGCATCCATGACTCTTTCGACGTTGGTCCCATGAATCAGTGGTGGCAATGGCAGGGCAGCGAAGCCGACACCTCCAACAGCTATGCCGTGATCGGTGTCGGTCGCTTCGGCAGTGCCGTCTGCAAGGAGCTGCTGCGCCACGGGGCCGAGGTGCTGGCCATCGACAACAACCAGCGGGCCATCGATGAGCTGCGCCAGATGGATACCGCCATAGAGGCCCGCGTGGTGGACTGCACCGACGAAGAAGCCCTGAGGGCCGCCGGTGCCTTGGATGTCGGCACGGTGGTGGTGGCCATCAGCGAACCGATCGGCGCCAGCATCACCGCCACCCTGATCGTCAGGGACGGCGAAGGCAGCCGGGTCCGGCAGGTGATCGCCAGGGCCACCAGCGACCTGCACGAAAAGATGTTGCGGCGGGTCGGCGCCGACAAGGTGGTCTTCCCTTCGAAGATGCAGGGAACACGGCTGGGCATGGAGTTGATCCGGCCCAACCTGCTCGAGCGGCTCCGCCTCGACGACCGCAACAGCATCGAGGAGATCAGGGTTCCCAGCTCCTTCGTCGGCCAGTCGCTGCGGGATCTGAACCTGCGCAAGAACTACAACGTCAGCGTGCTGGCCGCCGGCCCCTCCAATCAACTCACGGTCAACCCCCCCGCCTCCCACGTGCTCAACGCCTCCGAGCTGCTGGTGGTGATGGGCAGCAGCGAAGCCCTCGAAGCCTTGCCCTCCCACTGACGAGCATGCGCGTGCTGGGCCTGATGAGCGGCACCAGCGCCGACGGGGTGGACGCGGTGCTGGTACGCCTGGAGGGTCGTTCCCCCCGGCCGCGCTGGCGGATCCTCGCGGGCGCCCACACCCCCTACCCGCCGGACCTGCGCGAGCGCCTGGTGGCCGTCGGCCAGGGGATACCCCTGGATGCCGACGCCCTGCTCACCCTGGCCGAAGACCTCACCGAGCACCAGGCCATGGCGGCCCGGGCCTGTGATCCGGAGGGCCGGGCCGAACTGGTGGGCTGCCACGGGCAGACCCTCTGGCACCGCCCGCCGGACGGGGAACGTCGCGGGGCCAGCTGGCAACTGCTGCAGGGGCCGTTGCTGGCGGAACTGCTTGGCAGGCCAGTGGTCTTCGACTTCCGCAGCGTCGATCTGGCCCTCGGCGGCCATGGCGCGCCCCTGGTTCCAGCCACCGACGCTGCCCTGCTGGGGCGAATCGGCGGCTGGCGGGCCCTGCTCAACCTGGGCGGCATTGCCAACCTCACCCTGCTTCCCCCGCCTGTGGGCCCCGATCGGAAGGCGCCGGTCCAGGGCTGGGACTGCGGACCGGCCAACACGCTGCTGGATCTGGCCGTGGCCCGCTTCAGCAACGGACGCCTGCACTTCGATGCCGATGGTGCCTGGGCACGGCAGGGCCGCATCGACGAGGGGCGGTTGCAGCAGTGGCTGCGGGAGCCCTACCTCCAGGCGGCACCGCCGAAATCCACCGGACGCGAACTGTTCGGGGCCGCCGATCTGGAACGGCGCCTGGCGGAGCTCGGCACCGGTGTGGATCCGGCCGATGCCCTGGCCACCCTGACGGCCTTCAGCGCAGCGGTGGTGGGCCAGGACCTGGCCCGGGGTCCCCGTCCCCTGGAGCTGCTGGTGGCCGGAGGCGGCACCCGCAATGGCTTCCTGATGGAGCAGCTGCAGCGCCGGTGCCGCGGCATGGTGGTGAGCAGCCTGGCCGGCCATGGCATCGCCGATGACCAGCGGGAAGCCCTGGCCTTTGCCCTGCTGGCCTGGTGGCGCTGGCGGGGTCACCCAGGGTCGCTGCCCTCGGTCACAGGGGCCCGCCAGGCCGCAGTTCTCGGCGTGATCGCCGTCCCTCCCCCGTCAGGGGGATAGGGGGGGCTGACGCAGGCGCAGCCGACGTGGCGCCCCCCGCAGCCGCCGGGTACCGCCCTGTTCCTGCTGCTCGAGTTCCCGGCGGAAACGATCGGCGACAGCGGCGGGCCCGCCCGGGCAGGGCGCCTGGGTGGGCGCCATGGGGCGCTGCCGCTCGAGCCGTTCCACCCCCTGCTGGATGAGCACCTTGGCCATGTTGCTGACCGTGCGCGATTCGCTCTCCGCCAGGGCGGCGAGGCGGGCACAGAGCTCCTCCGGCAGGACGACCTGGATCCGCGGCGACTTGGGCTTGCCGCTGGAGGAGGTCTGGCGGGTGGGCACGGTGCCTCTGGGGGGTGCCGGTCAGCGGGCGCCGCGGGGGTACGGCGAGATAGGAAAAAGTGTACAGTGGCTGTCATGGGTAGTATCCAAAAGTAGGTTTGTGGACCAAGATTTGGTTTGAGGGCCATCCCGGCCCCCCCAGATCCCCCCTTTCCCCCAAGCCTTAGCCCACTGCTTCCACGCCCCCCGTCCCCTCCGACGGCCCACCGGCCGCTTCTGCCATGGCCCGATCCACCCAGTCCCGCCCCATAGGTTCCGAGACCCCCCTGCAGCCCAAAAGCCGTCAGAGCCGGCGGCGCAGCACGGCGGAACCCAGCGATGTGCTGGTTTCGGCCGTGATCAGCACGTACCTGCTCACCCATCTGCACCATGTGCTGCAGCGCGCCGAGTTCGGCGCCCAGCAGGAGGGACGTCAACCCCTGGCCGCCAACTACGCCCAGCTGCGCAAGGTGCTCTGTCTCGATGCCCGCAGCATGGAAGATGCTTCCGCCAGCGGCGCCGAGGAGGACACCAGTCCGCGCGTGGCCTGATCCAGCCCCATCGCCACTCCTCAACGCCACTCCTCAACGCCCCTGAAGATCAACTCCAGGGGGCTGCGCCGATGCCCCCCCAGCCCATAAGGTCAGGGAAGAATCCCGGCCAGGATGACCACCAACAACGCCACCGATAACGCCGCAGAGCTCTACAGACGCATCAGCAACGATGGGGAGCTCACCCAGTCACTGTTTCGCCAGGCTCTTCAGGATCCGAGCGGAGCCCTCAGCAGGATCGTCTCCCTCGGAGAGGAGGCGGGCCTGCCGGTCAGCCCGGAGGAGGTCAAGGCCCACCTGGCCGGTCTTGATGACGGCGACACCAAACAATGGCTGATCAAGGCCCGGGGCGGACTCTGAAGCCGGAGGACGGCGTCCCTCCTGCTGGGGCCGGCCTGGCTGTTGGCGACGCTCGGAGCCTCCCCCCTGGGCCCAGCTGAAAAACAGCCAGTAGCTCGTCAGCGCCAGGCCCGCCGCCACCACCAGGGCAGCGATCTGCTCGAGTCGCTTGATCATTCTGACGACACGACCGAACAGGGCTGCCAGTCTGCAGGACGCCCCGACAGGGGATGATGCGCTCACTGTGACCGTCATCCGCTCCGTGCTGCGCCTCGAACGCATCGGCAAGATCTACCCCACCGGAGAGGTGCTCAAGGACATCACCTGGGAAGTCAAGGCAGGGGATCGGATCGGCCTGGTGGGGGTCAACGGAGCCGGTAAATCCACCCAGATGCGCATCATCGCCGGGCTGGAGGAACCGACCAGCGGCCAGGTGGTGCGCCAAGGGGATCCCCGCATCGCCTACCTGCAACAGGAGTTCGATGTCGATCTCGTCCGCAGCGTCCGCCAGGAACTGTTCCAGGCCTTCGGCGAAGCCGCCCTGGTGCTCAACCGTCAGCGCCAGGTGGAGGAGGCGATGGCCACCGAGGAGGCCGCCGCCGATCCAGCCCTGCTCGACCGGCTGATCGACGAACTCGGCCAGCTGCAGAGCCGTTTCGAGGCCCTGCACGGCTACGAGCTCGATGCCCGCATCGACAAGCTGCTGCCCAGCATCGGCTTCACGCCCGAGACGGCCGAACGGGTGGTCGGGGACTACTCCGGCGGCTGGCAGATGCGGATCGCCCTGGGCAAGATCCTCCTGCAGGAGCCGGATCTGCTGCTGCTCGACGAACCCACCAACCACCTCGACGTCGAAACGATCCAGTGGCTGGAGAGCTATCTGGTGGATCAGACGGTTCCCCTGGTGGTGATCAGCCACGACCGGGCCTTTCTCGATCGGGTCTGCAACCAGATCGTGGAGACGGAGCGCGGCGTCTCACGGACCTACCTGGGCAACTACAGCCAGCACCTCGAGCAGAAGGCCCTGGAGCGGGAGGCCGGCCAGGCGGCCTTCGAGCGCCAGCAGAAGGAACTGAGCAGCCAGCAGGCCTACATCGACCGCTTCCGGGCCAGCGCGACGCGCAGCACCCAGGCCAAGAGCCGCGAGAAGCTGCTCGACAAGGTGGAGCGGATCGAGGCTCCGCTGGAATCGGTGAGCGGGCCGCGTTTCGCCTTCCCCCCCGCCCCCCGCTCGGGCCGCCTGGTGGCGGCGATCGAGAACCTCACCCATGGCTACGACGACCAGATCCTGTTCCTGGGGGCGAATCTGGAGGTGGAACGGGGCGATCGGATCGCCTTCGTCGGCCCGAACGGAGCCGGCAAATCCACCCTGCTGCGGCTGGTGATGGGCTACGAGCTCCCCCTGGAGGGTCAGGCCGGCCTGGGGGAGCACCACGTGGTGGCGGGCTACTTCGAGCAGAACCAGGCCGAAGCCCTCGATCTGGCCAAGACCGTGATCAACACCCTGTTTGAGGCCGTTCCCGACTGGACCCAGACCCAGGTGCGCTCCATGCTGGGCAGCTTCGGCTTCAGCAACGATTCGGTCTTCAAGCCGGTGGCCAAGCTGAGTGGCGGGGAGAAAGCCCGGCTGGCGCTGGCCCTGATGCTGCTCACCCCCTGCAACCTGCTGGTGCTCGATGAGCCCACCAACCACCTCGACATCCCCGCTAAACAGATGCTGGAGGAGGCCCTGATGGCCTACGAGGGGGCGGCCCTGGTGGTCTCCCACGACCGCTTCTTCATTGGCCGTGTGGCCAACCGGATCGTCGAGGTGCGCGACGGCGAACTGGTGCTCTATCGCGGTGACTACGCCTACTACCAGGAAAAGAAACGCGAGGAGGCCGAGGAGAATGAGCGCCTGGAGCAGGAGCGCAAGCTGGCCGCCAAACGGGAGGAGCAGCGACAGAAACAGCGGACCAAATCAGCCGAGAAGGCCGGTGCCAAGGCCAAGGGCGGAGTGGCTGGGGAGTCCGGGAACGGCAGCTGACGCAGCGGCTGAAAATACAACTTCATGAATCCCTAGGCAGGAAGACTCAATTTTCTGGTGCCGTGGGTTCTGTGTGCATAGGCTGACAGGGTCACCCATCCAGGAGCAGCGATGACCATCCAGAACGTCGTCACCGACGGTTGGAACGCGGAGCGGGAAGAGACGGCCAGCACCAGCGATGCGATGGAGGTGTATTTCGAATGCATCACCACCTGCTCCCTGGAGGATGGGGAGTGCGTCACCCGCTGCGTGGAAGAGCTGCGCGAGCGCCACTGATCTGCCCAGGGACCAGGCCAGGGCGTGGGACCCTGTTCAGGATGTTGAGCGGATTTCCTGACCGGGGCTTAGGCCCTGTAACAGCCGCTACGTGACATCTTGAAACAGTTTGTAGCTTTGGGCCGGTCAGAAACGCCCCGTCGCGCCTCCCACCATGTCCGAACCCCTCGCCCTCAGCCTCGGTCAGAAATTCGAGCTTGAGCGCATGACCCGGGCCATTGACGCCACTGGGGATCCGCAGGTCCTGCGTGGTCTGGCCAAGCAATTGCTTCAGGCCTGGCAGAGCCAGAAAGCCGCCACGCAGTGGGTCATGCGGCAGCAACTGGGCGCACCGGCCCGTTTTGGCGGTGAACTCGCCGTCGATGCCGGCCTGCACGACGCCATCCGTCCGGACGGCGGCAAAGGAGGCATGGACATCCTCTGAACGCTGCCCCTTTGCTAACGCCGTGGCCCGGCCCCGAGGTGGCGGGGTCGGGCCACCCCGCTCACCCCTGACGCATTAGGGCCATATCGCCAGGGACAAGCCGCAGGTTGACCGTCGCCCCCTGACGATTCACCGTCAGGTTGAGCGTTCCTCCCACCCCAGCCCGTTCGACGGCGGTGATCACCTGGGAGGGATCTTTCACCACAGCCCCCTGGGCCGCAACGATCACGTCACCGGTCCTGAGACCGCCCCGATCCGCCGGGCCGTTCGGTTGCACGGAAACCACAACCGCCCCTCGGGCCGCGCCCTGGCCACTGGCCGCCCTGACCTCATCCAGCCCAACCCCGATCATCGGGTGGGTGGCACGGCCGGTCGCCACCAGTTGACTGACGATGCTGCGGGCCCGGTTGATCGGGATGGCGAAGCCCAATCCCGCCCCCGGCCCCGAGCGCACCAGGGTGTTGATTCCCACCACCTCACCATCGGCATTAAGCAGTGGTCCGCCGGAGTTGCCGGGGTTGATGGCGGCATCGGTCTGGATCAGATCCAGCCGCTTGTCGGTGATGCCCAGCTTGCTGGCGTTGCGGTTCAGGCTGCTGATGATCCCAAGGGTGACGGTGTTGTCGAGGCCGAAGGGGTTCCCAACCGCGATCGCCCAATCGCCCACCTGCAGGGCATCGGAATTGCCCAGGGGCGCCACGGGCCAGGGGCCTGCCCCCACCAGCCGCACCACCGCCAGATCGGTGAGCTTGTCGAGTCCCACGACCCGACCCTCATAGCGCCGGCCGTTCTCCAGACCCACCGTCACCCGGTCGATCTGATCCACCACGTGGGCATTGGTGAGCACCAAGCCATCGGACTGCAGGATCACACCGCTGCCCTGACCGCGTTCGATGCGCCGCGAGGGAGCTCCCTGCTGCGGGATGCCGAAGAACTGACGGAACAGGGGGTCATTCATCAGCCCCCGGGGCAGCCCGCCACCGCCACCGGCCGATTGCACCGTGCGCTCCGTGTCAATGGTGACCACAGCCGGGCCCGCCCGGCGGATCGCTTCCGCCACGAAGGATTGCCGCCCGAGCACCGCCCCGGCCGGCTGGGCAAGGCCTGGGGAGGTGAGGGTCGGGCTGATGAGGGTGGTGGTGGCCATGACCGTGGCTGTAGCCGCCGCCGTGGCCGTCGCAAGCCCGGCGGCGGCGGCGGCAAGAACGCGGGAGGAACGCATCGCAAAAACTCGTCATTAACAAAACCGTAGACACGTCATCCCCCCAGCAGGAAGGGGAGGCAAACCGACCTGATCGGCTATGATTTGTAAACTTTCTTATCGAGTCATGGACACAAGCCACCTGCTTCTCGCCTTTCTCGCCTTCGGAGCCGCCTGCACCACCCTATGGGCCTGGATGCTGGCCACCACCACGGCTCCGTCGGAAGGGTGATGATGGGGGAGAGTCCGCGGCATGCGGGGTTCCCATCGCGCCATGACCTCCCTCCTCTCGCAGATCTTTCCGATCCTCTACGGGGCCTGCTTTGTTCTGCTTCTCTGGCAGGCGTTCCGGGTGATGGCACAGGGATTCCGAGCGGTTCCACGACCGGGCGACCCCGGGGCGGCCGCGACCGATCCGGGTGGGGCTTCGGCTGATCGCACCGGGCGGCTCACCATCCATCCTGAGCTCCTCGACGCCGACGGGCAGCTCACCCAGGAGGACCTGCTGACGGTTCGGTTCAGCGGCGACAACGAACAGCCCGCCTTTCCTGCCGATCCGAACTGACCGCGTCCGGCCGGCCGCTGAATAGGCTCCCTGAGGTGAACGCGCTCAAAGGCGGAGATCGATGGTGGATCAGAGAACGCGAATCGTGGCGGCCGTGCTCGGAGCACTGAAGTTGCCGCCTCGTTTTCGCCTCAAAATGGTGAAGGACGATCCCATCCGGCTCGAGCTGAGCATCACCCCGTCCTACGGGAAAGATCCGATTCTGGTCGGCATCGTCGAATCCCAGGACCTGGTGGCCCGTCGGGATCGGGAGGGCCGCATTCCCCGCGATCTCCAGGGCACCTGGGACTGGACAGTGCGTCATGGCAAGGTCACCACCGGCGGCTGGAACCCCTACCTGAAAGAGGCCCTGCAGACCATGTTCGAAACGGGTCTGCCGGCCATCGTCTACGAGGAAACCACAGGCGAGGCTTACCACCCGGTGGATGGCCTCCGCCACGTGCGCTGAATCCGTCCCTGCCCATTGATGGCCGCCTCGCGGCCATCACCGCCGCCCTCGGGCCCGGGGCCACCATGCTGCTCCAGGCCGAACCCGGAGCGGGCAAAACCACCCGGGTCCCCCTGGCCCTGCTCGAGAGCTTCGGCCAGGAGGGCCGGCTCCTGATGCTGGAGCCGCGCCGGCTCGCGGCCCGCGCCGCCGCCGAGCGCCTGGCGGCCAACCTCGGCGAACCCCTCGGTGGTCGGGTCGGCTACAGCGTGCGGCTGGAGTCACGCACCTCGACGGCCACCCGTCTGGAGGTGGTCACCGCTGGCCTGTTCCTGCGCCGGCTCCAGGCCGATCCCGCCCTGGAGGGGGTGGCCTGCGTGATCTTCGACGAATTCCATGAGCGCCAGGCCGAGGCGGATCTGGCCCTGGCCCTGGTGCGCCAGGCCCGCAGCCTGCTGCGCCCCGAGCTGCGGCTGCTGGTGATGTCGGCCACCCTCGATCTGGAACCCCTGGCCGCCGAGCTGGATGGGGCCACCGTGATCAGCTGTGAGGGCCGCGGTCATCCGGTCACGGTCGCCTACCAACCGCCGCGACAGGAGGAGCGGCTCGAGCGCCAGGTGCTGCGGGCCCTCGAGGGCCACTGGCTCGACCAGCCCCAGCCACGGGGCACCGTGCTCGTCTTCCTGCCGGGCCTCGGGGAGCTGGAGACGGCGCGACGGGCCATCGAAGCCACCCCCTGGGGGGACGAAGTGGACTGCGCTCTCCTGCATGGCCAGCTGCCGCTGGCGGCCCAGGGTCGGGCCATCGCGGCGACCAGCCAGGCGGCCGGCAAGCTGGTACTGGCCACGGCGGTGGCGGAGAGCTCGCTCACGATCGCCGGCGTGACCCTGGTCATCGACAGCGGCCTGAGCCGTCTCAGCCGCTTTGACCCGGCCACGGGCATGGATGGCCTGGTCACCCAGCCCGCCAGTCAGGCCAGTGCTGAGCAGCGACGCGGCCGGGCCGGGCGGCTCGGACCCGGACACTGCCTGCGGCTGTGGTCTCCGGCGGAACAGCAGCGTCGCCCCGCCTTCGATCCCCCGGAACTGCTCGAAGTCGATCCCCTGCCGATCGCCCTGCAACTGGCCGAATGGGGCTCTGCGGCGGACGACACGCTCCCCTGGCTCACGGCGCCGCCCCGCCGTTCCCTCGCAGAGGCCCGCAACCTGCTGCTGCAGCTGGGCGCCATTGATGCTGGCGGACGCATCACCGGCCATGGGCGGGCAATGGCCCGGCTGGGGGTCCATCCCCGCCTGGCCCACATGCTGCTGCGGGCCCGGGAACGGGGCTGGGAAGACCTGGCCAGCGCCGTGGCGGTGCTGCTGAGCGAACGGGATCCCCTCGATCGCCGCGAGGCCGGCAGCGATCTGATGCGGCGCCTCGACTGGCTGCGGCGAAGTTCCGCAGGCCCTGGCGGCCATGACCGTGCAGGGGCACGGGGCCCCTGGCGAGAGCTCCAATCCCAGCTACGGCGCCAGCTTACGGACGGGCGCTCCATTGGCGCACCAGCGCCGAGCCGCTCCGGCCGCGATGCCGCCTCCGATGGCGACGATGCCCGGGCGGCCCAGCTGCTGGGCTGGGCCTATCCGGAACGGCTGGCCCTGGGCCGGGGCCGGGGCGATGGGCACTTTCTGATGCGCAGCGGTCGCGGCGCCTTCCTTCCCCCAGGGGACCCCCTTGCCGGCGCCGAAGCCCTGGCGATCGCCAGCGTCGACGGCCAGGGCCAGGAAGCCCGGGTGCGGTTGGCGGTGGCCCTCTCCCGCCGGGGCCTGGAGGAGCTGCTGACGGACAGGATCGAGGCGTGCGCCGAAGCCCGCTGGGATAGCGCCGACCAGCGGGTGCGCTGCGAACAGCTGCGGCGCGCCGGGGCCCTGGTGCTGGAGCGCCGCCCCTGGCCCGACGCCAGCGGGGAACTGGTGGAGCGGGCTCTGCTGGAAGGGCTGAAGGAGCTGGGGTTGGAGGCACTGCCCTGGTGCCACACCAGCCGCCAGCTGCAGCAGCGGCTGATGCTGGCCCACCAGCACCTCGGTTCACCCTGGCCCGACCGGTCGCCGGAGCGGCTGCAGCAGGATCTGGAGACGTGGCTGGGTCCCCACCTGGGCGGTCTGCGCAGTCTTCAGAATCTGCAGCGGTTGGACCTTGCGGAACTGCTCTGGGGTGATCTGGACTGGTCCCTGCGCCGGGAACTGGATCGGCTGTTGCCCCTCACCCAGACGGTCCCATCCGGCCGTCGGGTGCCGTTGGACTACGGGAACGGCACCCCGATGCTGGCGGTGAAGCTGCAGGAAATGTTCGGCTGCCTCGAAGGGCCGAAGGTCCTGGATGGCCGGCTGGCGGTGCGGGTGGAGCTGTTGTCACCGGCGGGACGCCCGGCGGCGGTCACCAGTGACCTGGCCGGCTTCTGGAGCCAGGGCTACGCCGAGGTGCGCCGGGAGCTGCGCGGCCGTTACCCGCGCCACCCCTGGCCTGAGGACCCCCGCCAGGGTATTGCCACTGCCCGCACCAAGGCCGGACTGGCGCGGGAGCGTCGCGACCAGGCCCAGGAACGCTGATCCAGCCGATCGGATCAGCCCAGGTCAGGTGTCGGTCAGATCAGTCCGTGCAGCAGATGGCCGTAACCGAAATGGCGCAATCCCTCGAGGATGCCCTCGCAGCCATGGCCGCGGGCGCGGTAGGTGCGGGCCAGGCCCGGCAGGGCCCGCACCAGTCCGGGCTCAGCATTGCCCACCATCACGCTCTGAAGACCCGTCTCGAACATGGCCAGATCGTTGAGGGAATCCCCCGCCGTGACCACCAGGGCGGCTTCCAACTCCAGCCATTCGAGTAACCCCAGCAGGGTGCTGCCCTTGTTGACACCGGCCGGCAGCACGTCGAGGTACTTGTCGCCGGACACGAGACAATCCACCCCATGGGCCTCGATCGCCGGCAGTCGGCTGAGGTCGAGCCTGAGGGGATCGATGCCGTAGGCCAGGCGCCGAACCGTGCTGAGCGGCTTGGCAGAGAGACCGGGGAGGCTCGCCAGCAGGGGAAGAACCTGCTCCGCCCGTCCACGCCAGAGGGCCTCGATCGGCTCCAGCGCCAGGGGCGAGGGAGTGAGGGAAGCGCCGCAGGCCACGGTGCAGCCCACATCGCCGATCACCAGGTGGGGCGGATGGAGGCCATGGGCGGCCTCCTCAACCAGCAGCCGGGCGACGGAACGCAGATCCCTTCCCGTGCTGAAGACCTGCAGGATTCTGTGGCGCTGGGAGGCCAGCCAGCCATACAGGCGGCAGCGGGTCGGGATAGTCCCTTCCAGCAAGGTCCCATCGAGGTCGGTGACCAGCACCAGATCGATCACGCTGGGCAGCGGCGCCGCCAGGTGCTGCTGCCCAGCGGGCCCGGGGAGCCCGCCGCTGCTCTTCCGTGCCGGGCCCCCAGGGGGAACCCCGCCCGAAACCGAAGGCCGTCAACGGACTCTCTCCCATCACAGGCCACTCCTGTCAACCGTGCAACCCACACCCGGGTTTGTATCCTCCGCCACTGTCAAGATCCCTCCACGTTTCGTTACAGTGAAGTCTCTTCCGAATGTTCCTTCCATGTCTGACGCTTCCCAGCCCCGCTTCGGTTTCGTCAACTTCGCCGAAACCTGGAATGGCCGCCTGGCCATGATGGGCTTTGTGATCGGCCTCGCGACCGAAGTTCTCACCGGCCAAGGCATTCTGGCCCAGGTTGGCCTCGGCTGAAGCCCTGGCACCAACGCGCCCACCAACAGTTGAATCGCCTCCGTGGCCGTGGCCGCCGGCTCATCCGGCGGCTTTTTCATGGCCCCAGCGGCGGTCCTAGGTTGGGGTTCTTCCTGGGTTGCGTCCCCCCCATGGCACCGACCGCCACTGTTTCCCGCTTCTATGTCGGCAACCGTCGCGATGGGTCCAGGCTGCTGAGCAGCGCCCTGGTGATCACCGGGGCCGGCCTGATCCGCCTGGACCATCCCGTTGGACGGGCCGTGGCCCTGGTCGCAGGCCTGCTTAGCCTCTATTGGTGGCTCTGCTATCGCAAGCTCCAGCACTGACTCCATGCTCATGGCCCCTGGCAGCACCGCGGCTGCCCGCCAGAACGACAGCCTTCCCCGTTTCACGGTCTCCGAGCTGAACCAAGCCATCGGAACCCTGATTGAGCGTGGCTTCGCGCCCCGCTTCCTGCTGGAGGCCACCGTGGGGCGTCCCCAGCAGAAGAAAGGCCATCTCTGGCTCAGCCTCCTCGACGGCCAGGCCAGCATCCAGGGGGTGATCTGGGCCTCCCAGCTGCAGAAACTCAGCTTCGTTCCCCAGGAAGGCGATGGGGTGGTGGTGGTTGGCAAGCTCAACTTCTGGGCCGCCCGGGCCAGCCTCACGGTGCAGGTGCTCGATCTGCGCCCCAGCCTGACCACGGTGCTGCGCCAGTTTGAGCAGGTCCGCGACCGCCTGGAGCCGGAAGGTCTGTTCGACCCCGAGCGGAAGCGTTCGCTGCCGGCCTGGCCTCGTCGTATCGCCCTGCTCACCAGCGTGCCCAGCGCCGCCCTGGCCGACATGCTGCGTACGGCACGAGAACGCTGGCCTGCCACGGAGCTGCTCGTGGTGCCGATCCCCGTTCAGGGGAATGTGGAGTCCCAGATCATCAGTGCCATCGACAGCCTTGGCCAGCAACACGCCAGCCTGGGCCTCGAAGCCCTGGTGCTGGCCCGTGGCGGGGGCAGCCGGGAGGATCTGGCCGTCTTCGACGGCGAGCAGCTGGCTCGCTGCCTGGCGGCGTCGCCGTGGCCTGTCGTCTGTGGCATCGGCCACGAAGATGACGTCACCATTGCTGATCTGGTGGCCGACTACAGGGCCGCCACACCGACAGCCGCCCTGGTGGCCGTGCTGCCGGACCGCAGCCAGGTGCTCCGGTCCCTGGCCCAGGAGCGCGACCATCTGCAGCGCACCCTGTCGTTGCGCCTGGCCTCAGCCAGGCAACGGCTGACCAGCCGACAGGAGCAGCTGCTGCGGCTGCACCCGCGACGGCTGCTGGAGCAACAGCAGCAGTGGCTGGCACGGCAACGCCAGTTGCTGCAGGCGCTTTCTCCCCAGCACCTGCTGGCCAGGGGCTTCAGCCTGCTGCGGGACGGCGACGGACGCCTGCTGCGCTCGGTGAGCCAGCTGCGGCCGGACGCCGAGGTCATCGCCGAGCTGGCCGATGGCCGGGTGGCCATGCGGGTGCAAGGGACCGAATGGGACGGACCTGGCCCGGAGTCCTCCGAGACCCCCGATCCGACGGCCGTTCCCCCTGGCTACACCGCCGAACCACACAGCTGAGTCTCTACCACCCATCCCATCCCTGTTTCAACCGATGGCCAGGACCACCCCCAAATCCGTCTCTCCGCCTCAAGATCCCTCCGGCGCAACGTCCAAACCTCCATTGGCGTCGCATGGGGCCGAGGATCTGAGTTTCCGCGAATCCCAGACGGCTCTCGAGCTCTGCCTGGCCCAGCTGCAGGACCAGGAGCTGGATGTGGAGGCGATGGCCGATCTGTACCGAAGGGCTCTGGCTTACGCGGAGCGCTGCGCGTCGGTGCTGGCGCAGGTGGAACAGCAGGTGATGCAATGGGATCCGAACCAGCCAGAACATCCCCCTACGCCCTACAGCCCATGAGCGAAGAAGCACTCCCGACCCGACAAGGACCTGGCGACCTCAGCTGGATCGCCTGGCTCTATCTGGCCCTGGCCGTGGCGGGTGGAGTCCTGCCCTGGCTGGCCAATCTGGATTTCATCCACAGCGAGGGGGCGGCCTTTGACATAGGTCTGTTCCTTCGCCAGGCGAATGCCAATCCGGCGGCCCGCTCCCTGTCCCGTGATCTGGCCATCGGGGCCACGGCCGTCACGATCTGGATGGTGCGCGAAAGTCGCCGTCTCGGCATGCGGGGACTCGGCTGGGTGCTGCTCAGCTGCGTCACGATCGCCTTTGCCTTTGGCGCGCCCCTGTTCCTGCATCTGCGCGAACGACGCCTGCTGGAGCTGTCCCGCCTTAGCCAGGAAGGTCCGGCCGTCACCGGATGAGCCGATGCCTCAGGGGGTTTCGCTCTCTCGGATGGCACCCTCAGCGGGGCCGGAAGCCCCCAGATCGACAGCCTCCACGTTGATGGTCACGTCGCGTGCATCGACCTCTGCGTCAGGCCTCGATCCCCAGAAAAACGCTCCGGAGGCGGCAGTGGGCTCCGAGCCAGGCGCTTCGGCGCTATCGAAGGCGCTGCCGCACGCTGGACAGGCCTCGCTGCCCAGGCTGGTGAAGCCACAGTTTGGACAGGTGCGCAGGCGGCGGCGGAGCACCTGCCAGCCGATCAGAACCACCCCTGCGAGCAGCAGCGGCAGCAACAGCAGGGTAAGTGTGAGTCCCCCGACAACATCCAGCAGGATCCGGCCCACCGATGTGGGCACAAGGAGTATGGCCGCCGCCACGCCGATCCAGAGCCAGGGAATACGGCGCTCCATCAACGCTGGAAGCGCGGGTCATTCTCGATCCATCGTTCGATCGCCGCCAGACCCTCAAGGCCGGCCCAGCCCAGCAGCAACGCCGCCACGAGCCAGGCCGCCAGCAAGCCGAGACCGAGCAGCAGCGGCACCAACGCCAGGGTGGTCAGACCGATCACAACGACGGCGCCCACAGCCATGCAGACGAGAGCGAGGCTGGCCGGCAGAGGTGGGATCCGGAGGGCAGGCTTGGCCAAGGGTCCATCCAACGAAGCGACCTCCATCCTGACCCGAAACGGGCCCGACCTCAGCGCGGTAGAGGTGTCGATGGCCCCCCTGCCGCACCACCGGAAAGCACCACACTGAAACACTGGCCGAAATACAGAATCACCCCCACCATCCAGACCCAGAGCGTCAGCAGCAAGACGCCACCAACCACCCCATAGGCCTGGAATCGCAAGCCGAGGGCCAGCAGGCTTCTGCCCAGCAGAAGATTTGACAGGCTGAGGCTGCCACTCACGAGCAAGGCGCCGGGAATCAGGGAACGGAAAGGGATCCGGCGCGACGGCAACATCCAGAGAAAAAACAGCGCGGCGGCGAAGCTGATCAGTAGGGAAAGGAGTAAATCCAGGCCATAGGACAGGGAACTCAGCCAAAGCAACGGCTTGGGCAGGTAGAGCTGGAGCTGCTCTTGGAACCCCCTGGAACTGAACAGACGCACGGTGCTGAAGAGCTGGTCAACAACGATCAGGACCCCGACGAACAGGATGAGCGACAGGGCTTTCAAGCGCAAGGCGAGAAAACGAATGACGTGCTGCTGCCAGCGCAGGTTGTCGAGTCCGAAGGGGCGATTCCACCAGAGACGGTCGGCTCCGCGCTGGAGCGTCAGATAGATGTTGCTGGCGCTGAGGGCGAGCAGCACAAGACCAAGGAGGCCGGCGCCGAAGCCCTGATTCGTGAAGCGCCGCAAGGTGGCCTCGAAGCCGGGCAGGGCTGAGGGCGGCAGCACCTGTGCCACGTAGATGAGCAGGCGTTCGAAGCGCTCCACATCACGACCGAGAAGCCTTGAAGCCACCGACAGCGCAATCAGCAGGGCAGGGAAGAAGGATTGGAGGGTGTGGTAAGCGAAGGCGGCACTGAGATCGACGCAATCTGCCCGCAGCCAAAGCGCATAGGCCTTCCAGATGGGACGAAAGCGACGACGCCAGTTCACGGCAGGACCAATGTCATGGGTATCGAGCGGTTTCTCCGAAGCATTCTGCCCACCGCCACGCCAACGGCCGCTGGCCCCGCTGTGGCGTTGGCTATCCCACAGCCAGCCAACAGAAAAGCCACCCTCTCGGGTGGCTTTTCCTACAGCTCAGAGAAGAGCTGCTGGCTCACACATGGCCTGACGGCAACTGTGGAGCGGATTTTTTACCTGGCATCGAGCTATTTTCGCAGGGGGCTTCCCCCCAACTATCGTCGCCGCTGCTGCGTTTCACAACCGAGTTCGAGATGGATCGGTGTGGTTCCACAGCGCCATGGACACCAGGATAGG
>NZ_JAGQCD010000030.1 GCF_024345975.1 Cyanobium sp. Cruz-8D1 | reverse complement strand
CAGCGAGGCCTCGCTCCTTGAGGTGGGCGATGAATTCCGCCCAGAAGGGCTCGCTCTCACTGTCGCCCACCTTGAGGCCCAGCAACTCCCGGCGCCCGTCCTCGTTCACGCCCATGGCGACGACGACGGCCCGTGAGCATACCTGCTGAGCCTTGCCCAGCCGCCCCTTGAGGTAGGTGGCATCGAGGTAGACGTAGGCGTAGCCGCTGCTCTCCAGGGGACGGTGGAGAAAGGCCTGCACCTGCTGGTCGATCTCCTGACAGATACGGCTCACCTGGGACTTGGAGATGCCGCTCTGGGAGCCCAGCGCCGCCACCAGGGAATCCACCTTGCGGGTGGAGACCCCACCGATGTAGGCCTCCATGATCACCGCGTACAGGGCCTGATCGACGCGGCGGCGGGGCTCGAGGATCGAGGGCAGGAAGCTGCCGGCCCGCAGCTTGGGGATCTGCAGCGCGAGATCACCCACCTGGGTGGTGAGGGTGCGGGAGCGGTAGCCGTTGCGATACCCCAGGCGCTCGTCGGTGCGCTCATGGCGGTCAGCACCAAGGAAGGCGGCAACCTCCAGCTCGATCAGCTGCTGCAGGCCATGGCGTGCCAGCTCCGGGATCAGCTCACCGGCGCTGCTGCCATCGAGTAGCGAGGCCAGCTCAGGTGCGGCACAGTGGGTCTTGGGCATGGTTCGTCTGGTTGAGGTGGTACTCGAACCAGGGAAACGGACCTGCCCACCCCTTGCAACGCCAGCCGTGGAGCCGATCGCCTGAGGTGCGCGGCCCACCCCGGCTACGCCGGGGTGGGGGTGCCGGGGGAATTACACCACTGCAGGGGACGCGGGCCCCTCCACTGGTGGCCGCCGCCCTGGCCTCCCTGCAGCTGCTCGATCCCGCCAGGCCTGGCCTGGGGAGCCAATCAGGATCCAGCCGCCCCGACATAGATGTCTAAACTAACGGCTAAACGTCCGGTAGCTGATGGCTTCCCAGCTCCCTCGCCAGGATCTGCGCCGCTGGGGGAATTCCCTCGGGGTGCGCCTGCCCGCCGCCATCGCCCGTGAGGCCCGGCTTCACGACAACCAGACCGTGGAACTCAAGGTGGTGGCTGATGGCGTGCTGATCCGGCCCGTCCAGCCCCGGCTCTCCCTGGCGGAGCGACTGGCGATCTACTCGCCCATGGCAGGCGAGGCCACCGAAGCGATGGCCTGGGATCCGATCGGCACAGAGGTCATCGAATGACCCCGCCGCGACCCTCAGCCCCCTGGGTACCGGATCGGGGTGAAGTGATCTGGATCGACCACAACCCCCAGGCCGGACGGGAGATGAGGGACCACCATCCCTTTCTGGTGCTCTCCACCGCCCCCTTCCATGCCTCTGTTGGGTTGGTGGTGGGATGTGCCATGACATCGGCGGCCTACAACCACGGCTCCTCCCTGGCGGTGGATCTTGGGCCGATTCCAGAGCGGCCGCAGGCCCACAGCTTTGTGCTCTGCCACCAAATCAAGTCCTTCGATTGGAAGGCCCGGGGTGCCCGGCCCCATCCCATGGGCTCCCTCAGCAACGACAGGCTGGATCAGGTGCGGTCGATCGTGGGGCAGATCCTGGGATTTGTGGTGTAGCGCGCCAGGGGCTCGACACGGTTTCCAGTCTTGACGCCATCGCTGCTGCGCTGGCCGGAGCCGGAGCAGGCGCTGCAACGGGACAGCCGCTGGTTGTGGCACAGGTAGCAATGAGGCGGTTGGCGGCCAAATCTCGGTAGCCCTGGCTATGGAGCCGCACCAGGGTGATTCAGCTGAAGGGGATGGGACGACGCGCGCGTACGGGGCGCCTTAAGGCGCCCCCCGAAAAGACACCTACCGAAAGCCCGAAACGGCTATTGCACGTGCCAATCGCTTCACTGGCCTCAGGGGCATGATTTTTTTTGGGGGGGGGCCTTGTTGCTGCAACTTTGCACGCCCATGCAGTGATTGCGCCGCTTCGAACCCTCGCACAACGCTGCAAGCGTCTTTCGCCCCTGCTTGCAGCGCCGGCCGCCCTCTTGCTGAGCCAAGGGCAGGCCAAAGCGGTTCTGACCTACAACATTTTTGAATCTGGAGGGGATGTTGTTGTTCAGACAAGTGGCAGCCTAAATCTCCCCCTGACATCCATTGGCTCAGCCGATTGCGGCTCTAGTGGTGCCATAAATTCATCTCGAGCTATTATATGCACAGGCCCAGAAGGAAATTTGGCTCTTTACGGCATTACTGGTTCGCCGTCTTTTAATGGATCCGTGTTCAACGGTATCGGCTCCTCTGTAAGTGCAACTAGCACTTATTTGGTGGGTCAGCTAAACCCATTCAGTCTACCCGTAGGATTTGCAATCTCTTCTGGCTATATTTCTGGATCACCCATCGTCAGTGCTTCTACAATTACCGGTCAAACACTATCAAGTCTTGGGTTCACTATTAATTCTGGTCTGCTTGGTTCCTGGATCCTGGATGGGCACCGGTGACACGATTCAGGCATTGCTTGGCGCACCAGCCGCATCTGTTCCCGGCCCCCTCCCCCTGCTGGGCGCCGGTGCCGCCTTCGGTTGGAGTCGCAAGTTGCGCAAGCGCATCGCCGCTCCTTTGATCACACCGCCCCAGGTCTGATTGCAGTCCTGATTTCCTTTCCCGGCCCTGCCTTCGGCGGGGCTTTTTTGTGGCCGCCATGGGCGGCTATTCCTGCTCTGCTTCCTGCTCTGCGCTCTAGCCCCTGAGGTCTGCCATGCCCCCCAGCTCCGATTCGTCCCGCTCCGGCAGCCTTGTGCTCTTCTCCTCCCCGGGCTTGAGCGTGGTGGCCCTGGTGTTGTTCGTGCTTTTCGCCACGCTCGTGGCGGGGGCCGTGTGGCCGGTGCAGCTGCTCAACCCGCTCTGGCAGCTGCGCCTGGCGAGCAGTTTGGTCAACGGTGCTCCTTTTGCCCTGCTGGGGCTGGCGCTGCTGCAGATCGCCGTGGAGCTGGGGCCCCACGATCCGGTGCTGGAACGCCGCCAGCGGTTGTGCAGTCACCTGGCGGTGGCGGTCGCCCTGGGCTTTCTGCTGCTGGTGCCGTTGGTGGGGGTGGCGGGGCTGCAGCAGAGCCGCTCCACCTCCACCGCCCAGAACTCCCGCATCAGCGGCGCCGAACGGCGCTTGGTGGTGTTGCGCCAGGCCGTGGCCAGCGCCACCAACAACGAGGAGATCAACCAACGGCTACAGCGCCTGCAGGGCCCGGTGCTCGGCCCCGCCGATCTGGCCCAGCCGCTGCCGTTGCTCAAGGCCCAGGCGGGTGCCGTGCTCGATCAGGCCGCCCTGCAGATCAGCCGCGAGCGGGAAGCCAGCCAGCCCCGCACACCCCTGCTCCTACTGCCCGAGCTGCTCCGCAACGCCCTCGCCAGCCTGGCGCTGGCCCTCGGCTTTGCCGCCCTGGCCCGGCGGCCGGGTTCAGAGCGTTCCCTGCTCCAGGAGCTGCAGAGCACCTGGCGGCCTTCCAGGTTCGGCGGCGCCGGTCGGCGCGTCAGCAACGCCGATGGCGATTACCTCCGCGAGCTGGGTCGCGCGGATCGCGCGGATCGCGACTTCTGAGCAACTTGATGCGCTGATGCTAAGATGCACTGAGGCTGAGGCTAGCGATGCGAACCACGCTGGACATCGAAGACGATGTGTTAGCCGCCGCCAAGGAGTTGGCTCGCCGGCAAGGAGTCTCCGCAGGGCAAGTGGTTTCGAGACTGTTGCGCTCTGCCCTCACCGGTGAGGCAGCAGCCCAGCGCTCAGGTGCTGCGGTTGTGGCCGGATTCCGTCCCTTTGCGGCCAACAATCAGCGCCTGGTAAGTAACGAACAAATCGACAAGCTGCGCGATCTCGAAGGCATCTGATGCGGGCCTTGCTGGATGTGAATGTGATCATCGCCCTGCTCGACAGTGGGCATGTGATGCATAGCTCCGCCTGCACCTGGCTGGAGCGGAATCTCGACCAGGGCTGGGCCACCTGTCCGCTCACCGAAACCGGTGTGGTGCGGATCATGGCGCAGCCCGCCTATCCCAACACGCAACCCGCCCAGCAGGTGGCGGCCCGTCTGGTCGAGGCCTGCGACCATCCAAGCCATGCCTTCTGGCCCCAGCAGATCAGCCTGCTCCAGAAAGGTCTGATTCGCTGGGAGCGCATACTCGGTCCTCGCCAGATCACCGATGCCTATCTGCTGGCTCTGGCCGTGGCCCATGGCGGCCGGCTGGTGAGCTTTGATCAACGGATTGAGCCCCAGCAGGTGCCCGGAGCCAGCGCGAGCCATCTCTTTGTCATTTCAGCGATCTGAGCCTGGCGAGCGCTCTCGGAACGACATCAACGAAGGCGCACCGCTTCGGCCGCCCCCTCAGCCCCCAACCCCCTCCGCCACCACCGGATTGCGGAGCGTGCCAATCCCCTCGATCGTGACCTCCACCAGATCGCCGGGCTTAAGCCAGCGGGGTGGATCGGCGGCCATGCCCACGCCCTCGGGGGTGCCGGTGAGGATCACGGTGCCCGGCAGCAGGGTGGTGCTGCCGGAAAGAAAGGCGATGATCTCGGCCACCGAAAAGATCATGTCGCTGATGTGGCCGTGTTGCAGCCGCTCGCCGTTGAGGTGGGTGCTGATCGCTAGGGCCTGGGGATCGGGCAAGTCGGCGGCGCTCACCAGCACCGGGCCGAGGGGGGCGAAGGTGTCGAAGCTCTTGCCGCGGCACCACTGGCCGCCGCCCAGTTCGGGGCGCTTCTGCCAGTCGCGGGCGCTCACATCGTTGGCGCAGGTGTAACCGAGCACCGCCCCCAACGCCTCATCCACCCCCACGTTCTTGCAGCGCCGGCCGATCACCACCGCCAGCTCCGCCTCGTAATCCACCTGGTGACTGGCCAGGGCGGTGGGCAGCTCGATCGGCGCCTCCGGATCCTGCACCGCCCTCGGCGACTTCATGAACAGCACCGGCCGCTGCGGGATGGCGGCGCCGGTCTCGGCGGCGTGGCGGCGGTAGTTAAAGCCGATGCAGAGCAGGGCCAGGCCGAGCAAGGGGAAGGAAGCGAACCCGGTAGACACACCTAACCAACAAAGGATTACCGCATGTGCCAATCGCTTTACTGGCACCAAGAAGCAGGCAATTTTCAGGGGGGGGCAGAATTGCATAAAGTTCTAATATGTCCCAATGAAAAGACAAATTGTTGGCTTATTCCAACATTGCAAACACATTGCTCCCTTGCTGGCCGCACCTGCTGCGTTGTTGTTGGTGCAGGGGCAGGCCAAGGCTGTTCTGACCTACAACATTTTTGAATCTGCGGGAGCTGTGATTGTTCAGACGAGTGGCAGCCTGGATCTGACTGGGGCAACGTTATTGGGCAACAGCAGTTGTGACATAGATGGAGCAATCGTATCGTCAGCTGCAGTTATTTGCACCGGATCTGACATCGGCCAAATCCCGGTTTACATTATCTCAGGTCCGACATCTTTTGTCGGAACTGCAAGTTTGCTTCCCGCGTCCACTGTGTCTGGAATAACTACAGGTTTCGCCGGTGCAGGGTCTGTTTTTGCAATTGATCCTGCTTACAACTTTTCTGACTCAATTGTCAGTAGCGCCACCTTCAATGGCACAACCCTGGCAAGCCTTGGCTTCACTACATCAGGCCTGATCGGCACTTGGTCGTTCACCGGCACCAGTGAGACGATTCAGGTGGTCCTTGGTAACCCACCCGCTGCGGCTGTCCCGGGCCCCCTGCCCCTGCTCGGCATCGGCGCCGCCTTCGGCTGGAGCCGTCGCCTGCGCAAGCGCATCGCCGCTCCTTTGATCACTCCGCCCCAGGCTTGATTACAGCCCTGATTTCATGCACGGCCCTGCCATTGGCGGGGCTTTTTTATGGCCGCCGTGGGCGGCAATTCCTACTTTGCGTTCTGCTCTGCGCTCGAGCCCCCTGAGTTTCGCCATGCCCCCCAGCTCCGATTCATCCCGCTCCGGCACTCCCGTGCTCCTCTCCGCCCCGGGGCTGAGCGTGGTGGCGCTGGTGCTCTTTGTGCTCTTCGCCTCGCTGGTGGCCCCAGCCCTGTTCCCCCTGCAGGTGCTCGATCCCGCCTGGCAGTTGCGTCTGGCGGGCGCCTTGATCAATACCGCCGCCTTCCCCCTGCTCGGCCTGGCCCTGCTGCAGATCGCCGCTGAGCTCGGCCCCCACGATCCACAGCTGAAAAACCGCGCTCGCCTCTGCGCCCAGCTGGCCGTGGCCGCCGCCCTCGGCTTCCTGCTGCTCCTTCCCCTGCAGACCATCGCCGGCCTGCGGACCAGCCGCACGGTCAACAACGCCCAGGCCGCCCGCATCCAGGGCGCCGAGGCCAAACTCAAGGCCCTCCGCCAGGCCGTGGCCGGCGCCGCCAGCAACGCCGATCTCAACCAGCAGCTCCAGAAGCTGCAGGGGCCCGTGCTGGGCCCCGCCGACATCGCCCAGCCCCTGCCGTTGCTCAAGGCCCAGGTCAACGCCGTGCTCGATCAGGCCGCCCTGCAGATCAGCCGCGAGCGCGAGGCCAGCCAGCCCCGCACGCCTCTGCTGCTGCTGCCCGAGCTGCTCCGCAATGCCCTAGCCAGCCTTGCCTTGGCCCTCGGCTTTGCCGCCCTGGCCCGGCGGCCTGGCGAACCCCGCACCCTGCTGCAGGAGCTGCAGAGCACCTGGCGGCGGTCCCGCTTCGGTGGCTCTGGACGGCGCTCCTCCGGCTCCGGTTCTGACTATCTGCGCGAGCTGGGTCGTGGGGATCGGGAGGCCTGAGGGGATGGCCGTCCGTGAGGACATCGCTCGATACAGGCGGAATCAGGTCAGCCGTATTACAATCAATCCAATCGTCGTACAACGTCGGGGCTGGGGGCCATGCCACTCACCGTCAGGCTGGACAGCGAAACCGAACGCTGCCTCCAGGAGCTGCTGGCTGCCACAGGCCAGGACAAGAGCACCCTGATCCGCCAGCTCATCCGCGATCGCTGGCAACAGCGCCGGCCCGCCCCCTCGATCACCGAGCAGTTGGGCGGCCACCCCGATCCCTTCCTCGACACCCTGCCACCGGGCAGCGCTGAACGCCAGGAACGGCGCCGGCTGCTCACCGAGCAGCTCCAGGCTCGCCGGCTGGAGCGGCGCTGATGCGGCGGATCCTGATCGATTCGGGAATCCTGCTCAGCTACTACCAGCAGCAGGAGCCCCTGCATCAAGCGGTGGTGGCCTTCTTTGATCAGAACGCCGCCCAACTGATCACCTCCCCGATCTGCATTGCGGAGGTGCTGTGGCTGTTGGGGGATCCCGGAGATCGCCGCGTTCTCGCCGCTCAGAATCACCTGCTTGGAGCGGTGAGCCGCGGCGGGATCCATGCAATCGACCTGCTTCCGGAGGATTACGCCCGCATCGCTGAACTCAACCAGCGCTACGCCGATCTACCCGGTGATTTCGCCGACCTCACCTTGGTGACACTCTCAGAGCGCCTGGATATCGCCGAGATCCTCTCTCTGGACAGTGACTTCGATGTCTATCGGCGCTTTCGGCGTGAGCCTTTTTGCCGGATTCCCCTGCCGTAAGCCAAGAAAAACGACGGCAGCGCTCTCGCACCAGGCCCATCGTTTCGCCCCCCTTCAGCCACTCCCCTTTAACCCGACCACCCCTCCGCCACCACCGGATTGCGCATCAACGTGATCAGCTGGATCGGGGTGCTGGTGGGCTGGCAGCCGCCGCCACCACAATGGTGAGATGAATCGTTCCGCCGACTGGCTGCATCAGGCGCAGGCCGATCTGGAGCTGGCCGGAGTCAGCGCCGCCGCCGGCCACCATGAATGGGCCTGCTTTGCTTGCCATCAGGCGGTGGAGAAAGCCCTCAAGGGTTTGCACCTCCGCCATGGTCAGCAGGCGTGGGGCCACGGCCTCGGGCGCTCATGGCGCGATCTGCCTCCGGCCGTCGCCGCTGAGTTGGCGGCCAGCGTCAGCGATCTGGAGGACCGTTTGCGCATCCTTGATGCCCTTTACATCCCGACGCGCTACCCCGATAGCCTGCCCGATGGGGCCCCGACCGACCATTTTGGGCGGCTCCAGAGCGAGGACGCCTTACGTCATGCCCGTTCGATCGTTGACGCAATCGCTGCTGCGCTGGCCTGAGCCGGAGCAGGTGCTGAGCCAGGTGCGCCTCTGGGCGGCCCAGGTGGCGGCGGAGCATCCGGGCCTGGAGCGGGTGGGCCTGTTCGGCAGCTACGGACGGGGTGACGCCGGGGTCGGCAGCGATCTCGATCTGCTGCTGATCGATACCGGCAGCAGCGGCCCCCAACACCAGCGACTGCTGGCCTGGCCCCTGGCGGAGCTGCCGCTCAGCTGCGATGCCCTGGTGCTCACGCCCAGCGAACACGCCGAGCTGCTGGCCAGCGGCTCAGCCATGGCCGCCGCCCTGCAACGGGACAGCCGTTGGTTGTGGCACAGGTAGCGATCGGACGCGCAGGAGTTATCTTTATCAAAGGATAAGAAAGCTCAACGCATTTTTCGACCAAACCCTCCACATCCACATTCAGATCCCCAGACCTGGAAAAACTTATAGTCGCGTTCTTGGCATCCCCTTCCTGGTGCGCGACGGCCACTTCGGAGATCCCTACACCGAATTGTTGCGTGGCGAATTTCGCCCCAGGCGGCTGCCCATCAGCGTCAGTCTCATCACCACACACTCGTCCCGGCAACACTTGCATCGCCTGTGGAGTTTTTATGCGCTCCATGGTGTTGAATCGCGCAGCCTCTTCGATGATCATCATGATTTTCGGGACTATGCTCAGCTCCCCGCTCTGGCCGACGCCTTGATGGCCATCCTGGAGTGCCCGGACGCTCCCCGCCCTGCAGGTAGCGACCCTCTGATCAGCGAGACTGGCGCCCACGTGAGCAGGGTCCGGGCGTCCTGATGGTTGCAAGTGGAGTTGCCGGCAGGGCCTTCCCCCTGGCCGCGATCACAGGCCACGGCACCCTGAAGCTGGCCCTGCTGCTGGCGGCGGTGGATCCGGGGCTGGGCGGCGTGGTGATCGCCGGCGGACGCGGCACCGGCAAGTCGGTGCTGGCCAGGGGCCTGCATGCCCTGCTGCCGCCGATCGACGTGATCGACCTGGCGGACGGCCCGGGACTGCTGCAGGCCGACCCCACCCGGCCCGATGAATGGGACGGGGCCACCCGGCGCCGCATCACCGAGCTGGGCGGCGATGCCAGCGGCAGCGATCCAGGCGCCCTGCTGCCCACCCGGGTGATGCCGGCGCCCTTCATCCAGGTGCCCCTGGGCGTCACCGAAGACCGGCTGATCGGCTCGGTGGACGTGGCCGCCTCCCTGAACGCGGGGGCGCCGGTGTTCCAGCCCGGCCTGCTGGCCGAAGCCCACCGCGGCGTTCTCTACGTCGACGAACTCAACCTGCTCGACGACGGCATCACCAACCTGCTGCTGGCGGCGGTGGGCTCCGGCGAGAACCGCATCGAACGGGAAGGGCTGAGCCTGTCCCACCCCTGCCGCTGCCTGCTGATCGCCACCTACAACCCGGAGGAGGGGGCGGTGCGCGACCACCTGCTGGATCGCTTCGCCATCGCCCTGTCGGCCAACCAGCTGCTCGACATCGATCAGCGGGTGACGATCACCCGCTCGGCCCTCGACCACGGCGCCTCCAGCACCGCCTTCAGCGCCCGCTGGCAGGAGGAAACCGAAGCCCTGGCCACCCAGCTGCTGCTGGCCCGCCAATGGCTGCCGGATGTGGCCATCGACCGCGAACAGATCCGCTACCTGGTCACCGAAGCCATCCGCGGCGGCGTGGAGGGGCACCGGGCCGAGCTCTACGCGGTACGGGTGGCCCGGGCCCATGCGGCCCTCTGCGGCCGCGACCGGGTGGAGGCGGACGATCTGCAGGTGGCGGTGCGGCTGGTGATCGCCCCGCGGGCCCTGCAGCTGCCGCCCCCGGATCCCGACCAGCCCATGGAGCCCCCCCCGCCGCCACCGCCGCCCCAGGGGGAGCAGCCCCCGGACGACCCGGAGCCGCCCCAGGAGGAGCCGGAGAACGACCAGCCTGACGAACCGGACGAACCGGACGACGATCAGGACGACAGCCCGGAGGACCAGGCCCCGCCCCAGATCCCCGAGGAGTTTCTGCTCGATCCGGAGGCCACCGCCATCGATCCCGACCTGCTGGTGTTCGCCTCGGCGAAGGCCAAGAGCGGCGGCAGCGGCAGCCGGGCCGTGGTGTTCAGCGACAGCCGCGGCCGCTACGTCAAACCGATGCTGCCCCGGGGCCCCGTGCGCCGCATCGCCATCGACGCCACCCTGCGGGCCGCCGCGCCCTACCAGAAGGCACGCCGCGCCCGGGAACCGCACCGCAAGGTGATCGTGGAGGAGGGGGACCTGCGGGCCAAGCAGCTGCAGCGCAAGGCCGGCGCCCTGGTGATCTTCCTGGTGGATGCCAGCGGCTCGATGGCCCTGAACCGCATGCAGAGCGCCAAGGGGGCCGTGATCCGCCTGCTCACCGAGGCCTACGAGAACCGCGACGAGGTGGCCCTGATCAGCTTCCGTGGCGAGCAGGCCGATGTGCTGCTGCCGCCCACCCGCTCGATCACCGCCGCCCGCCGGCGGCTGGAGTCGATGCCCTGTGGCGGCGGATCACCCCTGGCCCATGGCCTGGCCCAGGCGGCCCGGGTGGGGGCCAACGCCCTGGCCACCGGCGACCTCGGCCAGGTGGTGGTGGTGGCCATCACCGATGGGCGGGGCAACGTGCCCCTGAGCCGCTCCCTGGGCCAACCGGCGCTGGAGGGGGAGGAGCCTGTGGATCTCAAGGAGGAGCTGCGGCAGGTGGCCGGCCGCTACCGCAGCCTGGGTCTGCGGCTGCTGGTGATCGACACCGAACGCAAGTTCATCGGTAGCGGCATGGGCAAGGAGCTGGCCGAGGCCGCCGGCGGCCGCTACGTGCAGCTGCCCAAGGCCAGCGACCAGGCGATCGCCGCCATCGCTCTGGAGGCGATCAACGGCTTCTGACGCTGGGAGCCAGCCGGTCCTGGGCGGCCTGGCGGGCGGCTTTGGCCTCCTGCTCGCGGGCGTCCTGGCGGCCCTTGCGGTCGCGGGCCGCGTCCACCTCGGCCGGATAGAGCTCCTCGAAGAACCGGCCCAGGCCGACCGAGACGCTGCGGATGCCGTCGAGGAACTTCGGATCGCCGGTGAGCCTGCTCACGTCGCCGCCGACGGCCGACCAGCGATCGGTGAGCTGCTTGGCGTTGGTGAGGGTGGCCTGGAGGTCGGCCACGGTCTTGGGGTTGTCGAGCGCCGCCGCCAGGTTGCCGACGTGCTTGCTGGCCCTGGCGGCATCGGCACTGGCGAGGTTGAGATTGCTCAGGATGGGATCCACCTTGCCCGCCGAGCGGTTCAGCTGGCTGACCAGCACCTGGGCATCCCGCAGGAACACCTGGCCGCTCTTGGTGAGCAGCTCCGTCTCCCTGGCGGTCTTGGAGAAGGCAGCCGTGGCCGCCACCATCTGGGTCACAAGCTGCTCCTTCTCGGCCTGCTCAAGCAGGCCCTGCACGGTCTCGGTGACGGTGTCGAAGCTGGCCGCGGCGATGCCGCTCACCTGGCCGCCGTTGCACACCATGCGGGTGTTGTTGCAGCCCCGGTCCCGCGGCCCCGGCAGGCTGGACGGCAGGGTGGGTCCGCCAGCCAGCAGCGCCACCTGGGCATCCCCCCCGAGCAGGGAGGCCGAGGCGACACGGGCCACCAGGGGCCGGGCCAGCCGCAGGCGCGGGTCGTTGATCTCCAGATCGGCCAGCACGGCCGTATCGGTGACCGTGACCTTGCTGACGTTGCCCACCAGCACCCCCCGATAGGTGACCGGCGAACGCACGGCCAGGCCGGCGGCATCGGCGAAGCTGGCCCGGATTGTCCAGGTGTTGCGGCTCAGGGAGACGCCACGCAGCCAGAACCACAGACCCAGGCCACTGGCCACGGCCGCCAGCAGGGAAAATCCAACCAGGGCTTCACGAACACTCCGGCGCATGGGCTCAGTTCTCGGCCGGCTGCATCGGTCCTTGCAGACTACCGCTCCGAAACTGCACCACATAGGGATTGGTGCTGACGCGGAAGTCCTCGACCGCACCGATCCAGCGGAAGCGACCGTCGTAGAGGAGGGCCACCCGTTCGGCGCAGCGGTCGATCGTGCTCAGCACGTGGCTCACCACGAGCGTGGAGGCGTTGACGATGCGGGAGGTGCGCACGATCAGGTCTTCGATGCGGGTGCAGGCCACCGGGTCGAGGCCAGCCGTGGGCTCGTCGAAGAGCAGCAGGGGCGTGCGGGCCGACGCCAGGGTGGGGTCGTCGATCAGGGCGCGGGCGAAGCTCACCCGCTTCTGCATGCCGCCGCTGAGCTCGCCGGGCATGCGATCGGCGATGCCCGCCAGCCCAACGGCCTGCAGGGCCTGGTCGACCCGTTCGGCGATCTCCCGCTCACCCAGCCGGCTGAAGCGATAGAGCAGGAAGCCGACGTTCTCGCGGACCGACAGCGAGGCCAGCAGGGCCGGGTTCTGGAACACCAGGCGCACGTCGGGGGGGTGGCGCTGGTCCAGGCGCAGGTAGGTCTGGGGTTCCCCGTGGATGAGCAGCCGCCCGTCGCTGGGCAGCTGCAGCCCCGCCAGCAGCCGCAGCAGGGTCGACTTGCCCGCGCCCGAGGGCCCCACCACCACGAGCCGCTCCCCTGGGGCGAGGCTGAGGTCGACCCGATCGAGGACCAGCGTCTCGCCCCAGCGCATGCTGAGGTTCTCCATCTGGGCCGCCGGTGGCGAAGACGGCGGAACTTTCAACGCCAGTTGACTGAGGGCCAAGGAACCACGGCAAGGGGACCCCGGAGGCCCGGCTCCCATCCTGCCGGTTCCGGAAGGGCTTTTCATCCGTACAGTTCCGTTGGTCTGTGCCGCGTTGCCACGCCCTGCTCTTGACGCTTCGAGGCCCCGCTGCGAACGCCCGGCGGCGCCGAGGCGGTTCCCGCCCCGGACGCCCCCGCTGGGTGGGCCGCGGCGACATGCGTCAGCAGGATCTGATGAGCCGCTCGCGGCGGGCGGCGCGCTGGCTGCAGCCAGGTCTGGTGGTGAAGCGCTGGATGATCACCTCGGGCTTCGGCCTGGTGATCGCCTTGCTGGGGGCGGCGGTGTGGGCCGACCTGCAGCCGATCTACTGGACCCTCGAAACGATCCGCTGGGGCCTGAATCGCCTCACCCAGGTGATGCCCCGGGAAATCACCGGCCCGCTGGTGCTGCTGGTCGGCGCCGCCATGGTCTGGCTGGGCCAGAGCCGCAGCTTCGGCGCCATCCAGCAGGCCCTGGCCCCGGAAAAAGACACCCTGCTGGTGGACGCCCTGCTGGCCCAGCGACGGCTGAACCGGGGCCCCAACATCGTGGCGATCGGTGGTGGCACGGGTCTGGCGACGCTGCTGAGCGGCCTGAAGCGCTATTCCAGCAACCTCACCGCCATCGTGACGGTGGCGGACGACGGGGGCAGCAGCGGCGTGCTGCGGCGGGAGCTGGGCGTGCAGCCCCCCGGCGACATCCGCAACTGCCTGGCGGCCCTGGCGCGGGAGGAGCCCCTGCTCACCCGGCTGTTCCAGTACCGCTTCAAGGCCGGCAGCGGCCTGGAGGGCCACAGCTTCGGCAATTTGTTTTTGAGCGCCCTGACGGCGATCACCGGCAGCCTGGAGTCGGCGATCATCGCCAGCAGCCGCGTGCTGGCGGTGCAGGGCCAGGTGGTGCCGGCCACCAACGCCGACGTGCGCCTCTGGGCCGAGCTGGAGAACGGGCAGCGGATCGAAGGCGAATCCCAGATCGGCCATGCCCCCTGCCCGATCGTGCGCCTCGGCTGCACGCCGGAGCGGCCGCCGGCCCTGCCCCGGGCCCTGGAGGCGATTGCCCACGCCGACCTGATCGTGCTGGGGCCAGGCAGCCTCTACACCTCCCTGCTCCCGAATCTGCTGGTACCGGAACTAGTGAGCGCCATCAGCGCCAGCAAGGCGCCGCGGCTGTACATCTGCAACCTGATGACCCAGCCCGGCGAGACCGACGGCCTGGACGTGGGCGGCCACCTGCGGGCGATCGAAGCCCAGCTGGCCAGCCTTGGCGTGGAGCAGCGCCTGTTCAGCGCCGTGCTGGCCCAGGAGGACCTGGCCGACTCCAGCCTGCTGGACGTGTACCGGCTGCGCGGAGCCGAACCCGTCACCTGCGAGGCCGCACGCCTCAAGGAACAGGGCTATGAAGTGATCCTGGCTCCGCTGCAGGGAGCCAGGCCCAGTGCCACCCTGCGCCACGAGCCGCGCAGCGTGGCCAAGGAGGTGATTCGCTATTACCGGAAACACCGCAAGGATTGAGCAACCCATGAGTCGCACCGCCCTGATCCTCGGCGTCACCGGACAGGACGGCGCCTACCTGAGCCACCTGCTGCTGGGCAAGGGTTACCGGGTGGTGGGAACGAGCCGTGATGCCCAGATGGCCAACACCAGCCGGCTGGAGCGGCTGGGCATCCGCGCGGGCGTGGAGATCGTGTCGCTGGCACCGAACGACTTCCGCAGCGTGCTCAAGGTGGTGAGCGGTGTGGCGCCCGATGAGATCTACAACCTGGCGGGGCAGACGAGTGTGGGGCTGTCGTTTGAGCAGCCGGTGGAGTGCATGGAATCGATCGCCGGCGGCACCCTCAACCTGCTGGAGGTGATCCGCTATCTGGGCGCGCCGGTGCGGCTGTTCAATGCGGGCAGTTCGGAGTGTTTCGGCGACACGGGCCGCACTCCGGCCAACGAGGACAGCCCCTTCCGCCCCCGCAGCCCCTATGCCGTGGCGAAGGCGACGGCGTTCTGGCAGGTGGCGAACTACCGGGAGGCCTATGGTCTGTTTGCCTGCACCGGAATCCTGGCCAACCATGAATCCCCCCTGCGGCCTGAGCGGTTCGTGACGCAGAAGATCATCCAGGGGGTAAAGGCGATTGCAGAAGGGAAACAGGAGAAGCTGGTGCTGGGTAATCTCGACATCTGGCGCGACTGGGGCTGGGCGCCGGAGTACGTGGAGGCGATGCACCTGATGCTGCAGGCAGAGAAGCCACAGGACTTCCTGATCGCCTCCGGCAAGACCAACTCCCTTCGTGAGCTCGTGGCGGCTGCCTGCAGAGTGGCAGGGTTAAAGGCGGAGGAAAGGATAGAGGCGTGCCAAGATCTATTGCGCCCTACGGATCTTACTTACTCAGAGATGGACCCAAGGCTGATCGAACAGAAGTGTGGGTGGAAGTCCGCCCATGGACTTGAGGAGATCATCCTTAAGATGCACAACGGGATTCTCTTTTAGGCGAACGGTGAGCCCTGGGCCTGAAACCGCTGCCGCACCAATACGACGAAGAAATAATTGCCTTGCCTTTGTCGTTACGACAATGCCAACCGAGGGAGAATAAATTGGGCTCGCCCACAAGGAAAGCGGATCGCAAGGTAGAGTGAAAGAAACACATCCCATACGATGCGGATCCGTCCAAAGCTGCGAGCAGGCTTGCTGATCCTGATGAGTCCCCTTCTCCGTCGGGCCAGGCATAAGATTCGAGAGCAGCAGCTTAACCTTGCAACAAGCTTAGCTGCGCGATTGATTTTCTCCACAGGAGAAACGCCAGACATCAAGGCAGACTTGGCAGACAGTAAAGGAAGCAGACGATATTCAAAACGCCTGGCCGAGGCGATAAATCGCTGGTCAATTCTGGAAGGATTGCCAGCGAGCCGCAAGTACTTACGGGAGCCACTACCAGGAATTGGCGTCAGCCTGCTTGCCGCAAGCTGTTGGCTGGAAGAGGAAAGTCTGCAGTTGCGCTATCCGCTGCCGTTCAGAGCCAAGGCATTACAGAAATGGTGGGAAGCACAACAGGCTTCTGCCACTGCAGCAGAAATGCTCAATCCGAATACACTCCTCCAGGAGAGGGTACAAAGAGAAACGAATATCAGCTTCGCCGAACGCCCCTTCGGCGTGAACCTCATCGGCCACGCCTTCAATGTCTTTGGGATTGGAGAAGATTGCCGTGCCATTGCTGATGCACTGCGAGCAGCGGCCATCCCCTTCTGTGTGATCGACCACCCAGCGCGGAATGGTTCAGCCACAACCGACCGGAGATTGGAGGATCTCACGCTGCCTGCGGGCGAAGAAGGCCCCTATGCCTTCAATCTGGTCTGCATGTCAGCCCCATCCCATGCGAGATGGTATTGCGAACATGGTCTTAAACAGCAGGTAAGTCGTTACACCATTGCGTCCTGGCCCTGGGAGCTCGAAAAATGGCCAACGAAGTGGGAACCAATCCTTCAACTTGCCGATGAAGCCTGGCCATACAGCAGCATCATCAAGGAGGCCCTGCGGCCCTTCGCAAAGTCGGATGTCGGCGAAAGAACCCTCCGCCTCACGCGCATGCCGCCGCCGGCGGAGATTGAAAACCACGATCACTACACCGATCCGCGGGCCCGCACGGACGCCCGCCAGCGCTTCGGGTTGCCCACGGGCAAAGTGCTGTTCGTGTTCGGCTTCGACCTCAACTCGACAATCGGCCGAAAGAACCCGATGGCGGTCCTCGAGGCCTTCCGTCGTGCCTTTCCCCCCAGCGATTCACTTGGCGAAAAGGTGGGCCTCGTGATCAAGACCCTCACCCCCTCCTCGCCAAACAAAGCCTGGGATGAGCTAAAGGGATTCACCCGCCAGGATCAGCGGCTGCACGTGATCGAGGCCAGCCTTGAGCGCGCCGAACTGCTGGCGCTTTACGGCTGCTGCGATGGCTTCGTTTCACTGCACCGCTCCGAGGGCCTGGGCCGTGGCCACGCCGAGGCCCTTCAGCTCGGGCTCGACGTGATCGTGACCGACTACAGCTCCACCACCGATTTCTGCATCGGCCCATTGGCTCACCCTGTCCGCTGCCGTCTGATCCCCGTCCAGGAAGGCGAGTACTTCGATCATGAAGGCCAGGTGTGGGCCGATGCCGACGTGGACCATGCCGCCGAACGTCTGCGGGAAGTGGCCCTGTATCGCCTGGAGCAGGCTGAACCTGATCAAGGCCACGCCGCTTCCTACCGCCAGCGCTTCTCCTCCGCCGCAGTGGGTCGCCATTACCGGGAACGGCTGGAGCAACTCTGGGCCAAGCGCCAAAGCCTGGCGGCTGCTCTCAAAGCAAACCAGTTCGCATGTTCCTGAGCCGGAGTGGAGGATACTCACCGGCTGTCTTCTTGACTGCGTCGGCAAATATGTGGTGTACGGCCCAAAAGCCCTCTGGCTCAGCATTGGCGGCATGTCATCAGAAATGCACCATCCTGAAACATCTGCGGCTCGGGAGCCCTCAAACCATGGAAGAGTGAAAGACCATTGGTCGCCTTGGAGGCAATAGAAATCGAATGCTTAGCCCAGCCGTTTGGCAAACATCAAGGGCTATAGGCACATTCTAAGCTGGCTATGCGGGGGAGATCCACTGAACGTGAATGAAGCATAGCTATTCAACAGGAGCGTATTACAGAGTACAGTACACAAACACCCCCAACACTGGAAGCAACTAGCAGTCCTTTCACATGCCAGCACCAACAAGGCTCCAATGAAAACAACAAAACATGCAATTACTTCGATCATTACCTCGAATTACATCCCACAAGCACTGACTCTGTACTCCTATATCCAAGAAAGCAATCCTGAGACAAGCTTTCTCGTTTTGGTCCTAGGAGAAAGAGATTCTTTGCCGCAAGCCTTACCACTAGGGCCCGAATGGATTTACTGGGATGAGCTTTTGAACCAAGAAACTCGAATGAGGCTTGCCAAAGAATATACTCCGTTTGAGCTATCGTGTGTAGTGCGAGGCAGACTCCACCACTATCTTAGCACCAAGCGTAGTTTTGAAAAGTGGATCATGGTCGATACGGATATCGGTATTCTTGCAAGCCTCGACCCGATTTGGGAGGAACTCGATTCTGGCTGTATCGCCCTCACTCCTCACGCCAGCAAGCCTGTCAACTTAGATCATGCTTTCCCTCATGAAAGAAATATTCTGAAGCATGGTTTGTTCAATGCTGGCGTCGTGGGCATGAGGCACTCTGAGGCTGCAGAAGAGGCATCACAGTGGTTGTGCGAAAGACTAGAAGCCTTTGGCCATTCCTACGCGCATCGCCAAGCATCAGGGCTACCCACCCACCATGACTTTGAATTTGTCGATCAGATTTGGCTCAATCTACTGCCAGTATACTTCAGGGATTCAACAGTTGTTCTGGCCAGGGAAGTATACAATCTTGGCCACTGGAATCTACATCAAGGGGAGCTGACACGACACGATGGTGTTGCTTACTTCAACAAACAGAAGGTTGTGATTGCCCACTTTTCCGGGCTGCCGAATCGGCAGAATCTCGAGATGGTCTCAGCCCACTCTCAACTCTATCTGGATCGTCCATCGCAGGCGTGGGCCGCCATGGCGGAAGACTACCTAGATAGACTGGAAATCGCAAAAAGGGTCGTCCCATCGGTTCCCTACGCCTACACCGCCATCCAGCCAAGAAAGAGCACGGATGAACGCGCTTCACCGGCAGTTTCAGGCCCGCCAAAACACATCATCAAACGAGCGCTGAGGAAGCTTTGTCTTGGACTGAAGTCTCCAGACAAAATCATCGGAGGCATGAAACTGGTTGGCTGGCAAATAAAGAGGTCAAGCCAGATACTTCCATCGGTTCTATCCAACAGAAGCGCAGAGAAGATTTTCATCGACCGAAGCCCCAACGCGTTTACGGACTTGATTCCCTGCATGGGAAACTATGAAACACTTGCCATAAGAACATGGATACTGCAGGCGGTATCGCAAGCAAAACAACAATTCCACGGCAAACTTCTTGATGTTGGCGCAGGCAGTTCGCCCTACGAAGAGCTGATCATGGAAACGGGCCGTATCAGCCAATACATCAAGCTAGATTTTGCCAAGTCGGAGTATCACAAAGGCCACTCCTTAGATCTCACCTGGGATGGCAAGACCATACCTCTGCAGCCGCAGAGCATCGATACCGTGTTGATGACAGAAGTTCTGGAACACGTGCACAGACCCGGTGATTTACTAAGGGAGGTTCGCCGAGTTCTGAAGCCTGGTGGCGTTCTGTTTCTGACCGTACCCTTCATCTGGCCGATGCATGAACTCCCCTACGACTATCATCGGTTCACTCCAGTAGCCTTGAAGGCCTATCTGGAAGAAGCTGACTTTAACGTACAGAATATACAGATTCTAGGCGGCTGGGACCATAGCCTTGCCCAAATGCTTGGCCTATGGCTCACCAACCGCAGCATGGGAGAACGGAAAAGAAAGATCGCCAAACTTTTGGCCTGGCCATTTTATTCATTCTTGCTGCGGAGAGGCCAAAGTGAATACAAGGAAGTTCGGAATCATCAGATGCATATTGGGCTAGCTGCGGTTGCACTAGCCACAGATGAGCATCCGCAATTTTGATAAGCTGTGGAGGTTGAATGGAAGATCTGTCCATGAAAGTCTCGGTCCTGCTACCAACATGTAAACGACCAGAGATGCTGAGAACGGCGTTAAGGTCAATAGCTGCCCAAAATGCGTTGAGCCAGGTTTCTGAAATAATAGTAATTGAAAATGGCGAGGACAGGCGATCAGCATCAGTTTGCAGTGAGTTTAAACTGCTTCCAATAAACTACATTTTCAATAGCATCCCCATCCCCCCAGGCCGAAGACATGCACTCGAATCATTACGACACATAAAAGAAGAAAAGATGGCAATACTCTTTGATGATGACTGGTGGACAGAAAATCACCTAGAGCGAGGAATTCAATCCTTTTCTTTCGCCAAAGATGTAGTTGCCAGCTATGGTGCTTGCGCGTGGATTGAAGATGAAGATCACCATCTGAAGCAGCTTTTTGGCCAGTACAACATGTGGTTTGCAACTGATGAAAAGCCTATTGGGGATAGGTGGAGATTTCAGCTTCAGCAGATGCTGGTAGCAAATCTTATATCAACAACCTGTCATTTTTCGTCACTCATTGTAAATCGAGCGGCTTGGGCAGAATGCATCGAGGGTCTAGATGACAACCCTTTTGATACCGACCGAATCATAGCCACTCAGCTCAGCACCAAAGGGTCTGTAATACTAGATCGAATACCAAGTGTTCTGATTAGGCAGCACGCAGGACAAGAAGGCGTTAGAATGAATAATGATATTGGCCGCATGTGGTTCGACCGAACGTCAAAAAAGCTTACAGACATAGCAGAGGCAAATAATATAGACTTGGCGTTAGCCTACAGACATTTAATGCATGACAAAGCTGTATCCGTTGGAGATCTTAGAAGCTTTGGAAACTTTCAGTCCATCGATTACTTAATCAGGCAAGGGATAATCCAAGGGCCCGAAGTTAAGATTCCGGGTGAAATACGTAAGCAAACGCCGAATGCAAACAAGCAGCGGCAACCGGTTTTGCAACGAATAAATGCAAAGATTAGAGGGTTGCTTAGGAGAAGCAGATGGCCAACAGCATTCAGGTAAACGGGCGCAGGATGCCAAGGGTCCCTAGTTCAGCCAAGGTATAAGAGACTCTGATGGAAACCAAAGCAGCAGCAAGAAGAAGAGCACTTTTCCTGGATCGAGATGGCGTCATCAATGTGGAAAAGAACTACGTTCACACAATCGAAGACTTTGATTTTATAGATGATATCTTCAGCCTGTGCAGAGCGGCAGTAGACAGGGAAATGCTATTAGTGGTGGTCACAAACCAGGCCGGTATCGGCAGAGGATTCTATACAGAAACAGATTTCTGGCGACTTACGCTATGGATGAAGACACATTTCGAGAGGGAGAAAGCACCAATAGCAAAGGTCTATTATTGTCCATATCATCCCGTTTTCGGGATCGGCGACTATCGGCAAAACTCAATAGACCGGAAACCAAATCCAGGGATGCTTCTGCGGGCTCGAGACGACCTTGGGATAGATCTGGCCAATTCGCTGATGATTGGCGATAAAGAATCAGATATGCTCGCCGCAGCGGCGGCGGGCGTTGGAAAAAAGATATTGCTGGCGAGCGATGGAGCTGGTATTGCGGCAGATGCTGTCTGCCAATCGCTAGCTGCCATTCAGTCGCTCCTGTTCCCGTGAACGTATCTCAGCGGTATGGGTGATGGCTTGTTGTAGGGCAATGCGCACATCTAGCTGCAAATCAGTGCGGGCTTTCTCAATGCTTGGGATGTAGCGATTGCGCTGTCGCTGCTGGTCGGGCACTCGCAGGATGTGTACAGATTTACGCGGCGCCAAGGTGTCGCGCACCAAAAAGGCCAAATCGGCCACGCTGATGGCGACGTCTGAGCCAACGTTGTAGGCCTGGCCTGGCTGACCCTGGAGCAGTAAACAGATGAGCCAGTGCGCAAGATCGAGTTGGTCAAGGTAGGAGCGCAGAGGTGTGCCGTCGCCACCAACGGTGATGGCCTCATGCCACAACGCATCACGAATGAAGTTGCCGATGGCGAAGTGCGCATGGAGAGGCAGGTCTTCGCCAACGAAAGCAAAACAGCGTGCAATCACGGTTTCGATGCCATATTGTTCGCCATATAATGTACACAAATGTTCTGCTTGGCGCTTGGCGATTCCATAGGTGCTGGAGAGCAATAATGGATCTGGCATGCCGTTGTAAGTCTCCGGGATGAATGCCATGCCGTCAGGCTGGGGTCCATAAACGCCACCGGAGCTGGTCAACAGAAAGCGCTGGGTGCGGTGTTGGACAGCAAAATCAAGAATGTTCTGGGTGCCTAATGCAATTTGCTGATACCTTTGCAAAGGTGTTAACGCGGCGGCATCTGTGGAATCAGCCGCCGCATGAAGAATATGGCTAAAATTTTGCTGAGGCAAACTATCAGGGTTCAAAACATCCCCGGCGTGCCAGCGAATCCAAGCCAAGTTGGCAAGGGCGGAATAGCTAAGGCTAAATTTCTCTGGAGAACGCGATAGAACTGTAATCTGCTCAAAAGGCAAAGCTCCAGTCGATAGCCGTTCTGCCTCAAGATACTTAATGAGCGCCCGGCCAAAAAAACCAGTTCCGCCTGTAATTAAAAGATTCATGATCGCTCCATAGCCCGCAGCTCCACTTCCGCTCGCTGTAAATCGGAGGGAATACCGATATCAATAAAGTAGTCATCGAAAGGCATCCCATAAATGGGATGGCCTGGTTGCTGAAGAGAAAGGAAATCAGATTCAAGACTAAATGATCCCGCCTTGATCCCATGCAAGCAATGGCTACGTAAATAATATATACCTCCGTTGATCAAGCCAGCACCCTTGTAGCCCTTTTCACCGAAGGACAACATCTCGCCATTGGCTCCCACAGTCACCCGACCATAACGGGAACAGTCATCGACTTTTCGAAGGGAAATACATACTTGTGCGACTGACTTGTGCGCAAAAGCCAGAAGAGAAGCAATATCGATATCAAACAATGTGTCTCCGTTGAAGACCAATGCTTCGGATAGGGATGCACTTGCCATCGCGGCCTTGATGGCGCCTCCTGTTCCGAGAGGATGGGTCTCGATGGAATAGTGGACAGGAACACCATCCCAATTGTCGCCGATGTAATGCTTGAGCTTGGCCCACTGAAATCCAGCTGCTAGTACCAACCCATCGATACCCCCGGATTTCAAGCGATTCAAGACATGGGCAATGAATGGTTTGCCGGCGACTTCAAGCAAAGGTTTTGGAGTGTCCTTGGTGAGGTTACCGAGACGGGTGCCCAGACCACCGCAGAGGATTACAGCTTTCATTGTTCGCGAAGGTGCCCAAATAGCTGCTCTTCAATGCAGGCACAAAGACTATGTTCGATCACGAGATGACACTCTTGAATGCGAGGGGTTGCATCTGATGGTGCACACAAACAAATATCACACAATGCCTTCATTTTTCCTCCACTGCGCCCTGTCAAGCCAATCACCACCAACCCGATCGTCTTGGCAGCCACGATAGCCTTGAGGATGTTGGGCGAATTGCCACTCGTGGAGATGGCTATGAACACATCACCGCTTCGGCCAAGGGCCTGCACCTGCCGAGCAAATACATCTTCATAGCCGTAGTCGTTGCCAATAGCGGTAAGAATGGACGAATCGGTCGTCAAGGCAATGGCTGCCAAGGGCGGACGATCAAAGTAAAAGCGACTCACCAGCTCACCGGCAAAGTGCTGGGCATCAGCGGCGCTGCCGCCGTTGCCGGCGATGAGAATCTTCCCATTTGCTTGATATGCATTCTTGCAATATCCCACAATTGCATCCAAGCCTTGGAGTAACACATCATCACTTTTCAGGTGAGTCAGCCCATCGATTAGATCATCAGCTGCAAAATGAAAATGTGTACTTGCTCGGATAGCTAGCGCCATGTGACATCCTCCAACGCAGTGGAATATGGGCGTCCTTGATCATCAAACTTAGTTGTGATTGCAGGTCCTCGGTAGGTGTCATCATCAAGGAAGATGTCAATAAGAACACGAGAATCGGAGCGGATACTCGAAATAGCCTCTTTCAGCTCTTCATAAGAATGACATGCATTATAAACAAGACCAGCTATGTGAGCCAAAGGCGCAAAATCTATCTTTGCCAATCCCGACTGCGCTGTGGCTCCAAAAATACGCTTAAAAGCACGGTTTTGACTCTGAGCAATAGACTCGTATCCCCTGTTGTTAAGTATAAAAAGTGCAATAGGCAGATCGGGATTAGCCCGCAATGTATACAACTCTTGAACGTTCAATAAAAGGCCGCCATCGCCATCTACACAAGCCACGCATTTCTGCAAGCGTGTGCTTGCTCCCACAGCAGATGGGAGTGCCAAGCCCATGCTTCCAAGCACATGCCCTGCCCAAGCAAAGCGAGAACCTTTGGTGGGTTTATAGAAGCGAGCGAATCCTTCTATCGCGTATCCGGACGCAGTCGGCACGACATAAGGTATTGTCTCTGCACTGGCTATCAAAGAAGCGACATGGTAGATATTCAAGCAAGGCGTGGAAAACTCCCGATCTTCAGCCTGCTGGTTTTCGGTCTGCCAAGAACAGCACTGCGAAATCCACGGTGCAAGGCTCTCCGAGGATGCGATACCAGCTTCTAGCAATGCACGCATTGCCGCTCGCACGTCAGCTTTTATACCAATAAGGCTTCCAACGTTATCATATTTACTTAACTCAGCCTCATCGCATTCAAAAACATATCGACTCGCATTCTTGCCGTAGTTTGCTGGGTTAAATCCGGTTGTTAGTAGATCTAATCTTGCCCCCAAGAAGATGATTAAGTCAGCTGACTGGAGAATTCGGTTGGAGTGAACCCCTGCAAGGCCACCAGCACAGCCGAACACCATCGGGTGGTCGTAGCCCAGTAAGTCCATGCTGGCCCAAGTCAGCAATACAGGGAAGCCCAGATGTTCTAGCAGGTTCTCGATGAACTCATTCGACACTGAAGCGATTTTCAATGCATTGCCCAAAACCATCAAAGGACGTTGCGCTGTCTTCAGGCGATTGGTCAATTCTTCTGGTAAGGTGCAGCTTTGCGATGCGTCCCAATTGATATGTTCATTGTAGAGAGCTACGACTTCTTCAACATCAGCTTCTGTCTTAATATCTAGTGTCTGAACGTCGAGCGGAACGTCGATGTGAACAGGTCCTTTGCGTCCTGTCATAGCGATGGCTAAATTTCTGGCAAGGTCGGAATTTGTAACAGATGATGGGTGGTAAGTAAAGGATAACTTCGTTATTGGCCGGAGAAGATCATTGTGCGGAACCTCCTGCGCACCGTAGCTACGTACGCCAATGTGATTAATATCAGCGGTCTTCACCTGACCTGCAAGCAGAATCAAAGGTACAGAATCGTAGTAGGCAGAAGCAAGGGACGTAACAGTGTTGGTCACGCCTGGTCCAGATGTCACGATTGCCAGTCCTGGCAATGCAAAATCAGAAGCCTTCGAGTAACCATCCGCAGCTGCGACAACAGCCTGCTCATGATTACAGTAAATTATTTTTAGGTTCTGTCCTGCAGCTCGGTTCAAGTGCATGGCCATCCCCCCGACCAATGAAAACCCCTGCGTCACTCCGATAGAGCGAATGACAGAGATCAGAAAGTCCGCAATTTGCATAAAAGTCCCATTTCTTGAAATAATGAGCAAGGAAATGCCCGGATGCAAGCATCTTAACACTGTCTACCTACCCAGACCATATTCTTTATGGTAGCCAGACATTTGTTGACGGCAACAGTTGGAAGGTTAATAGCAGTCTTGAGCTTATAGATACGAACAGTCTGATAAACCCAACAAATAATGGTGTGAGGGATGGATTGTCTATTAGGGATCCTGGGACCCTGATATCGATAATCTCGGGCGGGAAGGTCAAGGTTACTTTCAGTTTTAGACCCAATCGGGGGGACCGGTTTCCTAAGGTACTGTGAGGATTTACATGAGATTATCTCCACAGGAACTGGGCCAGGTTAATTCAGGCCAACGAATCATCGCCGTCGGCACAAAGGAACATCGGCAGCTGCCACTGCAGGGATCATCCAGTAGGGCGGCGCGAAAATGCTGACCATCATGCTCAGCGCTATTTGTCGCTCATGTGTTGGCAGGAAGTTAAGCGTAGATCGCGGAACAGGGAAGACTAAATGCGACAAATCAAGTTAGGCTATCTTGACGAATATCGCATGATCATTAATGTTATGTATAAAGACAAAGAACTCGTCGCTCTTGAAGCTCTTGACTAAATACAGTTATTCCTTCGCAACCGAGAAAACCATAGTCCTCGAAAACGATTGCGCGTGCTACTGTTAGGCACAAGTCCACTACATCCTTAGCAGAAGAATAAACATCGACGTCACAATGCAACATGGCAATTGGTAAATCCAACAGATGCGAGGTGTCTTCGGGGAATATTCCTGTCAAAATGGTGAAATTAGGGAGCAGTAGAGATTCCATGAGATCTCTTACAATCGCTTCAGATGTATCAGAGTGACTCCTCCTATGTAAAGCGTATCCTTTGAACCAGCTTTGACGGCTCCCTCAAATGCATCTGCTAGGAATACCCTCTTCCCGTTGGCTTCTGCGGCCTTAGCCAAGATAGCACCTATTCCACCTCGCCATACACCAACTTCAAGAATAGAGCCTTGTATATTAATCAGCTGTTTAGCAAGACACCAAAGTTCGTAGCAACGATAAAAATCAACAAGTATATTAACCTTAACTTTTTCATGGATATCAATAAAATCTTTGTCATCAAGCCAAGGAGCCAGAGTAGAATTTGGCAGAATTCGGCAGTGGCTGATCGTTGAATCTGGATAAATCTAAGGTTTTTGATCTCAGATCGTTTGATAAGCAAACCGGATTGCTCTTGGTTCTGAGTCAGACACGGCCATTATACGAATTTAAAAATAATACAGAGTTTCTTAAGTGAAACGTCTTTATTATTCGTTAAGACTTTAAACCATTGCGTGCATAAAGTACAGCACCAAAGCCGTTATATTCATGAATCCTAAGATAGAATTTATAATCCAAGTTCCAGGATGCTATGAGCCTGGGTATTTCAACTAGATCTTCAGGTTTGTGATAGACAGAGACGCATAGTGAAGGTCTCTGCTGTTTAATGAGTTTCTCCATACCGATTAAGCCCCTAATCTCTGCCCCTTCAATGTCAAACTTTACTAGGTTAGCGTCAAAAGTTTTGACAACGTCGTCCACAGCTACACATTGAATTAGAGCTTCACCTTCATTGTCAATACTGCTACCCATATCCTTGCCTAAGGAGAAGCGGAGGGTTTCGGTTTTGTCAGATACACCCAATGGAAGCAGAGTTACTTCTTGGCTATGGAAACTATTCGAAACTAAACTCGAGAAGTTTTTGGGATCTGGCTCAAATCCAATATATTTTTTGATATGATATCTTTGAGAAAACTTTTTATAAGCAACGCCTGTATAAGCTCCGCAATCCACTAAATGAATAGGTTCTAAATATAATGGTAAATCGTTAGGAGTGTATTCGTCGTCTAAACTTGGAATTGGACAATGTTCAATGTCGCCGGTCTCGCGATATTTCTTTAATGAGCTGAAGATATCACAGCTCTTACTATCTGCTAAATTGGCAAGCATCCAATCGGAATCTCCATCTGAAATCTGGTATGATTTGGATGATATATTTAACCAGTAACCATTACTTATTGTGTGCAATATACCATTTCTTTGAGCATTTATGAGAGATAGCGGCGTCGCGTGAGCAGCTTTGATGGCAAGGTTTACTTCTCTAATATTGACATAGCTATTATGGAGGGCAATAACACATATGCTATCTTGCGCATAGTCTAGGGCGGTAGGATCACTCAGTTTGCGGATTTCAATGCCACGATAGCTGGTTTGTATCGGGTCTTTATCGAATATCATATGAACTGTTAAGCCCTGTGAAAGGAACTGATCGATAACATCTCTTCCCCTATTGCCAAAACCATAAACTGTTAGTTTCTTCATGTTTATCTTTGGATTTTGATGATGGCTTATTGTCATTGTTACTTGCTGTCCATTGGCGCAGAACGAATGACATAGAAAATACTATCATCCAAGCAATCACTATAATGAACAAAATGCCATTGATATTCGCGACGATAAAAACCATATTTTTTCAGCTGCGCGTACAGAGCTACAAAATCTTCGGGTCGGTGGTACGCCGCTATCGCTAAATCAGGCTTCCAGGTATTCAGAAGTTCAGTACAACCCTCTAACGCTTTGGCTTCTGCGCCTTCAATATCCATTTTCAATACATCTATCTGTTCGGATACAAAATCATCAATTGGAGCTGCCTTTAGTGAACCCTGCTCATCTTCTGTTACTTTAATCATACCGAAACGCACTTCTTCAAAATTGAGCTGGGTTCGCTTAGACCATGCAGCAATGGGTAAAATATCTATTCCTTTAGGAAACTTTTCGCCAATCTTAAGGATATCAGCAAAGAGGCTGGTATTAGCTTCAACGGCAATCCCTCGTTGGCAAGAAAATGTGTCCTGGAACATGCTCAATGTATCACCATCAAAGGCGCCTACATCGAGAAATGTATCATAAGAACGACGACGCCATTTAGTAGGAATATCAAGCCACATGTTCTTATCGGGCTGGCGTGATGATTTTAAAGCACTTGGGTCAAGCGAAAGGCGAAATACCAAAACAGCAAGCATACTTTCACGTGACTGAGGAGACAACCCTCTCAAGACTTCGAATAGTTCGTCGGCATGAGGGATTACATAATTCTGAAAGTCTAATGCTAGATTTTCCAAGTGTGGTGCGGCAAACAGACAAGCTGCTTCTTGATAATATATATAGTTCTTTCCAGCTACTTGCTTTTGTTCAAGCTGTGCTTGACATGCACCCAGAACGACGGCAAATTGCGAGAGAACATCCGGAGTGAGCATATCCAGCACCTTGAATCCTTGGGACTGCGCCAACTCGCGCTTGTGAGCTGATGTGTCAAATATAACAAGCTCTCTTTGAATATGCTTTTGGATATGGTGTGCCAAGGTCTGCCCTTTGCCGCCAAAACCAAAGAGAAGCAATGGCAATCGCGAAACCAATGAATCTAGTTCAATTTTTCGTTGCTTCCAACGGGCATCGGCTTGTTCCAATTCAAGCTGAAAAGCTTCACGAGTAAGCTCTTGGGCATTGGTGGTCGAAGGGTTAGTCATGGGTTTTATTCAGGAAATCAAGTGCATACCAAAAACCAGCTCCATGGTCTTTATGGCCTTGCCATACCTCAGGGATGAAACTGACATTAGGGCTGCCGATAATGATTTTCCAAGCTTGATCCCAGATTACATCCCCAGTGCCCATCACCACACCTTCACCATTGGTGCCGGAGGCGTCGGCGACGTGCAGGTGAGCTGTCACGGGCAAGAGCAGCTCAAGGGAACGCTGAAAATCTAACGCGAAATGATTGCAGGTCATCTGGAGATGGGCCAAATCCAGGCACAAGCGCAATCTATGGATCTTGGCTTGTTCTGCCAACTCCTCCGGCATCATGAAAATGTTCTGGTGGCGCTGGCCACCGAAGTGCCAGGGAAATGGCGCCATGTTTTGGGGGATGAGTTCGGTGCCACCAAAATTGATCTGCTGGCAAGCGCTGTGGAAGCGATCATAGAGCTCACCGCGGTGCTCCACTGGGAAAGGCGCATCTGCTGAGAAGCCCCCCACATTGGCCACAATCAGCATGGAATCAGCCTTCGGGAAGTAGGGGGCCAATTGCAATGTGGCATCAACGACCCGCTGGAGATTGTGAATGGAACGCTGGCGATAGGCAATGTCATCGGAGGCCAGATCCAACAATTCGCTGTTTTCAAACAGCTCAGGTGCGTGCACAACCAAGCGGCTGCAATCCACGATGTGCAAATAAGGCTTGGGATCAACAGCCAAATCGCGATAGGAGAGATGAAACTCAAACAGATCGGGATCGATTCGGCGTGAAAAGTCGGCGAAGTCGTGGTAGCGCACTGGAATGCCCCACTTCACCGGGAAACTGTATTGGCGATTATTCGTATCCAGGCCGGTGATGTCGGTATCAAAGAGAAAGTCGCCTTGGGCTATGTGGCGTTGCACTGTTTTACCGATCAGCTCCTGTAATCGATAAGGGGCAAGACCCTGTCCGGGACTGGCCACACGGAAGCAGTCGGCGCTGAACACCTCACCCGGCAAGATGGCACGGGTAGCGATCACACTCTTGGCCAGGTTTTCGCGGTTCAGCAATTCCCCCTGGCTCACGTGCCGCGCCGGGCCATCCCAGTGCAGCGCTTGTTCTACAGAGCGAATGCCATCGACCAATTGCTTGAATTCAGCCGGTTCTAGACTGGCTAGGTGGTCAGGGCCTTCCAGGCTGCGGTCTAGGGTGATGTGACGCTCAACAATACAAGCACCTAACGCAACGGCTGCGGTGGTGATCGCGGTGCCCCGTTCATGGCCGGAGTAGCCAACCAGGGGGTGTAGTTGTTTGAGGCGGGTAATGTAGGGCAGTTGAATGTCGCTTTCCGGGGCCGGGTAGGTGCTGTTGCAATGCAGGAGCGCAAACACTGCATTGAGGGCATTGAGTTGATCAATCGCTCGGATGATCTCTTGTTCAAACGACATTCCGGTCGACAAGATCAATGGAATGCCCAGTGAGGCGGCTTTGGCAATCAGGTAAGGGTTGCAGAGATCTGCCGAAGCCATCTTCAAGCCCGGCACATCCATCGTGGCCAGGGCATCAACGCTGGGTTCATCCCACGGGGTGCACATGTAGGTGACGCCCTTTCCCTTGCAATAGGCGCGAAGTTCGCGGTGGTCCTGCAAGGAAAGTTCCACCTTGTTGAGCAGGTCCTGGATGTACTCTGCTCCGAGGTCTTCTGCCACGGATCCATCGTCGCGACTGCGATAGAGCGCCTCACGATTGCGCAGCTGGAACTTCACGCAATCGGCCCCGGCCTCGATCGCAGCATCGATCAGCTGGCATGCCATGGCCGCAGAGCCCTGATGATTGTTGCCGATCTCGGCAATCACAAACACACGGGAGCCACCAATCAGGTGGCCATCGATGGTGAACGTTGTGGAGCTCATAAAACTTTGGTTCGCCAAGAAACGACCCCGCCCGTTTCAAAGCGGAAGCTGGACAATGTGCAATTGAGGTCCCGCAAGCAGCGGGCTACCTGCTGGCGATATTGGGGCTGGACAAAAAACAAGAAAAACCCCCCCGCACCCGCGCCGAGCAGCTTACCTCCCAGGGCACCCGCATCGAGCGCCGCTTCGTAGATGGCATCAATTTTGGGTGTGCTGATCGAAGCAGAAAAGCTTCGCTTGAGCCGCCAAGCGTCATCCAGATTACGGCCAAAGTCCAATAATTCGCCACGGATCAGGTGTTTGTGCATCTGCCTGCAGAGGCTCACCATTTGAGTCACCTGGTGAGCATTGTCATCTTGGCTAATGCTGGCGCGCTGTTGCTGGTGCAGCTTACCAGAATCATGCTTAATGTGCGAATCACAGAGAATCAGGCATTCTTCTAGCTCGTTCAGGATATTTGGTTCCATGCGGATTGCGTGCACCAGGTTCTTTTTGCCATCCAACTCGATTAAGTTGAATCCCCCAAAAGCTGACGCATACTGATCCTGCCAACCACCAGCGATCCCGAAGCACACCCGTTCGGCATGGAAGGCCAGCTCCGCCATTTCATAGGTGCTCCAGTGGTCCAGTCGCATTTCATTGAAGCTTGCAACCACTGCCGTTGCAACCGCTGATGAGCCGCCCAGACCGGATCCAACCGGGAAGTCGGATCGTACGTACAAATCGAAACCAAAATCAGGCTTGATCACTGAAACAACAGCTGTCAGCAAGCTGCGATCGGGGGTCTTGAGCAGATCCATGATCGATGCGAAGTGCTCATGGGTGTCCAAGTCTTCGGAGTAGATGTTAATTTCCTGGTCTGCCCTCGGAATCAATGTGGCGTGGCTGTAAAGCGCCACCGTGGTACTTAAGGCCGCCCCTGGTCGATCGACAAAGTAATAGGTTAAATCTGATCCGCCGCCGCTGAAGCTCATCCTCACGGGTGCCCGCGCCCGGGTCAGGATCGGGGCTTCTGGTGAGGCAAGGTCGTAGTCAGCGGTGACCAGATCGACTAATTTGCCTTCATGGTCAACCCTAGGGATGACGTGAAAGCCAAGATCAAGCAGCTTGAGCAACTGCTCTTTACTCGCTTCCAAGCCAACACTGCGATACTGAGTATTCATGCAAGCGGTTACAAGATCAGCCGTGCTGCCACCATGAAGCAGATGCCGGCGTAGATCGCCATTGGTGATCAAACCAAGCAAATGATCTGCTTCATCAACAATGAAGACGATCTGAAACCGGCTGGACTCCATCCGCTCGACTGCCGCAAGCACGTCTTGCGTACACAGCATCGTGAGGTGGTCAATGAGGTCGTTCACAGCAAAACCTCAAACGAGATTGGCAACGATTTGCCTGGCCAGGCTGACTTCACGATCGATCATCGCCTCCGTCAACCCCGGATAGGCCCCCAGAAACAGCGTGCTGTTCATGCTCTCATCCGTCCCCACCATTTCCCGTACCACCCGCAGGGCATCGGGGCGATCGGCGCGCAGTTGCGCGGAGGCAGACTGACGCAGCAGATTGCCGCCGAAGAGCATGCGGTTGCCGATCAGGTTGTGATCCAGCTCTTGGGCAAGTTCGGTGCGGCATAAGGGTGCGCTTGGCTTCACGGCGATCTTGAAGCCAAACCAAGAACAGTCAGTACGGCAACCCGTGGCATCCCAGGAGAAGCCGTGCTCCGGATCCCAGGCGGTGGCATGGGTGGGCAGGGCGAACTCCAGCACGTCGTCGTGCTCGGCCAGGCCGCGAAGCAGCATGTCCCAGTTGCGCTTGCGGGCTTCGATGAACTCCGGCATGCTCCGCAGCTGCACCCGACCGATCGCCGCCTGGGGATCGAGCGGTTTGAGGTTGAACCCCAGATGGCTATAGGTGTACTTATGGTCGTAGCCTGCGGGCAGTTCAACAAGCTGCCAGCCGAAGCGCTTGTTGCAGGTGTTATCGATACCGGAAGGGCACCAGCAGTCGCGGCCCCAATCGCGGAAGCTTTCGGCGATCACCTTGAGCTTTTGATCGCGCACGATATTCACCGAGCCCCGCTCGCCCATGGTGAGGTGATGGGGGGGATAAAAGCTCTGGGTGCTGATGTCACCCCAGGTGCCGGTCCAGCGGATCACCCGATCGGGGCCCTCATCCAAGCCGGGGTTGTTTTCGTTGAAGCCCAGGCTCTCGGCCAGGGGGCGCGGCATGGAGTAGCTGCAGCCCAGGGCGTCGCAGTTGTCTTCCACCAGCCACAGGACGTACTTGCGGCAGAAGGCCAAGGTGACGCCCTGATCGAAGGGATTACCCAGGGCATAGGCCATCATCACGGCCTTCGTTTTGCCAGGGCTGTAAGCGGCCTCCAACTGGTCGCAACGGGCATTGCCCGTGATCGGATCGGCATCGATGAACATCGGCAAAGCGCCCACCTGCACGATCGGTGCCACGGTAGTGGGGAAGCCAGCCGCGACGGTGATAACCTCATCGCCAGGCTTGAGGCGCCTTGAATCGGGCAGCTTCGCCGAGGTGAGCGTCGAAATTGCCACCAGGTTGGCACTGGAGCCGGAATTCACCAGCAGGGTGCTGCGCACACCCAGGAAGGCCGCCAGCTCAGCCTCCATGGCGGCGCCTTCGGAGCCCAGGGTGAGCCAGAAATCGAGGGTGCTAGACACGCCGGCCTTGACTTCGGCTTCGGTGAACACCCGGCCGGCGTAGGGAATCGGGCTGCCCTCGGTCCAGGGGCTCCGTTCGGGGTCTGCGGCGGGGCGATGCATGGGCCTGGCGTGCGTAGTGGCGCGTGAGGCTGAGGTTCTGGGCCTTGAGGTCGGGAAGCGAGGTCACGCGGGTGGGGGGAGAGGTAGGCGACAAGATCAAGTCATCAGCATTCAAGGGCAGTTGACTGCCCCTGCAGCGGGCCCCTGTTCCTGATGGGCGTGCGCACTGCTGCATTTCACCTGCTCAAAAGCCTCAAGATCCTCCAGGCAGCAAGCCAGGGCTGATGCCTGCCCCTCCTGCACCTGCCGGTGCCAGCCCACGGTCCGCTCCACGGTGGTGGCGAAATCCCAGCGGGGGCTCCAGCCCAACTGGTGGTGGGCCTTGTCGGTCACGAGGTTGAGCAGGCTGGCCTCATGGGGGGCCTGGGGATCGCTCTGGTCAGCCCAGCTTCCGGGCCAGAGGCGCAGGGCGTGCTCCACCAGCTCCCGCACGCTGCGGTTGGCTTCCAGCTGGGGGCCGAAGTTGAAGGAGGTGGCCAGGGAGGGATCAGCGCTCAGCAGCTCCGCCAGCAGCATGTAGCCGCCCAGGGGCTCCAGCACGTGCTGCCAGGGGCGGGTGGCCGCTGGATTGCGCACGCCGATCGGCTCGCCCTTCGCCAGCGCCCGCATCGCATCCGGCACGATCCGGTCGGCCGCCCAGTCGCCGCCGCCGATCACGTTGCCGGCCCGGGCGCTGGCGAGGCGCAGATAGGGAGTCTGGTGCGGCTGACTGCCGCAGAAACTGGTACCTCAGCTGGCGATCGCGAGCTCCGCGGCCGCCTTGCTGCTGCTGTAGGGGTCATGGCCACCGAGGGGATCATTCCCGCGGTAGCCGTACAGCCACTCATTGTTGCGATACACCCTGTCAGTGGTGATCAGCACCGCCGTGCAGGGCTGCTCCAGGCGGCGCAGGGCCTCCAGCAGGTGGATCCTGCCCATCACGTTCGTAGCCCAGGTGGCCGTGGGTTCGGCGTAGCTGCGGCGCACCAGGGGCTGGGCGGCCAGGTGCAGCACCACCTCGGGGTGCGCGTTTCGGCCACCACATCCGTGAGCAAGGATGCAACACGGATGCCGCCGAGGCGATGATCAAGGCGCCACTCCAGCTCCAGCTGGGCAAACAAACTGGGATTGGTTTCAGGCGCCAGGGCGAAGCCGGTGACCTCCGCGCCGAGCTCCAGCAGCCACAGGGCCAGCCAGCTGCCCTTGAAGCCGGTGTGGCCCGTGAGCAGAACGCGCCGCCCACTCCAGAAGGAAGGATTCGGGGTCACCAGCGTTTCCAGGGGGCCTTGCCGTTCTCCCACAGCTCCTCCAGATGCACCCGATCACGCAGGGTGTCCATCGGCTGCCAGAAGCCATGGTGCCGATAGGCCTGCAGCTGCCCCTCAGCGGCCAGGCGTTGCAATGGCTTGCGTCCCCAGCAGTGGTGTAATTCCCCCGGCACCCCCACCCCGGCGTAGCCGGGGTGGGCCGCGTACCTCAGGCGATCGGCTCCACGGCTGACGTTGCAAGGGGTGGGCAGGCCCGTTTCCC
>NZ_JAGQCD010000003.1 GCF_024345975.1 Cyanobium sp. Cruz-8D1 | reverse complement strand
GCTGATTCAGGCCCATCGATGGGCATGCTCAGCAGAACAAAAGAGCCTCAGCAGCGATGAAGAGTTCAGCGCGGCCAGAATTCGCCGTGCTCAGAGGCTCGATGCTCTATTGGCAACAAACTCCTAGCTCCGGGATCTTGGCCATCGTGGCCTCTGAGAAGGAGCGGCGGCGCTCCAGCTGCCATTCCTCCTGCTGCTCCAGCAACTGACTGCCCAGACCACGTTTCCTTTCGGGGACGAGCCTCCAAAGATGTCATCGGTCATGGCCTGACGTCCCCATGACCAGTGTGGCAACGGGCCTTGGTCTTGGCCGTGGGTGTTTCGGGCGCGAGGGCGTGCAGAGGTGTACTGGCTCGTTTCCTGAACCCGGGGGAGCCTTAGTCCTTATATCTATTTCATTGGTTGCATAAGGCTTAAATTTCTAGTGGGGAGAGCGCGGTCCTGTCAATGGGGGGCAAACCCATTATGCAAACACTGCATAATGGCTAGCCAGTAGATCGTCAGCCCGTGTAAAATGAAAATATTTTTCATTAATTATGATTACTCCTGAGAAGTTGCAAGCACTATCTGAGTTTGCACGTTATGTCGATGCGCATCCAGATGTAAGAAAGTTGATTGTGGCAGCGGCCAGTCTCGGCGAGGTTGAGATTCTTGCATGTAAATATGGCTTTCCAGAAACTAACAAAGATGTGCTCAAAGAAGCTGCAACCTTGTTGTCTTCTAATGATTGGGTCTGGATGGAAAATGGCCAGCGTTGGTCGGATCATGTCTTCTCCATGGCTCTTGCTCTGACTCTTCAGGAAGGAGCGCATGATGCAGACCTATGTCGTATCGCAGAAGATGTTCATTTCAGTGATGCTGAGTCGTCTCGCTTCTATGAGTTTGCGCGGTATGATCATTGCATTCAGCTGCAACTAAAAAACGCCAAATCAATGTCTGAGGTCGTCTCTATCGTCCGATCGCATGGATTTTGTTTGCGAAGTACTGACTTTATCGTTCGAAAGCATGAGTGGAGAGATAGCTTCTTTCCTTGGGCTGGATTTTCCACAAACAAGATCAGGCGATTCATGCACTCACTCGAGCCTGGCGTCGATGACGTGAGTTGATGGCTTTTGCTAGAGGACAGCTCGAATATTTAGTAACTTTTAGGGCATTACGTCTGCTGACTCTAGGAGCATTCGAGGCGCTGTGCCATCAGGTTCCCACTCAGCAACACGTCACGATTTGGGGTTTTCAAGTTTTTGTGTCTACGAACTTGGCGGGCGGCCATCGGTTCAGTCGGATTCCAGACGGTGCGGACAGGGTTCCGTACGACGATCCAGCGGAACTGCAGATTGTTGCCCAGCTGCTCCTGCTGCTTCGCCGAAGCCTTCGGCTACAAAATCCGCTCCGTGCGGATCCACTCGTTCGTCTGCAGCAATAAAGCCAGCCTGCGTGGCCCCTGCGGGATGGATAGGAGCCCCAGCTCCTGATCCGCCAGGCGCCTGACCTGCCAATGGGATAGTCCCAGGGAATCCGCTTCTCGGCGCAGACATGCGAATGAGGCGGTCGCACGCAGTTGGATCGGTTTTCCAGCAGCCTCCTACGTCTGCTCCCCGCGGCGACCGGCGCCCAGGCTGAGCTCCCAACCCTTGATGATCCGGTACAGGGTGGGGACGAGGAACAGGGTCAGCAGCGTGGCCAGCAGCAGCCCGAAGAACACCACCGTGCCGATGCTGGTGCGGCTGGCGGAGCCGGCGCCGGTGGCGAACAGCAGCGGCAGGAAGCCCGCCAGCGACGAGAACGCGGTGAGCAGGATCGGCCGCAGACGGGCGACGGCGGCGCCGTGGACGGCCTGGTCGAGGGGCATCCCTTCGGCCAGGCGCTGGTTGGCGAATTCGACGATCAGAATCGCGTTCTTGGCCGCCAGGCTCACCAGCACCAGCAGGCCCATCTGGCCGTAGACGTCGAGGGGCAGGCCCCGCAGCGCCAGACCCAGCACCCCACCGAGCACCCCCATCGGCACCGTCGCCAGGATGATGAAGGGATCAGCGAAGTTCTCGTAGAGACCCGCCAGCACCAGGACCATCACCAGCACCGCCAGGGCGAAGACCTGGAGATTGCCGCCCCCGGCCCTGGCCTCCTCCCGTGCCAGGCCCGCCCACTCGAGATCGGTGGCCGTGCTGCCCCTGTCCTGCTGCAGCTGCTCCAGCAGGGCGATGGCCTGGCCGCTGCTCACCCCTGGTCCGGCCTGGGCCCGGATGCTGATCGAACGCACCAGACGGGTGTGGTTGATCGTTGTGGGGCCGGTGCCCGCCTCCACCCGCACGATCTGGGCCAGGGGAATCAGCTGGTCGTCCCGGCTGCGCACCTGCAGGGCGAGCACATCGTCGGCATTTCGCCGGGAGCCGCCTTCCAGCTGGACGATCACCTTGCGCACCTGGTCGCCTTCGAAGCTGTCGTTGACGTAATCGCTGCCGAAGCTGGCCCCGAGCACGCTCACTACTTCATCGAGATCCACCTGGAGCGAGGCCATGCGCAGCCGGTCGGGGATCAGGCGCAGCAGGGGGGCGTCGGCGCTGAAGCGGGTGCCCACCTGCTCGAAGGCGCCGGTGTCCCGGGCCGCTGCGATGAAGGCCTCGGCCTGCTGCTGGAACTCCCCCAGGCTGAGGCGGCCAGCGCTGGTGTCGAGCAGGTCGAACTCCAGGCCGCTCTCGCTGCTGAAGCCCCGCACCGTGGGGGATTCGCTCACGATCACGGTGGCGTCGGTGACCGTCTGGCGCAGACGCTTGTTGAGTCGTTCGGCCACCGCCGCCGCGCTCTGGTCGGCGCTGTTGCGTTCCTCGATCGGCCGCAGGCGCAGGAAGAAGATGCCCTTGTTGGGGGAGCTGTCCCCGAAGGAGCGTCCGGCGTAGAAGTTGGCGAACCGCATCAGCGGTTCCTCAGCCACCACCGCCCGCACCTGGTCCATCACCTTCTGGGTGCGCGGCAGGGCGATGCCGTCCTGGAGCAACACCACACCCCTCAGCTGGCCGCTGTCCTCCTGGGGAATGAAGGCTGTGGGCCGCTGCTGCAGTGCCAGCCCGGTGAGCAGCAGACCGAGCAGCAGGCCGACCACCACCCGCCGCCGCCAGCCCAGCACCCGGGTCAGCAGCCGGTCGTAGGGGCCTTCCAGTCGCTCCAGGGCCCGGCGGGGCGGATCGATCCAGCGCAGCAGCCAGCTTGGCTCGCGCCGCTCGGCGTGCAGCAGCCGGCTGGCCGCCACCGGGGTGAAGGTGAGGGCGTTGAAGGTGGAGAACACGATGGTGGCCCCGATCGTCAGGGCGATCGGGGCGTAAAGGCGGCCCAGGGTGCCCTGCAGGGTGAGCACCGGCAGGAACACCACGATCAGCACCAGGGAGGTGGCGATCACCGCGCCGCCCAGCTCCGCCATGGCCTCCTGGGCGGCCTGAAGCGGCGTGCGGCCGTTCTCCAGGCGGCGGCCGATGTCCTCGCTGACCACGATGGCGTCGTCCACCACCAGGCCGCTGGCCAGCACCATGCCGAACAGGGTGAGGGTGTTGATCGAATCGCCGCTGAGGCGCAGCACGGCCAGGGATCCGATCAGGGCCACCGGCACCGCCGAGGCGCTGATCAGGGCGAGTCGGCTGTTGCCGAGCCCCAGCAGCAGCACCAGAAACACCAGCAGCACCGCCTCCCGCAGGCTCGCGGTGGTGCGGTCGATGCTGGTGCGGATCGAGGCCGCCTCATCAACGATCACCTGCAGATCCACCCCCGGTGGAAAGCTGGATCCGAGAGCTTCGAGGGCCCCATTGATGCCCTGGCTCACCTCCAGGGCGTTGCTGCCGTCCCGCTGGAAGACCCCCACGGCCACCGCCGTCTTGCCCTTGAGGTCGGTGGCGATCGATTCGTAGTTCTCGCTGCCCAGGCTCACCCGGCCCACATCCTTCAGCAGGGTGACGCCACCGTTGGCGCTGCGGTCGATCACCAGACTCTCGAATTCCTGGGCGCTGCGCAGGCGCCCTTCCATGCGCAGGGGCAGGGTGATGAGCTGGTCGTCGGGGGAGGGGGCGACACCGGCCTGGCCCAGGGCGGCCAGCACGTTCTGCTCCTCGAGCGCGTCCCGCACCTCAGCGATGGTCAGATCGCGTTGTTCCAGGCGCAGCGGATCCAGCCACAGCCGGAAGGCGAGCGAACTACCCCCGAACAGCCGCACCTCCCCTACGCCGGGCACCCGTTGCAACCTGTCGCGGATCACCTGATCCACCCAGCCGCTCAGAAAGACGTCGTCGTAGAGGTCGCGGCTGGCGCTGAAGCTGAGCACCATCAGCAGGTCGTCGGAGGTGCGCCGTACCTGCACGCCGAAGCGGGACACCTGGGCCGGCAGCTGGCGGCTCACCACCGCGGCCTCGTTCTGGGTGTTGATCTGGTTGAGCTCGGGATTCCCCCCCTCGAAGCCGAGGGAGATGCTGCTGCCGTTGCTCGAACTGGTGGAGCGGATCGAATCCAGCCGTTCCAGGCCGTTGAACTGCTTCTCCAGCAGGCTGGTGACCCCCTGCTCCACCACTTCGGGGCTGGCGCCCGGGTAGCTGGCGCTCACCGACACCCGGCCGGGGGCGATCGGAGGCAGGTTCTCCACCTTCAGCCCGGGCAGGCTGATCAGGCCTCCGAGGAGCACCAGAAGACTGAGCACCAGCGTCAGCACGGGCCGGCGCAGGAACGGATCGGAGATCGACTTCACGGAATCGCCTGAGCGGGCACCGACCCTGTTCGCCCGCTGATCCTGGCAGGGGAATCAGGAACCCTGCGATCAGCGCAGGTCGCGCTTCAGTACGGCGTAGAGATAGTCGGGCGATTTGTAGCGGCTGGGCAGGCAGATGTGGAGCTGTTCCAGCCGGCTCCAGCAGACCGTCCGCTGGATCGCCTCCAGGGTGCTGCCCTGCTTAAGCAGCAGCCGCATCGCCTTGCAGTAAAGGGAATATTTCGCCTCAAGCTCGCCGATCGTGGGGGGCTGACCCTGGACCTGGGGCATGGCGGGAGGGGGCGCCCGGGTTTTTCAGGGACGCAGTACCACTCTACGAGCTGGCCAGTAGCCCCCCAACGCCCAATGCCCTCGCCGGAGGGGCATAGCCGAGGGTGGCGGCCTGTCCATCGCTGAGCCGCCCGGCCGCATGCAGCACCCCCGTGATGCGCGGAATGTCGAGCACGGCGTGGCAGCGGTAGCCCTGCCTGGCGAGCCGCTGGCGGGCGCTGGTGTCCGCCTGGCCGCCGTGGTCGATGAACACCACCACGTCCTCCACCTCCAGGCCGGAGCTCTCCAGCTTGGCGATGCCCTCCAGCACGCTGCTTCCCGTGATCAGGATGTCGTCCACCACCACCACCCGGTCGCCCTCTTCGAAGTCCCCTTCGATCAGGCGGCGGGCGCCGTGGGCCTTCACCTCCTTGCGGGGGTAGAGCAGGGGCTTGTGCAGCTGCAGCGACAGCCCGGTGGCGGTGGGCAGGGAGCCATAGGGAATGCCGGCGATGCGATCGAAGACCAGCTCACCGAGCTGGCCGGCGTAGGCATGCAGCACCCGGTGGAAGAGGTTGGGATCGGAGATGATCTGGCGCAGATCGACGTAGTAGTTGAAAACGGCCCCGGAGGCCTGTACGTAGTCGCCGAACAGCAGGCAGCCGATGTCGAACAGATCGACGATCAGGCTGGCCAGGGGGTCTCCCGCTCCGTTGCCGACTCCATCATCCTGGGGGCCCGCGCCGGCCTGGGTGGCGCTGTCCTGACGACGGTCCGGCAGCCACAGGCTGCAGACATCGCTCTGGTCCCGCGCCCGCCGCTCCAGCCACCGGTCCCGCCGCTCGCTGATGCGCTGTTTGAGGGCAGCCGAACGGACGGCGATGTCGTCCTCCACCAGCAGGTTCTGGGGCAGGGGCATCAACAGGCCGTCGGCGGACGGGCTCAGACCGGCCTCCAGCAGGGCATCGAGCCGGTCCTCCTCGCCCCAGAGGCTGCGCAGGATCAGGAAACGCTCCGGCGCCTCCTGGCGCACCCGGGCCAGGATCGCAGGGTCGCTGGTGCCCACCTCCAGCAGCAGCTGGTCGGGGGTGGCCCAGAGCTGGCTTTCCCGCACGATGCGCAGGTAGAGGGGGTCGTCCTCGTTGGGGTGATGCTGCAGCACCCTGGCGGCCGCGTTGGAGCTGTGGCAAGTGATCACCACCGCCTTGTCCGGGTACAGCAGGAACGGGGCGGCGATGTCCTGGCCGGCCAGGGGGGAGAGGGTGACGCCGTCGGCACCGAGGTCGCGGAACAGGTAGTGGGCCAGGGCCGAGGAGCTGTTCAGGTCCCCATGCTTGGCATCGATGATCAGGGGGATGTCGAGGGGGACCAGTTCCCGCACCTCCCGCAGCAGTTCCAGGCCGACGGGGCCGAGGGCCTGGTAGAAGCCGAGGCTGGGCTTGTAGGAGCAAACGTGATCAGCGGTGGCCTCCACCACCGCCTTGATCCAGTGGCGCGCCTGAGAAAGAAACGATCGGCCCCCCATGCCGCGGCGGTGGGCCCAGGCCTGCAGCATCTCCGGATTGGGATCAAGGCCGGTGACCAGGAGCGACTGACGGGCGGCGATGGCGTCGGTGAGCCGGACGAAAAAGCCCATCGCGCGGGGGGTGATTGACCAAGGTGCTAAGGCCAGGGGCGTGGCCGGTGCGAGTGGGTGACACAGCTCTTATTGATCCTTCGGGTTCAGGGGATGGCCCCTAGGGCGGACCGGAAACCGACCAGCGTGGCGAGCAGGGCGCCCGCAAGAACTGGAATCAGCACAAAGTCATTGACGAGCTCCAGCGAGATTCCCATGGGCTGGCTGAAGCTGATCGCCAGATAGGGGCTGTACCAGGCGGCCAGGATGGGGATCAGTACAAGTGTGATCCAGGCCTGTTGACCAGCACCGGTGGCCCTGCGGGACAGCAGGGCGCCCGTGAGCCCGAGGACGGGCACCAGGAAGATGAACTTGTAGTCGTAGGACCTGGTGAACAGGTAAGTCCCCACCCAGGTGCCCGAGAACAGGCTGATGGTCACGGCGATCAGCCGTGCATCGAGCCGGCTGGCTTGCGACGCCAGGAAAGAGTGCAGGCGGTGGCGCATCTCCTGCTGCCAGGCTCCAATGAACCCCATCAGGATGAAAAGGAGCTTGATCCCCAGGCAACTGAAGGCCAGGACTCTGGACTGAGTTCCGGACAAGTTGAAATGGACCATCCAGTCGTAACAGACCTGGTGGGCCATCAGCCAATGGCTGAGGATCCCGCCCGGGGGGACTGGAGAATCAAGCCGAGCCAGGGCAGGACCAGGGACAGGCCGGCCACCCCACCGAGCAGACCCCAGCGGAGGTTTCTCACCGGAAGCCGGGCCTTGGATCTCACGGCTGCAGGCAGTAGTTGGGTGGCGACGAGGCCGAACAGGGGAAGGATCTTGGTGGCCACAGCAAGGAACGCCAGGGTGGCCGCAGCCGCGGCCGAGCGCCGCCTCTGGCTTGACAGAGCCAGGGCCAGCAACGCCAGCAGCAGGAAGACGATGAGATCGTTGTTCGCCCGCTCCAGTGCCAGTTGGAATGGCAGTGAAAGGAAAGTCAGTGCCAGCAGAAGCCCCGCCACGGCGGCAGAGGGGATCAGGGTGAAGAACAAGGCGCCGGTGAGCAGGGCCACGGCTGTCCCAAGCACCACGCCCACCCACCCGAGGCTGGCACTGGAGAGGCCGAGGACGCGGAACATCCACAGGGCCATCGGCGGATAGGTGAACAGGCGGCCATAGGGGTCGCAGTTCACCCGGCCGTCGAAGAGATTGCTCAGGCTGCCGTCACAGCGGGCGCTGTGGGTGAGCATGGCAAGGTCGGCGAAGGGAGGAGAGGCCATGGCGACCTGCCGGATCGGAGCGAAGGCCAGGCCTTGCCATTCCTGAAGCGAGGGAACGGCCTGCACGACCAGAGAGAAGAAAACGTAGAGAAACGATGACCCTGCCAAAAGGTAGCCTAAGCGGTTGCCGATATCAGAGAAAAGAAACTTCTGAATCTTCCGATCTTTCATCGACTGGCAAAGGGCTATTGGGTTAAATGCTAACACCAATAAGTGTTAACTTAGCGCCTCCAGTTCTTTGTAAACGGGGCTCCAACGCAAGCCTTCGAGCCTGCTCCTGGCGGCCTTGGCCGTGGTGGCGTGGCGGGCCAGGCCCTCCTGCACCGCCGCGATCGCCACGGCTTCGGCCACGGCCCGGGACACCTCCTGCACGGCCGAAAGGGGTGGCATCAGCGGCGCCTCAGGATCGTTGGCGGCCGGGATCACCCCGGCCAGGGCCTCGATGCTGGCGTCGATCATGGCGTCGCTCACCTCTGTGGCGCCCACCGCCACGGCCCCATAGCCCAGGCCCGGGAACACGAAGCAGTTGTTGCACTGGCCGATCACCCGTTCGATCACCTGGCCCGTGCTGCCGGTGCAGGCCACGGGCGGAAAGGGGCTGCCGGTGGCCACCAGGGCCCGGCCCTGGCTCCAGCGCAGCAGGTTGTCCGGGGTGATCTCCGCCAGGTGGGTGGGATTGGAGAGGGGCAGAACGATCGGCCGCTCGCCGCCAACGCAGAGGGCCTCCACCACCGCCTGGTCGAAGGCCCCGGCCGCGGTGGAGGTGCCGATCAGCACCCCCGGCCGCACCGCTTCGATCACGGCCAGCAGGCCCGGCCCGTGGCCGCTCCCGCGGGCCTGCGCTCCGAAGCGCGCCGCCAGCTGCTGCGGCGACTTGGCAAACGGCCTGGCGCCGTCTGCCAGGGACGGGGTGGCGGCGTGGATCAGCCCGTCGCGGTCGATCAGCCAGAGGCGAGCGGCGGCCTCGGCGGCGCTGAGTCCCGCCCGCTGCAACAGGCGCCAGAGCCGCTCGGCGATGCCGCAGCCGGCGCTGCCCGCCCCGAAGATGACGATCTGCTGGTCGGCGAGCTGGCGCCCGAGGCCCCGCAGGCCGGCCAGGATCGCCGCGGCGGCCACGCTGCTGGTCCCCTGGATGTCGTCGTTGAAGCTCGGCACCCGGCGCCGGTAGGCCTCCAGCACGGGGCGGGCGTGGGTGGCCCCGAAGTCCTCCCAGTGCACCAGGGCGCCGGGGCACACCCGCTGCACCGCCGTGATGAAACGGTCGAGGAAGGCGGTGTAGGCCTCCCCCTGCAGCCGGGGCTGGCGCAGGCCGGGATAGCAGGGGTCGGCGAGCAGTTCAGGCCTGTCGGTGCCGACATCGAGCATCACCGGCAGCCCCCGGGCCGGATCAAGCCCTGCGCAGAGCGTGTAGACGGCCAGCTTCCCCTGGCAGATCTGGATGCCCCCCACCCCCTGGTCGCCGATGCCGAGGATCCCCTGGGCGTCGGTGACCAGGAGCAGGTCCGGCGCGTGGCCGTCGGGGCCGCCGCAGGCCTGGGCCAGCAGCTCCTCGAGCCGGTCCTGCTGCGGTGCGGCCAGGTAGATCCCCTGGCTGGGGCTGCGGTAGGTGTGGCTGAAGTGCTGGATCGCCTGCCCCACCGTGGGGGTGTAGACGATCGGCATGGCCAGCTCGATGTGGTCGGCGAGGAAGCGGTGGAAGAGGGTGACGTTCCGCTCCCTCAGGGTCTGGAGGTAGGCGTACCGCTCCAGGTCGCTGCCCATCGCGTTGAAGGCCTGCCGGCAGCGCTCCACCTGGGTCTCGATGCTCTCCACCTGCCAGGGCAGCAGGGCCTCCAGGCCCAGGGCCTGGCGCTCCGCCCGGCTGAAGGCGGTGCCCTTGTTGAGCAAGGGATCATTCAGCAGCTCGGCGCCCCGGAGGATCGTGCTCCGCTGGCGACGGGGTTCGGCGACCACGGCGTGCTCCTGGATCCGCTAGCGACCCCATCATCCATGGAACGCCGGGCGAGAGTGGCCGCTCCACGCCGGTTGGGATTCCGCTGCTGAGCCCTCCGCGACGTCCCTGTGAGGCCCGTATGAAGATCGTTCGCTATCAGGAGCCGGCAGGCGGGATCCACCAGGCCTGCCGCCATCCCGACGGCGGCCTGGAACGCCTGAGGGGCGATCTGTTCGGCGAACTGGTGCCCAGCGGGGAACCGGCTGTGGTGCAGCGGATCCTGGCCCCTCTGGAGCCCCGGGCCATCCTCTGCATCGGTCTGAACTACCGCCGCCATGCTGCCGAGACCGGCGCGGCGATCCCCACCTATCCGGTGCTGTTCATGAAATCGCCCGGGGCGGTGCAGCACCCGGAGGCCCCCATCAGCCTGCCCACCACCGCCCCCAGCCACCAGGTGGACTACGAGGGGGAACTGGCGGTGGTGATCGGCCGCACCTGCCGCAACGTGCCGCGTTCCGAAGCTCTGGAGGTGGTGCTGGGCTACACGTGCGCCAACGATGTCAGCGCCCGCGACTGGCAGAAGCAGCCGCGCCTCGGCGGCGGCCAGTGGTGCCGCGGCAAGAGCTTCGACAGCTTCGCGCCCCTGGGCCCTTGCCTGGTAAGTGCCGCGGCGATCCCCGATCCCCAGGCCCTGGCCCTGCAGACCCGCCTCAACGGCGAAACGGTGCAGGCGGCCAGCACCGCCGACATGATCTTCCCGGTGGCGGCGATCATCGAATTCCTCAGCGCCAGCACCACCCTGCTGGCCGGCACCGTGATCCTCACCGGCACCCCCAGCGGCGTCGGCATGGCGGCCGATCCGCCCCGCTGGTTGCGCAGCGGCGATACGGTCGACGTGGAAATCGAGGGGATCGGGGTGCTGCGCAACCCGGTGATCGAGGAGCCCCTCTCCGCCCAGACCCGCTGATGTTCCGTTCCTCGCCCCCTCGCCGCTCGCGTGATGAAGCTTTCCGCCGCCTGGACCACCCAGCCCGACCGGGCCGAGAGCAGCGGCGGCTACCGCCATTTCGTCCTGCTGGGCCAGAGGGGACGCGGCCAGGAGCGGTCCGCGGAACTGCAGGCGGTGCTGGATCCAGGCTACCGACTGCTGGTTCCCCTGGGTGAACTGCGCGACCGCCAGGCCTGGCAACCGGGCTGGCAGCCACTGCCCCAGGAATCGGGGCCAGCGGATGTGCCGGTGCTGGCAGGGCCAATCCCGCCGAAGTCCATCAATTCCTTTAACACCAGTACCGATCTGTGACGTTCAACGGAACCCTGGAGGAACTCCAGGCACGAGTCGAGAGCCTCGGCTGCGTCGGCCACTGGGTGCACCAGGGTTCCTTTGAGATGCTGGCCGTCGAGGACGGCGTCTCGAACCTGCGGCTCAATTGGTGGCCCGGCACCGGGGCCCTGCTGCTGGTGGGGGACCCGGCCCAGCGCCAGGAACTGGAGCGGGGGCTGAAGGAGGCCCTGGCCGGCCGCAGCTGAACGCCGGCCGATCTGGAACGCCGCTCAGTCCCGCACCAGCAACTCGGTGGTGCCGCTGCGCCGCAGCAGATCACCGAGCACCAGCAGGTCATTGCCGTGGATCAGGCCGATGCAGCCGTCGGTGCCGCTGCTGCGCCCCCGGCCGGCACTGGGATCGTGGTGGATGCCCAGGCCCCGGCGGGCGGTGGGGAAGTCGGGTTGCAGGCCGATCCAGAGAAAGCGGCCCAGTTCCACAGCATCCGTCGGTTGCACGGGTGTGATCTCGGTCACGGCGTAGCGGCCCCGCGGTAATGGCGCCTTGCTGCCCAGGCGGTCACGGTCGCCGTCCTGGCGCCGCGCGCGTCCCACCAGGGCTTCGTAGGCCCGTGGCGGCTGGCCCGGGAGCAACAGCTGCAGTTCCCAGATCGGATCGCCGCTGATGGGCAGCTGCCGCTCGGTGCGGACCAGCACCATCTGCCCGCTGCCGGTTCCCACCGCCAGGGCGCTGGGGCCAGGGCCAGCCAGGGGAGCGGCGAGGCCCCCGGCGAGGGCCAGCAGGGCCAGGCCGGTGGATCGCTTCATGGGCAGGAGAGAACCGATGCCCGTGTTACTGCCCCGTTGTGGGCTCCACAAGGGCGGGGTGGCCAGTCCTCGCCGGCTCAGTCCCTGTCGTCCCCATCCCGGCTGATCGTCACCAGGGCTGGGGCGAACAGGAACACCGTGTCCCCCAGCCGCTCCGATTGACCGTCCAGGGCGAAGACGCCGCCTGAAACGAAGTCGATCGTGCGCTGGGCCTCCTCCGGCGCCATCGCACTGAGGTGGAGCACCACCGTCTTGAACTGCTGCACCGCCAGCACCGCATCGATGGCCTCCTCGAAGCGGCCCGGTGTCATCACCACCACCTCGTGGAACCAGGTGCCGAACGGGGTCTCCATCGTTCCAGGTTGCCGCAGTCCGGCCCCCCCAGCCAGCGGAGGACTTTGAGCCTTCGCTGAGAACCGCCTCAGGCGATGACGGCGATGGCGTCGATCTCCACCCGCGCGCCCTTCGGCAAGGCGGCCACCTGCACACAGGCCCGCGCCGGAGCCACGCCGGCTGCGAACATCCCGGCGTAAAGGCTGTTGACCCGGGCGAAATCGTTCAGATCCACCAGGTACACGGTGGTTCGCACGACGTGCTCGGGGCTGCAGCCGGCGGCGGCCAGTACCGCCTGCAGGTTGCTCAGCACCTGGACGGTCTCGGCCTCCACGTCGCCATCCCCCACCAGGGTGCCGCTCAGCGGATCCAGGGCGATCTGGCCGGAGCAATAGAGAACGCCAGCGGCGAGCACGGCCTGGTTGTAGGGGCCCACCGGGGCGGGTGCGGCCGGGGTGTGGACCGGATGAGACAAGGGCCTGTGCCTTTCGTCACCCCCGCCTGCGTTGGAACTCATGACGGGTAACAATGCGGGACTGGGATCTTATGGCTTCCACCACCACCACCATCGCCACGCCGTCCGCCACTCCAGCCACCACGGTGTCCACCCCCGTGGACGTCGCCCCGCGCGACCACGTCCGCATCGAAGACCTCTGGTACCGCTACCCGGGCCGCGACGTTTCCTCCTGGACCCTCAAGGGCATCGAGCTCGTTCTCGGTGCGGGGGAACTGGTGGGTCTGCTGGGCCCCTCTGGCTGCGGCAAGACCACCCTGCTGCGGCTGATCGCCGGCTTCGAGCGCCCCGGCCGCGGCAGCATCAGCATCGGCGGACAGCAGGTGGCGGGGCCGGAGAGGCTGTTGCCCCCCGAACGGCGGGGCGTCGGCATGGTGTTCCAGGACGATGCCCTCTTCCCCCATCTCGATGCCTGGCGCAACGCCTGCTTCGGCCTGCGCCGCGGCCAGGACACCGCCCGGGTGGCCTGGCTGCTCGATCTGCTGGGCCTGGGCGGGCTGGAGCGCCGCTACCCCCACGAACTCTCCGGCGGCCAGCGCCAGCGCCTGGCCATGGCCCGGGCCCTAGCGCCCTCGCCCTCGGTGGTGTTGCTGGATGAGCCCTTCTCCAATCTGGATGTGGAGGTGCGGCTGCGGTTGCGCAGCGAGCTTCCAGCTGTGCTGGCCCGCTGCGGCGCCAGCGGCCTGATGGTCACCCACGATCCGGAGGAAGCTCTGGCGATCTGCAACCGGGTGGGGGTGCTGCGCGATGGCGTGCTGCACCAGTGCGCCCCGCCCCGCGAACTGGTCGACCAGCCCGCTACCGCCTTCGTGGGCCAGTTCGTGCTCCAGTCCAATCTGTTGCCGGCCCGCTGGCGCGGCCGCCGGCTGCAGACCGTTCTCGGGGAGCTCGAGCCGGCGACCAGGGGACCAGACGGCTCGGAGGAATCGGAGAGCGTTGAGGTGATGGTTCGCCCCCAGGCCCTGGAGTTCCTGCCCGAGGAGGAGGGGCCGGCCTGGATCAGCGGCCGTGAGTTTCTCGGCCGGGAATGGCTCTACCAGGTGCAGCTCGGGGACCACCGGCTGCGCTGGCGGGCGCCCCTGGAGGCCGACCACCCCCACGGCCGGCGGGGGTGGCTGCGGTTCCGCTCCGGTGAGTCGGCGCTGTTGTTTCCTGGTGGACGTTCGCTGGTGACCCTGCCGCTGGGGCGCAGCGCCGAAAGCGTCAACTCCCCTCCCTGAGGCCGGGCAGCGACGCTCAGCCCGTCCAGTCATTCTTGCTGCGCCGCAAGTCGGCCAGTTCCTGGCCATCGGCCGCCCGCAGGAACAGGTTGGTGCGCCGCTCCTCGCCGATGCTGCTGGGGATGGTGGGTCTGTCCTGGCCCCGGGCGAGCAGCACCGCGGCCAGCCGTTCGGCGATGGCCCCATCCCCCGGTCGCTGGGCTGCGGCCCAGCGCAGATTGGCGGCGGTGTACTCATGGGCGCACCACACCCGGGTGGTCTCCGGCAGCGCCGCCAACAGGCCCAGGGAGTGGTGCATCTGCTCGGGGCTGCCCTCGAACAGCCGGCCGCAGCCGGCGGCGAACAGGGTGTCGCCGCAGAAGAGCTCGCCCTGCAGGGGCAGGTGGAAGGCCAGGTGGGCGCGGGTGTGGCCTGGCACCGCCAGCACCTCCACCGGCTGGCCCAGCAGGGTGAAACGATCCCCGCCGGCCACTCCCCTGGTCTGGAAGGGGATCCGCTCCCGGTCGGCCAGGGCCGCCACCACCTCACAGCGGGGCCATTCCCGCAGCAGCCCAGGGGTCCCGCCGATGTGATCGCTGTGGTGGTGGGTCTGCAGCACTGCCACCAGCTCCAGGTCCCGCTGCTTCAGCCAGGCGATCGCCGGGTCCGCCACCGCCGGATCCACCACCGCCGCTTGCCGGCCGTCATGGAGCACGAACAGGTAGTTGTCCCGCAGCACCGGCAGCAGCACCACTTGCAGCGGGGCCTGGGGCGGGTCTTGGTGATGATCCTGCATCGTTACAGTTCAGGTTGCTGCTGGCTTCCATGATCACCGCCAACCAGCGATCCCCGATCACCGTCGCCCTGGCCAAGGGCGCCCTGCTGAAGGATTCGGTACGCCGTTTCGCAGCGGCCGGCCTGGATTTCTCCGATCTGCTGGACGAGGACAACCGCCTGTTGATGGTGCCGAGCCGCTGCGGCACGGCCAGGGCCCTGCTGGTGCGCAATGCCGATGTGCCTGTGTATGTGGCCTATGGCCAGGCCCAGCTCGGGGTGGTGGGGTACGACGTGCTGCGGGAGCACCAGCTCCCTGTGGCCCAGCTGGTGGACCTCGGCTTCGGCGGCTGTCGCATGGCGGTGGCGGTGAAAGCCAGCAGCGGCTACCGCCGGGCCGCCGATCTGCCGGCCCACTGCCGCGTGGCCAGCAAGTTCACCCGCTGCGCCGAGGCCTTCTTCGACCAGCTGGATCTGCCGGTGGAGCTGATCCACCTGACCGGATCGGTGGAGCTCGGTCCGATCACGGGCATGTCCGAGGCGATCGTTGACCTGGTGGCCACCGGCCGCACCCTGCGGGACAACGGCCTGGTGGCGATCGAGGATCTGTTCACCAGCACGGCCCGCCTGATCGGCCATCCCCTGGCCCTGCGCCTCGATGACGGGACCCTCCAGGGCCTGGTCGAGCGCGTCGCCGCCATCCAGGTCTCCGTCCGATGAGCAGCCTCGATGGCCAGCGACTGCGGCGTCTCCTGCCCTATCTGGGTCGGGATCGCAAGCGTCTGCTGCTGTCCCTGGTGCTGCTGATCCCCCTGGCCCTGGCGGCCTCGGTGCAGCCGTTGCTGGTGGGCCAGGTGATCTCCAAGCTCCGGGGCGAGGAGGTGCTGTCCTGGCTGGCTCCCTTGCCGGTCCCGGTGGCCCTGCGGTTGCTGGTGCTGCTGCTGCTGGCGGCGGTGCTGCTGCGGCTCTCCCTGCAGGGCACCCAGACCTACAACGTGCAGGTGGTGGGTCAGCGGCTCACCGCCCGCATCCGCGACGACCTGTTCCGCCACGCGATGGCCCTGTCGCTGCGTTTCCACGACCGTACGCCGGTGGGCAAGCTGCTCACCCGCCTCACCAGCGACGTCGATGCCCTGGCCGAGGTGTTTGGCAGTGGTGCGGTGGGGGTGCTCTCCGATCTGGTCACCCTGCTGGTGATCGGCCTCACCATGCTGTCGATCGAGTGGCGGCTTGGGCTGCTGCTGCTGGCCAGCCAGGTGCCTGTGACCATGGGGGTGCTCTGGTTGCAGGGCCGTTACCGCAAGGCCAACTACCGGGTGCGGGAGGAACTGGGCCAGCTCAACGCTGACCTGCAGGAAAATCTCCAGGGACTGGAGGTGGTGCAGATGTTCCGGCGGGAGGCCGTCAACGGCGAGCGTTTCTCCCACACCACCGACGCCTACCGCCAGGCCGTCACCGGCACGATTTTCTACGACAGCGCCATCTCGGCCTTCATCGAATGGGTGGCCCTGGCGGCCGTGGCGATGGTGCTGGCCCTCGGCGGCGCCATGGTCACCGGTGGGGCCATGGGCCTGGGCACCCTGACCACCTTCATCCTCTTCTCCCAGCGGGTGTTCGACCCCCTGCGCCAACTGGCGGAGCGCTTTACCCAGATCCAGGGGGGGCTCACCGCCGTCGAGCGCATCGGTGAACTGCTTGAGCAGCCGATTGAGATCGCCGATCTACCCAGCAGCCAGCGCAGCCGCGCCGCCGTGCTGTCCGGTGCCGAACGCTTCAGCCCCGGCGCGGTGGAGTTCGAGAACGTCTCCTTCGCCTACCGCCCCGACGATCCGATCCTCACCGATCTCTCTTTCCGCATCGCAGCAGGGGAGCACGTGGCGATCGTGGGTCCCACTGGGTCCGGCAAGACCACCGTGATCCGGCTGCTCTGCCGGCTCTACGAACCCCAGCAGGGCAGCATCCGCCTCGATGGGGTGGACATCCGCGAGCTTCCCATCGCCACCCTGCGCCGCCGCCTGGGGGTGGTGCTGCAGGACACGTTCCTGTTCAGCGGCAACGTGGCCGACAACCTGCGCCTCGATTCCGACATCAGTCAGACCGATCTGGAGCGGATCTGCGGCGATCTCGGCCTCACCCCCCTGCTGGGCCGGCTGGGGGATGGCCTGGCCACCGAGCTGCGCGAGCGGGGCGGCAATCTTTCCTCCGGCGAACGCCAGCTGCTGGCCGTGGCGCGGGTGGCGATCCGCGACCCCTCTGTTCTGGTCATGGATGAGGCCACCGCCTTCATGGACCCCTCCACCGAGGCCACCCTGCAGCGGGATCTCGACACGCTGCTCAGCGGCCGCACCGCCATCGTGATCGCCCACCGGCTGGCCACCGTCGAAGCCGCCGATCGCATCCTGGTGTTGCGCCGCGGTCGTCTGATCGAGGAGGGCAACCACCGTGAGTTGCGTGCCGTCGGGGGGCTCTACGCCCAGCTGGCGGAGTTGCAGGAAAAAGGGCTGGCCACGCTCTGAGGCCCTTGGGTCTGGGTGGGCAGTTCCAGGTCCTGCTCCAGCCAGGTGCCGATCAGGGCGGCCAGCTGGCGCGGTTGTTCGCCCATCGGCAGGTGCCCAAGGCCGTTGAGGATGGCGAGCTGGTGATCGGGGCTGTAGCCGGCCAGGTGGCGCACATAGCGGGGCTGCATCACCTGGTCGCGGCTGCCGGCGATCCACAGGCTGGGCACCTGGAGTTTGGCGGCGAGCCGGGGCAGCTGGCGCACGGCGCCCCGGTTGGTGCTGCAGGCCAGCAGTCCCCGTGCGGCGCGGCCTTCGGCCACCAGCGGGCTGCGGATCGCGTCTGTACCGGGCAGCTGGGCCGCCCAGACCGGTCGCCAGCGCAGAAAGGCGGCCCCTCCCCGGCGGACCCGGGCGAAGGGCCGCGGCTGATACACACCGCCCCCCACGGCGATCTGCACCAGGCCCCGCAGCTGCTCCCCCAGCAGGGGCGCCGCGTGCAGCGCCAGGCTTCCCCCCAGGGAGTGGCCCACCAGCACCACTGGTCGGCCGGCGGCTTCCTGTTGGGCGGCCTCCGCCAGCCAGCGGCCGTAGCTGGCCAGGCTGGCCTGCAGACCCCGGGGCCGCACGGTGCCGCCGAAACCAGGCAGATCGGGGCACCACAGCGACCAGCGCGGCGCCAGTTCCTGCCTCAGGGGATGCCACAGCCGGCCCGCCAGCAGCCAGCCATGCACGCCCACCAGCAGGGGCCGATCGGAGCTGGTGGAGGAGAGGCTCAGGACGGTCGTCGGAGGGATTCCCTACCCTGCCGTAGTCCAGCCTGCATCCGTCAGGATCTTCAGAACGCGTAGCCCCCACGCCGTGCCCGAGACCCTGCCGTTGATGACCGATCTCTACGGGTCCGCGCACCGGCTCTGCGCCACCCCCAATCCCAACCTGGAGCTGGTGCTCAGCCAGGCACGCCCGATCGACCTGATTGAACTCGAGGCGCTCTGCGACGCGGTGGGCTGGAGCCGCCGGCCCCTGCGGCGGGTGCGCAAGGCCCTCCAGCACAGTCTTCTCCAGGTAGGGCTCTGGCGCCATGACGCCCGCTTGCCGCGGCTGGTGGGCTTCGCCCGCTGTACCGGCGACGGGGTCGTGGAGGCCACTGTCTGGGATGTGGCCGTTCATCCCCGCTACCAGGGGGCCGGCCTGGGCAAGGAGCTGATGGACTATGTGCTCGAGCAACTGCGGTCGATGGGGATTGATCGGGTCAGCCTGTTCGCCGACCCCGGCGTGGTGGGCTTCTACGCCGCTCAGGGTTGGGAGCTGGAGCCGCTGCAGCGCCGCTGTGCCTTCTGGTATGCCCCCTGAGCGGCGGGGCCGTAGTAGCGCTCGGCGAGCTGCGCCGCTGGCGCCCCACGGCGCCAGGCGCGCCTGAGTCGGGCGTTGGCGAGCACCGTCTGCCACACCCCCAGCCGCTGCCAGCGCCGGCCGTTCACGCGCATGGCAGGGGCGAGGGTGCCGATCCTGGCCCGGCGCCGCAGGCGCTGCACGAACTCCAGATCCTCCATCAGCGGCAGCGGCGCCACCCCACCGGCGGCGTCATGGAGCCGCCTGGCCAGCAGCAGTCCCTGGTCGCCGTAGGGCAGCTGGCGCCAGCGGCTGCGCAGCTCCACCGCCAGCTCCACCAGGCGCAGGGCCGGCCCTGCGCCGGCGATGCGCAGCCGGAAGGCCCAGGCGCTGGTCTCGCCGGCCGCGATCGCCGCTGTGATGGCCCGGGCCCACCCCGGTGGCAGACGCACGTCTCCGTGCAGCAGCAACAGCCAGGATCCGGCGCTGTGGGCCACTCCGGCGGCCAGCTGGCCGCCTCGGCCGCTGCCGTCGTGGAGCACCCGGGCGCCCGCCAGGGTGGCCAGCTGCGGGGTGCCATCCCGGCTGCCGCCATCCACCACCAGAACCTCCAGCACCAGCTCGGGTGCCGTGGCCAGATCCGCCAGCAGGGCGGGCAGGCCCCGGCTCTCGTCGCGGGCGGCGATCACCACGCTCAGGGGTGGCCTCATCGCCATGGGTCCAGGTCGGCAGGGCGGTCGAGATCGTGGCGCTCCGCCAGCAGGGCCGTGGCCAGGCCGGCCTGCCCTGCCAGCCGCAGGGTCTGCGCCAGCACCCGGTCGCTGCCCCAGTCGATGCCCGCGAACAGCTGGGGCGCGGCCCGTCGCCGGCCGATCAGCCAGTACCCCCCGTCGCTGGCGGGGCCCAGCACCACGGGGCTGTGACGCAGCGCCCGGAAGGCCTCCAGCAGATCCTCGGCCGCCAGCGCCGGCAGGTCACTGCCGATCAGCACCACCGCCGCCGCCCCCTCCCGGCAGCCCCGCAGCATCTGACGCTGCATCCGCAGCCCCAGGCTGCCGCTGCCTTGGTCCACAACCCGGTCGACGCCGAGCAGGCGGCCCCAGCGCCCGGCGGCCCTGGGCCCCAGGCCGCTCGCCGCCAGCACCAGCTCCAGTCCGCCCCCATGGCCCTCGGCGCCTGCGGCCGCCGCCATGGCCTCGCGGGCCTGGGCCGCCGCCGCCAGCCCGTGCTGGGTGAGGCGGGCCTGGATGGCAGCGGCCCTGGCCCTGCCCACACCTGGCACGAGTCGGCTCTTGCAGCGGCCCGGCGCCGGCCAGCGGGCCAGCATCACCAACTGGGGTGGTCCATGGCCCCGGTCCCTGGTCGGTCTCAACCCTCGCGCGGCAGTTCGGCGGGGCGGAGGGTGAGGTTCTGCCGGGAGCCGTTGCGCAGCACCGTGATCGCCAGCGGCTCGCCCACCCTGCCCCGATCCACGCCCAGCTGCACCTCCGAGGCGTTGCGGACCGCCTTGTCACCCACTTTCTCGATCAGATCGCAGGGCTTGAGCCCGCCCTGGGCCGCCGGGCTGTTGTCCATCACCTCGACCACCACCACACCGTTCACTTCCGGCAGGCGACACTCGCTGGTGGTGGCGTTGATCTCCTTGGCCAGCTGGGGGGTGAGGGCCTGGAGGCGCACACCGATGTAGGGATGGCTGGCATAGCCGCGCTCAAGGATCTGGGCGGCGATCTGCCGGGCCGTGTTGATCGGGATCGCGAAGCTCAGCCCGGCCCCCGGCGCCTGGCGAATGGCGGTGTTGATGCCGATCACCTGGCCGCGGTCGTTGATCAGGGGCCCGCCGCTGTTGCCGGGGTTCACGGCCGCGTCGGTCTGGATGTAGGGCACCCGCTGGCCCTCACCCACGGCGTTGGTGCGCTGGATGGCGCTGATGATCCCGGCCGTCACCGTGTTGTCGAGGCCGAGGGGGTTGCCGATGGCGATCGCCAATTCCCCCGGCCTGACCTTGTTGGAATCGCCCAGGGTGGCGACCGGCAGCTTGGAGGCCACCACCTTGACCACCGCCACGTCGGTGAGGGGGTCGGCCCCCAGCACCTTGCCGGTGAAGCTGCGGCCGTCGGGCAGGGTCACGCTCACCTCGCTGGCCCCCTCGACCACGTGGGCATTGGTGAGCAGCACCCCGTCGGAGCGGGTGATGAAGCCCGATCCCTGGCCCTGCTGCTGCTGGATGGCCGGACCCCGCCCGAAGATCCCCCCCATGGGGTTCACGGTGCGCTTGACCGTGTCGATGCGCACCACGGCCGGGCCGGCCTTCTCGACGGCGTCCACGATCACGGAACTGCTGGGCTGCAGCATGGGCGCCGGTGACGCATCGCTGATGGGGGGCTGCTCGGGCTTCGGCAGGCCCGGCAGGGCCAGACGGGTGCTGGTGCAGGAGGTCAGCAGGCCTGCCGCGACCGCCAGGAGGGTGAGGCGGGACAGGAAACGGGGCTGAACCATCGGAGGCGGACGCGCGTCGCTGAAGGATGCATTAAAGACGAACCTCCGGGCGCGGGATGCCTATATTCAGCCTTCGCGTCGTGGGCTCCTGGTGCAGCAGGGTGATCAGCTGTGGCACCGGGTGAGCCAGGATCTTCAAGGCAGGCTCAGCAAACCGACCTACGAGACCTGGATTCGTCAGGCGCGCTGTCGTGACTTCCGTGACGGCCTGCTGCGGCTCGAGGCCCCCAACAGCTTCGCTTGCGGCTGGCTGCGCAAGAACTACCTGGTGATGATCGCCGCGGTGGCCAGCGAGCATGCCGGCCGGCAGGTGCGGGTCGAGGTGGAGGTGGCTCCGGATGCTGAGCCCCTGGGCGGGGCGCTTGAGGTCGTCGGCGAGAACGGTGGCGCCCTGCCGCTGCCGGCGGTGGAGGCTCCCGTGCGTTCGGCGGGTGGGCTGGCGGGTGGTGCGGGTGGAGCTGGCCCCAGAACCGTACCGGCCCCCCTGCGCCCCGGGGCGGGCCTGAACACCCGCTACGTGTTCAACCGCTTCGTCGTGGGCGCCAACAGCCGCATGGCCCATGCCGCCTCCCTGGCTGTGGCGGAGGCCCCCGGCCGGGAGTTCAACCCCCTGTTCATCTGCGGTGGGGTGGGGCTGGGTAAGACCCACCTGATGCAGGCCATCGGCCACTACCGGCTGGAGATCGATCCGGACGCCCGGGTCTTCTATGTCTCCACCGAGACCTTCACCAATGACCTGATCCAGGCGATCCGCAAGGACGGGATGCAGGCCTTCCGGGATCGCTACCGGGCGGCCGACCTGATCCTGGTGGACGACATCCAGTTCATTGAGGGCAAGGAATACACGCAGGAGGAGTTCTTTCACACCTTCAACGCCCTGCATGAGGCCGGCCGTCAGATCGTGATCACCAGCGACCGTCCCCCCAGCCAGATTCCCAAGCTGCAGGAGCGGCTGATTTCCCGCTTTTCGATGGGCCTGATCGCCGACATCCAGATCCCGGATCTGGAAACTCGCATGGCGATCCTGCACAAGAAGGCTGAGGCGGAACAGGTGGCCTTGCCCCGGGCACTGATCCAGTACATCGCCGGACGCTTCACCTCCAACATCCGGGAACTGGAAGGCGCCCTCACCCGGGCGGTGGCCTTCGCCTCGATCACGGGCCTGCCGATGACGGTGGAATCGCTGGCGCCGATGCTCGATCCGATCGGTCATGAGGTGGCGGTCACCCCCCAGCAGGTGCTGGAGAAGGTGGCCGAGGTGTTTGAGGTGCGCATCGAGGAGATGCTCAGCCCCAGCCGCAAACGGGCCGTCAGCCAGTCACGCCAGGTGGGAATGTACCTGATGCGCCAGAACACCAACCTGTCGCTGCCGCGCATCGGCGAAGCCTTCGGCGGCAAGGATCACTCCACCGTGATGTACGCGGTGGAGCAGGTGGAGAAGAAGCTCAGCACCGACCCGTCCCTGGCGCGGCGGGTGCAGCAGGTGCGGGATCTGCTGCAGATCGCCTGTCGCCAGCGCCGCTGAGCGTCAGCCGGCGCCGGTGAGGGGCTGGGCCGGATCCAGCCCTTCCACTTCCCCATGGAACACCCGGCTGGCGGTGATGTCGTCGGCCTCAATCGTCATCAGGTCGGTTTTGGTGAGGGCCCGGCCCATGCCGCTGAACAGGCGGTTGGCCTGGCGCATGCGGGCCCGATCGATGGCGTTGCGAATCGAGCGGGCATTGGCGAAGAAGGGCAGCTGCATGCGGCGCTGGATGTACTCGGCGAAGGCCGCGCCCGCTTCCGGGCTGAAGCGGTAGTTCTCCGCCGCCAGGATCAGCTGGGCGATCGCCAGGAGTTCCGGCGCGGAGTAGTCGGGAAAGTCGATGTGGTTGGCCACCCGCGAGGACAGGCCTGGATTGCTCTGGTAGAAGATGTCCATCCGCTCCTTGTAACCGGCGAAGATCACCACCAGATCGTTGCGGTTGTTCTCCATCACCTGCAGCAGAATCTCGATCGCCTCGGCGCCGTAATCGCGCTCGTTCTCGGGCCGGTAGAGGTAGTAGGCCTCGTCGATGAACAGCACACCGCCCATCGCCTTTTTCAGCATCTCCCGGGTTTTTGGCGCGGTGTGGCCGATGTACTGGCCCACCAGGTCGTCACGGGTGGCCGTCACCACGTGGCCCTTGCGCACGTAGCCGAGCCCGTGCAGGATCTTCGACATGCGCGCCGCCACCGTCGTCTTGCCGGTGCCGGGCCGGCCGGTGAACGACATGTGCAGGCTGGGGGGCGCCGTGTCGAGCCCCACCTGGGTGCGGGCCCGGTTGATCACCAGCAGGGCGGCGATCTCCCGGATCCGGGCCTTCACCGGACGCAGGCCGATCAGTTCCCGGTCGAGCTGGTCGAGACCCTCCTTGATGCCGGCGGCGTCGTAGGCCGCCCGCAGGTCCACCAGCGTCGCCTCCTGGGCCGCTGCCGCCCCAGCGGCGTCGGCATCGTCGTCGCTAGAGGAGCCCATCGATGGCCTTGGCGAAGGTTTCCTCCGGTTCACCGATGGGGTCATCGTCGGCTTCGGCGCGCACGGTGAGGTTCACGTAGGTGCGCCCGAAGCTGATGTCGGGGAAGCGGCCCTCCTGCTCCGAGAGGCCGTTCAGGCGCTCCAGGAAGGTGCGGGTGCGTTCGTAGTCGTCGAACTCGATGCGGCGCTCGAGCCGATCCGGTCGGGGCCGCCGGGTCCAGGGCTGATCCATGGATGCGACCCTAGATCAGCCGGGATCGTCGAGACAGTCGGTGCGAGCCACGCAGAGGCGCGCGGCCCAGGCGGCGGCGTAGGCCCGGTTGGCCGCCTGCTCCGTCGGGACATCGCTCTCGAGCGGATGGGGGAAGGTGCCGGCAATGGCGGCGTTGGTGACGCAGAACATCGCCTTCTGGAACGTCATGCAGATCTTCACCCGCACGTCCCCGGCACCGCGGATGCCGGCCAGGTAGGTGTGGTGGAGACGGTCGGGAAGGTGGCGGTACATGTCCTGCATCAGCAGGCTGGGCGGGATCCCCGAGCCCATGGTGGGCAGCGGGTCGGCGTAGAGGGCGCCGTACCTGAACTGGGCCTGGTCGGGGGAGATCTGCTGGGCCTGGGCGTTGAACGACACCGTGCCCAGGAACGGGGTGCCGCGCAGGAACACCGCTTCCACGTAGGGCACGGCCACATCCATCAGGAAGGTGAGGCCCGCCTCGGGGGGGAGCACCCAGAAGCTGGTGCCGGCGATCTCCACCGCGTAGGTGATCGGTGCCCCGGCTGCCGCCACCAGGCCCTCCTTGATGAAGGTGACCACCGCGGCGATCGAGTCCACCCGCCCATCCCGCTCGGCCCGGGCCAGATCGATGAACAGATCACTCATCACCCGCCAGAACTGGCCCAGGGCGTGGGTGGTGGCCGCCGAGCGGATCAGTTCGCTCAGGAACTGGGGGAACAGCGGGTTGAGCGCCGCCAGCAGGGGGTCGCGGCGGGTCTTGTGGGCGACGATGGCGGCGCAGTTGGCCGCAAAGGCCTCGCTGTCGAGGTAGGCGTCGAGGCCACCGGTGCCATGCCACAGCATCGCCTTCTGGCAATACTCCGCGTATTCGAAATTGATCCGGTCGTGCAGCAGGTGGCGCCAGATCTTCGCCGGGCTGTGGTCACCGTCGAGGAAGCGGAACACCGGGAAGGGATTCAGGAACTGCTTCTCGGCCTGGTAGATCAGATTGATGCTGTAGGCATCCAGCACCTCCCCGTAGCTCTCCAGCACGTCCACCACCTGGCTCAGGTGATCGGGGGACTCGGCCAGCAGGGTGTGTCCGGCCAGCAGGGTCTCCACCAGGTCGTCGCTGGAGGGCAGCCCGCCGCTGAAGGTGAGGGGCGGTTTGGGGGAACGGGGGATCGGTCTCATGACAGCAGCCCTCCGCCCTGGATCGCCGCCACCAGAGCCGGCAACTGGGCCATGGCGGTGGTGGCCTGTTCGCTCAGCCTGCCCAGCCCCCAGGGCAGCACCCCCAGGCCCACCACACCGCTGGCCAAGGCCAGGGCAGGCAGGGTTTCGCGCAGGGCCACCGCCGGCAGGCGCACTTCGAGGCGGGAGTCGGCCACCGCATCAGCGCTGGGTGGGGTCACCGCCAGCCGACCGAAGAAGGCCCGGTTCACGAGCAGCAGGAAGTACACCGCCGTGAGGCCGGAGCCCACCATGCACAGCAGGGTGGCCACCGGGAAGGCGGCGAGGCTGCCGCGGAACACCAGGAATTCGGAGATGAAGCCGGCCATGCCGGGCATGCCGGCGCTGGCCATCACCCCCAGGATCATCAGGGTGCCGGTGAAGGGCAGGCCGCGCTCGGGGTTGAGCAGGCCGCGCAGCACCTCCAGATCCCGGGTGCGGGTCTTGCGGTAGACCACGCCCACCAGCAGGAACAGCAGGGCGGAAATCAGGCCGTGGCTGACCATCTGGAAGACGGCCCCCAGCAGGCTGACGGGGGTGGCGGCCGCCGCCGCCAGCAGGATGTAGCCCATGTGGCCCACGGAGCTGTAGGCCACCATCCGCTTCATGTCCCGCTGGGCGATGGCCGCCAGCGAGCCGTACAGCACCGACACCGCCGCCCAGCCCGCCAGAGCGGGCGCCAGCAGGGCCCAGGCCTCCGGGAACATCCCCAGGCAGAAGCGCAGCAGGCCGTAGGTGCCCAGTTTCAGCAGCACGCCCGCCAGCAGCACCGACACCGGCGTGGAGGCCTCGGTGTGGGCATCGGGGAGCCAGGTGTGGAAGGGCACCAGGGGGATCTTGATGGCGAAGCCGATCAACAGCGCCCCCAGCAGCACCAACTGGGTGCCCATGCCCAGCTGGGCGGTGGTCACCGGGTGGATGCCGAAATCGGCCTGGCCGGTGACCAGGGCGAGGCCCAGGAAGGCGCCCAGGATCAGGAAGCCTGAGATGGCCGTGAAGATCAGGAACTTGGTGGCGGCATAGCCCCGGTTGGCGCCGCCCCAGATCGAGATCAGCAGCCAGAGGGGAATCAGCTCCAGTTCATAGAAGAGGAAGAACAGCAGCAGGTTTTCAGAGAGGAACGCCCCGTTCACCGCCCCGCTGATCCCCAGCAGCAGGGCGAAGTAAAGGCGGGGACGCTGGCTGAGGTCGCGGGTGCAGATCGCCGACACCAGGGTGAGGGCGGCGTTGACCAGCACCAGGGGCATGGCCAGGCCGTCGACGCCCAGGCGGTAATCGAGGCCGATGCTGTCGACCCAGGCGAAGGACTCCTGCAACTGCAGGCCCGGATCGCTGACATCGAAGGCCAGCAGCACCCGCAGGCTCCAGAGCAGCTGCAGGACCAGCAGGCCGAGGGCGGCGCGACGGATGCGCTCGGTGGCCAGCTCCCCCGGCCAGCAGAGCAGGCCGAGGGCGCCGGCGAAGGGAATCAGCAGCAGGGCGCTCAGCATGGTTCCGGCTCAGCCCCCCAGCCAGGAGAGGCTGCCAATCAGCACCACGATCGCCGCCACCACGGTGAAGACGTAGGTCTGCAGGCGTCCGCTCACCCCAAGCTTGAGGCTTTCAGCCGAGGCCATCGAGACTCCGGCGATGCGGTTGACCAGGCCGTTCACCACCAGCTGGTCGAAGCCGTTGGTGATTCGGGCCAGGCCGGCCACGAAGGCCACGATCGTGGCCCGGTAGATGCGGTCGGTGTAGAAGTCGAAGGCCAGCAGGTCCTGCAGCAGGCGAAGGGGCCGTAGCACGGAGCGGGACCAGAAGGTGTCGAGGGGGATCAGGCTGCCGGCCAGAAGACCGGCCAGGCCGCTGCCCACCAGCGCCAGGGCGGTGACGCTGGAGAAGGCCCCGATGCCGGGAACCCGGTCGATGCGGGCCATCACCAGGGGCGTCACCAGCACCAGCACCGCGACGGTCACCATCGGCAGGGCCATCAGCCAGTTCACCTCGGGGGTGCGGCGGGTCTTGGGGTGGGGGGAGCCCAGGAACACCTGGCGGTACACCCGCGTCAGGTTCAGGGCCGTCAGGCCGTTGGTGAGCAGCACCACGGCGGCAAAGAACGGGGCCCTGGAGCTCAGCCCCTCCACCATCAGGCCGAAGCTCCAGAAACATCCCAGGGGCAGCAGGCCGGTGAGGCCGGCCGCCCCCACCAGAAATCCGGTGGTGGTCGCGGGCATCCGCGACCCCAGGCCGCCCAGTTCGGTGAGGTCCTGGCAGTTGGTGGTGGCGATGACGCTGCCCACGCTCATGAACAGCACGGCCTTGGCCAACGCATGGGAGAAGAGCAACAACAGGGCGATGAAAGGCTGCTGCAGGGCGATGGCCACGAACACCAGCCCCAGGTAGGAGGTGGTGGAGTAGGAGCAGGCCCGCTTCAGGTCAACCTGGGCGATGGCCACCAGGGCACCGCCCAGCGCACTGATGGTGCCGACCGCCAGCAGCACATCGATGGCCAACGGCGAGATCAGCAGCAGCGGCATCAGCTTCAGCAGCACCACGGCGCCGCAGGTCACCACCACGGAGTTGCGCAGGATCGAAGCCGGGTTGGGGCCCTCCATGGCCTCATCCAGCCAGAGGTGCATCGGAAACTGGGCGCATTTGCCCATCGGTCCGGCGATCAGCCCCAGGCCCAGCAGGGTGGCCCCCAGGGCCGGCAGGGTTTCGCTGGCGGACCAGGCGTACAGGTCGATGAATTCCAGGGATCCGGCCCAGGCCGACAGGGTGACCACCCCCATCAGCAGCAGCACATCCCCCACCCGCTTGGTCAGGAAGGCATCGCGGGCGGCGGTCACCACCAGGGGCTGGGCGTACCAGAAGCCCACCAGCAGGTAAGTGGACAGGGTGAGCATCTCCAGCAGGAAATAACTCATGAACAGGTTGCTGCTCAGCACCACCCCGGCCATGGCCCCTTCGAAGAACCCCAGCAGGGCGTAGAAGCGGGCCAGGGACCATTCCTTGTCGAGGTAGCCCAGGGCGAACACCTGGCCCACCAGACTCATGAACGTCACCAGTTCCAGGGCCGCCAGGTTGGTGAGGGAAAGATCGAAGCCGATGCGCAGGTCCAGGTCGGCCGCCGCGAACCAGGCGATGTCGAGATGCTGGGGGCCGAGGGCCAGCACGGCACGCAGCACGAGGCTGCCGTGCAGCACCGCCAGCAGGGTGACCAGCAGGTTGAGGTAGGCGGCCGGACGGGGGCCGTTGCGTCGGATCCAGCCGGTCGCCCAGGGCAGGGAGAGCAGCATGCCGCTGAATCCGTAGAGGGGGATCAGCCAGCTGAGCTGGATCGACAGGGGAAGGGTGTCCGGCAAGGGGAGGGACGTCAGAAGGTGGCCCTTTGCAGGGACCGGGACTCGGCGGTGACCAGGCTGCCCAGCCAGGCCGCCAGCGCTTCCCCATGCTGCTGTTCTTCGTCCCTCAGGGTTCGGAAGAAGACTTCATTGTTGCGATCGCCGATCAGCAGACAGAAGCGCGTGGCTTCGGCGTAGTGCTGGATCAGATCCTCTTCCAGGACAGCATCGAGCCGCAGCAGGCCCACCAGATCGGCAGCGTGGCCCACGGGCCGCAGCTGGGACGCGGCCGGGGCCACCCCCAGCTGGAGCATGCGCTGCACCAGCCGTTCGGCATGCCGCAATTCTTCGATCGTTTCCTGGCGGAAGCGTTCGGCGGCCTCGGCCTCGCCCCAGAGCTCCACGAGGGAGGCCTGGGTCATGTACTGCTGCACGGCGGACAGTTCGAGACTCAACGCGCGGCCCAGGTAGCCGAGGACGCGCGGATGGGCGGCGTCCATGGGGATCAGCCCCTGCGACCGACGCCGGAGGCCGCCAGGGCAGGCTCCACTTCGCTGTGGGGGCGGGCGATGATGTGGGCGGCCACCAGGCCGTCGCCCACCCGCTCGCAGGCATCGGCGCCCGCCCTGACGGCCGCGTTCACGGCGCCGGTTTCGCCGCGCACCATCACGGTGACGTAGCCGCCACCGACGAATTCGCGGGCGATCAGGGTGACTTCCGCTGCTTTGGTCATGGCGTCCGCCGCCTCGATCGCCGGCACCAGGCCACGGGTTTCGATCAGACCGAGGGCGATGCCGTGGATGGTGGGGGCCATGGGGGGGGTACGGGGAGTGGGGGTCGTGGGGGGGGTGCCGGCTCCACCGCTGCCGCGGCGGCTGGGGCTGGAGGCGCTGGAGCGGGCGGTGGTGGTGGGAGTGCGGCGCGGCTGGCGGGCCGGCGCGGTGGAGCGGGCCGCCCGGGGGGCCTTGGTGGCGGCCGCCGGCTTGGGGTCCGCTGGTTTGGCCACCGATTGGAGCACCGGATTCCCAGCCGCCGGTGGCAGGGCCGGTGGGCTGCCGCCGCTGCCAGCAACGACAGGTAGATCCGCCGCCGGTGGCGCCGGGGTGGGAGCGGCCGGCGTGGGAGTGGCGTCGGGACCGGTGCGGGGGGGGCGGCTGGCCATGGGACGGGCGCGGGGAGGAGGAACTGGAGGGGAGACGATCGAAAGGAGGCAGGCCGCCCGGTGGCGGTACCCCCCGGCGCCTACCCGTCCGGCTCCCAGAAATCGATGATGCCGCCGATGGTGAGGTCGGTGTGCGTCTCCGGGTTGCCACAGGCGAAGCGGGCGGCCGAACCACTGGCGGTGAACACCCAGTTGCCGGGGGCGGCACCGACGGGATCCACCGCGACGCTCAGCTTTCCCTTGGTGCTGCGCAGCACCCGCAGGTTCCAGTGTTCCAGGCCGGGGACCCGCTGGGAGCAGACCAGGGAGCCGGTGACCTGCATGATTTCCATCAGGCGGCTCCTCCCTGGCTGGTCGGGGTGGCGGCCGGGGGTGGGCTGGCCTTGCCGGCATCGGGATCCCAGTGGTCGATGATCCCCACGATCGTGAGATCGCTGGGATAGGACTTGCTCCCCGCCGCTTCCCGGGCCGCCGAGCTGCCCACGCAGATCACCCAGTCGCCCGGGATGCAGCCCACCGCGTCGACGGCCACCTTCTGGGTGCTGCCGTCCTGGACCACCTGCAGGTGCTTGTGCTCGAAATCGGGGATGCGGTTGGTCGAGACCAGGGGTTTGACCACTTTGCAGATCAACATGGTCAGTGCCCTCCTGCGGTGGTGAGGCTGATGCTGGAACCTACCGCCTCGGCGGGCGTGTGCCGTTCCTGGTCGCGCACGGTGAGCAGGGCATGCAGCAGGCCCTGGGCGAAAAGATCCGGGTAACGGTTCTCGATCGCTTCCTGCACCCGCCGGGCATGGCGCACCGCCCGCTCCCGGGCACCGGGCACCTTGCCGTTGTAATCGAAGCGCACCACCACCGGCACCGGCAGGCCACGGGACACATTGAGCCCCTTGAAGATCTTCACGCCCACGTCCATGTCGGGGGCCCCTTCCTCAACGGTGTCCATGTAGGCGAAGTAGGTGAGGTTGCGCAGGTGAATCTCCTTGAAGCCGATGCCCACGCCGATGAAGCGCTCGGCATGGCCGGCATCGGCGTAATGGCCGTGGTGGTACTGGCGCACGTAATCGATCTGGGAGATGTTGTGCTCCAGCAGCCGGGCGATCAGGCGCACCATGCCCGGATCGGGGCTGCTGGCTGCCGCCGCCGTGGCCAGCTCAGCGATGCGGCGCCGGGCTTCCTCGGGGTGCAGCTGGCGCGTCGCTTCGTACACCGTGGTGGCATCAAGCCAGTGATCCAGGCGGGTGCTGCCGTCCATGCCCGGCACATGCACCCGGATGGCGTCGGTGTCGGTGTCGATGCCCAGTAGCAGCAGGTCGACGGAGGCGCCGCAGCAGAAGCTGTTCTCCACCGCCTGCTGGAACTCCATCAGCCGCGCACGGCCGCAACTGGCGGCCAGGGCGTCGTCGCTGCCGTGGGCCGCACAGCCCTCGTGGGAGGGGTCACGGGAACTGAAGTGGTACAGCACCACCTTCAGGTAACGGGTGTCGTCGTGGGCGGGGTTGGGAACGCCCTCCCGGTAACGGCGGTGTTCGGTCTTGACCCAGCGGTTGACCGTGTTCTCCACATCAAACAGGGCGCCGGCATGGGGCCGGCGACGCACGGAGCTGAAGGGCAGCCGCAGGGCGAAGGCGATGGCATGGGCCAGGCGTCCATCAGCGCACGGGGTGGCATCCAGCAGGTGGAAGCCGCAGGAGAGCAGGAAGGCGTTGAATTCCTCCGCCGCCGGGCTGCCGGGCTGGCCGTGCAGGGGATCGTCGCTGAAAAAACTGTCGCTGGTCTGCTCGTAGGTTTCGAAGACGCACCAGGCGAACAGGCTGCGCATGTCGAGCTGGCTGACCCAGGCCTTCTCCAGGATCGGCAGGGGCAGGCTGAAGCCGAGTTCGGCCTGGGCCAGGGCCTGGGCGCGCTCGACGAAATCATCCTCGTGCTGCAGGGCCGACAGGCGCTTGAGCACGGGCACGATCCGATCAAAGGCGTCCTTGACGCCCCGGTCGTAGCTCTCGAGGGCCGCGTTGGCGGCGCTGTCCGTCAGCGGATGGAGGCCTGCGGCCCCCTGCCCGAGCCGGACGGCCGCCAGGCGCCGGGGGAGATCGGCGCCACCGGGAGCATCAGGCCGGCGCCGGGGGGCGCTGGGAGCAAGGGGACGGATGGTGGGGGCCGGGCGGCGAGGCATCAGGGATCAGCCCCGGGCTCCGCCGGAGATCGTGATCAGGGAACCGGAGTTGGTGCTGCCGCTGGATCCGGTGATCTTGTTGGTGGGTTCGGGCAGGTCCTCGTTGCGCTTGCTCTGGAAGCCGGGCATGGCCGCCATTGGACCGACCCTGCTGGGATTGCGGCGGCGTGCCGAGGCCCCCTCGGTTCCGGTCACGTGCTTGCCCCGTCCCCAGTCATCACCGGTGATGTTCAGGCCGGCGGAGCGGCCCTCGCCGGTGACCCGGGAGGTGGGGCGGGCCTCTTCGTCCACGCTCACCGGCGCGGCCGTTTGGCGCGGCCGGACCGGCGCCGGCCCGCGCCGGTCGAAGCGGAACTGTTCGGTGCCGGTCACCTTGTCGGCGGCCATGTCGAAGGGGCCGGTGATGCGGTTGCCCTGCTCGTAGCTGTTGCCTGTGACGCCACCGGGGCGCTGGCGGGAGGTCTGGGCGGTGTGGGCGGCCCGTGCCGGTGACTGGACGCTGAACTGCTGCCAGGGCTGCCCGGTGAGGGGCTGGGGAAAATCAGCATCCTGGGTTGAAGCGGCGCCGCAGGCCTCGGCCAGCTGGTCGCCACCGATGTAGGGGGTGCCCGTGATGTCTTCGCAGGCACCGCGTTCGGCGCCGGTCATGACGCCGCCGATGCCGGGCTGAAGGCCGGTCATCACGGTGCCCATGCGGGCGGGGGTGCGCTGGCGGATCTCGGCCACCCGGTCGGAGGAGCACCAGGTGCCGGCCTGTTCCATGCCGGCGTAGGGGGTGCCGGTGACGGCCTTGCAGGTGCCGGGCTCATCCCCGGTGACCTTCTCGGAACGGCCGGTGCGGGTGCCGCTCACCACCAACGCCTTGTTGGTGACACTGAAGCCGACCTTGGCGGCTTCCGGTGCCGGCTTGGTGCCGCAGAACTGCTCGAACTGCTGGGTGCCGATGTATTCGTCGCCGGTGACCAGACGGCAGGAGCCCGGCTCGTCGCCGGTGACGTGCTCACTGCGGCCCACGTGGGTGCCGGTGATCCCGGTGCCCCGCAGGGTGTGCAGGCTGCTGACCTTGGCCGGGGCGCGCCCCGGCACCTGGGCCTGGTCGTCCATGTATTGGGTGCCGGTGAGCTGGCGGTTGGAGCCAGGTTCGTTGCCGGTGACTTTTTCGGAGCGCTCCACGCTCACCCCGGAGACCGGCCGGCCTTCGACGGTGCGGGTGAACCCGACTTTGCGGGGGGAGGGGGCGGGGGCGGAGGTGCCACACCAGGCGGCGCTCTGGTTGGCGGAGATGTATTCGGTGCCGGTGATGGTCTTGCAGGTTCCCGGCTCGTCGCCGGTGACTTTCTCGGAGCGGCCCACTTCGTTGCCCGTGACCCGGTTGCCATGGCTGGTGGCGCTCACCCTCACCTTGGCGGGCTGGAGCGGGGTGGGTTCGCTCTGGCAGAAGGTGCGGAAGATCTCGGCGCCCATGTACTCGGTGCCGGTGACCGGACGGCAGGTGCTGGCCTCGTTGCCGGTGGTCTTGAGGGAGCGGTTCGCCTGGGTACCGGTGACCACCTGGCCACGGACCGTTTCGCTCACACCCACCTTCCAATGGGCATCGGCGGCAGCGTCGATCTTGGCCTGGCCGCGGCGGGGGCCGGTGGGACGGGAGCCACCGCTGCGGGAGCTGCCGGCGGAGCCCACCTTGCACTTCAGTTCGCGCACCTTCTGGGCCAGCTCGCGGCTGCTCATGTCGGGGTTCGACTGGCGCGCCACCGAGGCGGCGACGGCGCTGGTGGGGGCGCTGGCGGATTTGCCCCGTTTGGAGAGGGCCTCACGGCGGGCCATGACGATGGCCCGACTGGGGTTGTGCTGGGCGGTGCGCTTGGCGACGCCGCGGCGATCGCCATTGCGGGCGTTGCGGTTGGCCAGGGAGGCCCCGAGGCCGGCGGCGTTGCTGCTGCTGGCGGCCACGGCCGCCTTGGCGTCCTTGCAGCCGCAGGGGCGGTCACTGGCGGCGGCCACCACAGGGCTGGCGGACCCATTGGCTTTGGTGGCGCGCATCACCTCCTGACGGGTGCGGTCACTGGAGGTGTCGGCGCGCTTGCCGCGGCGGGACAGGGCTTCACGGCGCTCCAGCACCAGATTCCGGCTGGGGTTCGCCAACGGCTTGGCGTTGCTGCGATGGCCGGAGCTGGACGCGGAGGTGAGCGAAGCGGACGCCCGGCGAGGCGTGGCGCTGCTGCGTGGGGCGGCCTGGGCAGGGGCCGGTGCGGGACTCACCGCTTCGGGGCTGGTGCGCTGGGCATCAGCGGCCGTGCGCACCCGACCCGGGGAGGACATGAACTGGGCGGAGGCTTTCTTGCCGCCGTTGGTGAGGGCCTTGCGGCGCTCCAGAGCTGCTTCCCGACTGGTGGTCTTGGCCATGTCCGCCCCGTGAATGGATGATCAAAAGTGATGGACCCCGGCCTGGGGCCGGGGTCCGCTGGGACCGCTGGATCAGCGGCCTTCGAACACGACGAAGCAGGCACCCTGACTCTGGGTGTAGGCGTCGTAGCCCACGAGGCGCACGTGGTGGTCTGGATAGGCCCGGTGGCAGGACTCCAGTTCGTTCACGATCACGCCGAGATCCTTCTCACCGAAGAAAGGCAGCTTCCAGAACGACCAGTAGGTGGCCATGGAGCGGCTGGGGTGAACGTGCTCAACCAGGGGGCTCCAGCCCTGGGCAATGATATAGGCGATCTGGTCATAGATCTCGTCCTGGGTCATCGGCGGGAGGAAGCCGAAGGTCTCCAGGGTGGCGACTGTTTGATAGTCACCCACGGTGCTCTTGAAGGGCATGGGGATCCTTGTGGGGAATGGGATGGGAAGCCCAGCTCCGCTGACCTCCGGTGGTTGCACCTTCGATCAGCGGTGGCAAGGCAGGGGGCCGTGTGTCGGCTCAGCCGACGTCGAGCTTGTCGACGGTGTCGAACTCGAACTTGATCTCCTTCCAGGTCTCGAGGGCGATGGCCAGCTCGGGGCTGTGCTTGGCGGCTTCCAGGAGGATGTCGCGGCCTTCCTTCTCGATCTCACGACCGGCGTTGCGGGCCTTGACGCAGGCTTCCAGGGCCACCCGGTTGGCGGCGGCGCCGGCGGCCGAGCCCCAGGGGTGACCGTGGGTGCCACCACCGAACTGGAGAACGGAGTCGTCACCGAAGATGGCGACCAGGGCGGGCATGTGCCACACGTGGATGCCGCCGGAGGCCACGGCGAAGACGCCGGGCATCGAACCCCAGTCCTGATCGAAGAAGTTGCCGCGGGTGCGGTCTTCGGGGATGAAGGATTCGCGCAGCTGGTCGATGAAGCCCAGGGTGGTCTGGCGGTCACCCTCAAGCTTGCCCACCACGGTGCCGGTGTGCAGTTGGTCGCCACCGGAGAGGCGCAGGCACTTGGCCAGCACCCGGAAGTGGATGCCGTGCTTGGGATGGCGGTCGATCACCGCGTGCATGGCCCGGTGAATGTGCAGCAGCATGCCGTTCTTGCGGCACCACTTCGACAGACCGGTGTTGGCCGTGAAGCCACCGGTGATGTAGTCGTGCATGATGATCGGCTGGCCGAGTTCCTTGGCGAACTCAGCCCGCTCGTACATCTCCTCAGGGGTGGCGGCGGTGCAGTTGAGGTAGTGCCCCTTCTTCTCGCCGGTTTCTTCCTGGGCGAGCTGGACGGCTTCGGCCACGAATTCGAAACGGTTCTGCCAGCGCTGGAAGGGCTGGGAGTTGATGTTCTCGTCGTCCTTGGTGAAGTCGAGGCCTCCGCGGAGGCATTCGTAGACCACCCGGCCGTAGTTCTTGCCGGAAAGGCCGAGCTTCGGCTTGATGGTGCAACCCAGCAGGGGACGGCCGTACTTGTTCATCCGGTCGCGCTCGACGCAGATGCCGTTCGGCGGGCCGGGGCAGGTCTTGATGAAGGCCATCGGGAAGCGGATGTCTTCCAGACGCAGGTGACGCAGGGCTTTGAAGCCGAACACGTTGCCCACCAGGGAGGTGAGCACGTTGGTCACCGAGCCTTCTTCGAACAGGTCGAGGGGGTAGGCGATGAAGGCATAGAACGACTCCTTGTCACCAGGGACGTCTTCGATGCGATAGCAGCGGCCCTTGTAGAAGTCGAGATCGGTGAGGAGCTCGGACCACACAGTGGACCAGGTGCCGGTGGAGGATTCGGCGGCCACGGCGGCAGCCACTTCTTCCTTGGGCACACCTTCCTGGCCGGTGCACTTGAAGCAGGCCAGCAGGTCGGTGTCGAGGGGGACGTAATCGGGAGTCCAGTAAGTGTCGCGGTACTCCTTGACCCCGGCGTCGTACTTCTTGCTCATGGGATTGTTCGGATGGGTTCGGATGAAAAATCAGAGGGTCGCCTTGACCGCTCAGTCCTTCGATCCCAGGCCGAAGCTGCTGTTCAGCGCCGGCTCCACTTCACGGTGGGGACGGGCGATGATGTGGGCGGCCACCAGGCCGTCACCAACGCGCTCGCAGGCGTCGGCTCCGGCGCGGACGGCGGCGTTGACGGCACCGGTTTCACCCCGCACCAGGACGGTCACGTAGCCGCCTCCGACGAATTCGCGACCGATGAGGCGCACTTCGGCGGCTTTGGTCATGGCGTCAGCCGCTTCGATGGCGGGGACCAGACCGCGTGTCTCGATCATGCCGAGGGCGATGCCCATGGTTTCGTTTGCCATTACCTGCTCCTGGAGGAGGGGGGTGGAATGTTCGTGTGCAACCTTGCTCCTCCGTCAAACCCTCCGTCAAGCGATTGGGAGCCCGGCGGCCATCATGGTTTCGCGATCGGCTGATAAGGGCAGCTGATCAGTGCAACACAAAAAGCAAGCTTTGCTTGATCGCTGCCCCCACCACGGCCGAGCTGGGGTTTCCCTGCGGCTCAGAGGGGCTCGGCGCTCGAGACGAAGCCCACCCCGCCGTAGCGCTTCAGCAGGGGCCGCAGGGCCTTGCCCATGGCCACCAGCAGGGCGTCCTCCACGAACACGATCACGTGGGCATTGGCCCCCAGCCCGCTGAAATCCATCCCTTCAGAGATCTCCCCGGACGGCCCCATGCCGGTCACATGCCGCATCACCGAGTAGCCCTTGGCCCCGGCCGCGGTGATGGCCTTGCAGACCCGGTTCAACTCCCGTTCGCTGAGAAACAGATCGATTCGCTTCATGGTGATGGGGCGAAGGTTCGGCGAGGCAATGGCATGGAGCCCGGGCTCAGCCGACGGGGATGAAGTGTCGGGTCAGCGCCATGTAGAGGGGAATCCCGACCACCACATTGAAGGGGAAGGTGAGCCCCAGGGCCGTGGAGATGTACAGGCTCGGATTGGCCTGGGGGACGGTCATGCGCATCGCCGCCGGCACGGCGATGTAGGAGGCGCTGGCGCAGAGCACCATGAACAGCAGGGTGTTGCCCTGGCTCAGGCCCAGCAGGACACTCACCAGCAGCCCCACCAGGGCATGCACGGGGGGGGCCAGCAGGGAGAAGCCGATCAGAAACGCCCCCGTCTGGCGCAGGTCCCGCAGCCGCTGCGCCGCCACGATGCCCATGTCGAGCAGGAAGAAACAGAGGGCGCCATAAAAGAGTTTTTCGGTGAAGGGATCCATCTTCTCCAACCCCGCCGGGCTGTAGGCGGCCACCACATAGCCGATCACCAGGCTGCCGATCAGCAGATAGACGGAGCCGTTGAGAAAGGCCTCCTGGAGAATTTCCCGCCAGCGCAGACTGCCCCCGCCATCCTCTGCCTCCCCAGCCGTCTCCGCCTCCTCCGCGGGGGCCGAGAGTCTGGCCAGGATCACTCCCACCACGATCGCCGGCGACTCCATCAGGGCCAGGGCCGCCACCATGAAGCCGTCGAAGTTCACCTCCAGAACATTGAGGAAGCTCTCGGCGGTGATGAAGGTGACGGCACTGATCGAGCCGTAGGAGGCGGCGATGGCGGCGGCGTTGTAACCATCGAGGCGTAGTCGCAGGAACAGGAAGCTGGTCAGTGGCACCAGCAGCGACATCAGCACCGCCGCCCCGATCGTCAGCAGCACCTGGGGGCCGAGGCCGCTGTGGGCCAGCTCCATGCCCCCCTTGAAGCCGATCGCCAGCAGCAGGTAGAGGGAGAACAGCTTGGGCAGTGGGGAGGGGATCTCCAGGTCGGAGCCCACCAACACACCGAGGATGCCCAAGAAGAAGAACAGCACCGGCGCGGAGAGCAGGTTCTGTAGGACCAGGCTCGACTGCATTGCCCTACGGGGCCCAAAGGGTGGAGGAAACCTAGGGGCGGAAGCGGCTGCAGGCCGTCATCGGTCGCGCAACGTTGCCCCCCGTGTCGTCCGATCGGTGGTGAAGTCCCTAGCGTCCGCCCGGGACAGGAACCCTGGAGTTTTCCGTGGGTGGACTGTTCAAACCGTCCTGTCCCAGCCCTTCAGCGCCCGGCCTACCGCTCTGCACCACAATGGGGCCCCCCGTGGGCCCGGTTTGTTCCTCTCCCCTTCCCACCCGGTGCTGGTCATCGCCAGCGGCAACCCCCACAAGGTGGCCGAAATCACGGCCATGCTCGACGAGGTGGGTCTGGAGGTCAGGCAGCAACCGAAGGAGCTGGAGATCGAGGAGACCGGCCATACCTATGCGGAAAATGCCCGTCTGAAGGCCTCCACCGTGGCCGCCCTCACCGGCTGCTGGTCGCTGGGCGACGATTCGGGCCTGGAGGTGGATGCCCTCGATGGCCGCCCCGGCCTGTACTCGGCCCGCTATGCACCCACCGACCACGAGAAGATCCACCGGCTGCTGCAGGAGCTGGGCGACTCCCTCTACCGCGGCGGCACCTTCGTGAGTGCCATGGCCCTGGCCGACCCGTCCGGTGCGGTGGTGCTGGAGTCGGAGGGGCTCTGCCGCGGGCTGATCCTGCGCCAGCCTGCGGGCCATGGCGGCGGCTATGACCCGCTGTTCCACGTGCGCGAAGCCGGTTGCAGCTATGCCGAGATGGGCGAGCACCTCAAGAGCCGGCTGGGCAGCCGTGGCAAGGCGGCCCGGGCGATGGCCCCGGGTCTGAAACGTCTGCTGGGCCTGGGCTGAGCGTTCAGGCGCCAGCGCCGGCGTTGATCTGGGCCACGGCGCGCATGGCGGCGGCGGCGGCCTCCTCCACATCGCCCTCCTTGCCCGCCAGGGTGAGGCGGCCGAAGGCACCGACGGCCTTGACGTCGACCACGGTGATGTTGGAGCCCTTCTCCGCCTCATTGGCGGCGATCAACACGTAACCGGCCGGCTCGGTCTCAAGGATGAACATGCTCATGCCGGCCTGGATCATCGAGCCGCGGCGGTTCTGGCGGTTGATCAGCACGGCATGGTCGGGGGTGATCGCCCGGATGATCTCGGTCCAGGTCACCTCACAGCGGCTGCGCAGCTCCACCCGGCTGCCGATGGCCTCCAGGACCACGTCACCGGAGTGGAGCACGTTGCTCTGATCGCGGTGGTAGAGGGCCAGGGAGCCGAAGGCCCGCTCCACCACCATCTGGCCGAGCCGCACCGTGCTGGCCTTGAGGGCGATGTCGGTGACCCGGTGCACCGCCATGCCGGGGGACACCTCCAGCCAGAGGCAGGCATCGCCAGGAATCGGCAGGAAGCCATGGGACACCGTGCCCATGTACGACGCCAGCTGGGGCTGGAGGGAATCCAGGAAGACGTAGGTGCGCAGCTCGATCGACTGCACGTGGCTGGACTGACGCGCCAGGCGCCTGCCTTCGCTGTCGGTGGTGATCACGCAGCTGGCCCCGGAGGCCTTGCCGCTCACATCGGTGCCGGTGATGCGCAGATTCGCGGCCCGTCGTCTGGCGTCCGACCGGTCGTCGCGAAGGAAGGAACGGGCAGCCTGCGGATCCATCACGGCGCCAGGCGCCAACTCCCGAGAGGACGGTCGTGTCGATCGCCGGGTGGTTGAAACGCCGGGATCCCTGGCCGCCCCTTAGGGCAATCCAGACCTGGAGGGTACTCCCGAGGGTGGCGTTGCCAGGGGCTATCCCGGCCCAGCGGCTGCTCGTGGACAGGGAATCAGCGGCGCAGACCCGCTTGCGGCCTTCCCCTTTGGCGGCATGGAGCGCCTGGTCGGCGAGCTCCATCAGCTGGGAGAAATCGGAAGGGAGCTGGGCCGGTTTGGTGCTCACCCCCAGGCGGACCGTGAGGTGCCCCTCGGGGGCTTCACAAGCGAGGTCGAGTGGGTGCATCGAGAGACGGATCCGTTCCGCCACCATCAGGGCCGTGGCCTGGTCGGCCTCCGGCAGCAGCACCAGGAACTCCTCGCTGCCGAGCCGGAAAGTCTGGTCCTGCTCCCGCACCGATTCCCTCAGGGCCTTGGCTACCTGCTTGAGAACCCGGTCGCCGGCGTCGTGGCCGAAGCTGTCGTTGACCTGCTTGAAATGGTCGAGATCCAGCTCGATCAGGGAGTGGCTGGGTGGCAGCTTCGCTCCATCGAGGGCTCGGCGGTTGGCCAGGCCCGTGAGCGGATCGCAGAGCGCCGCCGTGTTGAGGGCGGCCACCGCGTGGGCATGGCGCTGATCCTCCAGCAGATGGTCCAGCCACGGGCGCATCGCCGCGTCGATGTGGCCGTGCTGCGGGGCGATAGAGAACAGGGTGTGGCTGAGGGTGTCCTACGAAACCATGGCCCCAGGAAAGTGGAGGTACGGGGTCAGCTGGAATTCCAGCCGCCGACCCCCCAGCAGGGGCAGGCATCAATCGTGCTGCTCCACCAGGTCGGTGGAGAAACGATGGCCGTAATGACGGATCAGGGCATTGGCGCGCCACTCCGTCACCACCTGAATCTCAGGGTGTGTCAGGACTTCGCCCAGCCTGGGCAGGGCGGCGCAGATGTCGGGGTCGGAGTGGTGACAGACGAGCCAGCGGATCGCACCGAGATCGGTGCTGGTTCGCAGCTTGGCCAGGGTGCCTTCGCTCGTGAGTGGCGAGCCAGGATCGATCAGCACCCCCCTCCGAACCGTTGGCGAGGAACTAGGTGGGGCACTGGACATGATCCTTATCCAGCCGCACACCTACCCACCACACACCGGGTGTGATCTCTATCGGTTTCTCCTGCGTTGAGGTCGCATCGTATCGGCCCTGGGAGGCGGAATGTTCGCAGGGCCGATGGAGAGAACGGTCCATGATGTGAACGGGGGAGGCACTGAGTGGAGGCCCTCGGCAGTGCACGCGATCGGTGGGTCGATCAGACCTGAATTCATTGTGCTGCAGAGGGGCTTCGGGGCCCAGGGACCCTTGCGGGACCGAAGCCAGCCGATACCTTCCAGGACAACCTTCACAGGCGCAACCATGACCACCCGGCGCAGCGCTTCCGCACCTTCTTCCAGCAACGAATCCCCGGCCGCCGGGGTGGCGGGGGAGACCCATCCGCTGCGACCCTCCCTGGACCAGGACACCGTGTCCGAATGGATCACCCGGGCGCTGGATGAGGGGGTGCGGCCGGAGCAGGCCCTCGCCTTCATCGGCCTGGGCCTGATGCGGCGCATGGGCAGCGTCGCTGGCGACGGCTTCGCTGACTGGAAGGAGACCGGCGAAGCGGACCACCCGGTCGATCTGGGGGGCCTGCGCCAGCGGCTTGAGATCACCGACCTGGCCATTCGCACCGGCGCCCCCCTGAGCACCGCCGAGGTGGCCCAGCTGATGGGCGCCCGGCCGGGGGCGCCGCTGGTGGAGCGGGGCGGACTCACGGCCCGTCGCCTGGGGCGCAACGTGTGGAAGCTCAGCCGCAGTGCCGATGGCGATCGCGACGATCGCAGCGCCAGCTTCAGCGAAGGGTTCCGCCGCCGCCTCTGAGCGCTGGAATCCGGACACGATCCCGAAAAGATGTAACGCAGTCGGGCAGCGACCCCGTCGGCCCCGCTAACCCATGGAAGCTCGATACCTGGCGATCCCCTCCATGGGTGTGTCCGCTCCACCGATCCAGCCTTCTCCCCCGGACATTCTCAAGGAAAGCGGCCAGCGGGAAGTCTTCTGCGGCCTCACCTCCATCGTCTGGCTGCACCGCCGCATGCCCGACGCCTTCTTCCTGGTGGTGGGCTCGCGCACCTGCGCCCACCTGATCCAGTCGGCGGCCGGGGTGATGATCTTCGCCGAGCCCCGTTTCGGCACGGCGATCCTGGGCGAACGGGACCTGGCGGGCCTGGCCGATGCCAACGAGGAACTGGACCGTCTGGTGAAGGATCTTCTGGAGCGCCGGCCCGAGATCCGCACCCTGTTCCTGGTGGGGTCCTGCCCCAGCGAGGTGATCAAGCTCGACCTGGCCAAGGCGGCCGAACGGCTCAGCACCCAGCTCCTCGGACGGGTGCGGGTGCTGAACTACTCGGGTAGCGGCATCGAGACCACCTTCACCCAGGGGGAGGACAATGCCCTGGTGGCCATGCTCCCCCTGCTGCCCAGCTCCGACGAGGAGCAGCTGCTGATCGTGGGCACCCTGGCCGATGCGGTGGAGGATCGCTTCCGGCTGATCTTCGAGCGGCTGGGCCTCACCACGGTCCGCAGCCTGCCGCCGCGCCGCTCCACCGACCTGCCGCCTGTGGGCAAGGGGACACGGGTGCTGCTCGCCCAGCCCTTCCTGAGTGCCACCGCCCGGGCCCTGCAGCACCGGGGCGCCACCCTGCTGAGCGCCCCCTATCCCTTCGGCGTGGAGGGCAGCCGCGACTGGATGGCCGCCGCCGCCACCGCCTTCGGCGTGCCCGCCGACCACTTCGCCGCGGTGCTCGATCCGCTCGTGGAGCGGGGCCGCCTGGCCCTGGCGCCCCATCGGGAGGTGCTCGCCGGCAAGCGGCTGTTCCTGCTGCCCGATTCCCAGATGGAGATCCCCCTGGCCCGCTTTCTGTCCCGCGAGTGCGGCATGGAGCTGGTGGAGGTGGGCACCCCCTACCTCGATCGCCAGCTGATGGCGGCCGATCTGGCCTTGCTTCCCCCCGCCACCCAGCTCAGCGAGGGCCAGGACGTCGACCTGCAGCTGGAGCGGGTGCGGGCCGCCCGCCCCGACCTGGTGCTCTGCGGCCTGGGGCTGGCCAATCCCCTCGAGGCCGAGGGCATCGCCACCAAGTGGTCGATCGAACTGGTGTTCAGCCCCATCCACGGCTGCGACCAGGCCGGTGAACTGGCCGAACTCTTTGCCCGCCCCCTGCGGCGCCGGGCCCTGCTCCAGCTCTCCTGAGACCCCCATGGAACTGACCCTCTGGACCTACGAAGGCCCCCCCCACGTGGGAGCCATGCGCGTCGCCACCTCGATGGAGGGGGTGCATTACGTGCTCCATGCCCCCCAGGGCGACACCTACGCCGATCTTTTGTTCACGATGATCGAACGGCGGGGCCTGCGTCCTCCGGTCACCTACACCACGTTCCAGGCCAGGGATCTGGGCGGTGACACCGCCGAGCTGGTGCAGCGCTCGATCCGCCAGGCCGTCGAGCGCTTCCAGCCTGAGGCGCTGCTGGTGGGGGAAAGCTGCACGGCCGAGCTGATCCAGGATCAACCCGGCGCCCTGGCCGGGGGCATGAATCTGGGGGTGCCTCTGGTCAACCTGGAACTGCCCGCCTACTCCAAGAAGGAGAACTGGGGAGCGGCCGAGACCCTCTACCAACTGGTCCGCACCCTGCTCAAGGACCAGCTGCCGCCGCCGGGCACCCCCAAGCCCTCCCCGTCCCGTTGGCGAGAGGAAGGCCGCCGGCCCCGGGTCAACCTGCTGGGTCCCAGCCTGCTGGGCTTCCGCTGCCGCGACGACGTGCTGGAGATCACCCGGCTGCTGGCCGAGCACGGCATCGATGCGGCGGTGGTGGCACCGCTGGGAGCCCGGCCCGCTGATCTGATGCGCCTCCCCACGGCCGACGCCAACGTCTGCCTCTACCCCGAGGTGGCAGGCCCGGTGTGCAGCTGGCTGGAGCGCAGCTTCGGCACCCCGGTGGTCCGCACGGTGCCGATCGGCATCGGCGCCACGGCCACCTTCCTGCGGGAGCTCCATGGCGTGCTCGACCTGGCGCTTCCCGCTGATCTGCAGACGGTCGAGGGGCAACCGAGCGAGGCCGAGCGCCGCTCCCGGCTGCCCTGGTATTCCAAGTCGGTGGATTCCACCTACCTGACCGGCAAGCGGGTGTTCATCTTCGCTGATGCCACCCACGCCATCGCCGCCGCCCGGATCGCCTCAAAGGAACTGGGCTTCCAGGTGGTGGGTCTGGGCAGCTACAGCCGGGAGCAGGCCAGGGAGGTGCGGGCTGCCGCCGCCGAGCTGGGCCTGGAGGCCCTGATCACCGACGACTACCTCGTGGTGGAGAAGGCCATGGGCGAGGCGGCGGCGGAGCTGGTGCTCGGCACCCAGATGGAACGGCACAGCGCCAAGCGGCTGGAGCTGCCCTGTGCCGTGATCAGCGCCCCCCTGCATGTGCAGGATGTGCCGGCCCGGTACTCCCCCCAGATGGGCTGGGAGGGGGCCAATGTGATCTTCGATTCCTGGGTGCACCCTCTGATGATGGGCCTGGAGGAGCACCTGATCGGCATGTTCCGCCACGACTTCGAGTTCGTCGACGGCCACCGCAGCCACCTGGGCGACGGCGCACCGGCGGCGGCGGCGACGGGTGAGCCCGAGGCTGTCCCGGCCACCGCGGCCGCTCAGGCCACCTCCCCGGCCCCCGGCACCATCACGGCCGCTGACGCCGTGCGGGAGGCGCTCGAGAGCCTCTGGACAGCGGATGGGGAAGCCGAACTTGCCAAGATTCCCTTCTTCGTGCGGGGCAAGGTGCGTAAGAACACCGAAGCCTTCGCCCGCGAACGGGGCCTGGCACGCATTGATGCCGAAGCCCTCTACGACGCCAAGGCCCACTTCAGCCGTTGAGGCCCAAGCCGGCCATGTTTCGGTTTGCGTGATCCCCCGACAGCCGGGATCCGATCTGAGCAGGCTGTTCCCTTACGAGTGATCCGCCGGTGCGCCGGCTTCCCCTTGTTCTTCCTATGACCACCACACTCACGTCTCCCTCGAGCACCCGCACCAACCCCCGCGAAGACGGCGAGGGCAGCCTGCAGGTGCATCAGGACACGTCGATGCACATCGAAGAGGGGGCGCTGGTGATCGCCGTCTATGGCAAGGGCGGGATCGGCAAATCCACCACCTCCTCCAATCTCTCCGCTGCCTTCTCCAAGCTGGGCAAACGGGTGTTGCAGATCGGTTGTGACCCCAAGCACGATTCCACCTTCACCCTCACCAAGAAAATGGTGCCGACGGTGATCGACATCCTCGAGACCGTCGATTTCCACACCGAGGAGCTGCGCCCCGAGGACTTCGTCTTCGAGGGCTACAACGGCGTGATGTGCGTCGAGTCCGGCGGCCCTCCAGCCGGCACCGGCTGCGGTGGCTACGTCACCGGTCAGACGGTCAAGCTGCTCAAGGAGCATCACCTGCTGGAAGACACCGATGTGGTGATCTTCGATGTGCTCGGTGACGTGGTCTGCGGTGGCTTTGCGGCGCCACTCCAGCATGCGCACTACTGCCTGATCGTGACCGCCAACGATTTCGATTCGATTTTCGCCATGAATCGGATCATGCAGGCCATCAATGCCAAGGCCAAGAATTACAAGGTGCGCCTCGGCGGGGTGATTGCCAACCGCTCCGAGCAAACCGACGAGATCGACAAGTTCAACGAGCGCACCGGGCTCCGTACGATGGCCCACTTCAAGACCGTTGATGCGATTCGCAAATCACGGCTCAAGAAGTGCACCATCTTCGAGATGGAGAGCACACCGGAAGTGGAGGCCGTGCAGCAGGAATACCTGAGCCTGGCCCGCAAGATGCTCACCGACGTGGAGCCTCTAGAGGCCGTATCCCTCAAGGATCGGGAGATCTTCGACCTGCTCGGCTTCGACTGACCCCCGCTGGGGGGTCAGATCTCCGCGGCGGCCCGTTCCACCAGCCGGCGGGCCACCGCCTGCACGCCCGTGTGCTGGTAGGTATCGGTGAAGGCATCGAGGAAGGTGGCCATCTGCTGGAAGCCCCCCTGCCAGGGGCCCAGGGTGGTCTCCAGGGCCTGCACGGCCTTCTGGCCGGTGAGACCCAGCTGGCTGCTGAACCCGCCGGCCCAGCCCAGCCACTGGTCCACGCCCCGGCGCAGGAAGGTCAGGTGGGCCCCGTCGCCCCGTCCCGGCAGCAACTTGGCCATCCCGGCGTAGGCGGGAAGCTGGTGCAGGTCCCGCTTGTTGACGCCCCCCAGCAGGCTGTCCAGTCGCTGCAGGGCCTGGTCGCCCAGCGGCAGCAGGGCATCGAAGCAGATCAGGGCGGCCATCCTCACCCGGGCTTCGCCGGCGTACTCGCCCAGGGCGGCGGCGAAGTCGCCGAAGCTGTCACCGGGCAGGCCGTTCACCTGGGTGAAGGCCAGCATCTCGGCGGCCACCTTCAAGCTGAGATCCGCCGCCTGCAGGGTCTCGCTGGTGGGGGTGAGATCGGCGACACGCTTCACCAGCGGCAGGGCGCCACCGATGTTGGCCAGCAGCCGCAGCCCACCGGCAGCCTTCTGCGACCGGTTGACGGCGTCGTACAGGCTCAGGGCACGGCCATAGCCTTCGTGTCGGGCCCGGCTCAAGGCGTCGGCCCGCTCGCGCACCTGGCGGATCAACTCCGGATCGCTGCTGCCCAGCACGTCGCTGATCAGATCGTCGGCGCTGGTGATGTTGTGCCAGCCGCCGGGCACCAGCGTGCTGAGGCCCTTGATGGCGAGCACCGTCAGGTTGCGGCGGGGCAGGCGATCAAGGCGCTCGAGAACGGAGCTCATGACGCGGGCTCCATGGCCGCCCGTCGCTCAAGGCTCTGGCGTCCGGCGCTGTCTGGGCCGCTGGGCAGGCTCGCCCGGGGGGCGCTGGCCGACTTCAGAGCCGCCAGGCCCCGGAGGTTGAACCGGCCGATCAGGATCTGGCGCTGCTCGGCCTCCAGCCCATCGCCCTGGCCGATCACCTTGATCTGGAAGCGGTCGGCCACCAGCAGGGCGGTGGCCTGGGGACCCTGCTCCACCAGCGGCCAGCCCTGCAGCCGGCTCTGGCTGGTCTCGAACTTGCGGCGTGCCTCCGGTGCGGTGCTGACATCGGAGATGGCCAGCAGGGCCTTCACCTGGCCGCCATGCTTGAGCCTGGCCTCACTGAAGCCACGCTTCTCCTGGGTGAACACGAGCTGGTCGCCGTCGTCCGGCTCGGGAAACAGACGATTGAACGCCGTGCCGTTCACCACCTGGTTCAGCGGCACGTCCCCCACTGTTCCGCCGGGCAACCAGGAGCGGAACGGCAGGAGCAGGAACGCACCGATCGACAGGCTGACGACCAGAAGCAGTCCCACTCCCCAGCGCAGCGTGCGGGCCATCGACTCCGAGGTGGTGTTGGATGACATCTAGCGGCTCCAGCTCGGCCTGCGTCTGAATCGGCAGATTCCGACGCAATGTCTCCGTCCCGGCGGTCGCCTCAGGCGAGGCCCACGAGCTGCAGGGAAAGGTCCCACAAGCGCTGCGCGGTGACCGGGTTGCTCGCCTTTTCCGAGAGCTCCTGGCTGAACTGCTTGCCCCCCTTCGTCTGGCGATTCCCCCAGCTCCAGTGCACGCCGGAGCTGGCGAAGTCCGGATCCGCCGCCACCTGCGCCACCCGCTCCCCCGCCAGGGCCTGACTCACGTAGCCGCCGGTGATGTTCTTCTGGAACCAGGGAAAGATGGTCTGGAAGGCCCGCGGGGTGTGCCGGAACAGGGGGGTGTCAGCCACGCAACCTGGGTACAGGGAGGTGAACACGATCCCGGTGCTCCCATGCAGGCGCCGGTGCAGTTCCTGGGTGGTGATCATGTTGCAGAGCTTGCTGTCCTTGTAGGCCTTGCCGGGCTTGAAGCTCTTGCCGTTGGCCATGGCGATCGGGGCCTTGAAGCCGGCGGCGAAGCCGGAGAGATCGCCCAGGTCGGCGGGCGCGGGGATGGGGATCTTGCCCCCCAGCTCCTTGGAGTTGGCGGTGACGGTGCCCAGGATCACCAGCCGGCGCGAGGGGTGGCTGGAGCGCTTGAGGTCGTCGAGCAGCAGGTGGATCAGCAGGAAATGGCCGAAGTGATTGGTGGCCATCGAGATCTCGTAGCCCTGGGGAGAGCGTTCCGGATGCTTCAGCCGCGGCAGGTAGACCGCCGCGTTGCAGACCAGGGCATCAAGGGGGCGGCCGGTGGCATGGAAGGCGTCGACGAGGGCGCGCACACCATCGAGGTCGGCCAGATCCACCTTCAGGTGGGTCACCGCGTCATCGGCAATGGCCAGGGCGGCCTGGGCCCGGCGGGCCTTGTCGGTGTCCCTGCAGGCCATCACCACGTGCCAGCCGCGATCCACCAGGGCCTTGGCGGCGAACAGACCGACTCCGGAGGAGGCGCCGGTGATCAGGGCCGTTCCAGGCACGCCGCGGCTGGCGGGAGAGAGGGCGGTGTCACCGGAAGGGGTCACCATGGCGGGGGTTGGTCCGGGGGCGAAGGGGGCCCCAACCTACGGACGGGCGCCCTGGTTTCCGGGACCGGATGCGGGGGAGTCAACAGTTGGAAACGGACGCTTCGACTGCCAGATCACCCGCAGGCGGTTCGGGGCGATCCACTGGCTCTGCTCCCGGATCAGACGCTGCTCGCCCTCCACCATGAACAGGTCATCGAAACGTTCCCTGGCCTTGACCAGCTTGGCGTTCTCGATCTCCAGAACGGCCGAGATCTCCCCCTGGCTCTCCATGCGCTGCTGGTAGGCGCCGGCAAGTTGGAACAGGCTCACGCCGGTGAGGCCGATGAGCCCCAGCTTCACGGCCAGCCCGATCAGGCTGCAGACCAGCTCCTGCCGCTCGGCGGACAGGGAGAGCAGCTGGCTTTCCATGCCACACCCCCCAGCTTCGGCGGGGGAACGGGGGGACTCCATGGAGAGCCCAGCCCCATCGAGGTGGCCCGTGGGAGCGGATGCCGGATGCCAGGACGGTGGGCCGACCGGTCGATCCGGGGCTGCCTGCAGGGTCGAGGAGCGCCGCGAACGGCCGGTGGAGCGGCTTGCAGCGGAAGACTGGCGCCGGGGAGGCTGGGACTGGGTCTGGCGCACCTGAGGAAAGGCTGCGAGCCCTTTGCTTGTAGCAGCCTCTCCGCCCCTTGCCAAGGGCGCAGCCCATGCAGCTTCAGGCTTTGTAGAGGCTGAAGCAGAGACGCACGGCCAGCACGCCGGCATGGGCCGCCACGACGAGGGCAATCAGCACTTCGGCCTGGTTGATCGGGGTGACCATATCCGTGACGGTGGATGGAGTTTGACCGACCCATTCTTCGGCCATCGCGAGCTACGGTCCAGCCTGCGGCCCTGCCCTGTCACAGCTCTTGATGGCGCTCCCACCCTGCTCCGAGCCCCTGAAGGTGTCCGCCGACCAGGTGCGCGGGCTCGATCTCTCCCCCCTGGCGGGCCTGGCATCGCTGGCACCGGCCGAGCTGCTCACCGCCGCCAGCGGACTGCAGATCGACTTCGACTGGCCCCGGGACGCAGAAGACCCACGCGAACTCTCGGAGATCGCCGAACTGCGGCTGTGGAGTCTGCGGGCCGATGCGCTCCATCCCTGGCTGCCCCTGGTCCTGGAGCGCAGCGGCGGTCAGCTCACCCGCCATGTGGCGATGCTGCTGCCCCATGGTTTCAGCCCCACCGAGGGGATCCGCTTCGCCCCCGAGAGCCTGGATCTCTGGATCACCCAGCGCCTGTTCCTCCTCGACGACTGGGCGGCCGCCGGAGGTATCGAGTGCCGCGCCAACCTGGGCCAGATGGCCGCCGTCCTGGGCTACGAGCTCGACCCCGGTTTCTGGAGCGTGATCCCCTGAGCTTCGAACCACAGGCCCACGGCGCGGCGGCCGCTTTCCAGCGCCAGCACCAGGGTGATGGCCCGCAGCATCCACACCAGCCGTTCCTCCGGGACCCGCTCGAGCCGGCTGGCGGACCACTGGGCCGCCACGGCCGCGGTACCTCCCAGCACCAGAGCCACCAGCGGATTCGCCCGTCCATCGGCCAGGAAGGCCAGCGAGGCGCTGCAGGAGGAGGCCAGGACCGCCAGCGTGCTGTAACGAATCGCCCCGTGGACGGGTATCCCCAGCCCCCCCACCAGCACCGGCACCATCACCAGGCCGCCACCCACCCCCAGCAGGCCGGCCGCCACCCCCGCCAGGGCCCCCACCAGGGCGAGGGCGAGGGGATGGGGCTCCCGTTCGTGCGCCGGGGCCTGCTGGCTGCGCGGCCGGACCAGCCCCGTGAGCAGGGCATAGAGCAGCGCCTGCAGGCCGAGCAGCTGCCAGCCGGCCAGGCCCAGGCCCAGGCGGCTGAACAGCCCGGCGCTGAGGGCGGCCCCGCCGGCGATCGCCACGCCTCCCGGCCAGGTGAGCCTGCCGCTGCGGACATGGGCGATCGTGCCCCCGAGCGTGGTGGGCACGATCGCCAGGGTGCTGGTGGCCAGGGCCTGGTGGGGCGTCAGGCCCAGCAGCAACAGCAGCGGGGAGAAGATCAGCCCACCGCCGATGCCCAGCAACCCGGAGAGCAGGCCGGCCACCAGTCCCAGGGGCAGCAGGGGCAGCAGACTCCAGATCAGGGTCGTTGCCATGGGCCGGGCGAACAGGAGCCATGAGAACGCAGGCCGCCCCATCCGTCCAGCCGGCGGCGCCGGTTCGCTGGATCGCACCCTGCCAGCTCGATGGGGCCTGGCAGATGGCCATCGATGCCTGGTTGCTGGAGGGCCCAGCGGCCGCCAAGCCCGCGTCCGAGGTGGTTCCTGCGCCGGCCTTCCGTCTCTACCGCTGGTCGCGGCCCACCCTTTCCCTGGGCTGGCACCAGCGGCGCCTCGAGCCCCACTGGTGTGATCTGGCCCGGCAGGGGCGCCTTGATCTGGTGCGACGGCCCAGTGGCGGCCGGGCCGTCCTCCATGGTGGCGATCTCACCTATGCCCTGGTGTGGCCCCGGCCGCAGGGAACACGCTCTGCGGTCTACGGCCGGGCCCTCGTCTGGCTCGTTGAAGCGTTCGCGGCCCTGGGCCAGCCGCTGCTGTGCGGCAGCCAGGCGGCCAGCCTGCAACGCAGCAGCTGCTTCGCCACCAGCACCGTCGCCGACCTGGTGCAGGCCAACGGCGCCAAGCGGGTGGGCAGTGCCCAGCTTTGGCGTGGCGGCCATCTGCTGCAGCACGGATCGATCCAGCTGGACCCCTGCCCCAGCCTCTGGCGGGAGGTGTTCAGCGGCGATCCCCCGGAGCTTGATCCCCTGCCACTGGCCGGGCAGGACCTGGAGCAGCACCTGTACCGCTCGGCGGCGCGCTGGCTGCCCCTGCTGGCTGGGGGGCTTGCAGAGGGCCTGGCTGAGGGGGGCCATGGCGGCGGCGATCACGACACTTGCCTGCCACGGGTCCGGCCCCTCAGCCCCGCGGAGCTGGCCGTGATCGCCCGAGGCCTGGGCTGTTATCGGGCGACCTTGTCGGTGAGCAGGGACACCTCCCCCGAGCTGACCATGCCGCGGGCCACCTGACCCAGGGCCATGCCGAGGGGATAGCCGTTCTCACGCCTGGCGGCGGAGAGCAGATTGGCGGGGAGCCGCAGACCCAGCTTCTTCAGCACCGCATCTCCCAGTTCGGGCCGCTCCACGGTTCCGCAGGGCAGTCCGGCCGGACTCAGTACCAGCAGCCGCTGGTGGCCACCGTCTTCGAGCTGGAGGGCGGCCTGCCAAAGCGCGGCCGATTCGGGGATGGAGGGCAGGCTGGAGAGGGGCTGCAGATGGTCGCGTACCCGTTCCCTGTCCCAGCACTGCACGGGCAGGGCCTGGAGGGGAGCGTCGTCGATGACACCCTGCCAGCGGCCCCGGTCGCAGACGAGCAGCCAGTCCGCTGGGCCATGGGCGTCCTTGTCGGAGGGGGCAGCGCCTTCCCCGGCCTCGGCGATCGGCGGGGCGGTGCCGAGGCGCATCCGGCTCAGCTCCCGCAGGCTGGTGTCGGCCTCCAGCACCCGGAAGCGGCGCTGGGCCACATCCTTGACCTTGAGATCCTTGAGGGCCTGCTGGACGACCAGCATCTGCTTCTGGTTGCGGGCCGCCCCCAGGCCGAACCAACCCAGCAGAATCAGCCAGGCTCCGCCGATGCCGCCACCCCGCAGCAGCAGCACCGTGCCCATCCCCACGGCGAACAGGGACAGGAAGCGGCCGCAGGTGTTGGCCACCTCGACGCCCCGCCTTTGGCTGCCGGAGAATTCCCAGACCAGGGCCTTGACGATCAGGCCTCCATCCAGGGGCAGCCCGGGCAGCAGGTTGAACAGCCCCAGGATCAGGTTGAGGGCGCCGAGCCGTTCCACCACCTGCCCCAGGACGGGGGTGAGGTGACTGGCGGCATGGGTGGAGGCCAGCAGGCCGATGCCCAGCACCAGGCTCACCGCCGGTCCTGCCGCCGCCACCATCAGGGCACCGCGGGCGGTGGAGCATTCCCGCTCCACGCTGGCCACCCCCCCCAGCAGGAAGAGGGTGATGGATTTCACCTTCACCCCCTGCTGCAGGGCCACCAGGGAATGGCCCAGCTCGTGCAGCAGCACGGAAACGAACAGGGCCAAAGAGGTGACCAGGGCCACGGCCCAGAGCGCCGCCGGGGCGAGCTGGCCGCGGAGGCTGAGGGCGTACTGCTGCTGGAAGCCCAGGGTGGCCAGCAGCAGGATCACGAACCAGCTCGGGTGGATGCGCAGGGGAATGCCGCGGATCGTCAGCAGTTGCCAGCCTTCACCCACGGGCACCGTCCGGGCAGAGATCCGGCCAGAGCCGGTGTTTTCGACCCCATCCTAGAAAGGCACCCCGGCCAACCTTGTTCTGGTTTCCTCCCCGCTGCTGAAGATCTGTGGGCTCAGGCAGCCGGCCCAGGCCATCGCCATCGCCGCCCTGGGGGTCGATGCGATCGGCGTCATCGCCGTGCCCAGCTCACCCCGCTTTGTGCCAGTGGCGCAACGGCCCGATCTGTTCGCGGCCATGGCCGCCGGCGGTGATTGCTTCGGCGTGCTCGTGGTGGCCGATCCCAGCGACGACCGGCTGGAGGAGCTCGGCGTGGGCCGGGGCCATGCGGTGCTCCAGCTGCATGGGGATGAAAGCGTGGAGCGCTGCGGTGAGCTGGCCCAGCGGCTGGGTGTCCGGATATGGAAGGCCCTGCGGGTGCGCTCCCCCGAGGATCTGGAGACGGCGGCCGCCTATGCCGAGGTGGTCGAGGCCCTGTTGTTGGACGCCTGGCAGCCCGGCCAGCTGGGGGGCACCGGGCAGCGGATCCCCACCGCCTGGCTGGAGGATTTCCGCCCGACCTTCCCCTGGTGGCTGGCCGGTGGCGTCGGCCCCGAGACGGTGACCGAGCTGCTGGCCCGGCTCCGCCCCGATGGTCTTGATGCCTCCAGCTCCTTGGAGGATCGCCCCGGCGTCAAGAACCTGGCGCGGGTCGCGGCCCTGGTGGCGGCGGTGCGTGGTTCCGCCACCGGTTGATTGGCTTTTGGCACTGCCGGGTCCAGGATCGGTGCAGTCCGATCTCTGAGTCCCCTTTGTCCTTCCTTCGTCGCGCCCTCCGCCTTCGTGCCGCCCTGCCCCTGGGCCTGCTGCTGCTGATGGGGCCAGGGGCCGGCCTCAAAGCCCAGGATCTGGTGGGTTGTCAGCTGGTGCAGGGGACGCTGCAGTGTGTGCCGGGGATCACGGCCGATCCCCAGCAGCAGATCCAGTTGCTGCGCCAGGAAATCGCCGGGGATCAGCAGATCGAGGGGGCGGTGCAGCAGCGGATAGCCGGGCTCAACCAGCTGCTGTTGCAGGGGGAAGCCCGGCAGGGAGCCCTGCTGCAAGCCACGGCCACGGCTGACGTGCTGGCCTCCCTGCCCCCCAGCGCCTTTCACTGGTATCGCCTGGCCCCTGGCCGGAGCCACTGGCAGCTGATCCAGGGGGCCAGCGGCCCCACCTATGCCCTGACGCCGGCCGACGTGGCCTACCAGGTGATGGTGGTGGTAGCTGTGCCCACCTCAAGCGGCAGCCAGCGCAGCGTGTCCCAGGTGGTGGGGCCGGTCATGGCCGGACCCGGATCCTGAGCGTCACGCAGCGGCTCAGTTACCGAGCAGCGACTCCTGCTGACGCACGAGCTCAAAGAACTCCTGCTTGAGGCTGGGGTCGTGGCGGAAATCACCGCGCACGACAGAGTTGACCATGCTGGTCTGGGGTTCCTTCACGCCGCGCCACTTCATACAGTAGTGCTGGGCTTTGACAAGGATCGCCAGGCCGAGGGGCTCACACAGTCGTTCGATCTCGTCAGCGAGGATGATCACGGCCTCTTCCTGGATGTGGGGCCGTGAGAAGACCCAGTCGGCGACCCGGGAGAACTTCGACAGACCGATCACCCGTTCGCCCGGTTTGATCCCGATCCAGCAGTTGCCCAGGATCGGCACGAGGTGGTGGGAACAGGCGGAGCGGATCGAGATGGGACCAACGGTATAGATCTCATCGAGCTGCTTCACGTTGGGGAAGCTGGCGATCTTGGGTTGCTCGTGGTAGCGCCCCTTGAACACCTCGTGCAGGTACATCTTGGCCACCCGTTCGGCCGTCTCCTCGGTGTTGTGGTCGTTCTCGATATCGATCACCAGGCTGCGCAGCAACTCGCGCACCTTGCCGGCCACTTCGATCTCCAGCTGGTCGAGCTCGCCTTCGCGCAGATGCTCGGAAATGTTGTCGTTGGCCAGGAACGGCACCCCTTGCTTCTGCAGTCGCTCGCGGATCCGCAGGCTGACGGGAATGGGGGTGGTGACGGGAGCGACCTGACGGGCGCTGAGGCCGCTGGGGAGGGTGGATGTCATAAGGGGGGTTAGAAGGCTCCGGCGGCAGGCATCAGGGTGAGGTCCTCAACCGTCTGGCAATGGGGTTGCCGCGCTAGGTAGAGCAGGGATTCAGCCACCTGCTCAGGTGAAAGCATGGCACGTCGGTCGAAGGAACTGTGGACGGTTTCACTGTCCCAAAGAGGTGTATTCACCGCCCCCAGGGTGAGGGTGCTCACCTTAATGCCGGCGGAGCGTTCCTCTGCCTCAAGGCAACGGCTGAACGATGCCAGGGCGGCCTTGCTGACGCTATAAGCCCCCCAGTCCGGGAAGGCATTCCTGGCGGCATGGCTGCTGACGTTGATGATCCTGCCGCCACCGGCCTGGCGCAGGCCGGGCAGCACCGCCAGGCAGACCTGGAAGACGCTGGTCAGGTTGAGCTGCAGCAACCATTGCCAGCGCTCGAGGGGCATGGCCGCCAGGGGGCCGGTCCAGGCGGCACCGGCGTTGTTGATCACCACCGAAGGGACCAGCCCCCGCCCGAGCAGCTCGGCCATCGTGCCAGGGATGGCCTCCGCCTCGGCCAGGTCGAGGGCCTGGGTTTCGATGTGACGGCCCAGCCCCCGCAGCTCCTCGGCCAGGCCATCAAGGTCGGCAGTGCTGCGGGCCACCAGCAGGAGGTCGTAACCCTCGGCGGCGAAGCGGCGGGCGGCGGCGGCGCCGATGCCGCGGGAGGCACCGGTGATCAGGGCGGTGGGCAACGGGCGCAGTGGCAGGAGGTCAACCCTACGGCGCGTGGGCGGGATCCGTCGCCGCCCCCTCCAGAACCTGGCCCATGCGCCGAAACTTGGCGTAGCGGGCCTCCACCAGGGCGGATTCGCTGCAGGTCTTCAGCGCATCGAGCTGGTCCAGCAGGGCCGTGCGGAGTGTCTCGGCGGCCTGCATGGGCGCCCAGTGGTTGCCGCCGGAGGGTTCCTTCAGCAGGACATCCACCAGCCCCAGCTGCAGAAGATCAGCCGCGGTGATGCGCAGGGCCTCGGCGGCGGCGGGGGCCTTGGCCGCATCGCGCCAGAGGATCGAGGCACAGGCCTCGGGGCTGGCCACCGTGTAGACGCTGTGCTCGAACATCAGCAGCCGGTCGGCCACGCCGATGCCGAGCGCGCCGCCGGAGCCCCCCTCACCGATCACCACGGCGATGATGGGCACCCGCAGGCGGAACATCTCGCGCAGGTTCACCGCGATCGCCTCGCCCTGGCCCTCCTCCTCTGCTTTGACCCCTGCATAGGCGCCGGGTGTGTCGATGAAGCTGAGGATCGGCAGGCGGAAGCGGTCGGCGTGGTCCATCAGCCGCATCGCCTTGCGGTAGCCGCCGGGCGAGGCCATGCCGAAGTTACGCGCCACGTTCTCCTTCATGTCCCGGCCCTTCTGGTGGCCGAGCAGCACCACCGCCTGGTCGCCGATGCGACCCACGCCGCCCACCAGGGCGCGGTCGTCGTTGCCGCGGCGGTCGCCGTGCAGCTCGAGCCACTCGTCGGTGATCACCTGGATGTAGTCGAGGGTGCTGGGCCGCTGGGGGTGGCGGGCCACCTGGATCTTCTGGGCCGGGCTGAGGGAGCTGAAGATCTCCTCGCGGCGCCGGGTGGCGAGGGTTTCCAGCTGCAGCAGCTGCTGGCTCACATCGACTTCGGAATCGCGGGCCAGCTGGCGGATCTGCTCGATCTGCTCCTCCAGCTCCACCAGTGGTTTTTCGAAGTCCAGCAGGACGCGGCGGGCCATGGTCGGGAAGGCAGGGATCAGGTGGAAGAGAGGCTGGGGACCGGTGCCGGATGTTCCAGGCCAAGGGCTTGGAACCCGTGGCGAAGCGAGGCGGCACCAATCAGATCCATCTTCTCGAGGGTGATGTTGTTGCGGCCCCAGCTGAAATTGGTGCGCAGGCCTTCGAACTCCAGCAGCATCGCTTCGGCGAAGCAGGCGAACATCTGACGCTGGGGATTGGCCATCTCCGCCGCCTCCATCATCTGCCAGCCGATGTCGGAGCCGAATTCGACGATGCCGCCCTTGAGCACGTGGATGCCTTCGCCGGCGGCCTTGGTGTCCAGATTCTTGGGGTAGCCGCCATCGATCATCAGGCAGGGGCGGCGCAGCCGGCCCGGATCGATGCTGCTGGCCTGGGCCAGGCTGGCGACCCAGACCACCACGTCCGCCTCGGCCATGGCGTCCTCCAGCGAAAGGATGCGGCCACCGCCCAGTTCCTGCTGCAGATCGGCCAGCGGCTGGGGACGGCGGGCCACCAGCAGTAGTTCCTCGACGCCGGTGCGCTGGGAGAGCCAACGGCAGACGGCACTGCCGATGTCGCCGGTGGCGCCCACCACGGCCACTTTGGCCCGACGCAGGTCAAGGCCCAGCTGTGGAGCGTTGGCTTCCACCTGGCGGCAGATCACCCAGGCGGTGTGGGTGTTGCCGGTGGTGAAGCGCTGCCAGTCGAGGGTGGTGGCGCGAACCTGCTGTTCCCTCAGCAGCTTGAAATCCTCGAAAATGATCGAGGTGAAGCCACCCAGGGCGGTGATGTCGATGCCGTTCTTCTGGGCCAGCTCCATGGCATTGAGCACCTTGCGCTTGGCCGTCTTGAAGCGGCTCAACATCTCCGGCACGAACACCGAGTCGATGTAGGCCCCTTCGATGCACTGGCCCGTGGGGCTGGTGACGCTGATCCTCTCCACCAACTGGGGCGGGGCGCTGCACCACATGTCCAGATCCCCGTCGGCGTACTCCTCGAAACCGAGGCTTCGCGCCAGATTGCGCGCCGACTCGAAGCTGGTGGAATGACCAATCAGGCCGAACATGCAGGAAGGAGAACGCGGCGGCAGGGCAGGGCCGGATGTCGCCGACGCTACATCCTCCCCCGGCGAGCTTGCGTGGTCAGCTCAGCCCAGCAGCGCTGCAGCGGCCATGCGGGCAATCTCCCGAGGGGTGAAGCCGATGTCGGTGAGGGCGTCCTGGTAGGCGATCAGGAAATCCTCGATCAGGTCTTCCTTTTCCATGTGAAGCACTGCGGCATCAGCGGCGACCCGATCCAGCATGCGGCGCACGTGGGGGAGGTTGTCGCGGTTGGCCTGCTCGAGCTCGGCGCGGGACTCTTCAAGGTGGGCCTTGAGCCACTCCTGGCCGTAGTTGAGGTGGGTGTACTCGTCCTTGACGACTCCTTCGGTGATCTTGCGGGCGAAAGGATCGGCCACAGGGATATAGATGTGATAAGCCGAGATGGCGAAGGCTTCAATCAGCAGGGCCTGGATCAGCAGGCAGGTGACCACCTTCCCGTCCTTGAGGGCCGCCTGGAAGTTGTTGCGCAGGGGGGAGAAGAACTCCTGGGCGAAGGGCATGTCGGCGGTGACGCCGAGGTTGTTGGCGCAGGCGGTGAAACCCTTCATGTGCTTCAGCTCCATGCGCGCCAGGCGGCCCAACTCCTCGGCCTGGTCAGGAAGCAGCGTCCCCAGGGACATGTAGTTGTCGTGGGCTTCCTGCTCGCCTTCGATCACAATCGCGTTGATGCGGCTGTAGGCGTCCTTGTAGGCGGCGGTGGTGAAGTCGGGAAGTTCGCTCCCCTCAAGCGGGCCCAGGGCGGAATCGACGGACGTGGTGGTTTCCAGGGTGGGCATGGGGACCGCAGACTCAGTCAACCCTGCAACTTTAGTCATGGCCTGCTGGAAGTCGGTGGCCAATCGCTACGCACCAGAGCGTCTAGGCGCCGCTCCCAGCTGTCCACCAGGCGCAGGAAGAGTTTGCGGCCGAGGTCCTCGCTGGCGCCAGCGGGATCACCGATGACCCCACTGACGCTCAGTTCCTCCGTGCGCCAGGAGCAGGGGCAGGCCCCTTCCAGGCTCCAGCCGCTGGGGGGCGCCGGGTTGGGGGCAAGCCCGTCGGCGGCAGGCAGGGCTCCGGCGGTGGTCGGTTCGAGAAACAGCATCAGGCTGGTTTCCGCCAGGCCGGCATGGAGCCCGGTGTTGCGTTCGGGTTCGGGAATCAGTTCCGCCAGTCCATCGGCACCGCGCCAGAGGAAGCAGGGCAGGACCGCCAGGCCGGGTTCCAGCACCCGCAACTCCCGCGCCGCCGCCTCCAGCAGGCCGATCTGGCCGCCATGGGCGTTGAACAGCACCAGCCGCTGGAAGCCCGCTGCCGCGATCCCCCTGCCCACGGAGCGCACCAGCTCGATCATCAGATCGGCGGGAAGGCTGAGGGTTCCTGGGAAGCCCAGGTGCTCCGGGGAGAAGCCGATGCTCTGCAGCGGCAGCCGCCAGATCGGCAGGTCAGGGTCGAGCCGCTCCAGCACGGCCTCGGCCACCCGCTCGGCAAACAGGGCATCGGTGCCCAGGGGCAGCAGGGGGCCGTGTTGCTCGATGGCGCCGAAGGGCCAGACCACCGTGCTTCCCGGGCGGGCGGCCTGTTCCTGCACCGCTGTCCAACTGAGGCTGGCGAGGCGACGCTCGCTGCAGGGGGGCATCGGCGGGGGGAGGACGGGCCTCAACGGGTGATTCGTACAGTGTGGAGCCCCGTGCTTCGCTGAGGACCTCCATGGCAGGAACCGGCAACCCCGCGCCGCGTCAGCCCCGGAACTCCGCCCAGCGCCCCATGCCGCCGGCGAGACCTTCCGGGTCGGCCCCTGTGCCGCTGCGCAAGCCCCCCCAGGTGTTGATGATCAAGAAGGAGGAGGAGGTGGCCGCCGAAGCGCCCCTCGCTCCAGTGGTGTCGAGCCCGGCCGCGCCGCCGCTGCGGCCGCCGTCGTCGCCCCCGGCGGACGAGGACCGCTTCAACATGGATGCCCTCGAGGGCCTCACCATGGCCGACCTGCTCGGCCCGGCCACCGATCGCCGTGGCGGTTCAACCTCACGCGGATCCGCCACCGCCACTGCCTCCAACGCCGGAGCTGAGGCCGCCCCTGCGACGGCCTCCCGCCAGGCCCGCACCGTGGACGACTTCGATTTCGATGAGGAGGCCTTCCTCGCCGCCCTCGATGAGAACGCTCCGATCGGCACCACCGGTGAGGTGGTCAAGGGGGTGGTGATCGGCATGGAGAGCGACGGTGTCTATGTCGACATCGGCGGCAAGGCCCCCGGTTTCATGCCCAAGAGCGAGTGCGGCCTCGGGGTGATCACCAACCTCAAGGAGCGCTTCCCCAAGGGGTTGCCGATCGAGGTGCTCGTCACCCGTGAGCAGAACGCCGATGGGATGGTGACCATCAGCGCCCGTGCCCTCGCCCTGCGCCACAGCTGGGAGAAGGTGCGCCAGCTGGAGAAGGAGGGCAAGGTGGTGCAGGTCAAGGTGAGCGGCTTCAACCGTGGTGGCGTCACCTGCGATCTCGAGGGGCTGCGCGGCTTCATCCCCCGCTCCCAGCTCAACGAGGGTGAGAATCACGAAGCCCTCGTCGGCCAGACCCTGGGGGTGGCCTTCCTGGAGGTCAACGCCGAGACCAGCAAGCTGGTGCTCTCCGAAAAGCGGGCCGCCAGTGCCGCCCGCTTCGCCACCCTGGAGGTGGGGCAGCTGGTCGAAGGCCATGTGGCCTCGATCAAGCCCTACGGCTACTTCATCGATCTGGGTGGCGTCAGCGGCCTGTTGCACCACTCCTGCATCACCGGCGGCGTCCTGCGCGACCTGCGGGAGGCCTTCCAGCAGGGGGAGGCCATCAAGGCCCTGGTCACCGCCATCGACCCCGCCCGCGGCCGCATCGCCCTCAACACCGCCTTGCTCGAAGGCCCGGCCGGGGAACTGTTGATCGCCAAGGAGACCGTGATGGCCGAGGCCGAGGACCGGGCCCACCGAGCCCGCTCGCTGCTGCGCCAGCAGGAACAGGACGCAGGATGAGTGGAGCGTTGCTGGCGCCTGGCCCTGACTGGGAACTCGACTACTACTCCAGGCCGATCCTGGAGGCCGATGGCAAGAAGCGCTGGGAACTGCTGATCTGCACCACCGCGGGTCTGCAGCCGGCACCTGAGCCCTTCCGCTGGTTCATGGCGTGCCCGGCTGCCAGCGTCAATTCCCAGTGGTTGCGCGGGGCGATCGAAGCGGCGATCCAGGACGCCGCCGAGCAGGGCTTCGGCCCGCCGCGGCGGCTGCGTTGCTGGCGCGGCTCGATGCGCGCCATGGTGCAGCGGGCCGCCGAAGGGCTTGGCCTGGAGCTGGTGCCGAGCCGGCGCTGCTATGGCCTGGTGGAGTGGCTGCGGGAGCGACAGGCCACCGTCTACCCCCAGGAGCCGGGCTACATGGCCGGTCCCCTGGCCCCCCCCCCGCAACCGATCCCGCCGGTGGCCCTGCCCCTGCCGGAGGCGGCCAGGGGCGACAGCTGGAGCTGGGCCACCCTCACTGCCGCGACGCTGGCCGAGGCCGGCGGCTGGGAGATCGCCTTCCCCGGCTTGGTGGCCCTGCCTGATGGTGTGGATCCCGCCACTCCGATCCCAGGGATCCGGCTGTTCAGCCGCCGGCGGGCCCTGGCCATCGCCGGCTGGTTGTCCGGCCTGGAGCCGGCGCGGTTGGAAGTCTGCGCCGGTCAATTGGTGCTGGAGGCTGGCCTGGAGGATCGCTGGATCCTGGCCCGCCTGCCGGAGGAGGAAGCGCAGCTGGCCAGCGTGGCCCTGGCGGAAGCCCGGGAGCGGGCCGGCGGTCTGCAGTTCATCGCCATCCAGGCGAGCGAGGAGGCTCCGGCCCTCGAAGGCTTCTGGTTGTTGCGGGATCAGCCGGATGGCTGAGGCGCTCGAGGCCCCCTTCGAGCGGCCCGATGCGGGCTTCAATGACCTGCCCGGTTGGACCTGGGTGGGCACCTACGGCGGCCATTACCTCCAGTGCGATCTGCTGGCCGGCTTCGAGCACGGCTTCTTCACCCGCCAGTGGCAGGGCCGCCAGCCAGAGGAGCTGGCTGGGGAAATCAGTGCCGGCGTTGGTGTGCATCGCACCCGCCAGGTGCATGGCGGCACCGTGCTCGCTGCCGGGGACGCCGAGCGGGCCCCCTGGCCGGAGGCCGATGGACTGCGCAGCGATCGCGGCGGCCAGAGCCTCTGGGTGTGCGGCGCCGACTGCACTCCGGTGTTGATCGTTGACCGCGCCGGCGGCCGGGTGGCGGCCTGCCACGCCGGCTGGCGTGGGGTCGCGGGCCGGATCGTGCCGGCGGCGATCGAGGCGTTGGTGGCGGACGGAGCCCGCCGGGACCAGCTGCGGGTGGCCCTCGGGCCAGCCGTGGACGGCATCCGCTACCAGGTGGAGCGCTCCGTCACCCTGCAGGTGGCCGCGGCCATGGTGGCGGGCAGCAGCGTCCCGGTGCCCGATGGCGCCCTGGTGGATCTCGAACGCTGCGGTGCCCTGCTGCTGGATCCGGCTCCCGGCAAGGATCGGCTGGACATCCGCCGGGCCACGGCGCTGCAGCTGGAGCAGGACGGTCTGGCGCCGGAGCAGATCGCCCTCTGCCCGCTTTGCACGGTGGCCGAGCCACTGTTGTTCCATTCCTGGCGCCGCGACGGGGTCAAGGCCGTGCAGTGGAGTGGGGTGGTGTCCCAGGGGGCGGCGGCGCACAGAGGCTGAGACCCACGGCTTCCGCCACCTTGATGCCGTCGATCGCCGCCGAGAGGATGCCGCCGGCATGGCCTCCCCCTTCCCCCGCCGGGAACAGCCCCGGTGTGTTCAGGCTTTCGAGCCGTATTGGATGACGCTGCAACCGCAGCGGTGAGGAGGTGCGGGTCTCCACGCCGGTGAGCAGGGCACCATCCATGGCATAGCCCGGGATGCGGCGGCCGAAAACCGGCAGCGCTTCCCGGATCGCCTCGAGCACATAGTCCGGCAGGCAGCCATCGAGGCTGCCGAAGCGGAGGCCGGGTTGGTACGACCCCTCCACCGCCCCCGGGGGCGCCTCCTGACTGGGGCGACGCGCCAGGAAATCACCGAGCCACTGGGCCGGCGCCCGGTAATCGCTGCCGCCGGCGCGGAAGGCCTGGTGCTCCCAGTGGCGCTGGAAGGCGATCCCGGCCAGGGCCTCCCCCCCCGGCTTGCCGTAGGGCGCCAGATCCTCCTGGCTCACGGGCACCACCAGACCGCTGTTGGCATTGCGTTCCTGGCGGGAATGCTGGCTCATGCCGTTGGTAACGACACAGCCTTCCTCCGAGGTGGCGCCCACCACCAGGCCGCCCGGACACATGCAGAAGCTGTAGACGCTGCGGCCGGCTGTGGCTTCCCTTTTGCAGTGGTGCACCAGCTTGTACTCCGCGGGGCCGAGCCGCGGGTGGCCGGCGGCTTCCCCCCAGCGGGCCTGGTCGACCAGGGCCTGGGGATGCTCAATTCGCACCCCGACGGCAAAGGGTTTCGGCTCCATGGCCACCTCCAACGCGTGCAGCATCAGGAAGGTGTCGCGGGCGCTGTGGCCCGGCGCCAGCACCAGATGCCGGGTGGCGACGGCCGTGCCGTCAGCTAGGCGCACACCGGCCAGCTGCCGGTCGGCCCCCTCCTCCAGCAGCAGCTCCACCACGTGCTGGCCGAAGCGGACTTCGCCGCCCAGGGCCTCGATCCGGGCCCGCAGCCCCCGCACCACCGTGGCCAGCTTGAAGGTGCCGATGTGGGGGTGGTGCAGGGTGAGGATGTCGGGGTCGGCCCCGGCCGCCACCAGCTCTTCAAGCACCTTGCGGATGTAGGCGGGCTCTTCACTCACCTGGCTGTAGAGCTTGCCGTCGGAGAAGGTGCCCGCGCCCCCTTCACCGAACTGGGCATTGGAGCCGGGATCGAAGCGGCGGCGGCCTTGCCAGAAGCCGAAGGTGTCCGCCGTGCGCTCCTTCACCACCTTGCCCCGCTCCAGCAGCAGGGGCCGCCAACCCATCTGGGCCAGCAGCAGGGCGGCGAAATAGCCGCAGGGGCCGGCGCCCACCACCACCGGTCGGAGCGCCGGGCTCGTCCCCTCGGCCCGGGCCACGGGGCGGTAGCGGCTGTCCGGGGTTGGTCGCAGGTGGGGATCGCCGGCGAAGCGGCGCAGCAGGCGGCGCCGGGCGCCGCCCTCGAGGGCGAGGTCGAGGCAGTACACCAGGGAAATGGCCCCGCGCCGGCGTGCATCGACGCTGCGTTTCACCAGCTGGTGGCTGCGCAGTTCACCGGGCGCCAGCCCCAGCCGCTGGGTGATGGCCGCCTCCAGATCGGCGGTGCTGTGATCGAGCGGCAACTTCAGCTCGCTGAGGCGCAGCACGGCCGGTGCAGGCAGGGGGCTGTTGGCGTTCTAGGGCACGACGCCGCGGAAGGTGCCATGGTGGAAGCTGATCGAGGTTGGGGCCGACGTTCTGATGGGTCTGGCTCACTGTCCCCTCTGCATGGGTCTGGCGGCGCTCTGCGTGGTGCGCTGCAGCGCCCACGGCCTGCTGCTCTGGCGCCTCTGGGCCCCACCCATGGGCGCCCCCTCAGTCCGGCTGCGTCAGGCTTCCTGCTGAGGCGGCCGCGTCCAGCTCGGCCTCCATGGCGGCGATGGCGATCCGGGTGGTGACCACCGCGTCGGGGTTGAGGCTGATCGAGTCGATCCCTTCCTCCACCAGGAAACGGGCGAAGTCGGGATAGTCGCTGGGGGCCTGGCCGCAGATGCCGATCTTGCGGCCGCAACGCCGGGCCGTGCGGATCGCCAGGCGGATCATCTCCTTGACCGTGGGATGCCGCTCGTCGAACAGGTCCGCCACCAGGGCGGAGTCCCGGTCGAGTCCCAGGGTCAGCTGGGTGAGGTCGTTGGAGCCGATCGAGAAGCCGTCGAAGCGCTCGGCGAAGGCTTCAGCACCGATCACGTTGCTGGGCAGCTCGCACATCACGTACACCTCCAGCCCGTTCTTCCCCCGCACCAGTCCTTCGGCGGCCATCACGGCCAGCACCCGGTCCCCCTCCTCGGGGGTACGGCAGAAGGGCACCATTGGGATCACGTTGCCCAGGCCCATCGACTCCCGCACCCGGCGCAGGGCCTGGCACTCCAGGCCGAAGGCGGCGCGGAAGGCCGGCGCGTAGTAGCGCGACGCCCCCCGCCAGCCGATCATCGGGTTCTCCTCCGCCGGCTCGAAGGCCGACCCGCCCAGCAGCCGGGCGTATTCGTTGCTCTTGAAGTCGGAGAAGCGCAGGATCACCGGCCGGGGATGGAAAGCGGCGGCGATCCGGGCCATGCCCTGGCTCAGCAGGTCCACGTAGTAATCGGGCGGGTCGTCGTAGCCCACGATCAGCTCGGCGATGGCGGCCCGATCGGCCGCCGCCGTCACCCGTTCGGGCTGCAGCAACGCCATCGGATGCACGCGGATGTGGTTGGCGATGATGAACTCCAGCCGGGCCAGCCCCACTCCGTCGCAGGGGATCGAGGCCAGGTTGAAGGCCTCCTCGGGATTGCCCACGTTGATCAGGATCCTGGTGCGGGTGTCCGGCAGGTCGTCGATGGCCTGCTCCTCCACCCGGAAGGGCAGGGCCCCGCGGTACACATGGCCCACATCCCCCTCGCAGCAGCTGAGGGTGACGGTGTCGCCGTCGCCGATGCGGCTGGTGCCCTCGCCCGTGCCGACGATCGCCGTCAGGCCCATCTCCCTGGCGATGATCGCCGCGTGGCAGGTGCGGCCCCCCTGGTCGGTGACCACACCGCTGGCCTTCCTCAGGATCGGCTCCCAGTCGGGGTCGGTGCGACGGGTGACCAGCAGGTCGCCGCTGCTGAACCGGGCGATCTCGCTGGGATCGTTGATCACCCGGGCCCGGCCGCTGCTCACCGAGGCACCGATGGCCCGGCCGCTGGTGATCTCCTCAGCTTGGTGCGGCTCCAGGTGCCAGCTGCGCAGCACCGCTCCGCCCCGGCGGGATTCCACCGTCTCCGGCCGGGCCTGGAGGATGAACAGCGCCCCGCTGAGGCCGTCCTTGGCCCATTCGATGTCCATCGGGGTGGGCACGCCGCGGCGCTCGCTGTAGTGGCGTTCGATCACGCAGGCCCAGCGCGCCAGGGTGAGCGCCTCGCCATCGCTGAGGGCGAAGCGCCGGCTGTCGTCCGGGGACACCGCTTCGTTGCGCACCGCCCGGCCATCGCCGCCGCTGGGGTCGGCGTAGACCATGCGCAGCGCCTTGCTGCCCAGTCGCCGGCTGAGGATCGGGGCGAAACCCCGCTCCAGGGTGGGCTTGAAGATCAGCCATTCATCCGGGTTCACGGCGCCCTGCACCACGTTTTCCCCCAGCCCGTAGGCGGCGGTCAGCAGCACGGCGTCGCGGAAACCGGTTTCGGTGTCGATGCTGAACATCACCCCGGAGCTGGCCAGGTCGGAGCGCACCATGCGCTGCACCCCGATCGAGAGGGCCACCTCCAGGTGATCGAAGCCGTGCTGCTGCCGGTAGGCGATGGCCCGATCGGTGAACAGCGACGCATAGCAGCGCCGGCAGGCCTCCAGCAGCGCCGCCTCGCCCTCGACGTGCAGGTAGGTCTCCTGCTGCCCGGCGAAGCTGGCCTCCGGCAGGTCCTCGGCCGTGGCACTGGAGCGCACCGCCACGGCGGCAGGGACACCGCTGGCGGCCATTTCGGCGGCCAGCTCCGCGTAGGCCGCCACGATCGCCGCCGCCAGGGGGGACGGCAGGACCGCCCCACCCAGCAGCTGGCGGGCCCCCTGTCCGGCCGCCTGCAGGGCCGCCAGGTCATTGGTATCGAGCCCGTCGAGCAGCGCGGTGAGGGCGGGCCTGAGCCCGTTGGCCGTGATGAACAGGCGGTAAGCGGCGGCCGTGGTGGCGAAGCCTCCCGGCACCTGGACGCCCGCAGGCCCCAGCTGCTGGATCATCTCCCCGAGGGAGGCGTTCTTACCCCCCACCTCGGCGATGGAGTCCAGGCCGACCTGTGCCAGGGGCACAACGAGCTGATCGGAGTTCCGCATCCCCATTCGCCCTGACTACACCAACTATGGGTCCGGGCCGGGTTCGGGCAGCAGCTGGGCCAGCAGACCGGCTGCCATCAGGAACCCTCCCAGGGTGAGGGCCAGGCCACGGTTGGCGGCAGCGGGGCCCTCCATCCAGGTGCCGGCGGCCAGAAAAGCTCCACCGAGCAGCAGGGTGGGCACCAGCACGATGCCCTTGGCGGTGCGGTTGAGGCTCATGGGCAGGCCTCCGCCTGCGCCAGGCCAGCGGCGATCAGGCCGGTGGCGATGTCGGCGCCACTGGAGAGCAGGCTCACCTGGGCCAGGAGCGTGCCATCCCGCTGGCCCATGGGGCGCAGATTCACCTTGGTGCGACGGGGCAGGGCCTGACGCAGCCAGGCGGTCGCCTCCGTCTCGTGGTCCGCCACCAGCTCCATGCAGGCGAGCTCCACGGCGTAGCTGCGGTTGCCATCGCCCACCTGCAGCAGGGTGCCACTACGCACCTGAAACACCTCCGCCGCCGCCGCCGCACCGGGCCAGACGAACAAGATGGCCAACAGGACCCCGAGCAGGGTCAGAGTTTGGCGCCGCAACTGGGACAGAAGAGGTGGGCGCTGGCCGTGGTGCTGCCGCAGGCGTTGCATTGGCGGATGGTATCGATGGCGAGTTCGGGATGGCTGGGCAGACCCACCATCTGGGCGTTGCTGGCTCCTGGGGGAACCATCGGGTAGCAGTTCTCGTTACGCCGGACGCGCACATCGACGAACACCGGACCGGGGTGGGCCAGGGCTTCAGCGAGGCCGGAGCGCAGCTGGGCCCGGTCGGTGATGCCGATGCCCTTGACCCCGAAGGCCTCGGCCAGGGCGGGGAAGTCGGGCATACCTCCGGTCATCTCGGAACTGGAATAGCGCTCTTCGTAGAAGCTCTCCTGCCACTGGCGCACCATGCCCTGCCAGCCGTTGTTGATGACCACCACCTTCACGGGCAGCTGGTACTGGCTGAGGGTGCCCAGTTCCTGGATGTTCATCAGGATGCTGGCGTCCCCCGCCACGCAGATCACCCGCTCGTCGGGGAAAGCCGTTTGGACGCCCATGGCGGCGGGCATGCCGAAGCCCATGGTGCCCAGGCCGGCACTGCTGATCCAGCGACGGGGTCCGTTGCGCAGGAACTGGGCCGCCCACATCTGATGCTGGCCCACATCGGTGGTGTAGAAGGCCTCAGGGGCCAGCTCCCGCAGGGCGATGACCACTTCCTGGGGGGCGATGTCCCCGGTGGGCTGGGGAATCACCAGGGGGTAGTGGTGCTTCCAGGTGTCGATGCGCTCCAGCCAGGCGTCGGTGCGCCGGTTGGAGCTTTCGCCGACCGAGGCCTGCAGCAGGGCCTCAAGGGCGAGGCGGACATCGGAGACGACCGGCACCTCGGGCACCCTGTTCTTGCCCACTTCGGCCGCATCGATGTCGATGTGAATCACCTGGGCCCGGGGGGCGAAGCTGTCCAGCCGGCCGGTGACCCGGTCATCGAAGCGCGCCCCGACGGCGATCAGCAGATCGCACTCGGTGACGGAGAAATTGGCATAGGCAGTGCCATGCATGCCCAGCATGCCCACCGCCAGAGGGTGGTTCTCGTCGAAGGCCCCCTTGCCCATCAAGGTGGTGGTGACGGGCAGACGGAACCGCTCCGCCAGCTGGTGCACTTCCGCGTGGGCGTCGGAGCCGATGGCACCGCCTCCCACATACAGGAGGGGGCGGCGGGCCTGGCGGATCAGGGCCAGGGCCGCCCGGATCGCTTCCGGCTTGGGGGCCGGCGGACGCTTGAAGCCGGAGGGCACCGCCGACCCCGGGGCCACCGGTATGTAGTCGAATTCCTCGGCACCCACATCCTTGGGCACGTCGATCAGCACCGGGCCGGGGCGGCCGCTGGCGGCGATCAGGAAGGCTTCCGCCACGATGCGTCCGATGTCGGCTGGATCGCGCACCACCCAGGAGTGTTTGACGATCGGCAGGGTGATGCCGAAGATGTCGGTTTCCTGGAAGGCATCGGTGCCGATCGCAGCCCGGGGCACCTGCCCGGTGATCACCACCATCGGCACCGAATCCATCTGGGCGGTGGCGATGCCGGTGACCAGGTTGGTGGCGCCGGGGCCGGAGGTGCCGAAGCAGACGCCCACCTTTCCAGTGGCACGGGCGTAGGCATCGGCGGCATGGGTGCCGCCCTGCTCGTGACGCACCAGGATGTGCTTCAGCCAGCCCCGGGATTCGGCCTTGTGGAGCTCGTCGTAGATGGGCAGGATCGCCCCGCCTGGATAGCCGAAGATGTGCCTGACACCGTGGCGATGCAGGGCATCCATCAGGGCATAGCCGCCGCTGACCCGCATCGGTGCCGACAGATCAGCGCCCCTCTCTGCGGCGGCTGTTGGCCCTGCGGCGGCTGTGTGCCCTGCGGCGGCTGTGGCGGGGGGAAGGGGCGTGAGCGTCACGGCGGCGGCTGGGGACTGGCGAGGGGGGAAGGGGGGCGTCAGGTTGGAAGACCGGAAGTCCCGGAGGGCATCAAGCCGGGCAACGATCTGGACACCATCAGCGGAAGACACCCAGGTTAGGTCGCTGCAGGGGGATTGGGTTGCGCTGGCGGCGGCTCTCCGCCATGGCCCGCAACACACGGGCCGGGTCCATCCAGGCGCCCCGGTGGCGCAGGCCCCAGTGCAGGTGGGGGCCGGTGGTGCTGCCCGTCAGGCCGACGTGGGCGATCACCTGGCCGGTGGCCACCCGCTGGCCCACCCGAAGCAGAACGTTGCCGCTGCGATAGAGGCCATTGCCAGCCTGCCCACTGAGGTGGCAATAAATGTGCTCGTAGCTGCCGGAGCGGATCACCAGTCCGTTGCCGCAGCCGCCGTCGACGATCACCTCACTCACCGTCCCGGTCCACCAGCTGCGGATCGGCGATCCCAGGGGGGCGGCGATGTCGATGCCGTAGTGGGGCCTGACGTCTCCGCTGAGGGGGTGGGAGCGCATGCCGAAACCGCTCGTGTATCCCGCGAAACTGGCCACCGGAAAGGCCCCCCGGCCCCAGAGGCTGGCGTTGCGGGCTTCGGCGGGCAGGCCCTGGCTGCTCAGCCCCAGGGTCGCCGCGATCAGCAGCGACCGGCCCCGCAGGCGGTGACGCCTGGGGCGATCAGAGCAGTCCGAGGGCATGAAGTGGACCCTGACCGGTGAGCAATTCCAGCAGAAAAGCGGAAAAACCGACCATGGCCAGTCGGCCGTTCCACACCTCGGAGCTGTTGTTCCAGCCCCAGGCCCACTTGTCCTGGGGGTAGAGCTTCACCTTCTTGGGCAGTTGGGCCGCCATGTCGAGGTTCACCTCCGGGCCGGCCATGGCCTCGTGCACCAGGTCGGCGAGGCCCTGGATGAAGGTGGGGTCGGTGTCGAGGGCGGGCACCCGACGGAAGTGGGTGATGCCGGCTTCGGTGGCGATCTCCCGGTACTCGATGTCGATCTCCTCAAGGGTCTCGATGTGTTCGCTGACGAAGCTGATCGGCACCACCACCAGCTCCTTGACGCCCTGCTCGCCCAGCTCCCGCAGGGCATCCTCGGTGTAGGGCTTGAGCCATTCCACCGGCCCCACCCGGCTCTGGTAGGCGAGGGTGGAGGGGTTGGCATGGCCCAGCATCTCTTCCAGTCGTTGCATGACCAGGGCGGCGCAGGCCTCGATCTCCTGCTGATACGGATCGCCCGCCTCCTCCACGTAGCTCTTGGGCACTCCGTGGGCACTGAAGAAGATGTGGGCCGACTCCGGCGTGCCGGAGGCGCGCACTTCCCGGGCGATCAGCCCGGCCATGGCGTTGATGTAGCCCGGATGGTCGTACCAGCTGCGGATGCAGCGGATCGGCAGGCGCTGGAAGGCCGGGTCGGCCTGGCGCAGCCGCTGCAGTTCGCGAAAGCTGGAGCCGCTGGTGCTGATCGAGAAATGGGGGTACAGGGGGAGAACCACCACCTCTTCCACACCGTCGGCCTTGATGTCGCCCACGGCCGATTCGGTGAAGGGATGCCAGTAGCGCATCGCCACGTAGCTGGTGGCGTCGACCCCTTCCTGGCGCAGGCGGCTCTGCAGCTCCCTGGCCTGCTGTTCGGTGATGCGGCGCAGGGGGGAACCGCCGCCGATCGAGCGATAGGCCTCCTTGGATTTGCCGCTGCGCAGGGTGCTGATCAACCAGGCCAGCGGCTTCTGCAGCGCCGGCGTGGGCAGACGGATGATCTCCGGATCGGAGAACAGGTTGTATAGGAAAGGCCCGACATCCTCGATCCGTTCCGGACCGCCGAGGTTCAGCAGCAGCACGCCGACCCTGGCCATGCCTTCGATCCGAAAGGCTGAGCGTAACGCCGCCTCCCCACCGGCGGGCGCCAGCCAGGCCACCGAACCGCACCCTGGCGGCCATGGGATGGCACGGGTAGGTTCCGGCTGAGCTCCTTGCTTGCCGCGCCATCGCCCTGGCTGCCCTGCCATTGCCAGCCGCTTCCGATCCGGGCGCCACCGCTGACGCCGACCCGGCAGCACTGGTGCGGCAGGAGAATCAGCGCCTGGCGGCCTCGGGCACCAGCCTGCGCCTGGAGATCCGCCAGCAGCGACTGGGCTTGCGCGGCCCCCTGCCTTGCCAGCAGGGCACGGCGGCGCGGCCGGTGCAGCGGATCAGCCTGGGGCTGCCGGCCACCAGCGCCGGTGTGGCCGCCGCCCTTGAGCAGCTCGAGCGGGTGCGGCAGGCGCTGGAGCAGGGCAGCTTCAGCTGGGAGCCCTGGCGCCGGCGCCCTTCCACCAAGACAGCCCAGACGTCAGTCCCGAAGGTGCCCCCCCCATCCATGCCGGAAACCATCTCTGAGGCCGGGGACCTGCGGCCGCTGCTGGCCGGTTTCGAGGCCGCCTTCTTCGCCGATCCCCGCCGCCGCCGCCGGCCCGCCGGCAGCCGCAGCACCTGGAGCGGTGCCTACCGGCCCTACCTGCGGCGTCTCGAGGCGGTGGCCGCCGGGGCCCGTGGGGCAACGGCTATGGAGGCCACCCTGCTGGAGCGGGTGCTGGAGACCTACCCCCTGGCCAGCCGCAGCCGCCAGCAGTGCGGCATCGCCCTGGGGGCTTTGGCCCGCCACCTGGAACTGCCGCTGCCGTCCGACTGGAGCGAGCGCAGTGGCGGCTACGGCCTGCACGTGGCCCGCTTCCGGGGCCTGCCCAGCGATGCCCGCATCCAGGAGCTGGTGGCGGCCATCCCCAATCCTCGCTGGCGCCTGGCCTACGGCCTGATGGCCACCTACGGCCTGCGCAACCACGAGGTTTTTTTCTGTGATCTTTCCGCCCTGGCGTCTGGAGGCGACAGGGTGCTGCGGGTGCTGCCCACCAGCAAGACCGGCGAGCATCAGGTGTGGCCGTTCCAGCCCGACTGGGTGGAGCGCTTCGGCCTGGAGAGCCTGGCCGAGGGCGACGGAAGGCTGCCCCAGGTCTGCACCGATCTGCGCCGCACCACCCTGCAGCAGGTGGGCCGGCGGGTGGCGGAGCAGTTCCGCCGCTACGGGCTGCCGATCACCCCTTACGACCTGCGCCATGCCTGGGCCGTGCGCACCATCCACATCGGTCTGCCCGACACGGTGGCCGCCCGGATGATGGGCCACTCGGTGGCGATCCACACCCGCACCTACCACCACTGGATCACGCGGCGGGACCAGCAGCAGGCGGTCGACACCGCCCTGGCACGCCTGCGGGCCTCCTGAGGCCAGGGGCCGCCCGGGGCGTTCGGGGTTCCGCCAGAGTGCGCCAAACGCAACCGGCTCCCATGACGGCGATCGCCTCCACGACCCCAGCCGCGGCAGACGGGGCGCTGGCCCTGGATCGCCAGGCCGAGGCGCTGGGCCCGGGGGGCGACCTGGCTCCCGAGGTCGACCAGGAGGCCTACCGGCGCCGCATGCAGCGCCGCCGGGAGGTGCAGCAGCAGCGGGTGGGGGAACGCAACCTGGAGAAGGGCCTGGTGCTCGTGTTCACCGGCGACGGCAAAGGCAAGACCACCGCCGCCCTGGGCCTGGTGCTGCGCACCCTGGGTCATGGCGAGAACGTGGCGGTGGTGCAGTTCATCAAGGGGGGCTGGCAGCCGGGGGAGGCCCGGGCCCTGGAGCGCTTCGGCGATGCGCTCCACTGGCATGCCCTGGGCGAGGGGTTCACCTGGGAGACCCAGGACCGGGAGCGGGACCGCCAGCTGGTGCAGAGCGCCTGGGAGCGCTCCCGCGCCTACCTCGCCGACGCCGACCGCAAGCTGGTGGTGCTCGATGAGATCAACGTGGCCCTCAAGCTGGGCTATCTCGACCCTGACCAGGTGCTGGAAGGACTCGCCCTGCGCCCGCCGCTGACCCATGTGGCCCTCACCGGCCGCGGCGCCCCGGCGGCCCTGCTGGAGCGCGCCGACCTGGTCACCGAGATGAAGGCGGTGCGCCATCCGTTCCGGGAGCAGGGGGTGAAGGCCCAGGCAGGCATCGAGTTCTGACGCTTATCCCCGGGGCGTGCCGGATCAGCCCAGGTCGGCCCGCAGCCGGGCCAGGCTGCACACCAGCACCGACAGCCCGCTGACCAGCAGGGCGCGGTGCACCTCGGGCCGGCCCCAGAAGCCGGGGCTGCCGCTGGCCCGCTCCATGGCTGAGAGCGTCAGGCGGGCCATCACATCGCTGCTGCGAGGTCCGGGCTGGTCGACGGCCATGGCGGTGCTCCTTTGGGGCAGTGAAGCGGGTGACGGAGGCGCGGGCAACCTGGTGGTGCAGCGGGAGGGTTGCTACTGTTCGGCCGATCGCACGAGTCGATGGCCTACAGGCGCGTTCTCCTCAAAATCAGCGGCGAAGCGCTGATGGGGGGCCAGGGTTATGGGATTGATCCCGCCATCGTCCAGTCGATCGCCACCGATGTGGTCGAGGTGGTGGCCGGGGGTACCCAGCTGGCGATCGTCGTCGGTGGCGGCAACATTTTTCGTGGGCTGAAGGGCTCGGCGGCGGGGATGGACCGGGCCACGGCCGATTACGTGGGCATGCTGGCGACGGTGATGAATGCCATCACGCTGCAGGACGGCCTCGAGCGCGCCGGTGTGCCCACCCGCGTCCAGAGCGCCATCTCCATGCAGGAGGTGGCCGAGCCCTACATCCGCCGCCGGGCCATCCGGCACCTGGAAAAAGGAAGGGTGGTGATCTTCGGGGCCGGCTGCGGCAACCCTTTCTTCACCACCGATACCACCGCCGCCCTGCGGGCCGCTGAGATCAACGCCGACGTGATCTTCAAGGCCACCAAGGTGGATGGCGTCTACGACAAGGACCCCGCCAAGCATGCCGATGCGGTCCGCTACGAGACCCTCACCTTCCTCGATGTGCTCAGCGGCGAGCTCGAGGTGATGGACAGCACCGCCATCGCCCTGTGCAAGGACAACGCGATCCCGATCGTGGTCTTCGACCTGTTCGGCTCGGGCAACATAGCCAGAGCGGTCGCCGGTGAGCCCATCGGCACCCGCATCGTGCCGGCGCCTCCCCGCTGACCCTCCCCCTCCCCGCCTTTCCCCTGCCATGGATCTCGAAGCCAGCATGCGCAAGTCGGTGGAAGCCACCCAGCGCACCTTCAACACCATCCGCACCGGTCGGGCCAACCCCTCCCTGCTCGACAAGCTGAGCGTCGAGTACTACGGGGCCGACACGCCCCTCAAGTCGCTGGCGACGATCTCCACCCCCGACGCCCAGACGATCCAGATCCAGCCCTTTGACCGGGGTTCCATGGCGCTGATCGAGAAGGCGATCGCCATGAGTGATCTGGGCCTGACCCCCAACAACGATGGCCGCCTGATCCGCATCAACATCCCGCCCCTCACCGAGGACCGCCGCAAGGAGTTCTGCAAGCTCGCGGCCAAGTACGCCGAGGAAGGCAAGGTGGGTCTGCGCAACCTCCGCCGCGAGGGCGTCGATCGAATCAAGAAGCTGGAGAAGGAGGGTGAGCTCTCCGAGGACCAGAGCCATGACGAGCAGGAGAAGGTCCAGAAGCTGACCGATCGCTACATCGCCGAGCTGGAGAAGAAGCTGGCGGAGAAGGAAGCCGACATCCTCAAGGTGTGAGCCAGACCGCCCATGCCGATGTGATCGTCGTGGGCGCGGGCGCCGCCGGTGGCGCGGCGGCGTTCCATCTGGCGGCCCGTGGCCGCCGGGTGATCCTGCTGGAGGCCCAGGCCCCGGGACGCTCCAAACCCTGTGGCGGTGGCATGGCGGCCTCGGTGCAGGGCTGGTTCCCCTTCGATCTGGCGCCCGCGGTGGATCAGGTGATCCGCCGGGTGCGCTTCACCTGGTGCCTGGAGGATCCGGTGACGGCGGAGCTGCCCGGGGCGGCCCCCTTCTGGATCGTGCGCCGCAGTGTGCTCGATGCCTTCCTGGCGGACCAGGCCGTTCAGGCGGGCGGCGACCTGCGCCATGGCTGCAGGGTCGAGCGGATTGAGCGCGGCGCCGATGGCCTCTGGGAGGTGTCGGGTCCTGGTCAGGGGCCGCTGCGGGCCAGGGCCGTGGTGATCGCCGATGGCTCCGCCTCCCGTTTTGCGGTGCCCCTCGGCCTGGGCCCCCCGCGTCCCCGCTTCGCGGCCACGGTTTCGGTGGAGGTGGCGGCAGATCCCGACCCCGCCGACATGGCCCGCTTCGAGTTCGGCCTGGTGCACCACGGCTTCTGCTGGGTGTTTCCACGCCAGGGGGGCTACAGCATCGGGGTGGGTACCTTCGTCGGCCAGCAGGAAGCCGACAGCGAGGCGGTGCTCTCCGCCCTGCTGCCCAGCCTGGGGTTGCCAGCGGCCGCGGGCGAGCGGCGCCACGGCCAGCTGCGGCTGTGGAATGGCCACCATGCCCTGCACGGGCCTGGCCTGGTGGCCGTTGGCGACGCGGCCTCGCTCTGTGATCCCTTCCTGGCCGAGGGGCTACGCCCGTCCCTGCTGAGTGGCTGCGAAGCGGCGGCGGCCCTCGACCTGTGGCTGGATGGGGATGGCCTGGCCCTGGAGCACTACAGCCTGCGCATGCGCGAGGCCTGGGGCGATTCGATGGCCTGGGGCAAACGCATCGCCCAGGTGTTCTACCGGGTGCCCCGGGTGGGCTACCAGCTCGGCATCAAGCGGCCCACCGCTCCCCAGCGCATCGCCCAGATCCTCTCCGGCGAGATGGGCTACGGGGAGATCGCCCAGCGGGTGATCCGGCGGCTGCTGTTCCAGCGGGGCTGAGGACACCCTCCAGCCCTACTCCGGGTATATGTCCAGCCCTAGTTGCGCGTCACTCCCTTGAGGTCTCGCAGGCGCTGGTCGATGGAGCCCAGCAACTCGAGGGCGAACATGGGCGCCTCCTGGACGGCGAACAGGAACTTCTCACGGTTCATCACCAGCAGCTTGCAGGCGTTGAGCGCCGTGGCTTTGCCGTAGCGGCGGTGTTCCGCTGTGACCAGGGCGCCAGCTCCGAAAACGTCACCGGCCTGGATGTCCTCGTGACCGGCATCGGCGTTCCAGCTCAGGCGCACCGTTCCCTCCAGCAGACCGAACATGGAGTCACCGGGTTCGCCGGCCTGGAAGATGATCGATCCGGCCTCGACGTCCCTCACTTCACCTTTGGCGGCGAGGGCGCGCATGGTGTCGAGGGCATGGACGGTGTGGGCCATTCGTCAGTGGAAAGGGGGGCCCATCCTTGCCCATCAAGGTGAACATCCGATCAAGGAATGGGGCGGAGATCGGAGGTTCAGCGGCTGATGGCCAGCGGAGCTCCCAGGCCGCCGCGCACATCTTCCGGCGCCAGGCGGCCGTCGTTGTCGGTGTCGAGGGCATCGAAGACGGCATCGCTGCCGAGCCATTCCTCGCGGGTGATGCAGCCATCACCGTCGAGATCGTTGAGCAGGAAAATCTCGTGCACCGCGTGGGTGAAGGCGGCTCCGCCCTCGATCACCGCCAGGCGATGGGCCAGCTGGCCTTCCAGGGTCTCGATGGCCTTGGAGAAGCCCCGGATGCCCTCATCGAGCTTCTCGCTGGCCATGGGGTCAGCTTCCATCATGCTGCGGAAGGCGGCCTCGTCGACGTGAATCTTGGCCTCGCTGGCGCCCGGATGGGCGGCGTCGAGACGCCGTTCCAGGTGGTCCTCGCTCTGGCGCAGCTGGTCCATCAGGCCCGGGGAGATCGTCAGCAGGTCGCAGCCCGCCAGTTCAATGATCTCGTCGAGGTTGCGGAAGCTGGCGCCCATCACCTCGGTGCCGTAGCCGTAGGTCTTGAAGTAGTTGAAGATCCGCGTGACCGAGAGCACGCCGGGATCCTCCGCCCCGGGATAGCTGTCGCGACCGGTGGATTTCTTGTACCAGTCGAGGATGCGCCCCACGAAGGGGGAGATCAAGGTGATGCCCGCCTCGGCACAAGCCACGGCCTGGGAGAAGCCGAACAGCAGGGTGAGGTTGCAGTGGATCCCTTCACGCTCGAGCACCTCAGCCGCCTTGATGCCCTCCCAGGTGGAGGCGATCTTGATCAGCACGCGGTCAGGGCCGATGCCGGCCTGGGCGTAGAGGCCGATCAGCTTGCGGGCCTTGGTGATCGTGGCCTCGGTGTCATAGCTGAGGCGGGCATCCACCTCCGTGGAGACCCGGCCCGGAACGATCTTGAGGATCTCCTTGCCGAAGGTGACGCTGATCTCATCGATGGCCTCCCGCACCACGTCCTCGGCCGGGGCCTCCCTGCCGATCACCTCACGGGATTCGCGCAGGGAGCGGTCGATCAGCTCCTGGTAGGCCGGAATCTGGGCGGCGGCCAGGATCAGGGACGGGTTGGTGGTGGCATCCCGCGGCGTGAACTGGCGGATCGCCTCAATGTCGCCGGTGTCGGCCACGACCACGGTCATGGCGGCCAGTTGTTCGAGAAGGTTGGCCATCGTGGAACGGTGTCGGGCGCGATGTCTTTTGGAGTTGACGCTAGCCGCGGTCCCCCTGGGCCAGGCAGCAGGGTTGTGGGAATGAGGACAGGTCCCCCTGCGGGAGGCGCCCTCAGGACGGGCGCGTCTCAGGACGGCGTGGCGGCCCTGGCCCCCCTGACAATCGGCTGGCTGGGGGGCACCTTTTCAATCACGAGCAGGGCTTCGGCGATGTGGCGGGCCGCCGGCAGGGCCACCGTGGAGCCGTAGGCATTGCCGCCCTGGGGCTCGTCCACCACCACCAGCACCACATAGCTGGTATCGACCCCGGGCAGGATCGCCACGAAGCTGCAGATCCTGGCCCCGGGGATGTACACGCCGTTGCGGGCCTTCTGGGCCGTGCCCGTCTTGCCGGCGATGCGGTAGCCGGGGATCTTCATCCCCTTGCCGTTCTCCACCACCGTCTCCATCCACTTGACCACAGTGCGGGTGACGGCGGGATCGAGCAGCTGGACGCCCGTCGGTGCGGTGGCGCTGGCCAGGGCATCGCCGGAGCGCAGGCCGCGGGTGATGTGGGGGCTCACCAGCTTGCCGCCGTTGGCGAGCATGCCGTGCAGCTGCAGCAGCTTGAGGGGGGTGAGGGAGAAGCCCTGGCCGAAGGCGGCGACCGCCGGCTCAATCGGGGCCGACGTGAATTCGCTGCGGCTCTTGAGCTGGCCGGCCACGGCCCCGGGCAGATCGGTGTCGGGCATCTCGTCGATGCCGAAGGCCCGCAGCCAATGCCAGAAGCGCTCCCGCTTCACCTGGGACATGGCCTTCACCATGGCCACGTTGCTGGAGACCTGAAGCACCGTGGGGAAATCGATCAGGCCGTTGGCACGGCGGTCATGGTTGAAGATCGGCCAGCCGCCGATGCTCAGCTGCCCCACGTCGTTGACCTTGTCGCCGGGGCGGATCGCCTTCTCCTGCAGGGCCAGGGCCAGATTGATGGGCTTGAAGGTGGATCCGGGCTCGTAGAGATCCTGCACCGACCATTCGCGGAACAGGCCGGGGTTGAAGCTCCAGAACTTGTTGGGGTCGTAGCTGGGGGTGGAGGCCAGGGCCAGGATTTCGCCGTTGCGGGCATTCATCACCAGGGCGGCGCCCTGTTTGGCCTTCCACTGCTTCACCTGCTTGCCCAGCGCCTGCTGGGCCACCTGCTGCAGGCGGGCATCGAGGGTGAGCTGCAGGCGCAGGTCGTCACCGTAGAGCGACCCGGCCTGAAGACCGTCAGGAAGGGGGGTGCCGTCGGCGCCGCGTCGCATGCTCATCGTCACCTCCTGGCGGCGCAGGTCCCGGTCGCGGCTCTGCTCCAGGCCGGCCTGGGCGACCCGCTCCAGGTTGAGGAAGCCAACCACATTGGCGAACAGCTGACCCTGCGGGTAAACCCGTTGCGGGTACGCCTCCAGATCGATGCCGCTGATGCCGAGCTCGCGGACCCGATGGGCCGTTTCCGGATCCAGGCCGGTGGCGAGCTTGACGCCGCTGCGGCGGCTGCCGATGCGCTGCAGCAGCTCGCCGGGCGGCCGTGCCAGCACCTTGGAAAGCTCCCTGACGATGTCGACGGGGGGGCGAATCTCCTGGGGTTCGTCGCCGGGGATGTTGAAGTAGCGCGGATGGGCCCAGAGGGTGAACCGCTCCTCATCAAGGGCCACCAGCCGGCCCATCCGGTCGACGATGGTGCGCCGTTTGCCGATGGGGGTGATCGCCTGGGTCTGGATGGCCCTGGCCCTGGCCTGCAGGGCCGGCGCCTGCACCACCTGCAGCCAGGCCAGGCGACCCGCCAGCCCGACCAGGGCGGCGCAGAGCAGCAGATAGACCGCCAGCATCCTTCCGGTGGGGATCGGCTGGATCTCCACCACCCGTCGCGTTGCCGTTCCCTTGGCCCGGCGTCCGCTGCCCGTGCCGGAGGCGACCTGGCTACCGGAGTCGCCGGACTTGGAACGGAACGGGGAAGGCATCAATAGCCGGCCGGAATGGCGCGCAACTGGAAGCCGGCGAGCAGGGGCAGGGAGGTGCGGGGACGGCTGCTGTGGGGCTCGGGCAGGTGGATGAGTTTTTCGCTGCTGGTGGGCTCCAGCAGCCCGGGCCGCCGGACCAGGCTGAGGTGGTGCTGCTCAAGCAGGGCGGAGGACTCCTGCATGCGGTGCTCCAGGGTCTTGGAGGCCTGCAACTGGGCGAAGCTGTAGGCCCACTGGTTCTGCCAGTGGAGGGTGAGGGCACTCAGGCCGAGCATGGAGAGTCCCAGTCCCACCAGGGCGCCGCTGCTGATCCGATGCAGGCCGGCCAGCCAGGGCGCCTGACGTTCGATCTTCCGCGCCGAAAGCGACCCCTCGATCAGATGGAGGGGCCTCAGTCTTGGCAGGGGATTCTGGCTGCGTGGGGCGGGAGAGGCGGCCAATGGACCTGGGAGGCACTGCGCAAGTGAACCACCCCGGGGGGGTGGCAGCAAGCGGTGTCAGTCGGCGAGAAAGAGGAGATTCATGAAGGTCAGCCCGTTCCAGAGGGCATGCATCAGGACGGCGGAACCCAGTCGGCCGCTGCGCCAGCGCAGCCAGCCGAGGCCGAGGCCCAGCACGAACAGCGGCGCCAGCTCCGCCAGGCTCAGGTGGGCGATCGCGAACACGGCCGCACTGAGGATCACAGCTCCGGCGCCACCGAGCCGCAGGCCTGCCACCGGTAGCAAGACACCCCGGAAGAGAACCTCCTCAAACAGGGGGGCCACCACGAGGGCGGTGAAGGCGAAACAGGCCAGGGCTAGGGGATCGGCGCTGGTCAGCACGAGCTCCAGCAGCGGATTGCTGCCCCCGGGGTCGCTCCAGAACCGTTCGATGACCCAGCTGGAGGCGGTCACCACCGGCAGCACCATCAACAGGCTGACGATGGCAGCGCTGAAGGCGGACCCGGCCGGCCGCCACTTCCACTGCAGCCAGCCCCCCGCTGGCCTTGGGGTCCGGCGCGGCAGCATCAGCGCGAGCAGCAGCAGCGGCACGGCCATCAGGGCTGCGTAGAGCACCAGCACCTCAAGGCCCTGGCTGAGGGCCCTCGGAGACTCCAGGCGCTGCAGGGCGAGCTGGAGCGGTGGCTGCACCACGATCGGGACGACGACCTCCCCCAGCACCACGAATCCGCCAGCGATCAGCAGGGTCACATCGACGGGGCTCAAGGGTGGACCCAGCAGCGGCGGCGCGGCGGGCAGCCGTTGACGCCAGGCCATCCAGCCCTGGCGCAGCAGCAGGGCAACCCCCGCCAGCAGAAACAGCGCCGGCAGGATGGTCACCGCCACAAGCATCAGCAGCAGCCGCACGGAACGCTCCTCCGCCGGGCAGGTCCCCTGGCCCCCGGGGAGTTGTTCGCAGACCAGCTGCTGCACCATCAGGGGCGCCGACCAGGGGGCAAGCAACCGCTGCCGCCGCTGGGCGTCCACGGGCCCCCCGTCCAGCAGCGCTTCGATCAGGGGACGCCGCACGGCGTCCACCTGGGTCGCCAGTTGCCGCAGTTCGATGGCATCGATCAGCCCCGCTGGGTCCGCCTCAGAGCGCTCCAGCAGGGCCAGTTCAAGGCGACGCAGGGCCAGCGGCGGTTCTTCGGAGGCCTCCAACTGCCGCCTCAGTTCTTCCGTCAGGTCCTGGCGTGGGGCCTCCCCGGACAGGATTGGCCGCAGGCCCGGCGGGACGGCCTCGGCCGCCAGGGACCCCAGTTCCAGCTGGCGCAGGCTGAGGGAATCCACCACCGACGGCCGCTCCAGGCTGTCGATCAGCCCCCCCAGCCACAGCAGGGCGCAGAGGGCCAGGCTGAGCAGGGCCAGCAGGGATTTCCAGCCTGGTGGTGCGGTGGGGGGTCCGGATCGGGAAGGGGTTCCGTTCAACCGGACCACCTCGGGGGGCAATGGCAGCTGATTCTCCCCTGTCCCTGGCCCCCTGCCCTGACGACGCCCCGCTCCCATACGATGGTTTGGCCTGTGCCACAAGCACCTTGCCCCTTCGCATCGTGCTGGTCCGCCATGGGCTGAGCAGCTTCAACCTGGAGCACCGCATCCAGGGCCGTGACGACCTCTCGAATCTCGCCGAGGCGGGGCAGCTCCAGGCCCGTCGTACGGGAGAGGCCCTGGCGGAACTGGCGTTCGACGCTGTCTACAGCTCGCCGCTGCAGCGGGCCAGCGCCACGGCAGCGGCCCTGCTGGCCAGCCATGGCACTCCGCTGAGCCCGCTCTACGACGACGACCTGCTGGAGATTGATCTGGCCCCCTGGAGCGGCCTGCTGCGCAGCGAGGTGCGGGCCCTCGATCCGGAGCAGGAGCGACGCTGGCGCGAAGCCCCCGAGACCATGGAGCTGCAACGCAGCGACGGCAGCCGTTTTCTGCCGGTGCCGGAGCTGCTGGAGCAGGCGGGCCATTTCGCCGATCGGCTGCTGGCGCGCCATGGGGACGATGACACCGTGCTCGTGGTGGCCCACAACGCCATCCTGCGCTGCCTGGTGCTGCATCTGCTCGGCCTGCCGGCCAGTCGTTTCCAGCGACTGAGGCTGGACAACGCCTCCATTTCGGTGCTCAACCTGATCCGTGGCGAGGGGGGGCGCCCGTCGGTTCAGATCGAGTCCCTCAACGGCACCTCCCACCTGGGTGTGCCCTTGCCGCCGGCCGCAGCGGGCTGCCGGCTGCTGCTGGTGCGCCACGGCGAGACCGACTGGAACCGGGAGGGGCGTTTCCAGGGCCAGATCGACATTCCGCTCAACTCCCATGGCCTGGCCCAGGCCGAGGCGGCGCGGGCCTTCCTGGCCCCGATCCCGCTGCAGCGGGCCTACAGCAGCGACATGGCCCGCCCACTGCGCACCGCCGAGGTGATCCTGGCGTCCCACCCCGGCGTGCCCCTGACCACCAACCGGGGGCTGAGGGAGATCGGCCATGGCCTCTGGGAGGGCCGGCTGGAGAGCGAGATCGCCGCCGGCTGGCCGGAGCTCCTGGCCGCCTGGAAACGCCGTCCCGAAACGGTGCAGATGCCGGAGGGCGAGACCATCGGCGAGGTCTGGGACCGGTCGCTGACGGCCTGGAACCGCATCGCCGCCGGGCTGGGGCCCGAGGAGACGGTCCTGGTGGTCGCCCATGATGCGGTCAACAAGACGATCCTCTGCGCCTTGCTCGGTCTCTCCCCCGCCGACATCTGGACCGTGAAGCAGGGGAACGGCGGTGTCACGGTGATCGACTATCCCCGTGGAGCAACGGCAGCGCCGGTGGTGACTGCCCTCAACCTCACCGCCCATCTGGGGGGCGTGATCGACCGCACGGCCGCCGGCGCCCTCTAGCCGGCCCACCCCCCGAGGCCCCCTGCCATGGTCCGTCAGCTGCTGATCCGCGGGGTGACTCTGCTGGAAGCCCCAGGCCAGCCGCCGCGGCGGGCCGACGTGCTGCTGGACGAGGGCGTGCTGGCCGCGATCGACCCAGATCCGGCGGTGCTGTCGGGGGGGGGCTGCGCGACGGCCGACGGCGGGGGGTGCTGGCTGGGCCCCGCGCTGGTGGATCCCCACAGCGTGCTGGAGGAGCCGCTGCAGGGGCGGGCCGAAACCCTGGCCAGCCTTGGCGAGGCCGCCGCCAGCGGTGGCTACGGCACCGTGGCCCTGCTGCCCTGGGCCCCCACCTGGCGGGACCGGCCCGAGCGGCTGTGCTGGAGCTGGCCCGCGCCCCTGCAGCTGCTGGTCTGGGGCAGCTTCAGCGTCGATGGCCTCGACCGGGAGCTGGCGCCCCATGCCGACCAGCTGGCCGCCGGCGCCTGCGGTCTGGCGGCCGCGGCGACCCTGCCGCCGATCGACCTGCTGGAGCGGGGCCTGAGGCTGGCTGAGATGGGGGATCGACCGGTGCTGCTGCCGCCGCGGGATGGATCCCTGGCCCAGCGGGGCTTCGTGCGGGAGCGGGTGGAGGCCCTGCGGGCGGGGTGGCCCCTCGATCCCCCCGGCAGCGAAACCCTCCCCCTTGAAACCCTGCTCACCCTGGCCGGCGACCTCCCTGACCTGAGCCTGCGGCTGATGCAGGTGTCCACCGCCGAAGCGGTGGCGCGGCTGCGGCGCCAGGCCCGCCCGCCGATGGCCTCGGTGGGCTGGTGGCATCTGGTGGCGGACAGTGGTGGCCTGGATCCGGCCGATGACGGCTGGCTGCTGGAGCCCGCCCTGGGGGGACCGACCGACCGGCGGGCCCTGATCGAGGCCCTGGCCGATGGCGTCATCGGAGCCGTTGCGGTCCACCACGTGGCCCTCGATGCCGAAGAGGAGCTGCTGCCCCTGGATCAGCGACGCCCCGGGGTGGCGGGCCATGGCCTGGTGCTGCCCCTGCTCTGGGAGGAGCTGGTGGGGCGCCAGGGGTGGCAGGCCGAGCAGCTCTGGCAGGCGCTCTGCTGGGGTCCCGCCCGGTTTCTGGGGGTGCCGGAGCCGGCCCTGGCCCCAGGCACGCGCCAGTGGCTGCTGTTCGACCCTGACTGTGCCTGGCGTTGGGCCGACGCACCGGCCGGCTCCCTGGCGGCCAACCGGCCCTGCCGGGAGCGTCAGCTGCAGGGCCGGGTGATCGCCACCGGGCTTACGGATCCGGCTGGCTGGGTTCTGGCAGCGAGCCCGCCGTATTGAAGGGGAAGAAACGCCAGAAGGCGCGGCCGATCAGCTCGGTTTCGGGCAGCAGCGGCCCGCCGGGCCAGAAGCGGGCATCCCAGCTGTTGGCCCGGTTGTCGCCCATCACCACCAGATGGCCGGGGGGCACCACCACGTCGATGGTGCGGCAGGGGCCGACGCCCTGGCGATCGACGGGACAGTAGTTGTGGACGTAGGGCTCGGCCAGGGGGCGGCCATTGATTGTGACCCGGCCGCGGGGATCAGCCACCACCCGCTCCCCGGGCAGGGCGATCACCCGTTTGATGTAGGCGTCGCAGGCCGGCTGCTGGAGGCCTGGCACCGAACCGATCAGGGGAAGGTTGACCAGCAGGCAGCGCAGCCCGCCGGGTTTTGTGGGTCCGGTGAGGATCGGATCGAAGTGGTACGGGGAGCGGAACACCACCACCTCGCCGCGTCTGGGGGGGCGTTGGCGGAAAGTCAGCTTCTCGACCAGCAGCCGGTCCTGAAGCTGCAGACCGGGGAGCATGGAGCCGGAGGGGATGTAGCGGGCCTCCAGCAGGAACTGGCGAATCCCCAGGGCCACCGCCAGGGTGATCAGAACGCTGCGCCAGAAGGCCCAGGGGCTCTCCTGCCGTGCTTCGGGGTGAGGCGGTGTCGCGTCGCGGGCGCCGCCGCCGGGCTGGGGATCCGATGGGCTCAAGGGGTTCGTGCGGCAGGTTCCGTGGTCGGGAGGCAGATTAGGCACGCATCCGCCCGCCGGGTCCCCGATGGCACGCCCACGCTGGCACCAGACCCTGGCCCTGCCCTCCAGTGGCCTGGGCCACCGCTGGGATCGCTTCGTGGCGCTCTGGGCCGCCCTGAATCTGCTGTGGGTGGCCTTCGACGTCACTTACATCCCCCTGCGCACCTTCTGGCTGCAGCGCAACCTCTACCCGCTGCCCTCGGTGCCGCTGGTGGTGCCGCTCACCTTCATCCCCGACATCACCCCCTGGGTGGACCCGATCAAGGGGATCGAGCCGCACCGCGAGACCGAGGCTTACCTGGGCCAGTTCGATCGCTTGGATGGGGCCCTGCGCCAGGGCTCCCCGGGGCAGGTCAGCCCCGCCCAGCAAAAGCTCCTGGCGGACCAGGTGCGGCTCACCGCCGAGATGATCGACTCCAACCCGATGTTGGCCTCGGGCACCTCCGGCACCCTGGAGAAGATCAAGAACCGCCTGCGCCAGCGGGCCGACAAGGACTCGTCCAAAGAGGCAGCGGCGCTGCTGCTGAGCCCCGCCTGGCTCGCCTCCCATCCCTGGGAGCAGGAGCGGCTGTTCTGGCGCCAGCAGGTGCTGCCGCTGGTGGCCACCACCTACTGGCGCTCGATTGATGAGAACGGCCGGCCCACCGACCATTTCTGGCGCTACGACCTGATCCTGTTCCAGAGCGTCTTCGCCCTGGACATCCTGCTGCGGACCATCCGCCTGCGTCGCCGCCTGCCGGGCCTGACCTGGTATCGGGCCCTGCTGCGGCGCTGGATCGACCTGCCCCTGCTGCTGCCCTTCTGGCGCCTGCTGCGGGTGGTGCCGGTGCTGGAGCGGCTGCACACCAGCGGGTTGATCACCATCGAGCCGGTCCGGGCCGTCATCAGCCGCGGCGTGGTGGCCCTGCTGGCGGTGGAGCTGTTCGAGGTGCTGGCCCTGCAGCTGATCGATGGCCTGCAGCAGCTGATCCGCTCGCGACGCTGGCCGATGCGGATCCGGGCCCTGCGCAGCCATCAGACGGTGGTGAGCAACGACGAGCGGGAACTGGTGGAACTGGTGCGCATCTGGGGCCCCCTGCTGCTGGTGCGGGTGGCCCCACGGCTGGCCCCCGAGCTCCAGGGGGTACTGGGCCATGCCCTGCAGCAGAGCCTCCAGAACGCCATCGTGCCGCCGGGTCTGCGGCAGCTCCAGCCCCTGCTGCAGGTGGAGAAGGGGCTCAGCCGCCAGTTGGCCGGAGGAATGGTGGACAGCCTGCTCGACCTCACCCGCAGCACCGGCGAGCGCCTCAGTCGGCGTGATGACCAGCAGCTGGAGTTGCTGCAGCGCTTCATCGACCGCTTCTGGGAGGAGCTGGCCGAGGCCCTCGAGAGTGGGCCGGCCCTGGAACGCTCCCAGCAGCTGCTCTGCACCTTCCTCGAGGAGTTCAAAGGGACTTACCTGAGCCAGATCAGCCGGGCCGGCATCGAAGGACTGATCGAGGAGCTCGACCAACTGATGGTGAAGGGAGCCCAGGAGCAGGGCGAACGCACCGACGCGACCTAGCCGAGCAACTCCTGCCATTCCTCGGCACGGAAGCCGGTGAGGATGCGCCCCGAGGCCGTCACCAGAAAGGGACGCTTGATCAGGCGCCCGTCGGCCGCGAGGGCCGCCAGGGCGGTGGCCGTGTCCATCGCCTTCGCCGTGGCGGCGCCCAGGGCCCGGTAGCTCTGGCCACTGGTGTTGAACAGCCGGCCAAAACCACCCAGCTGACCATGGGCCTCGCTGAGCAGGGCCAGCGACGGCGGATTGGTGGTGATGTCGATGGCTTCGAAGGCCATCTGCCGTTCCCGCATCCAGGCCAGCGCCTTGCGACAGGTGCCGCAGGCGGCGTAGTGATAAATCCGGTGAACGGCCGGGTCAGCCATCGCTGCTTACTTGCGGCCGACCAGAGCCTTGAGGGCACCGACCAGGCTGTTGGAGCCCTTGCCCACGCCGGAGTCCGGCTTGGTGCGGATGGTGACGTCCCCGTTGACGGTGGTGCGGCAGCTCAGGCGGTAGGTGGAGGGCCGATCCGCCAGGTAGACCTCCTCCACATCGCTGCGGGGAGAGAGGTTGCGGGCTCCCTCCACCACTTCCACCACGCAGGTGCCGCACTGGCCGAGGCCGCCGCAGTTGTTGAGATTGTTGAGGCCTGCGTAGGGGTTCACCCCGGCATCCAGGGCCGCCTTGCGGAGATTGGCCCCTTCGATGCAACCAACCTGCTGGCCTTCCTTTTCGAAACGGATGGTGGGCACGGTCGATCGTGGGTGGGGGGCGCCGACCAACTTAGGTCACACCGCGTCCCAACGTTCCCACGTCCGTTGCCTTGGGAAAGGAACGGGACAGCCGGGTGGGCTCCCTACGATGGCTGGGTTGCTTGCAGACCTTGCTCTCTTCCGACCCCTCCCCGGCCCGGCAAGGCACCTACGACCTGGTGGTGCAGCAGCTGATCCCCGGCTATGCCAGCCTCGCTCGCCTGTCGGTGGCCCTGCTGGCCTCCTCCCCCCTGGCGTCGACGCAGGAGTCGGCGGTGCTGGTGGCGGGCTGTGGCACGGGGGCCGAACTGCTCGAGGCTGAGGCCCAGCGGCCCGACTGGCAGCTCACCGCCATCGATCCGTCGGCGGAGATGCTGGCGGTGGCAAGGCAACGGCTGCAGAACAGGGGCCGGATCGACTGGCATCACGCCACGGTGGAGGAACTGGGCGCCGAGTCCCGTTTCGATGGCGCTCTGTCGGTGCTGGTGCTGCAGTCGCTTCCCGACGACGGCACCAAGCTGGCCTTCCTCACCGCCCTAGCCCGCAGCCTCAAGCCCCAGGGACAGCTGGTGCTCGTCGATCTGATGCGACCGGAGCGCTCACCCTTGTCGCCCCAGGTGGCCGAAGCCTGGCGCTGCTTCCAGCGGGCCAGCGGCGTGGATGGCGAGGCGGTGGATCCCACCGCCCAGATCCAGGGTTTCCATCCGATTGGCATCGCTCGACTGACGGCCCTGGTGGAGGCCGCCGGTCTCAGCGATCCGGCGCCGTTTTTCCAGGCCCTCGACTTCCAGGGCTTTCTGCTACAGCGACGGGCCTGAAGCCACGCTCACTGGACTCCTGATGGTCGGGAAGCAGTGGCCTGTCCATGACCACCCCGGCCAGGGGCACCAGGAGCGTGATCAGGCCGAGCAGGAAGCCGGCCACGGCGCCGAAGGGTTGGTCGAAGAACAGGTCGGCGGCGTCATCAACGCCGTTGCCAGAACGAGGGGATCTGGGTCCCGGACTGTCGGGCTCTCCGCTGGGTTCGGCGTCGCCCATGGCGGCGAGGGGGAGGGCTGGGCTGGTGACTCGATCGAATCCGGAGTCGGAAGCGGGACGAACGGGTTGGTGGGCGGGTTGGGCGTGATCCATGCAGTCGTGCAGCGGACGGACCAGTGCACTGGACAGAGAAGAAAGGTTGTTTGAGCGATTCTGACACCGATCGGCCCGATCGGCCCCCTGCCAGCGCATTCGGACAGGGTTGGAGAACTCAGGCCGCGGGCCGTGCCTGGGAGTGTTGCTGGCGGTGCAGCTGGAGGTCGGCGGGGGGGGCTTCGGCCCCATCGAGCTGGGCACGGATCGCCCGCAACTCCTCCAGGATCGAAGCCAGCAGCTGCTGCGTCGCGGTGGAGGGGGAGTTGAGCACCTCCACCGTCACCTCCTTGATGCGCAGCACATCACGGGCGAAGCGGGCGACTTCGTGGGGGTGGAAAACGAGGGGCTCCTTCAGGTCGCTGCGGTACTCGGGATTGAGTTTGCGGGGATTGAAGGGGGGGTTGAGATTGCGCGGGTCGGTGTTGGTGTAGCGGTACACCGAGGCGCGGGATCGGTTCAGGGAACGCTGCACCTCATCGATGCTGATCAGGGTCTCGGCCTCAGCGCCGGACTCAGCCTGCAACGTCTGCGACGGTGTCACCGAAGCTGTCAGAGCCACCGACGCAGGGGGGCCGCCCATGGGTGAGCCGGCCTGGGCAGGGTGAGCAAGCATTGAGACTGGTGTTGGACACGCTGGACTAGCGGCTGACCATAGCAGAGTTTTTCATTGGCGGAAGGCTCTGTGTGAAGGGGGTAAGGCCGTTGCGGTGACTCACTCCTCGTCCCCTCCGCCGTCGGGGTCAGCGGGCCTGCGGTGATAGCGTCCAGCGCCGAGCCGGTCTTTCTCCATGCGCGTCTCCCGCCTGATGCTGGTGACGCTTCGGGACGACCCGGCCGAAGCAGAAATCACCTCCCACAAGCTGCTGCTGCGGGCGGGCTACATGCGCCGGCTGGCACCGGGGATCTTCGCCTATCTGCCCCTGCTCTTCCGGGTGCTCCAGAAGATCTCCGCCATCGTGCGGGAGGAGATGGCCGCCGTCGACGCCCTCGAAACCCTGCTCCCCCAGCTGCAGCCCGCCGATCTCTGGCGCCGCAGTGGCCGCTGGGATGGCTACACCGCCGGGGAGGGGATCATGTTCCACCTGGTGGATCGCCAGGAGCGCTCCCTGGGGCTCGGTCCCACCCACGAGGAGGTGGTCACCGAGCTGGCGGCCGACCTGCTGCGCTCCTACCGCCAGCTGCCGGTCTGCCTCTATCAGATCCAGACCAAATTCCGTGATGAGATCCGGCCCCGCTTCGGTCTGATGCGGGGGCGCGAATTCATCATGAAGGACGCCTATTCCTTCCACGCCGACGAGGCCTGCCTGCGGCGCACCTACGCCGCCATGGACGGGGCCTACCGACGCATCTTCGAGCGCTGTGGCCTGCGGACCGTGGCCGTGGAGGCGGACAGTGGCGCCATCGGTGGCTCCGCCAGCCAGGAGTTCATGGTCACCGCCGAGGCGGGCGAGGACCTGATCCTGGCCAGTCCCGATGGCCGCTATGCCGCCAATCAGGAGCGGGCCGTCTCCTTGCCGGCCCCGCCGGTCCCCCTGGAGGCCGGCGCCTGCAACCCCCTGGCCACGCCCGCCCAGAAGAGCATCGAGGAGCTCTGCGCCGCCCATGGCTTCGACCCCACCCAGACGCTGAAGGTGCTGCTGCTGCAGGCCCGTTTCGCGGCGGCGCCCCCCCGCGGGGTGCTGGTGTGCCTGAGGGGCGACCAGCAGCTCAACGACGTCAAGCTGGCCAACGCGGTGACGGCCCGCTGCCCCGACGCCGGAGCCCTGCTGGAGATCGTGCCGCTGCTGGCCGAGCACCTCTGTGAACCCGTCCCCTTCGGCTTCCTGGGCCCCCATCTGGAGGATCCGGCCCTGCGCCAGGGCGAGGCCCGTGTGGCTGCCCCGCCGCTGCTGCGCCTGGCCGATCCCTCCGCCGCCGATCTCGAGGCGTTCGTCTGCGGGGCCAACCGCAGCGATGAGCACCTGGTGGGCGCGCGCTGGGGTGAGCTCTGCCCTGTCCCTGAGGTGGTGGACCTGCGGGCGGCCCAGCCGGGAGACCGTTGCCTGCACGATCCGTCCCAGCGGCTGGCGGCGGCCCGGGGCATTGAGGTGGGTCACATCTTTCAGCTGGGGCGGAAGTATTCCGAGGCTCTGGAGGCCCGCTTCACCAATGAGGCCGGCAGCGAGGAGCCCCTGTGGATGGGCTGCTACGGCATCGGCGTGTCCCGCCTGGCCCAGGCGGCCGTGGAGCAGAACCATGACGCCGATGGGATCCGCTGGCCCGTGGCGATCGCGCCCTTCACGGTGATCATCGTGATTGCCAGCAGCCAGGATCCGGTGCAGGTGGCCCTGGCCGAGGAGCTCTACGAACGGTTGCGTGGGGGGGGGTGCGACGTGCTGCTCGATGACCGCCCCGAGCGGGCCGGGGTGAAGTTCAAGGACGCCGACCTGATCGGCATCCCCTGGCGATTGGTGGTGGGCCGGGCCGCCGGGGAGCGCAAGGTGGAGCTGGTGGACCGCAGCGGCGACACGGGCAAGCGGGAGTTGACGGCCGATGCCGCCCTCGAGCAGCTGCTCTAGCTCCCGGGTGCATCCCCGTAGGATTTCGGCAGACGCCGTTCCTCCCTTGGTCGCCTTTCTGCGCCGCAGCCTGCTCCGTCCCCTTCTGGCCCTCGGCCTGTGTCTCTGTCTCGGACTGAGCGGTTGCAGCCAGGCCACCGCCGGCCTCAGCGGTAACTACGTCGATGACACCGTCAGCGTGGCCCAGACCCTGCTGACCACCATTGCCCTGCCCCAGGAGGATCCCGCCCACCAGGAGGCGGAGCTGCAGGCCCGTCAGCTGATCAATGGCTACACCGCCCTCTACCGCCCCCGTCAGGACATCCACAGCCTGGCTTCCTTCACCACCATGCAGACCGCGGTGAATTCCCTGGCGGCCCACTACGCCGGCTACGCCAACCGCCCCCTGCCCGAGGCGCTGCGCAGCCGGCTGGAGAAGGAGCTCAAGAAAGCCGAGGCGTCCGCGGTGCGTGGGGCCTGAACCTTTGACGAAGGGGACCCCGATCTGAGAAGCTCTCCCCTTGTGCTTAGAAGCGGCTACGGGCCGCTGTGTCCTTGGCCAATGTTGTCGTCATCGGTGCGCAATGGGGTGACGAAGGGAAAGGCAAGATCACCGATCTGCTGAGTCGGTCCGCCGATGTCGTGGTCCGCTATCAGGGCGGTGTCAACGCCGGGCACACCATCGTCGTTGAGGATCGGATCCTCAAGCTGCACCTGATCCCCTCCGGGATCCTCTATCCGGACACCATCTGCCTGATCGGTTCCGGCACGGTGGTCGATCCCAAGGTGATGCTGGGCGAGATCGACACCCTGCTGGAACTGGAGATCGATGTCTCCGGGCTGAAGCTGGCCTCCACAGCCCACGTGACGATGCCGTACCACCGGCTGCTCGATCTGGCGATGGAGCAGCGCCGGGGTGATCGCCGCATCGGCACGACGGGGCGGGGCATCGGTCCCACCTATGCCGACAAATCCCAGCGCAACGGCATCCGGGTGATCGACCTGCTCGATCCGGACTGTCTGCGCGATCGGTTGCTCGGTCCCCTGGCCGAGAAGAACGACCTGCTCGAAAAGGTCTATGGCCTCCCTGCCCTGGATGCGGACGCGGTGATCGAGGAGTACGCCGCCTACGGACGCCGGCTGGCCCCCCACGTGGTGGATTGCACCCGCACCATCCACGAGGCGGCCCGGGCCCGCAAGAACATCCTGTTCGAGGGCGCCCAGGGCACCCTGCTGGATCTCGACCACGGCACCTACCCCTACGTCACCTCCTCCAATCCCGTGTCGGGGGGCGCCTGCATCGGCGCCGGCGTGGGCCCCACCCTGATCGACCGGGTGATCGGCGTGGCCAAGGCCTACACCACCCGAGTGGGCGAAGGCCCCTTCCCCACCGAACTGGAGGGCAGCCTCAACGACCACCTCTGCGACCGCGGCGGTGAATTCGGCACCACCACCGGCCGCCGTCGGCGTTGTGGTTGGTTCGACGGGGTCATCGGCCGTTATGCGGTGCAGGTGAACGGCCTCGACTGCCTGGCGATCACCAAACTTGACGTGCTCGATGAGCTGGACGAAATCCAGGTGTGCGTGGCCTACGAACTCGACGGCAGCCGCATCGATTACTTCCCCAGCAGCTCGGACGAATTCGCCCGCTGCCGTCCCGTGTTCAAGACTCTGCCGGGCTGGCAGTGCTCCACGGCCGAGTGCCGTGCCCTGGAGGATCTGCCCCCCACGGCCATGGCCTACCTGCGCTTCCTGGCCGAGTTGATGGAGGTCCCGATCGCCATCGTCTCCCTCGGTGCCAAGCGGGATCAGACGATCGTGGTCGAGGATCCGATCCACGGCCCCAAGCGGGCCTTGCTCAGCGTCTGAGCCCCAGCAGCCGCTTCCCCATCCCCTCTTCCCCAGCCCCCCTCCCCTTCCCCTTGATCAGCCCCGCCAAGCGCTTTGACGTCGTCGGCATCGGCAATGCCATCGTCGATGTCCTCGTTCAGGCCGATGACGCCTTCCTTGAGGCCCACGACCTCACCAAGGGCACCATGGCCCTGGTCGACGAATCCCAGGCCGAGCGGCTCTACGCCAGCGTCGGCGCCGGGCTCGAGACCTCCGGCGGTTCGGCGGCCAACACCCTGGCCGGCATCGCCCAGTTGGGCGGACAGGCCGGGTTCATCGGCCGGGTCAGGGACGACCAGCTCGGGGCGATCTTCGCCCACGACATCCGGGCCGTGGGGGCTCGCTTCGAGACGCCCCCCGCCAGCAGCGGACCCTCCACTGCCCGCTGCCTGATCCTGGTCACCCCCGATGCCCAGCGCACCATGTGCACCTACCTGGGGGCGTCGGTGGGCCTGGATCCCGCCGACCTCGATCTGGACATGGTGCGCCAGGCCAAGGTGTTGTACCTGGAGGGCTACCTCTGGGACAGCGAGGAGGCCAAGCGTGCCTTCATCGCCGCCGCCGAGGTGATGCGTGCCAGTGGCGGCGAGGTGGCCCTCTCCCTCTCCGATGCCTTCTGTGTGGAGCGTCATCGCCAGAGCTTCCAGGAGCTGGTCGATGGTCACGTCGATGTGCTCTTCGCCAACGAGACCGAGATCACCTCCCTCTACGAGACCGACAGCTTCGAAGCGGCCGCTGATCAGGTGCGGGGCCGCTGCAAGCTGGCGGCCCTCACCCGCAGCGAGCGGGGGTCCCTGCTATTGAGCGGGGACACCACCCTGGCGATCGAGCCGTTCCAGCTCGGCCCCCTGGTGGATACCACCGGCGCCGGCGACCTCTATGCCGCCGGCTTCCTCTACGGCCACACCAGGGGCGAGAGCCTGGAGCGCTGCGGTCAGCTCGGTTCGCTCTGCGCCGGCCAGGTGGTCACCCAGCTGGGTCCACGCCCCCAGGCGTCCCTGCCGGAGCTGGTGGCCCGCCACCTGGGCTGAGCGGCAGCTGCTGCAGCAACCAGTGGCCATAGGGGCCCTCGCTGCTGGCCTGCCAATGGATCCATTCGGGTGTGTCGTAGCTGTGCAGCTGCCCCAGGGTGCGGCGCAGCGCCTCCAGCCGCTCGGGGCTCGTCTTGAGCAGCAGCTGCACCTCCTCGCTGCGCTCCAGTTGCCCCTGCCAGCGGTACAGCGACAGCACCGGATGCAGGCTGGCGCAGGCCACCAGACCCCGTTCCAGCAGCGCCAGGGCCAGGGCCTCGGCCCGCTCCCGGTCGGCTTCGGTGGTCAGCACCAGGGCCAGGGGGATGGGGTCGCACTCAGGCATGGGGACCACTCTGGCCCAGCCGTTGCAGCAACTCCTGCAGCGGCAGGGCTTGGGCCTGGCCGGGCTCCGGGGGGCGCTCCAGCAGCAGCAGGCGCAGCCCCAGATCGGCGCAGATCCGATGCCACTGGGCTTCGTTGGCGCCGCCGGAGCGGCGGCAGAGCACCGCTTCGATGCCCCAGTGGCGGCAGAGGGCCCGCTCGACGCGGCCATCGCTGCTGGGCCGCAGCGGGGCCAGCCGCTCCGGCGCCAGTCCGGCGGCCAGGGCCAGCGCCAGGGCCTCGCCATGGGGCAGCAGGCGGGCGTGATGCAGGGCCGCCGGCGCCGCCACCACGGCGTCGCCGAGGCGGCGGGCGCCGATCGCCAGCAGCAACCGCTCGCCCGGCCGGCAGTGGGCGCCGAGGCTGGCCAGATCGCCCAGCACCAGCGCGCCCGCCGCGTTGAGATCGGGTCGCTGCAATCGCAGCAGGGGCTGCCCCAGGGCGGCGCAGGTGTGGGCGAGGGCGGCGCTGATGCGGATGGCGAAGGGGTGGGTGGCGTCAATCACCCAGGTGTAGGGCTCCCCCCGGCGTCGGGCTTCGCCCAGGGCGGTGGCGATCCCTGCCTCCGGCCCCTGCGGGCCGCCGATGGCCCCCACGGCCAGCTCCTGGTTGGGGTGGGCGCCGTAGGCCAGGGCGGCGGCCCGGCTCACCACCGACACCTTCAGGCGCCAGCCGCTGGCCAGGAGCCTCTGGGCCAGGGGCGGCCCTTCCCCCGTACCGGCGATCAGCCAGACCCTGCCGCAGCCATTGCCCCCGTCGCGGTCTGAGGAGCCGCCGGAGCGACCGGGCGGACCGACCTCGATCCCGTGGGGAGGATGCATCAGGATGGGCCCTTCCATCCGTTGGTCCTGGCGTGAATCACTGCTTGCTGGAGGTGGAGGTCCTGGAGGCGCCCCAGGTGCGTTACACCCAGGACAACCAGACGCCGGTGGCCGAAATGGCCGTGCAGATCGAGGGCCTGCGGCCCGATGATCCGCCGGGTCAGCTGAAGGTGGTGGGCTGGGGCAATCTCGCCCAGGATCTGCAGAACAGGGTTCAGGTGGGTCAGCGGCTCGTCCTTGAGGGGCGGCTGCGCATGAACACCGTTACCCGGCAGGACGGGACCAAGGAGAAGCGGGTCGAGTTCACCCTGGCGCGGCTCCATCCCCTCAGCCCCGGCGCGGCCGTCCCCCAGGCCCAGAACCAGGCTCCACCAGCCCCTGCCCCCCAGCCGGCGCCCCGTCCCGCTGCCGCTGGCCCGGCCGCGACACCGGCGCCCCGCCGGGCCCCGGCTCCGGCCCCAACGCGCCCCGCCAGCGCCGCGCCGGTCGAGGCGGCGGCGCCCGTGTGGGACACCTCCCCGCTGGTGCCCCTGGGCGACGACGACGACATTCCCTTCTGAGTCCCCTTCTGAGTCGGGTCCTGGCTCAGAGCCGTTCGCCGGCCTGGTCGATCAGCTGACCCAGTTCCCGCTCCAGGGCCGCGAGATCGAGCCGCCACTGGCCCCAGCGGCCGCTGTCGAGCTGGCGCAGCAGCCAGAGCCGGTCTTCGCCCAGCTGGCAGAGCAGTTCGGCCGTTGAAGGGGCTTCCACCGCGCTCCAGGGAGTGTCGGCGGCTGTGCCGGGATCCTCCGGACTGGCGCTGGAGAGATCGGGCTGGCTGTTGGGCTGGCTGGCCATGGAGCTGGCGGGGCGGCGCCCCATCCTGGCCCCCGCTGCTGGACAATGGGGGGATGCAAGCGTTTCTCTCCCCCGGCAGTCTGGTGACCGTGGCTGGTGCCGTCCTCACCGTGATCGGTTCGATCGCCTACGCAACCGACAGCCCCAACATCAGCCTGGCCGGTGTGTTTTATGGCGTGCCGATCCTGCTGGGGGGGCTGGCCCTGAAGTCCTCCGAGTTGCCTCCCGCCGAGCGCCTCACCCCCGCGGCCCAGCTGCGTGATCTGCGTCAGTTGCCTGAGAACGAGCCGCTGCGCAAACTCCTGGCCGACGTCACCCGCTGGCGCTACGGCCAGAAGGCCCACCTGGAAAGTTCCCTCGAAGCCCTCAAGCTCTGGGATGAGGATTCCCCTCCCCAGCTGCTGGCCGTTGAGGAGCTCGACCACGACGGCGGTTATGGGCTGCGCTTCACGATCGACTGCGAGGGGGTGCCGTTCCAGCGCTGGCAGGATCGCCAGGAGCGGCTGGGCCGCTTCTTCGGTCCCGGCCTCACCGCTGATCTGCAACAGGCTGGCCCTGGCCGCCTGAAGCTGAGCCTGCTGCCGGCACCCGCTTCCTCCGACCCGCCCCTCGCCGCCCCCGTCCCTTGAGTCCCGATCGGCACATCAGCTCGGAAGACACCCTGCGGGTGTCCGTGCTCAGTGAAGCCCTGCCCTACATCCAGCGTTTCGCCGGCCGCCGCATCGTCATCAAGTACGGCGGGGCGGCCATGGTGCGTGAAGACCTGCGCGAGGCGGTCTTCCGCGACCTCGCCCTGCTGGCCTGCGTCGGCGTCCAGCCGGTGGTGGTGCACGGGGGTGGGCCGGAAATCAACCAGTGGCTGCAGAGACTGGCGATCGAGCCCCGCTTCCAGGACGGCCTGCGGGTCACCTGCCCCGACACCATGGACGTGGTGGAAATGGTGCTGGTGGGTCGGGTCAACAAGCAGATCGTCAACGGCCTCAACCGGGTGGGGGGCCGGGCGGTGGGCCTCTCCGGCAGCGATGGCGGCCTGGTGCAGGCCCGCACCATGGGCGATGGCACCCTCGGCGTGGTGGGCGATGTGGCACGGGTGGACCCCTCGGTGCTGGGGCCCCTGCTGGCCAGCGGCTACATCCCGGTGATCTCCAGCGTGGCCCCCAATGCCGAGGGCCTGGCCCACAACATCAATGCCGACACCGTGGCCGGGGAGCTGGCGGCGGCTCTGCAGGCGGAGAAGCTGATCCTGCTCACCGACACCCCCGGCATCCTGCGTGATCGCACTGCCCCCACCAGCCTGATCCGCCAGCTCAGCCTCTCGGAGGCCCGCCAGCTGATCACGGACGGTGTGGTGGAAGGCGGGATGACGCCCAAGACCGAATGCTGCATCCGGGCCCTGGCCCAGGGGGTGAAGGCGGCCCACATCATCGATGGCCGGGTGGCCCATTCCCTGCTCCTGGAGGTGTTCACCAACGCCGGCATCGGCACCATGGTGGTGGGCAGCCCCGGCTTGCTGCATGCCTGAGGATCCGCTGGCCGAGGCCCGGCGGGCCCTGGATCGCGGCGAGTACGGCCAGGTGCTGCGGCTGCTGGAGCCCCTCCAGGAGGAGCGTTCGCCGCTCACCGCCGCCGGTGCCGAGCTGCGCCTGCTGATGGCCACCGCCCTGATGGGCCAGGGCCGCACCGACCAGGCCGCCGCCTGCTGCCGGGGCCTGGTGCGTTGCCAGGACCCGACGCTGCGCGCCCAGGCCAAGGCACTGCTGATGGTGCTGGAGGCCCCGGAGCTGCGCCGTCCCAGCAACTGGTCGCTCACCCTGCCGGATCTGGCCGGCACCACCCCCCTCGAAGGGGTCGGCGGCGGTGTGTCCCGTCGCTCGCGCCGGCGCCCCGAGCCACCGCCGCCACCGCCGGTGGGCCCCACCCGGGCCCCGGTCGGCTTCGCGCTGGTGGTGGTCGTGGTGTTGCTGCTGCTGGCCTTCCTGCTGGGGGGCTGCATGGAGGTGCGCACCGAGCTGCGCTTCGAGGGGCCCGGGCGGCTGCAGGTGAGCCACCAGCTGCGCAGCTCCGGCGGCCCGCCGAGCCCCTGGCAGAAGCGGTTCGCCGCGGCGCTGGAGGGGCATGGGCCCCAGATTCCTGCCCCCGGTCCGTTTCGGTTGTCGGAGGGGAGTGGTGAGCAGATCCTCGCCACCCCGGTGTTGCCGGCCGGCCAGGCCCTTGGGGCCCTGGCCGGCAGCCTCAAGGTGGCCGGCCAGCTCAGCGGTGTCGCCCTGGCCGCTCCGCTGGTCCGCTGGGAGGAGCGCAACTGGTTGGTGGGCGTGCGCCAGCACCTTCTGCTCGAGCTTGATCTGCAGCCGCTGGAGGCGATCCCTGGGCTGGATCTGGCGGTCGTCCTGGCCCCGGTGCGGCCAGCGGCCGTCCTGCAGGCGGCCCCCTGCGGTCTCGCCGCTGCCCCTCCAGGCGAGCGGGGCGGCCGCCGTCAGCTGGTCTGGCCCCTGCAGCCCGGTGAGATCAACGTGCTGGAGCTGCGCTGCTGGCGCTGGAGCGGCCTGGGGGTGGGGGCGGCGGCGGTGGGCCTGGTCCTGCCGCTGGTGCTCGCCCTGCAGGCGACTCGCCGCCGCTTGGGCTTCGGGTTGCCGGAACTGCCGGCCTGAGGCCCTCGCCGCCGGCGCCAATCTTCAGAGCTCCAGCGGGTCGGGATCGATCGTCAGGCTGACCCCCTGGGGCAGGGCCCGCCGCAGGTCGCTTTCGGGGGGCAGGGGCAGGACCGCAGTGCCAGGGCCGTGCAGCAGCAGTTGCCAGCGGCTGCGGCCCGCGACCCTGGCCACCGGGGCTGGCGCCGGCCCGATCAGCACCCAGCCGGCCTTCTCCAGGGCGGGGCGGATTCTTTCGGCCAGGGCGGCGGCGGCGGTGGCGGTGCCGCTGGCGCTGGGACCGGCCAGTCGCAGCAGGCAGGCCCGCCCGAAGGGCACCATGCCCCCCTGGCGCCGCAGCTCCAGCTCCTCGGCCAGGAAGGCCCCATAGCGGCCGTCCACCAGGTGCCGGATCACGGGATGGTTGGGGCTGTAGGTCTGCACCAGCACTTCGCCGGGGCGTTCGCCCCGACCGGCCCGGCCGGCGAGCTGCAGCAGCAGCTGCAGGCACTGTTCTGAGGCGCGCAGGTCCGGCCGGTGCAGCAGGCCGTCGGCCGCCAGCACCGCCGCCAGGGTCACCGCCGGCAGGTCCATGCCCTTGGCCAGCATCTGGGTCCCCACCAGCACATCCGCCTCGCCGGCCGCGAAGCGTTCCAGCAGGCGGCGATGGCCATCCCGCCCCCGGGTGGTGTCGCGGTCGAAGCGGATCAACCGCAGGCCCTCCAGCTCCGTGGCGAGCTGCTCCATCACCCGCTGGGTGCCGGCACCGAAGGGTTTGAAGGCGGTGGAGCCGCAGTGGCCGCAGCGGTCGCCCATCTCCTGGCGGTGGTCGCACCAGTGACAGCGCAGCCATTCCCGGCCCTCCTGGCCGCCGGCCCGGGCGCCGCGATGCACGGTCAGGGCCACGTCGCAGTGGGGGCAGAGCACCACCTCGCCGCAGCTGCGGCAGCTCAGGAAGGAGCGGTAGCCGCGCCGCGGCACCAGCACGACGGCCTGCTCGCCCGTTTCCTGCAGCTTCTCCAACCGGGCCATCAGGGGGCGGCTGATCAGGCGGCGATGGCCGTCGACCAGCTCCTGGCGCATGTCCACCAGCCGCACCGGCGGCAGGGGCCGCTGGCCGATGCGCTCCGGCAGCGGCAACAGGCGGGTGTCGCCGGGCAGGCCCTGCGGCCCCGGCTGGCAGCGCCACCAGGTTTCCAGCGAGGGCGTGGCACTGCCGAGCACCAGCCTGGCCCCGGTCTGGTGGGCCCGCAACCGGGCCACCTCCCGCGCGTGGTAGCAGGGCATGGGGCTCTCCTGCTTGTAGGAGGCGTCGTGTTCCTCATCGAGCACGATCAGGCCCAGGTGGCCCAGTGGCAGGAAGACGGCGGAGCGGGTGCCGACGGCGAGGCAGGGCTCCTGGTGCAGGGCGGCCTCGAGGCAGCGGCGCCAGGCCACGACCCGCTCGCCATCGCCCATGCCGCTGTGATATTCAATCACCGTCACGCCGAAGCGCCGCCGGCAGCGATCCAGCAGCTGGGGGATGAGGCCGATCTCCGGCGCCAGGACCAGCACGCTGCGCCCCGCCGCCAGCTCCCGGGCCGCGGCCTGCAGGTAGACCTCGGTCTTGCCGGATCCGGTCACCCCCCACAGAAGCAGGGCCTGGCCGGGTGGGGCGTCGGCGATCGCCGCCATCGCCTCGGCCTGGGCTGGGCTGGCCCGCTGGGGGAGCTCCAGGGGGGTGGCCCCAGCGCCGCTGGCCCGCGCCGGGCCGCGGCCGGACTCCTTCAGGAGCAGCCCGCGGCGCTCCATCGTGCCGATCAGGCTGCGTCCGAAGCCGGCCTCCTGGACCAGATCACGCAACAGCCGCGCTCCCCCGTGGCTGGCCAGATGGTCCACCAGTTCCTGCTGGCGGGGGTGCCTGGCCACCGCGCTGGTGTCCGGGTTGAGCCGCACCGTCCAGAGGATCCGCCCCTGGCCCGCGGGCGCCCGGCGGGCCTGTCCCAGCCAGCCGGGCGGCAGGGCGCTCTTCAGGGTGCGGAACAGGCCGGTGTGGCATTGCCGGGCCACCGCCTCAAGCAGGGCCTGCCAGTGGGGATCGATCGCGGCGCTCTGCAGCACCGCTTCCAGCGGCAGGATCGTCCGTCCCTCCATGGCCGCCGGGCAAACCGTCGCCGTGGCCACCACCAGGCCGGTGTGGGGCCGCCCCTGGAGACGGACCCGCACCAGGTCGCCCACGCCGATGCCGAGGGCTTCGGGGTTGGCGTAGGTGAAGATCCGCCCCTCCCGGCCGGCTTCCAGCCAGACCTCCAGCCAGCCTGGAGCGGCTGTCCCGAGCAGAGGGGGGGTGGAGCTGGCTAGCAATCTTGCAAAGATCTCACGCCATTCCTAGGATGGCGGAGTTGGGCCGCTCGCAAGGCGGCTGTCGGAACCGAGCAGAGTTCCGTCCACAGGGAAGACCCGCTGAGGATGCAGGGATTTACTCCTTTGCCATTTCTCCGGTCTGAGACCACCCGTGACAGCCCTGCACCGGCTCTGGCCGTTCTTCCCATCCCATTCGCGCTCCTGGAGCGATCCATCCACGATCCAGACTCAGGGGCTCCGTAACGGGGGTCATCCATCCCGCGACGTCCTGTTGCTGTCCTTTCCCTCCCGACCTGCTTCGTGCCGGGTCCGTGGAGGATCCGAGCCCCAGGTTGAGAACTCGCCCCCTGAGCCCCGACGGATCGAGCGGGTCGTCCCCGCCAGTCCTGCCTCGCCTCCCTTCTGCTCCGCCCCTCTTCCTTTTCGCGTCGTTTCCATGAGCCCAGTCGCCGCCAAGGCCAAACTCGCCGTTCCTGAAATCCTGGCCACCGTCACCGCCAGCGGTGAAGTGACGCCGATCGAGCCGGCGGCTGCGGCAGCCTCTGCGACGGCCAGAAAGACGCCTCCCCGCGCCAAGGCGGCGGCGAAGCCTGGGGCCAAAACCGCTCCGAAAACCGCTCCGAAAGCCGCTCCGAAAGCCGCTCCGAAAACCGCCGCCAAAACTGCCCCCAAGACGGCAGCGAAAACTGCCGCTAAACCCACTGCGGCCCAGCCCGCGGTGGTGGTCCTCGAGGAGGGCCTCAACGGCGTTGATGACCAGCCGGAGTCCGGCGCCGACGCCCCTAAGGAGGCCAAGAGCGCCAAGGCCCTGGCCGGCATCAAGGTGGGGCCCAAGGGGGTCTACACCGAGGATTCGATTCGCGTCTATCTCCAGGAGATTGGCCGTATCCGTCTGCTCCGGCCCGATGAGGAGATCGAGCTGGCCCGCAAGATCGCAGACCTGCTCGAACTGGAGGAGAAGGCGGCCGAATTTGAGGCCGACAAGGGCCATTTCCCCGACAGCAAGGAATGGGCGGGCATCTTCGACATGCCGCTGATCAAGTTCCGTCGGCGTCTGATGCTGGGCCGGCGGGCCAAGGAAAAGATGGTCCAGTCGAACCTGCGACTGGTGGTGTCGATCGCCAAGAAATACATGAACCGGGGGCTTTCCTTTCAGGACCTGATCCAGGAGGGCAGCCTCGGCCTGATTCGTGCCGCTGAGAAGTTCGACCACGAGAAGGGCTACAAGTTCTCCACCTATGCCACCTGGTGGATCCGCCAGGCGATCACCCGCGCGATTGCCGACCAGAGCCGCACGATCCGGCTTCCCGTTCACCTCTACGAGACGATCTCCAGGATCAAGAAGACCACCAAGACCCTCTCGCAGGAATTCGGCCGTAAGCCCACGGAAGAAGAGATCGCCGAGAGCATGGAGATGACGATCGAGAAGCTGCGCTTCATCGCCAAATCGGCCCAGCTGCCGATCTCCCTGGAAACGCCCATCGGTAAGGAGGAAGACTCCAGGCTGGGCGACTTCATCGAGGCCGACATCGAAAATCCTGAGCAGGACGTGGCCAAGAACCTGCTGCGGGAAGACCTCGAAGGTGTCCTGGCCACCCTCAGCCCCCGCGAGCGTGACGTGCTGCGTCTGCGCTACGGCCTGGATGATGGCCGGATGAAGACCCTGGAAGAAATCGGCCAGATCTTCGACGTGACGCGCGAGCGCATTCGTCAGATTGAAGCCAAAGCACTTCGCAAGCTGCGCCATCCCAACCGCAATGGTGTTCTGAAGGAATACATCAAGTAGCCGCCCATTGACAGCCTCCACATAAGGGCAACCCTCCTGATGATTGAAGCTGGTGATGTGTTGCGGCTGTCGGTGGTCCTGCCCACGTTCAACGAATGCGACAACGTTGAACCCATCGTCAGCTCATTGCTGTCGTTGGGAGATCAATATGATCTTGAATTGCTGTTCGTTGATGATGACTCCAACGACGGAACATCCGATAAAATCCGTCAGCTGGCCCATCACCATGACAGCGTCAGGCTGATCCGCAGGGTGGGGCGTTTCGGCCTCTCCAGTGCCATCAAGGAAGGCATTCTCGATGCCACCGGTGATGTCGTGGTGGTCATGGACAGCGATGGCCAGCACGAACCTGCCTCCGTGGCCCACGCCGTTTCAGCACTTCTGGAAGGTGGTGGCGATCTTTTGATCGGCAGCCGCTTCCACCATCAGGCCAGCATCATGGGCCTGAGCGAGCAGCGCGAGCGGAACTCCACTTGGGCCAATGCGGTGGCCCGCTTCAGCTTGCCCCGTTACCGCCATCTCACCGACTACATGAGCGGCTTCTTCGTTCTGCGTCCGGAGCGGTGCCTGCCTTTCGTCCGGCAGGTGGATGTCAACGGGTTCAAATTTCTTTACGAATTGCTGGCGCTCAGCCACGGTCACCTGGTGGTGGCGGAGATGCCGCTGCGATTCCAGCCCCGCAGTGCTGGCGAGTCGAAGCTGAATGTGGCGGTGATCTGGGATCTTGGCGTCTCGATCCTGCATACCCTGCTGTTGCGGATGGTGCCGCGGCGGGCCGTCAGCTTTGCCCTGGTGGGCGCCACCGGCATCGGTATTCACCTGCTGGTGTTCGCCCTGATGCAGCAGCTGGCCGGACTGGGCTTCGAGCAGGCCCAGGTGGTGGCGGTGGTCTGTGCCGGCTGCTCCAACTATCTGATCAACAACGTGCTGACCTTCCGCTCCCAGCAGCTCAGCGGCATGGCGCTGGTGTTCGGTCTGATCCGCTTTCTGCTCGTCACATCTCTGGGGATGGCGGCCAACGTCGGGGTGTCCTCCGCCTTCTTCCGCCAGGTCACTCCGCAGCCGCTGCTCGCCCTGCTGGCGGGGATCGCCGTCGACTTCGTCTGGAAGTACGCGGCGTCCTCCCGTTTCGTCTGGAACACCCCCTGAGCAGGGTCCGCCGTCAGCCGTTGCCCACGCTGGCGGCGCCCGGCCTTAACTTTCTCTTGACCTGGCGTTCATCAAGGGATGGTGTCTGCTGCCCACGGGGCCCTGCCGGAGCGTGCCAGCGCCCGCATGCACCGGCGGATGATCTGGGTGCTGACCGGCTTCTGGCTCCTGCTGCTCTGCTGGCTGGCCTTCTTCCAGGGCCTGGGCAGCCTCGGTCTGATGGACAAGACCGAGGCCCTGTTCGTGGAGGTGGGCCACCAGATGCTGGAGCGGGGCGACTGGATCACCCCCTGGTGGAACGGCGAGCGCTTCTTCGATTACCCCGTCTGGGGGTACTGGATGGTGGGCCTCAGCTTCCGGTTGTTCGGGGTCAGCGAGTGGGCTGCCCGGCTGCCGGTGGCCCTCGCCGCCAGTGCCGTGGTGGTGGCGGGCTTCGGCCTGATGCTGGCCTGGTCCCCGGCGGGCGAAGCCGGCCGGCCACGGGTGCTGCGGGCGGCGGTGGCGGCTGGGGTGATCGCCACGACCCCGGGCTGGATCGGCTTTGGACGCACCTCCACCACGGACATGTTCCTGTCCAGCGCCATCAGCCTGGCGTTGTTCGGCTTCCTCTTGGCCCATCGCCACCGCAGCGACCCCTGGCGGGCTGACCTCGGCCGGGCGGCCATGGCGCTGTTCGCGGCGATCGCTGTCCTGGCCAAGGGCCCGGTGGGTCTGTTGTTGCCCAGTCTGGTGGTGGTGGTCTTCCTGCTGCTCACGGGCCATTGGCGGGCCTGGCTGCGCTGGCGTCCGTTGCTGGCCATGGTGGCCCTCTTCCTGGGGGTGAGTGCCCCCTGGTACATGGCGGCGGCCGTCGTCAACGGCGCTGACTTCCTGGGTGGGTTCCTGGGGTTCAGCAACCTGCAGCGCTTCACCACGGTGCTGTACAACCACCCCGGTCCCCCCTGGTTCTACCTGCCCTGGCTGGTGCTGCTGGTGCTGCCCTGGTCGCTGTTCCTGCCCCTGGCGATCGCGGCCCAGGGTTTCTGGCAGCCGGGCCGCTGGCGGATGGCGAAGCGCGACGCTGCCGAAGCAGCCGCCCCGGCGGAACTGGGCCTGTTCCTGCTGCTGTGGCTGGTGCTGGTGGTGGCCTTCTTCTCCGCCGCCGCCACCAAGTTGCCCGGCTACATCCTGCCGGCCCTGCCGGCGGCAAGCCTGCTTGTGGCGCTGCTGTGGCTCCCGCTGCCGGGGTTGGGCGCCGGCAGGGCAGGGGCAGGGGTGCGGATCGCCGCTGCCCTCGAGGTGCTGCTGCTGGCGGCGATGGCGGTGGCGGCGGCCCTGGCCCCTGGGTGGGTGGCGAGCGATCCCGCCTATCCGGAGTTCGCTGCGGCCCTGTCACGGTCCGGCCTGCCGTTGCTGCTGTCCCTGTGTCTGGGGCTCACGGCCCTGGCCCTGCTGGTGCTGCTGCTGCGTCCGGCGGCGACCGGCTGGTTGTGGCTGCCCAGCCTGGCCGGCTTCCTGGCGGTGCTGGGCCTGGTGATCGCGCCCCTCGGCCCCCTGCTCGACCGTGAGCGCCAGCTGCCCCTGCGTCAGATGGCCCGTGGGGCCAAGGCCGCCGCCCAGCCTCATGAGCCGCTGCTGATCGTCGGCACCATGCGCTACAGCCTGCTCTTCTACGGCGAGCCCGAGGCCGTCTTCGTCTCCGATCGCGTCCACATCGCCCAACTGGCGCTGCAAGACCCCGCCTCCCTCAGGCTCACACCGGCCAGTCGGTCGCTGCGGCTGCTGGGTGATCGTCGCGATCTCGAGGGGCTGGGCCTGCCCGCGGAGGCTGTCGAGCGCCTGTCCCGCGCAGGCGAGCTGGCCCTCTGGCGTGTGCCCCGTCGCTACTTGGTGCCGTGATTCATTTCCGTCTGCTGCCGCGCGACAAGGTCCTGGTGCCGGCCTGCCTCGCCCTGTTGGTGGGGCTGTTTGAGGCCGTGGCCCCGGGCCGACCCCTGGCGTTGCTGGATGACGCCGTCCTGGTCTGGCTCGGTAATCACCTGCCCGTCTGGTTGGGGGATGCTCTAACCCAGGTGTACAGGGCCACCGGTGTCGGCTTCACCGCCGTCCTGGTGGCGATGGCGCTGATCCATCTGCTGCTGCGCAAGTGGTGGAAGGATCTGCGCCTGCTGGTGATGGCCACCGGCGGCATCCTGGCCCTGGTGGATCTGGTGTTCAAGCCCCTGTTCAGCCGACCGCGCCCCCCCGGCAGCCTGCTGCCGCTTGATGGCCACAGCTTCCCCAGCGGCCATGCCGCCGGGGCCGTGGCCTTCTACTTCGCCATGGTGGTGATCCTGGGGTCCCACCATCCCCGCGTGCGGCGTCTGCTCACGGTCGCCGCCTGTCTGCTGGTGGGCCTGGTCTGGCTCAGCACCCTTTACGTGCGCGCCCACTGGCCCACGGATCTGCTGGCGGGGGCCGCCCTCGGGCTGGCCTGGCTGACGGTGTGTCTGGCCTTCTGGCGGGAGCCGGTCGCCGCAGACCTTCAGAGTGGCACGGTTCCATCGCTGCGATCCCTTGACGACCGACCTGCCCACCTCCGGCCTGGCCGCTCTGAGGGGACTCCGATCAGCCCCTCATCTCGACGGGGATCAGGCCCGCCTGCTGCGTGAGGAGCTGATCCCCCTGCTCGGGGCCTGTGGCTGGTTCACGGTCGGCATCATGGCGCCGTCGTCGTCGTCGGCGGTGGCGGCCCTGCGTGAGCTCGAGGCGACCCTCGCCTGGCCGACCCTGCAGCCAGGCGACGCCGGTGAGGGGGAGCCCGGTGGGGTGTTCCTGAAGGGCAACCAGCGCACGGGGGTGTTCCACGTGCGCCGGGAGGAGGGCCTCGGCGAGGGGATTCTGATCACCGGGCAGGAGGGCTCCGATCCGGCCGCCGAGGACACCTGGGGTCCCCTGCCGCTGGATCTGTTCGCCTGATCCCATCAGCTGATCACGTTCCGTCCGCCGGCCGGAAGCAGGGTCAGGCCGGTCCCTAGGCTGATCGGCTGTTGCCTGGCAGCCGTCGCTGCCGCCCGAAGCGTCCAATGGCCAGCTCCACCCTGCGCATCGCCTCCCGCCGCAGCCAGCTGGCCATGGTCCAGACCCACTGGGTGCGGGACGAACTCACCCGGGCCCACCCCGAGCTGACGATCGCGATCGAGGCGATGGCCACCCAGGGGGACAAGATTCTCGATGTGGCCCTGGCCAAGATCGGCGACAAGGGCCTGTTCACCAAGGAACTGGAGGCCCAGATGCTGGTCGACCGGGCCGACATCGCCGTGCACAGCCTCAAGGACCTGCCCACCAACCTGCCGGAGGGGCTGATCCTGGGCTGTATCACCGAGCGGGAGGATCCCGCCGATGCCCTGGTGGTGCATGAACGGCACAAAGAGCTCAGCCTCGCCACCCTGCCCGAGGGCAGCGTGGTGGGAACCAGCTCCCTGCGCCGCCTGGCCCAGCTGCGTCACCACCACCCCCACCTGACGTTCAAGGACGTGCGGGGCAACGTGATCACCCGCCTGGAGAAGCTCGACGCCGGCGTCTACGACTGCCTGATCCTGGCGGCCGCCGGTCTCAGCCGGCTGGGCCTGGGTGAGCGCATCCACGAGCTGATCGATCCGTCGATTTCGCTGCATGCCGTGGGCCAGGGGGCCCTGGGCATCGAGTGCCGCGCCGGTGACCAGGCCGTGCTCGACACCATCGGCGTGCTGGAGCACCTGCCGACGGCCCGTCGCTGCCTGGCCGAGCGCTCCTTCCTGCGCAGCCTGGAAGGGGGTTGTCAGGTGCCCATCGGCGTCAACACCCACTTCGAGAACGACCAGCTGGTGCTGACCGGCATGGTGGCCAGCATCGACGGCCAGCGGCTGCTGCGCGACAGCTGTCGTGGTCCGGCCAGCGACCCCGAGGCGATCGGCCTGGCGCTGGCGGGAACCCTGCGGGCCCAGGGGGCCGGAGAGATCCTGGAGGAAATCTTTGCCACCGTCCGCCCCGGAAGCTGAGGCCAACGGTCACCGGGCTCCAGGGCCGGAGGCCGATCGCGGCCTCCCTTTCCAATGGAACCTGCTGGCCTGGGCGGCCCTGATCGGCACCCTGACCGGCCTGGCGGTGGTGGCGTTCCACGAACTTCTGGGCTTCATCAACAATTTTCTGTTCGGCCCGTTCGTGGAGGGCCTGCTGGTGATCGGGCGTTCCAGCCCTGCTTCCCCCGCCGACCTGCCGCCGATCGACCTGCCACCGCTGGCGCCCGACAGTGGCACCCCCCTGCGGGCCCTGCTCCAGCTCGGTCTCGATGGCATCGGCCTGCTGGCGAAGCCACCGCTGCCACCGCCCGAACCCACGCCCATCAGCCAGGCCACCGCGCCCGACTGGCTGGCTCTCTGGCCGGTGGTGGTGGTCCCGACCCTGGGCGGTCTGGCGGTGGGCCTGTTGCGTCATGGGGCCGGCAGCATCGGCCCGGGACTGTCGAGCCTGATGGCGATCGCCGATGGCCGCCAGGGCGGCGAGCCGCGCCTGCCCTGGCTGCGGCTGGTGGCGGCCTCCCTGAGCCTGGGCAGTGGCGCCTCCCTCGGGCCGGAGGGTCCGAGCGTGGAGGGCGGCGGCAACATCGGCCTATGGGTGGCCCTCAAGGCCCGCCTCTCCCCCCAGGCCCAGAAGGCGCTGGTGGGGGCCGGGGTGGCGGCGGGCCTGGCGGCCGGTTTCAAGGCGCCGATCGCCGGCGTGTTCTTCGCCTTCGAGGGCAGTTACAGCGCCATCCCTGGACGGCCCAGCCTGCGGGCGGTGCTGGTGGCGGCGGTGGCCTCAGCGCTGGTCACCCAGCTGTGCCTTGGTGATACGCCGATCCTGCGCCTGCCTGCTTATGAGGTGCGCTCGCCCCTGGAGCTGCCCCTGTATCTGGGGCTGGGCCTGCTGGCCAGCCTGATGTCGTGGCTGCTGATCCGGCTGCTGGCGGCGGGCCGGGGCGAGCGGGTGCAGTCCGTGGTGCGGCGGCTGCCGCCAGGGATGCCCACAGCTCTGGGGGGAGCGGCGCTTGGGGCCATGGCCCTGGTGTTTCCCCAGGTGCTGGGCGTCGGCTACGACACGATCGAAGCGCTGCTGGGCCGGGACGGCGGCATCCCCCTGCTCACCCTGGTGGCCCTGATCGGCGTCAAGCTGGTGGCCACCACCGTGAGCAACGCCACCGGCTTTGTGGGCGGAGGCTTCGCGCCTTCCCTGTTCCTGGGCGCGGTGCTGGGCAGCTGCTATGGCCAGGCCCTGGGCAGCGGCGGCCTCAACCTGCCGGTGGCCGAACCTCCGGCCTACGCCATGGTCGGCATGGCGGCGGTGCTGGCGGGCAGTGCCAGGGCGCCGCTCACGGCGTTGCTGCTGTTGTTTGAGCTCACCCGCGACATCCGCATCGTGCTGCCGCTGATGGCGGCGGCCGGCCTCAGCGCCGCCCTGGTGGAGCGCTGGCAGGGCATCCACGATCCCGGCCTGATGGGCCCTGATCCGCTTGAGGAGCGGCGCCGCGGCCAGCTGGCTGCGATCGGCGTGGAGGAGGCCTTCGATCCGGAGGAACCCCTGGTGCTGCCGGCGGCGATGACGGCTTCAGCCGCCCTGGCCAGGCTCCTCGACAGCCATGGCCATGGACTGCTTGTGGAGCAGGACGGACTGGTTCTGGGGCTGGTGACGATCGGCGACCTGCAGAGAGGGCTCTCCTCCGACGTGCACCGTCAGGGGCCGCTGTGCCTGGCGGACTGCGTGCGCACGGACCTGGTATGGCTGCCGATGGGGGTGAAGCTCGATCGGCTCGAAGATCAACTGGGACCCAATGGTCTGCGGCAGCTGCCGGTCTTCGAGCTGGAGGGAGGATCTGGGGATCACCTGCCCCACGGCTTGCCTGCCGGGGGGCTTGCCGTGGAGCGGTTGCGGGGCATGGCCAGCCGTGACGGCATGGCCAGGGCCCAGGCGCGCCGTTTTCAGGCGGCTTCGGAGCGGCCCTCCATCAGGGCCTCGGCGAAGGGGTCGACCTGAGAAAGCAGCCCGAGAATGCGCTGCAGATCCAGTTCGGAGAGTTCGCCATCGTTGCCCCATTTCAGCGACGTGCTGTTCAGCTGGTCGGTGGTGAGGGGGTTGCCGGAGTTGAACATGGAAAGGGGACGGCCTGGAAGGGTGCCGCTCGGGATCGGTTTTTTGAGATTAGGTGTTTGCACCCAGACATCAAACCCTCCCAGGTCAATCTCCAGAATCTTTTCGGTCGCTGACCGTTTCCCCGGGATCACCCTGCAGCGTTCAGGGTTTCACCACCACCGGCGTTCCCACCTCCACCTGGTCAAACAGGGCACGCACATGGGGGGTGAGCATCCGGACACAGCCGTTGGTGACGGCGGAGCGGGAGGTGACGGTCCAGGCCCAGGCGCTCGGGGTGCCATGGATGCCGTACTGGTTGGGGCCGCTGCGCTTGAAGCCGATCCAGCGATCACCCAGGGGGCCATTGGGACCCTTGGTCGCGTTGACCTTGCCGCTGGCGGTGCTCTGGTACTGGGGATTGACCACCTTGGTCTGCACCAGGAAGCGTCCCTTGGGGGTGGGGTTGGCGGCATCACCGATGGCCACCGGCCAGCTGCCCAGCACCTTGCCGTTGTCGCGCAGGCTGATCGTGCGCTTGCCCAGTTCCAGCACGATTTCCTTGGTGCTGGTGACGGCGGCTGTGGCCGGTGTCGTGGCCGGCACCTGAACAGCCGGCGCGATGACCGGGGCTGTGGCCGGCGCTCCTGAGGCCATTGCGGCGCTCCCGCCGGTCGTCAGAAGCAGGGCAAGGACGAGGGAACGCGACATGGATGCAGTGGGCTCAGGGAGGACGCCGGGTGGCGGAGGCGGGGGTTGTCAGTCGACCAGAGAGGGGTCAATGACCGTCATGTAACGATCTTCGCATTCCTTGATGATCCGTACCGCTTCGCCGGTGTCGTGGAAGCCGTTGACCTTGCAGGTGCCGGGCTTTTTGAGATCCTTGTAGTGCTCCCAGTAGTACTGGGTCTCCTTCAGCCAGTGCTCCCCCAGCTGGGTGTAGCTGGTGATGTGATCCATGCGCTTGTCGTCGGCCAGCACGGCAATCACCTTGTCGTCCACTTCGCCGCCATCGTCGAAGCACATGATGCCGATGATGCGGGCCTCCACCAGGCTGCCGGGCACCAGGGGTTCGGTGACGCCGACGATCTCGATGTCGAGGGGATCACCGTCCTCGTCCCAGGTGCGGGGAATGCAGCCGTAGGCAAAGGGATAGGCCAGGGAGGAGTAGCCGACCCGATCCAGCTTCAGGTGGCCGGTTTCGTTGATCAGCTCGTATTTGTTGATCGTGTTGGAGTTGAGCTCCACGATGGCGTTGAGCCGCAGCTCGGACTCATCGGCGAAGGCCGGCAGCACATGCAGCAGGTTCAGCATGGTGCGGCTGGGGGCGTGGTCGATGTTCGCCATGGTGGGGTCTTTTCTGCGGCGGCATCTTAGGCAGCAGGCCCCGGCAGAGCCGCTTCAGGTTTCCCCGCCCAGCTGGTCCACCTTGCTGCGCAGGTAGGCCAGAAAAGCGTCCGAGCTCAGCGGCCGGCCCGTGACCTGCTCGACCAGCTGCTCGGCGTTGACCGAGCGGCCCAGGGGCCAGAGGCTCCGGGCGAGCCACTCCTGCAGCGCCGACTCCTGGCCTGCCGCGACAAGAGTTTCGATCGGGCCGATCTGCTGCTCCAGGCTCTCGGAGATCTGGGCGCTGATCAGATGGCCCAGGGCATAGGAGGGGAAATAGCCGAACAGGCCCTCGGCCCAATGGATGTCCTGCAGGCAGCCTTCGGCATCGCCGGGCGGCACCAGGCCCAGCAGGTCCTTGAAGCGCCGGTTCCACTGCTCGGGGAGTTCCTCCACCGGCAGGTCCTGCTCCAGCAGCGCCAGCTCCAGCTCAAAGCGCAGCACGATGTGCAGGCTGTAGCTGAGTTCGTCGGCTTCCACCCGGATCAGGCCCGGCCGCAGCGGGTTGAAGGATCGCCAGAACCCGCGGGCGCCGCCCCAGGGATCGGACCCCAGGCCCTGGCAGAAGCGCGGATGCCAGCGCTCGGCGAAGGCACGGCTGCGGGCCACCCGGCACTCCCAGAACAGCGACTGGGACTCGTGCACCCCCATCGAGGTGGCTTCCCCCAGGGGCCAGGGGAAGAAATGGTCGTCCGTGCGGGGCAGACCCTGCTCATAGAGGGAGTGGCCCCATTCATGGGCGGTGGCCAGGAAGGCCGACAGCGGCTGGCCGCGTACGACGCGGGTGGTGATGCGGAAGTCCTCGGGGCCCACGGTGCAGGAGAAAGGGTGGGCGGAGCGGGAGCGCTGGCAGCGGCGGCCGTCGTAACCCCAGCCGTCGAGCAGCTCGCTGCAAAGGATCTCCTGCAGGGCTTCCGGCAGGTCGAAGGCCTGGGCCTGGCTGGGGGCAGGGGCGGCTGCCACCTGCTCCAGCAGGCCGGGCAGCTGGGCCGCCAGCGGCGCGAACAGCTCCTGGAGCCGCGCCTTGCTGATGTCGGGCTCGAACGGCTGGGCCAGGATTTCCCAGGGGCTGCGGGCCACGGCTTCGGCCGCCGCCAGCTGGCTGGCCTGCTCGCGGCGCAGCTCGATCAGCTGCCGCAGGGCCGGCGCGAAGGCGGAGAAGTCGTTGGCGGCCCTGGCCTGCTGCCAGACCGCATTGCCCCGCGACTGGGCCCGGGCCAGGGCGGTGACCAGCGCCGGATCGAGGCAGCACTGGCGGTCGAGTTCCAGACGCAGCAACTGCAGGTTGCGGCGCTGCTGCGGGGGCGCGTCAGAGCCGAGCTCGGCTTCGGCGGCGGCCACCAGGTCGGCGTAGGCCGCACTGCTCTGGCGCTCGTGCAGCTGGGCGGCCAGCAGGGCCAGCTGCTCACCGCGCCAGGCGGCACCGGCGGCGGGCATCACCGTGTTCTGGTCGTAATAGAGGGTGCTGCTGATCGACCCCAGCAGGCGGGTGGTGTGCAGGTGCTGCTGGAGCTGGTCGAGGGCTGGAGCCGCTGCGGGCATGGGATCGGTCGAGCCGGTGGAGCCAGCATGGCGCCAGGGGGATGCTGCCCTGGGTCCACATCCGGACTAATCTCGATACATGTTCGAACCCTCGATGGGCAGCGTCCGCTATGCGCACCGTCAACGTTCATGAGGCCAAGACCCAGTTCTCGCGGCTGATCGACGCCGCCCATGCCGGTGAAACCATCCTGGTGGCGAAGGACGGCAAGCCCTGGGCGCGGCTGGTGCCGCTGGATCCGGATCAGCCTCGCCGCCAGCCCGGGGTGCTGCGTGGGCGACTGCAGCTTCCTGCCACGGACGTGCTCCTGGCCCCCCTGCCCCCCGAGGAGCTCGACGCCCTCGATGCAGCGCTGCCCCGTTGATGGCTGCGTCCCTCCTGCTGGATACCCATGCCCTGCTCTGGTGGTTGGTGGAACCGGAGAAGCTCTCCGGGATCGCCCAGAAGGCCATTGGCGATCCGGCGGCGGCCATCTTCGTGAGCGCTGCCTCCGGCTGGGAGATCGCCACCAAAGCCAGGCTGGGCCAACTTCCTGGCGCCGAAGGACTGCTTCTGGATCTACCTTCCCTTGTGCAGCAGCAGGGCTTCCAGCCCCTTGCCGTGCAGTTGCATCACGGTGTTCGCGCTGGCGCTTACCCCCAGGCCCATCGCGATCCGTTCGATCGGCTGCTGGCGGCCCAGGCGGAGCTGGAGGGTTTGCAACTGGTGAGCATCGACCCCGCCTTGAGCACCTTCCCCTGCCGCTTGCTCTGGTGACGGATGGATCCCAGCCCTGCGGCAGCTCCCCTTCGAACAGGAACAGCTCGCGGGGGAAGTGATGCACCGTTCTTCAATTCTTGCTGGCGGGGTCGATGCCCTTGCCTCGGCCAAAGAGGGAGCGGTCGCGGCCCAGCACCCGCGCCAGGGCCGTGCGGCTCAGCTCCAGCTCGTCGGACGCTCGCAGCACCGCCCGCAGCAGCAGCTGGCCATCCGTGGGCGGAGCCACAGCGGTCTCCACCGGAGGCGGGCGATCAACCCGTGGCAGGACTCTGCTGTATCTGCATCAAAGTTGGCTCTGTTGCGGCGAAATCAGCAGGCTGCAGAACAGGGGTGATCGGCGGCAGGGTCTCGATTGTGCTGCTGTCGCTGATCTGGGAATCGTGCTCCAACGTCACCCCAATCGGGTTTCCCTGGGCATCGAAATCCAAGATCAGGTTGTCGCGCACAGCCTCAGAGCTGCTGCTCACCCGATCGGCCAGTTCGATGTAGAGAGTGTCGGTATCCGGGAACTAGCGGATCTTCATGGCGCGGGGGGCGCAGCGGAGGGTGGTTGTTGCAGACGGTTTTGTGCTCTGAGGAAACCCCGATCAATGAAGGCGTTGTGAACAGTCTCCCGGTCTTCAAGAGTCATGACCCTGGGCGCACGATTCTGTGCTTCCGGCACCAGGCCCCACAGGGCAGGGCGTCCATTCGCCTGACGGCGCTCTTCCAGTGGCTGGGCCAGCACGCGCAGGATCCAGGCCTCCTCGATACCAGGGTGTTTCTGGCACACCACATCCAGGAAGTAGGCCGTCGTCTTCAACTCCCACCTCAATCCCCTCCCTTGCAGATCGGTGAGCGGACGGCGGAGCAGATCAGCCTTCCTCTGGCCGCCTTGGGTTCACGACCCACCCCCACCCCCCGCTCTGAATCGCACAACGCCGATACCAGCCCAGCGCTGGCGGCGCCATGGTGGTCGTACGTGACGTCTGCAGCTGGATCGATGCATCCCCCTTCTCCGGAGCAGGACCTGGTGCTCGCGGCCATCGAACGGTTCATGGCCGACCCCGATCTGGTGCTGGACGACGAGCCCAGCAATGGCGAAGCCGGCGACGTGCTCAGCGCCATCCTGCGGGCCCTGACGATGGTGCTGCCGCTCGGGGAGATCGAACTGGCGGTGACGGGCCTGCTCACGGTCCATTGCGACCAGCTCGACGACGACACCCAGCTGGTGCTGGAGGCCCTGCTCACCGCCATCGAGCGGGACGACGACGAGATGGCCCTCGACACCCTGCTGGCCAGTGAGGCGAGCCTGCTGGAGGCCAACGCCCTCGACGGCAACTATCTGCTGGTGTGGGATCCGGCCGCAGCGGCGCCGCTGCGGGAAATGGAGATCCTCGATGTGCTGGAGCGCTACCCCTGCCGCGGCGAAGGGGCCCGCTGGACCTGCGACGACTTCGTGGCCCTGCTGGAGGGCAAGATCCTGCAGTGGCGCAAGACGATGGTGGCGCTGGAGATCCTCCAGGAGCAGCCCGGCACCCGGCCCGCCGCCAGCACCATGGTGCTGCTGGTGCCGGTGGACCCCACCTCGCCGCTCGAGCAGCTGGAGGTGGGTGTCACCCTCAGTCCGCCGCCGCCGGAGTCCAGTGCAGCCGCATCGGCACGCAGCCTTCCAGGCTGACCTTCACCGGGCAGCTCTCGCCGGCACGGATCAGCAGCTGGCGCTGCTCGCTCCCGAGGCCGGCCGGCAGGTCGATCCAGGCCTCCAGCAGGGCGATGCGGCGCTCACCGCTGCTGCTCATGCCCTTCTCCAGCCGCACCGTGGCGCCCTCCAGGGCAATTCCCTGGCGTTCGGCGACGATGCCCATCACCGTGAGAAGGCAGGTGGCCAGGGCCGTGCCCACCAGGTCGGTGGGGGAGAAGGCCTCCCCCTTGCCCTGGTTGTCGACGGGGGCATCGGTGGTCAGCCGCGAGCCGGAGGCGGCGTGCTGCGCCGCGCAGCGCAGGGCGCCTTCGTAGCGGCAGGTGATCGTGGTCATGGCGGGCGGGGGACTGGCGAATGCCTGGGCAGGCTGGCAGGGGCCACCGGCCTAAGTTGCTGGCCGCGTGCTGTGGATCCTTGCCGCTGATCCTGCTGGTGGCCAACCCGAACTCCGTGGGGTTGGCCGAAACGATCCGGCTGGCGGTGACGCCGGTGTTCCTGCTGGCGGGTATCAGCGGCCTGCTGGGGGTGATCACCACCCGCTTGTCGCGCATCATCGACCGGGCCCGGGTGATCAAGGCACGGGATCCGGCCGCCAGCAAGGCCCGGTCGCGGGAGCTGGAGTGGGAGCTGCTGCTGCACCGCCGCCGCATGACCCTGGCCTCGGCGGCCTTCGCCTGTGCCACCACCAGCTTCCTGTTGGTGGCGACGGTGGTGATGGTGCTGTTCCTGAGCACCGTGGCCACGATCGACCTGACCCCCCTGGTGGCCCTGCTGTTCGTGCTGGCGATGGGCTCGCTGATGACGGCGGTGCTGCTGCTGCTGCGCGAGGTGCAGCTGGGCAACAAGGCCCTGCGGCACTTCTGAGCGCTGCAGCCCTAGAGGTTCGTCAGGCCGATCTCCTCCAAGAGTTGCCGCTGCTGGCGCGCCGCCACGAAGCGGTGGGCCGCCATGGCGCCGCTCACCGCCACCGGCGGCACGCCGATGCCCGGGAACACGCCGGCACCGCACAGCACCAGCCCCTCGATCGGGGTGGTGCCGCCGGGGAAGGGGCCGCCGCTGGCCGGCCAGGCCGGGCCGTAGCTGCCCTGGTGCGTGCGCAGGTAGCGGCGCTGGGTGAGGGGGGTGCCCTGCAGTTCGATCACCACCCGCTCCTGCCAGTCGGGCAGCACCTGGGAGAGCACCTGTCCGAAAACGGCGCAGCGTTCCCTTTTCAGGGCTTCGTAGGCGGCGCTGCCCCGCTCCAGCCCCTGCCACAGCTCCCAGGGCTCATTGGCCGGCGTGTAGCCGTGCAACACCTGGTGGCCCGGTGGGACGCAGGCCGGGTCGAGCCGGGAGGGCATCGACAGCACCACCATGTTGCGCTCGGCGCCGATGCCCCGTTGCCAGTCGCCCACCCAGACGTGGTGGATCGGCAGGTGATCGAGGTCGTCGCCGCGCAGGGCCAGGTGCCAGTGCAGGAAGCTGGCGCAGGCCGGGGTGGCCGCCTGGCGCCGCCGCCAGCGGGAGGGCACCGCGTCCTCTGCAAGCAGGGACAGCAGGTCCCAGGGGCTGGTGTTGGCGATCACACCGCGCTGCGCCTCGAGGCGTTCGCCATTCTCAAGCCGGACTCCGACGGCCCGCCCCCGCTCCACCAGGATTTCTGCCACCGGCGCTTCGGTGCGCAGCCGGCCGCCGTGGCGCTCCATCCCGCGCACCAGCGCGGCGGCCACGGCCCCGCTGCCGCCGATGGGGTAGTCGAGGCAGGCATCGGGCTCGAACCATTCGCCGAACAGGGTCGCCATGGCGGCGGCGCTGGTCTGGTCCATCGGCAGGCCCGAGATCAGGAAGCAGAGCAGCTCGACCCAATGCAGCAGGAAGGGATCGCTGAGGTGGCGGCGGGCGATCGGCCCGAAGGCGCCCCCGAGGCTGGCCAGCCGCCCCGCCTGGCCGAGCAGGCGCAGGGCGTTGCCGCCGCCGAGGGTGGTGGCCAGCCCCGCCCCGGGGCGCAGGGCCAGCAGGGGCAGGGAACGGGCCGCCTCACAGCTGGGTTGGAGGGCCGTCAGGAACCGGTCCCATTCCTCGGCCACCGCCAGGCCGCGCAGCTCGCGCAGCAGGGCCAGGAAGGGCCCCTGCCCCACCCCGACCCGCAGCGATCCCTCGGGCAGCAGCAGGCCCCAGTCGCGGTAGGAGGCCACGGGCAGGGTTTCCCCCACCGCCCGCAGCACCTGGGCCAGGGGGTTGGTGCTGGGCCAGCGGCCCAGGCCACTCCACAGCGACGGGCCGGATTCGAACTGAAAGGGGCCGCGGCGAAAGCCATGGGCAGCGCCGCCCGGGGTGGTGTGGGCTTCGAGCACCACCACATCGAGGCCATGGCGGGCGGCGATGGCACCGGCACAGAGGCCGCCGAGACCACTGCCCACGACGATCAGGTCGCTCACCTTGGGCGCCGCATTTCCGCTGCCGATCCTATTCAGATTTCCTTCGCCAGCACGGCTATCGCCGCGCTGGATCCCTGCCTAGGATCGACCGACCATCAAAGGTTTGCATTGCCGCAGGGAATCTCGCCAGCCACCCTGTCCGATCGCGCCGAGGTTCGTCAGCCCAAGCGCGGCGATTTCGAGCTGAAGCCGTTCATGGACAGCTCGAATCTGCGCGGCGGCTGGCAGATCGCCAACACCGTGATCCCCTACGCGGCCCTCTGGTGGCTCGCCGACTGGAGCCTCAAGCACGCTCCGCTGCTGCTGATCCCCACGATGGTGGTGATGGTGCTGCTGCTGGCGCGCATCTTCTCGCTGATGCACGACTGCGGCCACGACTCCTTGTTCCGCAGCCGGCGGGCCAACCAGGTGTTCGGCTTCCTGCTCGGGGTGCTCAGTGCCATTCCCCAATACCCCTGGTCGCGGGGCCATGCCTACCACCACCGCCACAACGGCGACTGGGAGAAGTACCAGGGACCGTCGGCCCTGGTGACCACCAGCGCCTTTGCGGCGCTCAGCCCCGGCCAGCAACGGTTTTATGGCGTGCTGCGCCACCCGGCGATGCTGTTCCCTGGTGGCTTTTTCTACCTGGTGATCAAGCCCCGGGTGGCCCTGGTGCTGGGGCTGGCGGGCTTCTTCCCCCACCTGATGGCCTGCCTGCGCAGCCCGGAGCCGATGGGCCTCGGCGAGATCCTGGCCAGTTACCGCTCCAAGCACTGGTACACCAACGGGGAATTCCGCCACCTCGTGGCCAACAACATCGCCGTGATCGGCTCCTGGTGGCTGATGGCCCACTGGCTCGGTGCCGGTGTGTTCTGGTCGATCTACACCCCGGTGATGGCCTGTGCGGCGGCGATCTTCATCTGCATCTTCTTTGTGCAGCACAACTTCCCGGGCTCCTACGCCCATGCCACCGCCGGCTGGAGCGAGATGACCGGCGTGCTGGAAGGTACCAGCGATCTGGAGCTGCCGCCGATCTTCAACTGGTTCTCGGCCGACATCGGCTGTCACGCCATCCACCACCTCTCCTCGAAGATCCCCAACTACCGGCTGCGGGCCTGCCATGGGCGCAATGCCCATCTACTGAGCGGCGTGAGGCGGCTGTCGCTGGCCGATATTCCCGGCTGCTTCAGCTACATCCTCTGGGATCCCCAGGCCTGCCACCTGACCACGATCGAGGAGCAGCGATCGGCCCTGCGGGTGGCCGCCGCCGGCTGACCATCGCCAGGAGGCCCTGATGTTGCGCCAGACTCTCCGCCATCTGGAGCTCACCACCAAGGGCGAGGGTTTCGATGACATCACCGGCGCCGTCAATGGGCTGATCGCCGCCAGCGGGCTGCAGTTGGGCAGCGCCACCATCGCCAGCCAGCACACCTCGTGTTCGCTGACGATCAACGAGAACGCCGATCCCAGGGTGCTGCTCGATCTCGCTGCTTTTCTGCGGGCTCTGGTGCCCCCCGAGGGGGTGCGGCCGCTCAGCGGCCAGGGCGAGCGGCGCGCCTGGGTGCATGACGACGAAGGCCCCGACGACATGCCCGCCCACATCCGCACCGCGCTCACCTGCACCAGCCTGGTGTTGCCGTTCCAATCGGGCCGGCTGCTGCTGGGAATGTGGCAGGCGGTGTATGTGTGGGAGCACCGGGCCCGGCCGCACCGGCGCCGCTTCAGCCTGCATCTGCTCGGCGAATGAGCCTGATCCCTTGCCCCCTACCGCCATGGCTGCCCAGCCCCTGACTCCGGCCCAGATCGCTGCGTTGCCCACCGAACTGCCGCAGTGGACCATGCGCGAGGGCAAATTGCACCGCGAACTGCGCTTCGCCGATTTTTCCGCCGCCTTCGGCTTCATGACCCGGGTGGCCCTGGCGGCCGAGGCGTTGGAGCACCACCCGGAGTGGTGCAATGTCTGGAACCGGGTGACGATCAACCTCACCACCCACGACACCGGCGGCCTGTCGGACCTGGACGTGAAACTGGCGCGCCGCATCGATGCGTTGGTGAGCTGAGGCTGGCGTCACGTCTAGTTTCCCTGGGTGCACCCTCCGCCCCGCGCCGCAGCCATGGGATTTCGCTACCTCGATCGGATCGCCACTGAGGAGAACATCCACGCGTTTCTGGAACTCGCCGATCTGGCCGCCGGAGCCGGTGCGTCGGCCAACAACGTCTTCCAGCTCTCCCATCGGCTGCGCCAGTCCCGGCCGATGCAGGTCTGCCGGGCGTTGCTGCTGCGGGACCCGGCCGCGGTGGCCCTGATTGAGCAGCGGCGGCTCAGCGGCCCCTACGACGCCACGGCCCTCAAGGCCCTGCCGAAGGGAACCCTGGGGCACACCTACGCCACGGTGCTGGAGACGATGGGTTACGACATCAATTTCTTCCCCAAACCCGAGTTCTTCGCCAATCTGGACAGCGACGCCGATTTCATCAACTATCGGGTCTATGCCACCCACGACATCCATCACATCGTGAGCGGCTTCAGCCTCGACAATTTCGGCGAACTCGGTGTCATCAGCATCAGCGTGGCCCAGTTCGCCCATCCGGGCCTGGCCTTCACCGATCTGATGGCGCTGCTGCTCAACTGGTTCCGCAACGACAAGCCGTTCGATGAGCATGAAACCCCTGCCGAGCAGGCGCGCACCGCCGGTTACGCCTTCGGCATGATCAGCAAGGGGCTGCACATCGGCGCCGAGGCCCGGCCGCTGTTTCCGGTGATCTGGGAGGAGCGGATGGAGCAGAACCTGGAGGAGCTGCGGGCCGAGCTGGGCATTGAGGCGGTGCAGGAGGGGACCTACAGCTGGCAGGCCAACCCTGACCTGGTGGCGGCGCTGGCCGCCTGAGGCCCCACGCCCCAACGGCAGGGTGTGATTAGGCTCAATCCATCGAGCTGAGCTCCTCCCAGCGCTGGATCTGGCAGCAGCGCCGGCATGAGGCGATCGCCTTGGCCCAGGCCCGGGGATCGAGGCGGACCGTGGCCGTTTCCAGGCGTGGCTGGAGGAACTGGTGGCCGCGTGAGGCTCTGGATCTGGGGGACACACCCTTCTGGTGGAGTCAGTCGTTCTGGCTGTATCAGTTCCGCGACCATGTGGTGGGCGATGGCACCGCAGTCTCTCCAGAAGGTGCCCAGGCACAGCACCAACTGTTCCCCATGGTTCATCGCACCGAGCGCATCGCCGGTGACAGCTGCGCCCGCACCACCTGGGAGAATGTCAGCCTCACCAGCACCTGGATCCAGAACCGAAGGGGCCATGGGGCCGGAGCAGCGATGGCGTCAGCATGCAGCCCCAGCCAGGGGCGCCGATTCGTCCCGGCCCCTTGGGCAAGGCTGGGATCAGGCGCTGTGCCTGGCGGCATTGCGCCCTGCTTTTTTCACGGCATAGAGCGCGGCATCGGCGCGATCAAACCACTGGTCCAGGCTCTCGTGGGGACGACGTTCCGCCACGCCGATGCTCAGCGTGACCACCCGTCCTCCAGGAAACGTGTGACAGGCGACGCTCTCGCACAGACGGTTCGCCACCTGAAGAGCCTCATCAGCCTGGACCCGGGGCATCATCATGATGAATTCATCCCCGCCCCAGCGAGCCAGTCGATCGGACTTACGCAGACTGGCCGCAATTAAGTTGGACACATCAACCAAAATTCTGTCGCCCAGAGTGTGACCAGATATGTCATTGATATCCTTGAAGCTGTCAACATCAATCACCATGAGAGATAGGCTCTCATTATACTCAGCGCTCGTCTTCATCTGCGCCCGCAGAATGTCCTCGAAATGACGGCGATTCAAGAGACCTGTGAGCCCGTCAGTCGTAGCACGACCGTGTAGCAACGCGTTTGCTGAGATCAGAGCACTGTTGGTTTCTTCGGCGGCATCGCGTGCCTCGCTGAGATTGCGCTCGTAGAGCTTACGAATGTGGATATCCCTTGTGACGACAACAAAACCCATCAGCTGCCCATCCTCCTGGCGCAGTGTCGCCATGGTGATCTCAGTCCAGAGCAGGGAGCCATCCTGATGAACATGTTCGAGTGCCGCCCGATGGGACGGCAGCACGGCGTCGACCGGTTGCCGCTGCTTGAGCCACTGCTTGAGGGCACTCTCCAAGGAGAAGGCGGAAGCTGGATCCAGCAGACTTTTGAGAGGCTTGCCGATCCACTGCTCGGCCCCATAGCCAAGAAGAGTCTTCACGGATGGGCTGATGAAGGTGAATCGTCCCTGGGAATCCAGGGTCCAGATCACATCGTCCACATTGTCGGCAATCAAGCGATACCGCAATTCACTGGGCTGAAGCTCTGCCTTGGTCTGCTTGAGAATGGTCATCTGGCGCAGCAATTGCTTTGCCCGGCGACGCTCGGCATAGGAGAAAGCATCGATCAGGCAGCGACTGATCGCCAGGAACAGCAGCAGATAGATCGGCAAGGACACGATAGCCAGGCCGAATTGCGGAGACAGAGCCGGATTCGCAGCACTGGACAAAGCCGCTGAACGGGAAGAAAAGTCTCCGCCATGACGGATCAGGATCAAGACGATCTGACTAGCCAGCAGCAGCTTGAGAATCCGCAGAGGTGGCATGACGGCCCGTCGACCGATCAGCGCTACCTCAAGGAAGGCCCAGAGAGACAGGACTGCCAGCAGCAGGGCAATGAGGAAATACTGGGATCCATACAGATGATTGATGACCAGCACTTCAAAGATGGAGTTGATCAGGAAGATCAACGCACAAAGGAGGCCCGCACTCTGAAGCGGCAGGGTGATGGACGGTCGCTCACCAGGGCTCCCATCGGCAAGGCGACTGGGCATCACCGGATGCGCTGGGTCGGACGGGCAAATCCCGTCACAGGAGCCACAATCTGGTTCCATGTTTGACGACAGCCCGGGCGAAGCGCTTCACAGCGGGCGGACCAGCTGGGCAGGACGACCTCCCGGGAGAGCCGCTGCAGAAGCTGAACGTCCTGGCTGCTGACCGGGACATGGCGCAGGGCAGAGGGTCGCAGCTGACGACAGGATCCGCCCGAATGCAACGTTCGGACTCCCGTTGCAGGTCCTCGGAATAGCGCCACAGCTTCACACTGAAAGCCCTGAAGGCCTGCGCCAGGCGGTCCTGCTCCTCAGGCCGTAGCGCCTTCCACTTCGCCAGGGAGATGGCATAGCCGTTGAAGCCAAATTGAAAGGCGAGGGGGAAATAGTCGTGGGTGTGCTCTGTCCAGCCAGCGAAGTTAGCGGAGGCGGCACTGGTCACGGCACAGTCGACCATACCAAGGGCCAGGGCTTCCTTGGTGTCTTCAAAGGGAAGAATTGCTGGGATTCCGCCAATCGCGGCAATCAACTGCGCCAGCCCGGGGCTGGCGATCCTCACCTTGCGTCCCTTCAGATCCTTCAGGCCACCCAAAGGGCTTCGGCAGACCATGACCTGGGGACCGAAGCTCCAGAGTCCAAGCAGCTTGGCTCCGAAGCTGTCCTGCAGATAGCGGTCCAGCGTGGGGCCATAGGCCTCAACAACCTGTCGGGCCTGCTGGAAGTCTGGAATCATGCCTGGCAGATCCAGGCCCTCCAAGGCGGGTTCCTTGGCGTTGTTCTGCATGAAGCGGAGGGACACGATATCCATGCGTCCATCGCGCAGGGCTTCAAGCTGGTGGGTATCCTTCAATCCAAAGGAATCAGCCGTTCTGTAGGTGATGATCAATGGCAGATCTGTGCTGTCTGCCAGATTACGAAAGAAGGGAGCTTCCTGGTCACGCTGCAGCAGTCCAACTGACTGGGGCTGACCCAGGACCAGCATCGGGATGATTCTGAAGTGCCGCCAGGCCACAAAAAACAGCGCCACCACTCCGGCCATCAGGAGCAGGCGTGCCGTGGCTTGGCGGTTCAGGACCAAGGGGTCGTCAGTTCAAGGGCCAACTGATATCGCGGCTCACGCTGGCCACAAGGCTCCGCTGGATATTAGGCCCTCCAATCACAGCTGACCGCCTTGGCCACCGAGCCAGTCAACTTGCGTGAGCGGAACGGCCGCAGCTCGCGCAACTCTTCCAAAGCGCCCTCCAGTGACGGGCCTGGCATTAAGCCACCCGAACGACGCAGAGGCCGTGGCCCCAAGCGCGGCGCTCAGCAGGGGCAGCCGGGATCGGGGCCGGAGCTGCTGCTGATCGAGCGGGTGGATGAGGTGGTGGAGCACCATCCGGATGCCTGCCGTCGCTGCGGCACCCTGCTGCAGGGAGAGGATCCCGAGCCGTTGCGCCATCAGCAACCGATGGCAGAAGCGCTGGCGGCGGCACGGCAGCAGCCAATGGCAAACGCGGCTGGCAGTGGGTGATGGTGATGGTGACCCCAGCTGCTCGATGCCGCACCGCTGTTCACCGGCCTTCGGATCGCGCTGGCCGAGGTCTGGGCTTGCTGAGCACGTCCGAACGGGACTGTTTCAGCCCCTCTCCATCAGATACTCCCGCACGTGGTTGACCAGCGGCCGGCCCAGCGCCTCCTGTGTCGTCAGCCAGTAGCCCGCCATCAACTCGAGGCCGTCGAGCTGGATCGTCGGCTCGTGCGCGGCCCGCAGCGTGAAGATTGTCACGCTGTTCTTGCCCCGCGCTGAGGTTTCGGTGATCTGCCAGGGATCCACAAGCTCCTCTGGCGACACCCGCAGCCCCAGCTCCTCGGCCAGCTCCCGCACCGCCGCCTGCCGCGCCGTTTCCCGCCGCTCCAGGCCCCCTCCCGGCAGCCCGAGGCCGCGGCGGTAGCTCGTCTGCACCAGCAGCAGGCGCCCCTGGTGCCAGATCGCCACCAGAGCGCCGTGGCTATGGGGCCGGGCCAGCAGCAGGTAGCTATCAAACAGCCGGGCAGCCAGCCAGTAGAGGCGTAGCCGGGCCACCAGCCGTTTCAGCCATCTCCCCCTCACTCTGGTGGCCCAGCGCCCATCAACGCGCCCTCATCCCACCAGCGCCGGCGCCACCGCCTGGATCTCGGCCGGTTCGGCCTGGCGGAAGCGCAGCCGCGGGTTCTCGCCTGTGTGCGCCACATCCACCGCGATGGTGCTGCCGGCGGGGAAGGTGCCCGCCAGGATCGCCTTGGCGATCGGCGTCTCCAGTTCCCGCTGGATCGCCCGCTTCAGCGGCCGGGCGCCGTACACCGGGTCGTAACCGACGGCGGCCAGCCAGTCGAGGGCTTCGCTGTTCACCCGCAGGGCCAGCTTGCGCTCCTCGAGGCGCCGCGTCAGCCGCTGCACCTGCAGGGCCACGATCTGGCGCAGTTCGTCTTCCCGCAGGCTGCGGAAGATGATCGATTCATCCAGACGGTTGAGGAATTCCGGCCGGAAGTGGCCCCGCAGCGCTTCATTGACCCGCTTCTCCATCTCGCCATAGCGGGATGGATCGCCGGCCAGATCGAGGATCGAGGCGCTGCCGATGTTGCTGGTGAGAATGAGCACCGTGTTGGTGAAATCCACCGTGCGGCCCTGGCCATCGGTGACGCGGCCGTCATCGAGGATCTGCAGCATCACGTTGAACACATCGGGGTGGGCCTTCTCCACCTCGTCGAAGAGGATCACCGCGTAGGGGCGTCGCCGCACCGCTTCGGTCAACTGGCCGCCTTCCTCGTAGCCCACATACCCCGGAGGCGCTCCGATCAGCCGGCTGACGGCGTGCTTCTCCATGTACTCGCTCATGTCGATGCGGACCATCGACTCCTCGCTGTCGAACAACTGCGAGGCCAGGGCCTTGGAGAGCTCGGTCTTGCCCACGCCGGTGGGGCCGAGGAACAGAAAGCTGGCGATCGGGCGGTTGGGGTCCGACAGGCCGGCCCGCGAGCGCTGGATGGCATCGGCCACCGCCGTCACGGCCTGGTCCTGGCCGATCACCCGCGTGTGCAGCTCGTCCTCGAGGTGCAGCAGTTTCTCCATCTCGCTCTGCACCAGCTTGCTTACCGGAATGCCGGTCCACTTGGCAATCACCTCGGCGATGTCGTCCTCGGTGACCTCCTCGCGCAGCAGGTTCTTCTCGCCGGCATGGGCGCTGAGCTCGGCGGTGCGGGCGGCCAGTTTCTTGTTCAGCCCCGCCAGGGTGCCGTACTCCAGTTCGGCGGCCTTGTTGAGGTCGTACTGGCGTTTGGCCTGCTCCACCTGCAGCTGCACCTGCTCGATCTCTTCCTTGAGGGCGGAGAGTTCATCGATCGAGCCCTTCTCCTTCTGCCACTGGGCATTGAGGCTGCTCTGCTGCTCGCCCAGGTCGGCCAGTTCCTTCTCCAGCCGCTCCAGCCGGTCGCGGCTGGCCGGATCCGATTCCCGCCCCAGCGAGAGCTTCTCCATCTCCAGCTGCAGGATGCGGCGGTCGAGCTCGTCGATCTCCTCCGGCTTGGAGGTGATCTCCATCTTCAGGCGCGCCGCCGACTCGTCCATCAGGTCGATCGCCTTGTCGGGCAGGAAGCGATCGGCGATGTAGCGGCTGCTGAGCACCGCCGCCGCCACCAGGGCGTTGTCGGCGATGCGCACGCCGTGGTGCACCTCGTAGCGCTCCTTGAGGCCGCGCAGGATCGAGATGGTGTCTTCCACGGTGGGCTGATCCACGAACACCTGCTGGAAACGCCGCTCCAGGGCCGGATCCTTCTCGATGTGCTGGCGGTGCTCATCGAGGGTTGTGGCGCCGATGCAGCGCAGCTCACCGCGGGCCAACATCGGCTTGAGCAGGTTGCTGGCGTCCATGGCGCCGCCGCTGGCGCCGGCCCCCACCACCGTGTGGATCTCGTCGATGAACAGCACGATCTGCCCTTCGCTGGAGGTGACCTCCTTGAGCACGGCCTTGAGGCGCTCCTCAAATTCGCCGCGGTACTTGGCGCCGGCGATCAGGGCGCCCATGTCGAGGGCGATCAGCTGGCGGTTCTGCAGGGCCGTGGGCACGTCGCCGTTGACGATCCGCTGCGCCAGCCCCTCCACGATCGCCGTTTTGCCGACGCCGGGTTCACCGATCAGCACCGGGTTGTTCTTGGTGCGCCGCGACAGGATCTGCACGGTGCGGCGGATTTCCTCGTCGCGGCCGATCACCGGGTCGAGCTTGCCGTCGCGGGCGGCGGCGGTGAGGTCGCGGCCGTATTTCTCGAGCGACTCGTAGGTGCCCTCCGGGTTCTGGTCGGTCACACGCTGGCTGCCTCGCACGGCCAGAACGGCCTCCTTGATCCTGGCCCCATCGGCGCCCGCCTGGGAGAGCAGCTGGCGGCCGCAGCGGTCATCGCCGGCCAACGCCAGCACCAGGTGCTCCACGGCGATGTAGCTGTCGTCAAACTCCTTCTTGAGCCCATCGGCCCGATCCAGCACCGCGTTCAGCCCCTTGCCCAGGTAGACGTTGTCGGGGGCGGCGGCCAGGCTGGGCTGGGCAGCGATGAACGCCTCCAGCTTCTGGTTCAGCACGCCCAGATCCACACCGGCCTTCTCAAGGATCCGGCTGGCCAGGTCCTGCTGGGCGAGCAGGGCGGCGAACAGGTGCTCGCTGTCCATCTGCTGCTGGCGCTTCTGCTGGGCCAGCTGCTGGGAGGCCACCACGGCGCCCCAGGCCTTTTCGGTGAACAGTTCGGCGGTGGGATGCATGGCTGGACCCTCCCTGGGGCTGGCAATGAAGCAACCGTATGAATGGCTTCGGAATTGGCCGAGTGGGAGGACCGAACCGCCGGGGGGAGGCCTACCGCCCGATCTACCTGCCGATCTGCGGCGGCAGGGGCACCTGGTAGCCCCGCTGCTGGCCGCAGAGCTGGCTAGGGCAACCGTCGGGGCCATAGAGGGCATCCGCCGCCGACAGGCAACCCATGCTGTTTTTCTGGGCCACCTGGGCCGGATGAATCCGCAGGGGCTGGAGCACCGCCTCGCTCCTGGGCACCAACAACCGGCAGGCCGGCGGCGACAGTCCCGGGCTGGCCTCGATCGCCAGGGGTTGATTTGGCGTCACCGCCTGGGCCAGGGCAGGCGGTGACGCCAGGTTCACGGCCAGTGGCAAGGCCAGCGGCATCACGCCGGCCAGCAGCGCGGCAGAAGGGCGGATCGCCATGATGGGTTCGCGGCTTGAGCCCCATCCTCGCCTCTCCAGCCCGCCCGTCACCGATGCCCTCTGCTGCCGAGCCCCAGGCCGACGACCACGCCCTGGTGGCCGCCCTGGCCGCCGAATCCCAGGCCCTCGGTGGCGTCTTTGAGCCGGAGCGCGACTGCTGGCGGGTCGTGCATCGCCATGTTCACGGCATGTTGCCCTCTGAGTACGACATCAGAGACGTTCCCGAGGACCTGTACCTGGCGGTGCTGGCCGCCTGCCGGGCTGAGCTCTGAGGCCTGGGCGGCAAGGGCGGTGGCCACAAAAAAAGCCCCGGCTGGACCGGGGCTTTGAAGCAATAGGAACCAGTGTGCGTGGGGCGGGGATCAGGCCCAGCCCTTGGAAGCCATGTCCTCGACGTAGGCGGCCACGTCGGCGATGTCGCCTTCGCTGAGCTTGCCGCCGAAGGCGGGCATGGCGTTCTTGCCGTTGGTCACCTGGTAGGCGATGGCGGCCTCGTGGTCGGCGTCGTAGTTGGCCAGGTAGGAGGCCAGGGCATCAGCCTTGAGGGTGCGCTCGGCGTTCACCACGTTGCCGCCACCCATGTGGCAGGCGGCGCAGTTGGCGGAGAAGATCTGACCGCCGTGGGCTGCATCGGCGGCGAAGCTCGGAGCGGCACCCAGCACCAGCGCCAGGCAGAGAGCGAACAGGGAAAGAAGACGACGCATGGGAAGGTGCGAAGGAGGGTGCCGAATAGCACGTGCAACCGCCATAAATTAGGCAACGGCCGCGTCCCGGTGGGAGCCTCCGGCACATTCGCAACAATTTGGCGGATCAGGGCTGGCGCCCTGGCCCGAGCCGGCCCCGGTGCGGCACGCTCGCCGTCTCCAGCACCGCGTTGAGGCTGGGAGCCAGGCTCACCAGACCGAAGCGCTCGGGTGGGCTCACCGGCTGGTGCACGAAGTGACGCTGCTGGATCGAGAAGCGGTCCCAGGCATTCACCTCGATGCGCAGCAGCTTGATCAGCCCCTCAATCAGCCAGCCGCGCAGATCGATGCCCAGCGGCGGCACCCACACCCGCCGCCAGCGGCACAGGGTGGCCACGGCGCCATTGATCGTGATCGGCGCCTGGCCCAGCACCAGCCGCCGCACCGGCCCCTGGCCCGGCTCCGGGTTGGGGCCATGGGGGGTGGTGGCCAGGTGGGCGCAGACCGTGGCGATGTCGGCGGCATGGATGAAGTGGAAGCTGGCATCCGTGCGCAGCCAGCGGGCCAGCCACAGCCAGCCGAAGGCCTCCTTCAGCCCGGCCGTGAGGTAGCTGGTGGGGTGGGGATCGGCCGTGCCCACCGAGCCGCCGAACACCAGCGTCGGGAACACCGCCACGATCCTGGGAGCCAGGGGATGGCGCTCCAGGTCCTGCAGGCAGGTGGCCTTGGTCTGGATGTACTCGGTGCCGTAGGCCATCGCTTCGGGCAGCAGCTCCAACTGCCGGTCGAGGATGCTGGCGGTGGAGAAGTAGATCACCTGCTGCAACCGCTCCGGATCGGTGAGCCGCAGCAGTTCCTTCACGGCCACCACGTTCACCGCCTGGGCCCGCTCCGGGTCGCCCCAGGCGGTGGCCGTGTGGATGATCCGGTCGGCGCTGGCGATCGCCGCGGCGTGGGGGCCCAGCTCGCGCAGATCACCCACCAGCAGGGTGATGCGCGGGTGGTCGGCGGGCACGGCGCTGAGCTTGGCGGGATCCCGCAGCAGCAGCAGCAGCTGGGCGTCGCTGTTGGCCAGCAGGTTTTCGGCGATGTACTGGCCGACGCAACCGCTGGCCCCGGTGATCAGGATCCGCTGCGGCCCGGAGGTGGCGGGGCTCAAACAGCGGCCCCCAGCAGCTCCGTCACGGCCTTGCCGGTCTCGAAGAAGACGCGGGCGTTGTCCTCCGGGGTGCCGGGCAGGATGCCGTGGCCCAGGTTGAGGATGTGACGGCGGCCGCGGGCCTTGCGCACCGTGTCGAGGATCCGCGCCCGGATCGCCTCGGGGGTACCGAACAGCAGGCCGGGATCGACGTTGCCCTGCACGCCCAGGTGCTGGGGCAGGCGGGCGCAGCCATCGGCCATGTCCACGGTCCAGTCGAGCGAGATGAAGTCGACGCCGGTGGTGGCCATGCGCTCCAGCACGCCGGCGCTGCCGGAGATGTAGAGGATCAGGGGCGTGTCGGGGTGGGTGGCCTTCACCTGGTCGATCACCCGCTTCTGGTACGGGGCGGCGAAGACGTCGTAGTCGATCGGGCTCAGCTGACCGGCCCAGGAATCGAACAGCTGCACCACCTGGGCGCCGCTGTCGATCTGGTAACGAACGTAGGTGGCGATCGAATCGGCCAGGTGACCCAGCAGCTGGTGCAGCAGGGCGGGCTCCTGGAAGGCCATCGCCTTGATCACCGAATACGTCTTGGAGCTCTTGCCCTCCACCGCATAGGCGGCCAGGGTCCAGGGGGCGCCCACGAAGCCCAGCACCGCCGCCTGGTTACCCACGTCGGCCCGCAGCCGGCTCAGCACCTCGCCCACGAAGGGCAGCGCTTCGGCCGGATTTAGGGGGCGCAGGGCGTCCACCTGGGCCTGGCTGCGGATGGCGGGCTCGATGATCGGCCCCTTGCTCTCGATGATGTCGAAGTCGATGCCGAGGCCCGGCAGGGGCGTGAGGATGTCGGAGAACAGGATCACGCCGTCGGGACGGAAGGCGTCGAACGGCTGCATCGAGATCTCGTAGGAGAGATCGGGGTTCTCCGAGCGTTCGCGAAAGCCGGGGTGGCGGTCGCGCAGGTCGCGGTAGACCTTCATGTAGCGGCCCGCCTGGCGCATCATCCAGACCGGTGGCCGCTCCACCTGCTCCCCTCGGGCGGCGCGCAGCAGCAGGGGGGCGGATTCAGTCATCGAGCCGGCCAGAAGGTCAACCGCGAAACCTAAACCAGCACCCCCGGGCCCTGGCCGCTCCTGTCACCTGTCGTGGCATGGGCCCCCGCCCGGCCATCGTCGGGCTGGAGCTGCTGCAGCAGGCGGAGGAAGTCCTGCTCCTGGCCCAGCAGCCGGGCTTCTTCCAGGGCGCTGGGCAGCAGGGCCGCCAGGTCAGGGCTGAGGCCCGTCGGCCCTGGGGGCTCCTGCTGGCTGCGGGCCAGGGCCCGGAAGCGGCGTAACGCCGACACAGGCCGTACAAGCAGGCAGACGATCAGGGCCAGAGCGGAGCCCATCAGATAGTCGAGCCAGCGGCTTGGCACATACCAGTCGGTGAGGACGCCGTAGCCCACGAAGGTGACCCCGCTCGAGATCAGGGCGGTGCGCAGGTGGGGCAGCAGGCCAAGCAGCAGCAACAGCGCCGTGGTGCCACCCATCACGATCGCCACCGTCACCGGATCGACCCCCAGGGTGTTGAACACCAGCCAGGGCATCAGCACCCCCAGGCTGACCCCCACCATGCGATCGCGCACCCGTCCCAGGGTGGCGCCCAGGCTGTCGTTGAGCAGCAGCACCACCCCGAAATAGAGGTACTTGGGTGTCACGGCACCGACGCCGAGGCCGATGCTCAGGGCCAGCATCGACACCACCAGCTTGCGCCAGAAGAAGGGATCGGCGAAGCGCTGGCCGAGCCCCCGTGGGGGCAGGTCTTGCTCCGGCTCCGGTGCGCTGTCCAGCCCCTCCCCGGGCAGCCGCAGCCCCGCCTGCAGCCCCGTCGCCGCCGCCATGCCGATGGTCACCGCCAGCAGCTGCTTCCAGGCGACCAACCAGGTGGCGTCGACACTCAGCAGCGGCAGCACCGCCAGCACCGCCAGCAGGTTGCGCACCATCAGCAGCCGGTCGGGCAGGGCCTGACCCAGGAGCTGGGCGCAGGCGGTGACCACCGCGAACTGCCACACCTGGGGGGCCTGCAGCAGCGGCCGCAGGCCGGTGCCCAGCCCCAGGCCGACGGCCACCACCAGGGGAAGCAGCAGGAACACCGGCGCCGGCCAGCGGTCGAAGCGGGGACGCACCATCAGGGCGGCGATCACGACGCCGTAGGGCGTCGCCCCCCCCAGGCCGAAGCTCCGGCAGATCGACCAGGTGAGGCCCGAGGCCAGGGCGATGCAGAGCACCAGCCGCAGCGACCGGTGCCATGGTGCCGCCGTCTCCTTGGCCAAAGGGGTCAAGACCGGGGGCGGGCCAGGCCCTGGATCAACCCCATCACCAGGCTGATCAGCAGCAGCGCAAGCCAGAACCAGAGCCTGGGCGGGTCGCTGCGCAGGCACAGAAGCAGCAGCGCCAGGCTGAGCCAGGGCAGGGGCTGGCGCCAGGGGGCCAGCAGGGTGCGGCGATCGATCATGGGCGCAGCCCCGCCAGCCAGCGCCAGAAGGGCGCCACGTAGCTGACCAGGCTGCGCCGCTCCACCTCGGCCTCCACCTCGGCGGGGGTGCGGGTGGGCAGGGGGCCGGCCGGACCGTGGCCGCGGCTCCAGCGCAGTCCTGATGGGGTGGCTGCGCCCTCCAGTTCCACCACCGCCAGCACCAGCGGGGCACCCGTGCGCCCCGGCAGCTGGGCCGTGAGGTCGCCGCCGTCGCCATAGGAGCGCTCCCGGGCGCTGGCCATCAGGTTCAGGGCTTCCTCCCGGCTGCCGACCCGGGCCGCCACCTCTTCGGCGCTGACACTTTCGCGGGAGAGGCTCAGCAGCCGGCCGGCCACCAGGCCGTAGCGCTGCTCGGCGCTGCCGAAGCTGTCGCGGCTGAGCAGCTGGGGATTGAGTTGCACCTCCTCGCCCACCCGCAGGCGCGTGGCGTCGGCGGCGGTGAACAGCACCACCGCCTCCCGGCCCGGGCGCAGATTGGCCAGGGCGACACTTCCCAGCCGCTGGCCAGGCAGCACCGGCTGGCCGGCCAGCACCGCCAGGTCGAGCACCTGGCCCGCCACGGGGCTGAACACGTCCTGGGCCAGCTCGGCGCTGAGCAGTGAGGCCCTCTCGGCCGCCAGCAGGGCGGCCTCGGCCTGCAGCGCGGCCCGACGGACGCGCAGGTCGGCCTGCAGGGCCTCCACCGACGAGATCTCAGCCCGGTTGCGCAGCCACAGGTCCTGGGCGCCGACCCACAGCGGGCTGTAGCGGGCGATCACATCGTCCTTGCGCAGGCTCTCCAGGGCACTCAGCTGGCTTCGCACCGGACGGTTGGTGGCCTCGATCTGCTCGCGGCGGGTCTGCAGGGCCCGCTGGTGGTCGTCGAGGGCGAGGCTCTGCACCTTCAGCACCGCCTGGCGCTGGGCCACGGCCACCAGCCGGGCTGTGGTGGCCTGGGGGCTGCCCTCCGGCCCGGCCCCCGCCCCGGGAGCGCTCTGGCCCACCTGACTCAGGGTAAGCAGCAGCTGGCCCGCCCGCACCTGATCGCCCACGGCCACTTTGAGGTCCTGGACCTCGCCGGGGCCGCGGGCATAGAAGCCGCGGCGGGCATCGGGCGGTGCCATCACCCCCATGCCGCGCACGATCACCGGAATGGCTGGGGTGAGTGCCCAGACGCCGGTGGCGGCGGCCACCAGCAGGGTGGGCAGGATGGCGTAGATCCGGCCGAGCGTGGCAGGGGCCATGGCGGGCCGGAGAGGGCCGCAACGGGCCTGAATGACTCAAAGCGTAGAGGAAGAGCGCGCCGCGCTTGAGCTACTTTTGGCGCCACCGTGCGCTCCCGCTTTGAAGGCCTTTCGCCTGTCCCGAAGTGCAGGCGCGATCGGCAGGGTCCGGCCCCTGGCCGCGCTGGTGGCCATGGCGGTGCTGGCTTCCCCGGCGAAGGCCCAGGTCCTCAGCCTGGAGCAAGTGCTGCAGCAGGCGCTGCCCAGCTCCCTGCGGCTGGAACGGGCCCGCCGTCAGCTGCAGCGTGACGGAGCACTGGTGCAGCTGAACCAGGCCCTGCTGCTGCCGCGCCTGAGCCTGGTGGGCCTCGCTAGCTACACCGGTGTGAACACTTCGGCGGGGCTGGTCACCAACCTCCCCACCCTCGGCGACCTCAGCTTTTCGTTGCAGCCGAACGGTTACGCCGAGCTGCGCAACAGCTTCGCCAACGTGGGGCTGCTGGTCGATGCCGACCTGCTGCCCCTCGGCCGCCTGGCCCTGCTGCGGGCCAGCCGCGAACAGCAGCGCAGCGGCGAAGCCACCCTGCAGGAAAGCGAGCGGCAGGCCCGCTTCGAGCTGGTGAACGGCTACCGCCAACTGCAGCTCAGCCAGGCCCTGGTGCCGGTGTGGGCCCAGGCCCTGGAGGGCTCCACGGCCCTGGAGCGCACCGTGGCCAGTTTTCTGAACAAGGGGCTGGCGGCCCGGCTCGATCTGGAGCGGGCCCGGGCCCTGCGCGCCGCCGACCAGATGGGACTGGAGCAGACCCAGGCCCGGCTGCTGACGGACCGGGAGGGTCTGGCCGCCCTGATGGGTCTGGCCAGCGGCAGCAACCTGCGCGCCGCCGATCCGATCCGCGAACAACCGCCCTGGCCCCTGGATCTGGCGGCCACCGTGGAGGCGTCCCTGCGGCAACGGCCGCTGCTGGAGGCCCTGCGCCGCCAGCAGCAGGCCCATGCCCAGGAGGCCCGGGCGGCGCGGGCCACCCTGATGCCCTCCCTGGCCCTGGTCGCTGGGGTCGGCTACAGCGGCAACCGCCTGGCGGTGCCGGTGCTGCGGCAGGGCGGAACGCTGCGGGGGGCGTCGGAGCTGCCCTTGCCGGACTTGAACCAGAACGGTTCGGCCAGCGGCAGCTTCAGCAACTGGGGTGCGGCCCTGCTGCTGCGCCAGCCGCTCTGGGATGGCGGCAGGGCGGTGGCGACGGCAAGGCTCGCCGAGCGCCAGGCCGACCTGCTGGCCGCCGATGCGGACCTGGCCCGCCAGCGGATCCGCCAGGACGTGAGCCGGGCCTGGAGCGACCTGCGCAGCTCCGCGGCGGCGATCGCGGCAGCCCAGGAGGCGGTGCGGGCCGGCGAACGGGCCCTGCGGGATGCCCAGCTGCGCTACCGCGCCCTGGTGGATCCGCTCACCGAAGTGCTGCTGGTGCAGCGGGACCTCCAGGCCAGCCGCGCCACCCTGCTCACCAGCCTCACCCGCCAGGCCCTGGACCGCTCCGTGCTGGAGCTGGAGACCGGGCTGGTCGATCCGACGGCCGGAGTGGCCGCCGCCGCCGCCGCCGCCGTGCCATCGATGGCTGACGGACGCTGAACCGCTGGGCGCGACGGTGTCATCGCTGTCGCCTCGAGGGAGGGTCGATGGGCCCGAACCTGCTGATCAGGACCCCAAGCACCACGGAGGTGTACAGGAGGCCCAGTACCGCCAGGGCCACGGCGGCCAGGCGGGCAGCGGGTCTCACCGGTGTGAGGTCCCCATACCCGAGGGTGGTAAGGCTGACGAAGGAGAAGTAATGGAGTCGCTGAACGGTCTGCTCCCAATCGACCCCGCCGATGTCCTTGGTTCCCTGTGGCAACACCAGGGTCAGGCCGTTGATGTTGTCGCGAAAGCTGCCGGGCTGGAGGCTCTCCAGCAGCACCAGCAGCAGGCCCCCGCCCAGACCCAGGAGCAGATAGCCGGCGGTGGCCCCGGCCAGTACAGCGCCGTCCACCCGCTCCTCGGCGGCAAGGCAGTGGATCAGCCGCCGCAGGCAGAGGCCGAGGAACAGGGTGTAGAGCACCAGCAGGGCGGGACCGACCAGGTGCAGCAGATCAGGACGCAGCAGCCAGAGGGCCTGCGCCGCCATACAGGTCAGACCCACAGGGCGATGCAGCCGCCAAACACTCTGGGAATCGCCCAGGCTCTCGATCGGTGGCTGGCGGAAGGTCAGTACGGCGGTGAGATACAGATACCCCAGCCAGGGCAGCCTCGCCAGGGGGTCCGAGAATAGAAAACCGGCGATCACCAGCAAGGTGGTGATCAGCAGATGGCCGTAGAAGCCTCGGCGGTGGCGGGATCCAGGTCTCAGGACTCGCCGGGCTGGGGCCTGGCAAGGCTGCGGGATTCGTCCAGCCGGAACACCACCACGCTCAAAGGAGGCAGGCAGAGCTCCAGGGAGTTCTCGTAGTCGTGGATGGCCCAGGCATCGGTGAAGCGGCCGCCCAGGTTGCCGAGGTTGCTGCCGCCGTAGCGGCTGCTGTCGGTGTTGAACACCTCCGCATAGAAGCCCTCCAGAGGCACACCCACCCGGTAGTGGGAATGGCTCTGGGGGGTGAAGTTGGCCACCACCAACACCCAGCGCCCGCTGCCGCTGTCGCGGCGCATGAAGCTGATCACCGAATGGCGGTTGTCGTTGCAGTCGATCCACTGGAAGCCGTACTGGTCGAAGTCATCGCCCCACAGCGCCGCCTCCGACTTGTAGAAGACGTTGAGGTCGTCCACCAGGTTGAGCAGTCCCTTGTGGGCGTCGTAATGCAGCAGTTCCCACTGCAGATCACCCCAGACGTTCCATTCGGCCCGCTGGCCGAACTCCATGCCCATGAAGATCGTCTTCTTGCCCGGGTGGGTCCACATGTAGGCGAGCAGGGCGCGCACATTGGCGAACTTCTGCCAGTCGTCCCCTGGCATCTTGTGCAGCAGGCTGCTCTTACCGTGCACCACTTCATCGTGGCTCAGAGCCAGCATGAAGTTCTCGGTGAAGGCATACCAGATTGAGAAGGTGACGTGGTTCTGGTGGAACTGGCGGAACCAGGGATCCAGCTCGAAGTAATCGAGCATGTCGTGCATCCAGCCCATGTTCCACTTGAGGTTGAACCCCAGGCCGCCCATGTCGGTGGGCTGGGTCACCATCGGCCAGGTGGTGGATTCCTCGGCGATCGAAAGGGCGCCGGGGAAGTGCTGGAACAGCACATGGTTGGCCTGCTGCAGGAAGCGCACCGCTTCGAGATTTTCACGCCCGCCCTGTTCATTGGGCAGCCATTCCCCATCCGGACGCAGGTAGTCGCGGTAAAGCATCGAGGCCACCGCATCCACCCGGATGCCATCGATGTGAAACTGTTCAAACCAGTAGATGAGGTTGGCGACGAGGAAGTTGCGCACCTCGTTGCGGCTGTAATTGAAGATCAGCGTGCCCCACTCCTTGTGCTCGCCGATGCGGGGGTCGGCATGCTCGTAGAGGTGGGCGCCATCGAAGAAGGCCAGGCCGTGGCTGTCCTTGGGGAAGTGGCCGGGCACCCAGTCGAGGATCACACCGAGGCCCTCGGCGTGGCAGCGGTCGACGAAGGCGCGGAACTCGTCCGGGCTGCCGAAGCGGCTGGTGGGGGCGTACCAGCCCGTGACCTGATAGCCCCAGGAGCCATCGAAGGGATGCTCCGAGATCGGCATCAGCTCGATGTGGGTGAAGCCCCGCTCCTTCACATAGGGGATCACCTTGTCGGCCAGCTCCGGGTAGGTCATCAGCCTGGCCCCCGGTTTCATGTCGGCGGCGGGCACGGGCGGCCGGGCGCTGCCGTCGGCTTCGATGAAGGGCTGGTCGGCGGCGGCATGCATCCAGCTGCCCAGGTGCATCTCGTACACCGCGATCGGCTGGGGCAGCGGATCGCGGCCATCCCGCTCCGCGATCCAGGCGCTGTCGTTCCACTGGTAGGTGTCCAGCTTGGCCACGATCGAGCCGGTGTTCGGCCGGATCTCATGGCGGAAGCCGTAGGGGTCGGCCTTCTGATAGCAGTGGCCGTTCTGGGCCCTCACCTCGTATTTGTAGGTTTCGCCGACATCCAGCCCAGGGATGAACAGTTCCCAGGCGCCCCCGAGTCGCTGCTGCATGGGGTGATGGCGGCCATCCCAGCCGTTGAAATGGCCCAGCAGGGCCACGCTGCGGGCATTCGGCGCCCACAGACAGAACTGAACTCCGGCGATGCCGTCCCGTTCGACGACATGGGCCCCCATGCGCTGCCAGACGTGATGGTGGTTGCCCTCGGCGAACAGGTGACGGTCGAGATCCCCCATCCACTCGTGGCGGAAGGCCCAGGGGTCGTGTTGCGCGTGCTCGATGCCGCCCCGTTGCACCTGCAGGCGATAACCGCAGCCGGGATCGGCCTCCAAGCGGGTTTCGAAGATCCAGGGGTGGTGGGGGTTGGCCATCGCCAGCCGCTCGCCCCCGACCAGCAGCTCCACCGACTGGGCGTCGGGCATCCAGGCCCGCACTACCCAGCCACCGCCATCCAGAGGCTGCGGTCCGAGCACGGAGAAGGGATGGTCGTGGCGACATTCCGCCAGCCGATGGGCATCATCGACCATCCATTCGAGGCTGGAAAGGGCCATGGAAGATGGGGCGGACATGCGCCGGGAGCTTACGTCGGTGGGCGTGCGTCCCTCAGCGCGGCGGCGAGGGAGGGGCGGGATCGGTGGGGAAATCCACGCCGATGATCCGGTTCTCGGCGTCCAGCGTGACGAACAGGTTGTCGGTGAGGCGGTTGAACTCGGTGTTGACGATCACCAGGCGCATGTCCGGGGTGCTCTCGGCTCGATGGATGCGCTTCACCCGCACGAAGTTACCGGTGATGCGCTGCAGGTTGAACCATTTCTGCTGCAACTGGGCCTGGGAAATCTGCTCCTGCATCACCGGGGACAGGAAGCTGCTGGCGGAGATGAAGTGACCAGCCGAGAGGGCGCTGATGAAGTCGCGAACCACCTTTTCGGCGGGTTGGTCGGTGACATCGAAGTGATACCCATCGATCTTGCCGTCGGCGTCGATCACCATCAGCAGATCGCGCTGGCCGGCGCTGGTGACCAGGGTGGCCTCCACCGTGCTCGAGTCGTAGCCGGGCTGGATGCTGCGGATGGTCCAGCGCAGCAGCTTGGGCTGGGTCTGCATCGTGGCGGCCACCATGCTGGGGCTGCTGACGCGCTGCAGGGCCGGCGAGAACTGGTTGAAGCGCGCCTGGGCATCGCCGTTGCGGATCGTGGCCAGGATCCTTTCGGCGGCCGCGCGGGCCTTGGCTTCGCTCAGCGCGGCGCTCGGCTGGCCGGTGCTGGTGGGAATCGGCACGGCCTGGGCCCAGGCCCCCCGTGGCGCCAGCACCGCCAGGCTGCTCACGAGCAGCGTCAGGCCGATCAGGGCTCGGCGCGGTTGGGGGCGCGGCATGGGCGACGGGGTTCAAGTCGGCTCAGTTTGCCCGAATCAGGGGCTCCAGGCCCAGCCGGCTGCCGTCGAGCTCCAGCGTCAGGCTGATCACCCGGTGCTCAGCGCTGCTGCCACCCGCCGGCAGGCTGCCGTCACCGGGATTGACGGCGATCAGCGGCCAGGCCGCCGCCGCCAGGGACAGCCGCAGCCGCTGACCGGCGGCCACCAGGGTCGCCAGGGGCTGCAGGGCCAGGCTGCGGGGGCCCGTGGCGGCGGCCTCCGCGGGGCCGAAGCGGGCCACGCCGGTGCTCAGTTGGCGCACAAATTGGCCGTCCGGGCTCACCTCGGAGAGGGCGGCGCAGAGATCGAAGCTGGGCTGGTCGGCGCTCACCCCAAGCTGCAGGCGAAAGGTGCCGAGCAGCCAGAGATCGTGCTCCAAAGCGGCGCTGCTGAAGCAGGCCACATCGGCGCGACGATCCAGGTCGGCGCGCTGCACCGGTCCGGGCACCAGGCCGAGATGGCCGCCCCGGCCAGGCACCGGCCGCCAGGGGTCGTGCACCAGCACCACCTGCCCGTGACCCGCCGGGGACGCTGGCGCCGGGTCCATTTTGGGCCGCAGTTCGCCTTCATCGCAGCGGATCGCCGCCAGACCGTCCGAATGCAGCGACCAGCTGAGGGCCCCCCCCTCCAGCTCGCTGGGGTGGCCCGCGCTGTGCCAGGTGCCGGTGGCGCTGCACTGCAGGCGGATGGGGCCCTCGGGTGCCGGTGGGCTGGGGGCAGCAACTGTTGCCTCCTGCAGATGGCGTTGGAAGAAGGTCAGCAGCGCGCTGTCGAGGCCGCCGTTCCAGTCGAGGTGGCTCCAGGCGCCGATCACGAGCCCGGGGCGGCCGCCGGCGACGTGGGCCCGGGCCCAGAGATCGAGAACGCCGTTCAGGTGCGGGTCGTGCCAGCCGCCGATCAGCAGCATCGGGCGCCGCAGCAGCGCCGGCGCCACGGTGTGGACCGTCCAGCCCTCTGGGCCGGAGGGATCCTGCCGCAGCCAGCGCAGGCCCATGCCGCTGGGGTCGTGGCGCTCCAGCAGGGCCAGCCCCTCGTCAGTGAACTGGCCCAGCTCCAGGCTGCGGCGGATCTGCCGCCAGCCGGCCCCGTCACCGCGGCGCCGGCAACCCTCCGCCGCCAGCTGCAGGGCCCAGCCCAGCCCCAGGGCCCACCAGTGGGCGCCCCCCTCGCTGGCCCAGTGCAGACGTTCGTCGAGGCCGCACATGGCCGGGGCCAGACAGTCCGGCAGGGCGTCGCCACCGCCACTCTCGTCGTCGCCCCCGCTGTTGAGAAGCTGACTCAGACCCTGGTAGGAGAAGCCGTAGCTGCCCACCCGGCCGTTGCTTCCTTCCAGCGTCCGGGCCCAGCGGACCGTGGCGGCGCCATCGGCGGCTTCCTGGGCGAAGCCATCAAAGCGGCCATCGGACACACCCCGCCCGCGCACGTCCTGCACCACCACCAGGAACCCGTGGCCGGCATACCAGCTGGGATGGGCGTAGGTCACCGTGGAGGCGATCGCCCGGCCATAGGGCTGGCGCATCACCAGGACGGGCCAGGGGCCCTGCCCGTCGGGGTGCCACACACGGCTCACCAGCCGCGTCCGATCCGCCAGCAGCAGGGTGGCGTCCCGGGCCCAGACCACGGGGCTCAGAACACGGTGGAGCAGTGCAGGCCGATCACATAGGTGGCCAGCACTTCGGCATCCATGGGGCTCAGGCTGCGGCTGCTGGCCAGGCTGGAAATCGATGCCTTGGAGGTGGCCGAGACGCCCTGGGCGTTCAGCTGGCGGAACTGCTGGCAGAGGCTCTGGGCCAGGGCCGGGTTCTGCTTCACCGATTCCAGCAGGGCGGATTGGGCGCGCACCATGGGCGCCGCCACGGCGGTGAGGCAGGTGGCGCAGAGCAGGGCTGTGAGGCGCCTGCGAAAGGAGTGGTTCGTGGCCGTAGGGGGGGAAAGGCGGGTTTCCGGGGGCATCACTGCCTCCATCCGTTTTCTCCATTCCAGTCACCCCCGCCTGGGTGGCGCGGGCCTGTGGGTCAGTTCGGGGAGCGACCGGACGCCTGCTTGGCCTGGCGGATCCAGCGCAGCACCAGGGGCAGATCCACCGGCGCCACGGCGGCCCCGGTGAGTCGGCGCTGCAGCCGGCCCAGCTGCAGCAGCAACTGCTGGGGATCGGCATCGGCCAGGCCGGCGGGGCTGGCGATGCCTCCATGCAGCAACAGGGCCGCCTCCTCCGGGGCCAGCCCCACCGCGCTCACCAGCCGGGCCTGGCCCCGCAGGCGGATCAGCTTGGCCTCGCTGGCCTCCCCGGAGGCCGCCAGCTGCCGCAGTTGCCCGTCCTCCAGCGCCGCCAGGGCGTCCCAGCTCTCGATGCCATCCCGGCGCAGGCGCTGCTGCTCCCGCCGCATGTGGGCCGCTGGCTGGAAGGGGTGGGCCACTGGGGGTCAGACCGCGTCGTCAAGGCTGCTGGTCGCCTGCTCGCGGGTGGTTTCCGCCAGCACCACGGGCCGTGCCAGTCCTGGCTCGACGGCTTCGACGCGACGCAGCCGCACCCGGACCTGGCCGGCGCTGCCACCACGGCCGCTGCCCCGCAGGTTGCGCGCCACCTGCTCCACCGTGGGGGCCGCCGCGGCGCTCTCCAGATCGGCGGGTGCGGCGGCGATGACCAGATCGGTGCCGTTGTCGAACACGACGGGCACCTGGATCGCCCCCGGCACGCTCACCCGCGGGTTGTAGCTGATGGCAAAGGCCAGGCAGGAGAGCGAGAGCAGGGCCGTGAAGCTGGTGATCCCCACCAGACGGAAGCGGATCCCCCAGCGCGAAACGAATCCGGCGATGGTGAGCACCGCCAGCACGCCACTGGCGGCACCCAGCCAGGTGCCGGCCACGAGCAGGATCGGATCAGCGGCCATGGGGCTGGGGAAGGCGTGACAAGCCCCTTATATTGCGGCCGCCATGGACGGCGACCGACCCCGGTGGATGCGTTGGAAGCCTGACAACCCGTCTCCTTTGGTCCGCCGGCGCGCGTGGAAGGGGCTGCTTGCGGTTGGTTTGGCGGGGGCGAGTCTCGGTGTCGGAGTCTTCTGGTTCGACCGGATCGTCGCTGGCCTCTATGGCCGCTTCAGACCCACCCTGGAGCGCCAGATCGGCACGGCCATGGGCCGTCCCCTGGCCCTGGGTCCCTACCGGGGCCTGAGAGCCGATGGCTTCTGGATCGGCCCCAGCCGTTTCCTGCCCGGCCGTCAGGACAGCTCCACCGCGACAGCGGAGGCGGTGCGACTGCGCCTCGACCCGTGGGCCAGCCTGCGGCTGCGCGGGCCCGTGCTGGATCTGGGCCTCAATGGGGCCCGCGCTGACCTGCGCCGCAACGCCAGGGGGCAGTTCTGGGTGCTGGGGGTGGCTCCCCCCGGCCGCGAGCCACCACGGATCGACCTGCGCATCGGTCTGCTGCAGCCTGGCGCCGTGCGGGTCTGGGGCGCCGGAGCCACGGCCCGGCCCCTCGATCTGAGCCTCTCGGGCCAGGTGGCCGTGCGCCTGCACCGGCGCGAGATCGACCTGGGCCTGCGGCTGGCCCCCCCGGCCGGCGGCGGCTCGCTGCTGGTGGACGGCGGGGGGCAGTGGCAGACGCAGCAGTGGCTGGGCCGGCTGACGGCCCGCCGTTTTCCCCTGGCCCCGCTGCGGTCGCTGTTGCCCTCCGGCGACCGGGCCGGGGGAAGCCTCGACGGTGTGGCCGACGGCCGCCTGGGCCTGAAAATCAACGATGGTCTGGCCCGCTGCGACGGCGGCCTGGAGCTGCGGGACCTGCGCTGGCAGCTGCAGACCGGCTCGGTGCCGCTGACGGCGGAGCGGCTGCCCCTGAGCTGCCGCGACAGGGCCCTGGTGCTGCCCACCAGCCCCTGGCGCTACGGGACCTGGGGCGGCCGCCTGAACGCCAGGGCTGAGGCGGATCGCCGCCTGGACCTCCAGCTCGTCGTCCAGCCGCCGCCGCGCCATCCGCTGGGGCGCCAACCCCTGCAGGCCGATCTCAAGGGACGCTGGGGCGACGGACTGCTGCGCCTCACCCGGCTCGATGGCCGGCTGGGTCGCTCCACGCTCAGGGCCAGCGGCAGCGTCGGCCGTTCGCTGGCCCTGGACGCCCGCTGGAACCTGGATCCCGATGATGTCCCTGCCGCCGCCCAGCTGCTGGAGTGGCTGCGGCAGCCCCTCGCCGGCCGCCTGCGGGCCGATGGCCGACTGGTGGCACCGCGCCTGCGGCTGGAGACGGGCCAGGCGTCCCAGCGGCTCCTGGGGCCCTGGCAGGCGGCGCTGGTGTGGCGCGACAGTTTGCTGCGGCTGGAACGCTTCGAGGCCGACCGCCTCAAGGCCACCGCCCAGTTGCCCCTGTCCTTCCAGGCGGGCAAGGGTCTGGTGGCTGGTCCGTTGCTGGCCCGCGTCGATGTCCAGGACTACCCCCTGGCCCGCCTCAATCCGCTGCTCGGCACCACCTTGCAGGGGCAGCTGGATGGGGCGGGCAGCATCGCCGGTCCCCTGGCGGAACTGCGTCCCGACCTGCAGCTGCGCCTGGAGCAGCCCGGGGCGGGTCCCCTGCAGCTGCGGGAAACCTGGAGCGGCAGCCTCAAAGACCGTTCCCTGGATCTGACGGCGGTGGCGCCGACGCCGCAGGGACGGATCACGGCCCTGCTCGACCGGCGCTGGCAACCGGTGCGGGCCGCCATCGAACGGGACGGCGGCCTGCTGAGCCTCGACGGCCGGCCGGCGGGCTACCGCTGGGTGGCGCGCGCCTTCCCGTTGCGGGGCCTGTCGGTGGCCACCGGACCCAACCGCCGCCTGCGCCCCCTGGAGGGGGGCCTCAGCGGCCGTGGCCGGCTGGGGCTGCAGCCGCTCAGTTTTGACGGCCGGGTGGAGCTGCTCTCGCCCCAGTTCCTGGGGGTGGGGGGACGGCGCATCCAGGCCGATGTGGCCTACGACGACCGCCAGTACCGGGTGAACGGCCAGATCGAGCCCCTCGGCGAGGGCAGCATCGCCGCCACGGTCTCCGGGCGCTGGAACGGTCCGTTCCGGGCCCGCTTCGAGGCCCGCCAGCTCTCCACCCTGCTGTTCCGCCAGCTCAACGACGCCTGGCCGATCTGGCGTGGGGCGCCGGCACCGCAGCGCGGCCGGGCCAGCGACCTGGGCAGCCTGGTGATCGACACCATGGCCGGCACGGTCACCGACCAGCTGTTGGCCCTGGCCCAGGCGGAGCAGCGGGTCGCCGCCAGGGTGCAGGCGGCCAGCCGGGCCAGCCGGGCCGAACGGCTCGAGCGCCTGCAGGCCCGGATCGATGCCGATCTGCTGCTCAGCGGCCCGGACTTCGCCCGCACCAGGGCCGACCTCAAGGCGACCGGCCACCTCTGGTACAACCAGGGCGACCGGGCCCAGGCCCTCGCCGGCCAACCCTTTGAGGTTCGGCTGGAGGGCCCGCTCACGGGTGGCAGCGGCAGCTTCAGCCTCGCCGACCTGCCCCTCTCCCTGCTGGCCCTGCTCACCCCCCTGCCGGACAACCTGCGCGGCAGCCTCGACGCCAAGGGCCGCTACCGGCTGGGCGGCGCCCGCCCCGAGCTCAGCCTCGACCTGGCCTTGGTGGATGGCCGCCTCGGTGAGGAGGCCCTGGCGCTGGAGCGGGGGCGGGTGGAGCTGAAGGCCGAAGGGATCGGGCTGGATCTGGCCCTGCGGGCCGAGGGCGCCTCCCGCAGCGTCGACCTGTCGGGCACCATCCCGCTGGTGGCGTCCCAGCAGGGCCTCGAACTGCGCCTCGCCACCCGGGGCGATGGTCTGCGCTTCCTCACCCGTCTGGGGGGGCGGGCCTTCGCGTGGCAGGAGGGCGGCGCCGACCTGCAGCTGCTGGTGCGCGGCAGCCTCGACGATCCGATCGCCAACGGCTTCCTGCGCCTGCGGGAGCTCAGCTTCCGCTTCATCGGCCAGGAGGTGCGCGAGGTGGAAGCCACGATCCTGTTCGACTTCGAGCAGCTGGTGGTGCAGGAGTTCCGCGCCCGGGTGGGGTCGAAGGGTGTGGCCCGCGGCGACGGTCGTCTGGGGCTGTTCCGTCCCCTCGCCCAGGACAAGACCCTGGTGATGAAGCTGGAGCAGGTGCCCTTCTCGGTGCCGCGCCTGGTGGCGGTGGGGGATGGGCAGCTGCACCTGAGCGGCAGCCTGATGGCTCCCGTGATGGGCGGCGACGTGGCGATCAGCCGCGGCACGATCAACGTCCAGCCCGGAGAGCTGGCGGCCAGCGCGCCGGTGTCCGACCAGCCGGTGCAGCCACGCACCCTGCCCGAGCTGCTGGAGTCGAAGTGGAACTTCGACCAGCCGCTGGTGCTGCTCGGTCCCGATGTGGAGTCGACCACCGCCGAGGCCCTGCGCGCCTCGGTGCCCCGCTTCCCCTACCTGGCCTTCGAGGACCTGACCCTGCGGCTGGGTCCGGATCTGCGGGTGGTGATCCCCAACATCGCCAACTTCACCACGGCCGGCCGGCTGCGGATCAATGGCCGCCTGGATCCCTCCCTGCGGGCCTCCGGGGTGGTGCGGTTGCTGGGGGGACGGCTGAGCCTGTTCACCACCAGCTTCAGCCTCGATCCCGATGCCCCCAACGTGGCGATCTTCACCCCCTCCATGGGGCTGGTGCCCTACCTCGACATCGCCCTGCGCACCCGCATCTCCGACAGCCTCAGCGTGCTCTCCCCGTCCGGGGTGGGGGAGGTGGGCCCCTCGGTGCAGAACGCCCCCAACCAGGCTGGGCTCTCGGCCCTCAACCAGCTCAACCTCATCCTGGTCGTCGTGTCGGTGAGCGGTCCGGCCGACCGCATCGCCGAGACCCTCACGTTGCGCAGCAGCCCCCCCTTGCCGCAGGAGCGGCTCGTGGCCCTGATCGGCGGCAACTCCCTGGCCGGTCTGAGCGGCGGCGGGGCCGGGGCGGCCCTGGCCACGGTGGTGGGCCAGACCCTGCTGTCGCCGCTGCTGGCCTCGCTCAGCGACGCCTTCGGTCAGCGGGTGAGCCTGGCCCTCTACCCCACCTACGTGAACCAGTCGATCGACAGCGACCGGGAACGCACCAGCCGGCGGGTGCCGCCCCAGCTGGTGCTGGGCGCCGAGGTCGGCGTCGACATCACCAACCGCTTCAGCATGTCGGTGCTGGCGGCGCCGAACCGCTCCGATGTGCCCCCCCAGGTGACGCTCACCTACAAGGCCTCCGACACCTTCAACCTGCAGACCTCGGTCGACACCGAAGGGGCCTGGCAGTCGTTGCTGCAGGTGTTCCTGCGCTTCTGAGGCCGATGGACGCCCCGCTGATTAGGGTGCGCCAATGGCGTCGTCTCCCGCCCGACCTCCCGGTGAGGCCCAGCTGATCGGCATCGATCTGGGGGGCACGGCCATCAAGCTGGCCCGCTGCGATCAGCAGGGCAGCCTGCTTGCCGAGGCCGAGGTGCCCACCCCCCAGCCGGCGATGCCGGGGGCGGTGTGCGTGGCCCTGACCGAAGCCGTCGCGGCCATCGACCCTGACCGACTCGCCGGCCGGGTGGGCCTCGGTCTGCCGGGGCCCTGCGATGCGGCGGGCCGGGTGGCGCGGATTTCAATCAACCTGCCGCTCTGGCGGGATGTGCCCCTGGCCGCCTGGCTTGAAGCCGCGCTGGGGCGGCGGGTGATCCTGGGCAACGACGCCAACTGTGCCCTGCTCGGTGAGGCCTGGCAGGGGGCGGCCCGGGGTGTCGACAACGTGCTGCTGCTCACCCTCGGCACCGGTGTGGGTGGGGCGGTGCTGCTCGGCGGCCAGCTGTTCACCGGCCACGGCGGCGCGGCGGCCGAACCGGGCCTGATCGGTGTGGATCCCGATGGCCCCGACTGCCGCAGCGGCAACCGGGGCTCCCTGGAGCAGTTCTGCAGCCTCGGCGGCCTGGCCCGCCTCAGCCCGCTCGACCCGCTCGAACTCTGCCGCCGTGCCGATGCCGGCGACACCGAGGCCCTGGCTGTGTGGCAGGCCTATGGACGCCTGCTCGGGGTGGGGCTGAGTTCGCTGCTCTACGTGCTCACCCCGGAGCTGGTGCTGATCGGCGGCGGCCTCAGCGGCGCCAGCCACCATTTCTTGCCGGCGGTCTGGCGGCAGGTGGAGCAGCGGGTGCTGGAGGTGAGCCGGGAGGGTCTGGTGATCCGCCGCTGCGCCCTGGGCAATGGCGCCGGCCGGCTGGGGGCGGTGCGGCTGGCGCTGGATCGCTTGGGAGAATAAAAACCATGAGTCAGACCATCACCCCGCCCGCCAGCGTCGTGCCGGAGCCCGACCCCCAGCTGTTGCAGCGGGCCGCGGCGGTGCGCCGGGCCGCCATGGCCCTGGGCCAGTGCGGCGATGCCGAACGCCGCGCCGCCGTCGAGGCGATGGCCGACGCCCTGGAGGCGGCCAGCGTCGAGATCCTGGAGGCCAACCGCGCCGACCTGGCGGCCGCGGCTGCCGAGGGGCTGGCGCCAGCCCTGGTGGCCCGCCTCAAGCTGGATGGCGCCAAGCTGGCGGGCGCCATCGCCGGCGTACGACAGGTGGCGGCCCTGGAGGATCCGGTGGGCCGGCGCCAGCTGCACACGGAGCTGGATCAGGGGCTGGTGCTGGAGCGCCTGAGTGTGCCCCTGGGAGTGCTGGGGGTGATCTTCGAGGCCCGGCCCGATGCGGTGATGCAGATCGCCTCGCTGGCGATCCGCTCCGGCAATGGCGCCCTGCTCAAGGGGGGCCGGGAAGCCAGCCGCAGCTGCCAGGCGATCGTGGCGGCCCTGCAGCGGGGCCTGGCCGCCAGCGCCGTGGCCCCTGGCAGCCTGGAGCTGCTCACCAGCCGCGAAGAGAGCCTGGGGCTGCTGCGGCTCGATGGCCTGGTGGATCTGATCATTCCCCGGGGCTCCAACGCCCTGGTGCGTTTCATCCAGGACAACACCCGCATCCCCGTGCTCGGCCACGCCGACGGCATCTGCCATTTGTATGTGGATCGGGCCGCCGATCCGGCCCTGGCGCTGCGCATCGCCCTCGACAGCAAGATCCAGTACCCGGCGGCCTGCAACGCCATCGAGACCCTGCTGCTGCACCAGGCCATCGCACCAGCGTTTCTGACGGCGGCGCTGCCGGCCTTCGCGGCGGCGGCGGTGCAGCTGCGGGGCGATGCCGCCGCCTGCGCCCTGGGGGTGGAGCAGGCGGCCGGGCCGGGCGCCTGGGACACGGAGTATTCGGATCTGATCCTCAACGTCAAGGTGGTGGAGGATCTCGAAGCGGCCCTGGAGCACGTGCGCCGCCACGGCTCCCGCCACACCGACGCGATCGCCACCGCCGATCCAGCCGCCGCCGACCGTTTCCTGCGGGCCGTGGACAGCGCCGGGGTGTTCCTCAACTGCTCCACTCGCTTCGCCGACGGCAACCGCTACGGCTTCGGCGCCGAGGTGGGCATCAGCACCCAGACCCTGCCGCCTCGGGGGCCGGTGGGGCTCGAGGGGCTGGTCACCTACCGCTACCGCCTGCGCGGCGAGGGCCACATCGCCGCTGACTACGCCGAAGGCCGGCGGAAGTTCAGCCATCGCCCCCTGCCCCTGTGAACGAGGCGATCCATGTGCGCGGCCTGCGCCTCTGGGCCCACGTGGGCGTGTACGAGCAGGAACGGCTGCACGGCCAGTGGTTCGAGCTGGCCTTCTCCCTGGGGGCGGATCTGGGTGCGGTGGCTCGCAGCGACGACCTCAGCCAAGGCTTCGACTACGGCCGCGGCATCGCGGCGCTGCAGCAGCAGGCCCGCACCCTCCGCTGCCTCACCCTGGAGCACTACAGCGAGCGCATCCTCGATGCCCTGGAAGCCTGCTACGGGCCGATCCCCCTGGCGCTGGAACTCAGCAAGTGCCAGGTGCCGGTTCCCGGCTTCGACGGCAGCGTGGCCGTGAGCCGGCGGCGGCGCTGGGGTAGCCCGTAACGGGAGCTGGTTCTGGGAGCCGGGGCTCTTCCGGCGATGGCCCGAGGACGCAGTGGAGAGGCTCCCGGCATGGCATCCGCCGCCACGGAAAGGGTCATCAGCGCCGGGTTGTCCCACGACAGAGCTCTTGCCGGTCGGACCATGCCGTTACGCCTTGTTAAGGAACCCCTGAAAAACCCGCTAAAATCAATCCAGATCCAAGACTGAGACTGGAACGGATGGCCGACCCCCTCCAGCTGGGCTTTTCGGACTACGAGCAGATCTACGCCAAAAAGCGAACGCGTCGCCAGCGCTTCTTGGATGAGATGGAGATCACGGTTCCTTGGGAAGCGTTTCTGGCCTTGATCAAGCCCGTGTATCACAAGCCGTCCAGCAAGGGAGGTCGCCCGTCGATTCCTTTGGAGGTGATGCTGCGGATCCACCTGCTACAGCAATGGTTCACGCTTTCAGACCCCCTGATGGAGGAGATGCTGATCGATACGCCCTGCTTCCGCCGCTTCGCCGGAATCGAAACGATGGATGGCCGGATCCCTGATGAGACCACGATCCTCAACTTCCGCCATCTGCTGGAAGAGCACCGGATCGCGGAGCAGATCCTTGAGGGTGTGAACCAGATGCTGAGCGACAGGGGAGTAATGCTGCGGGAAGGCACGATCCTTGATGCCACGATCATCAATGCCCCCAGTTCCACCAAGAACAAGCGCAAGGAGAGGGATCCTGAAATGCATTCGGTCGCCAAGGGCAAGCAGTGGTTTTTTGGGATGCGTTGCCACATCGGCGTTGATGCCGCATCTGGCTTGGTCCACTCCGTGGTGAGCACCGCGGCTAACGTGCATGAGCTGAATACAGCAGCTGAGCGGCTCCATGGGGATGAGAGCCTCATCTACGGCGATGCTGGCCACATCGGCATCGAGAAACGAAACGAGTTCCAAGACTGCCAAGCAGAGCTCAGGATTGCCATGAAGCCCGGCCAACGCAGAGTGCTTCCAGAGACACCAGAGGGCAGGCTTCTGGATCTGATTGAGACGGCGAAAGCCCACTTCCGCGCCAAAGTGGAGCATCCCTTTCGGATCATCAAATGTCAGTTCGGATTCCGGAAGGTCTTCTACCGAGGTATCCGCAAGAACGATCTCAAGCTGAAGTTGCTCTTTGCCCTGGCCAATCTCTGGATGGTACGGGAACGACTACCTGATCCAGCGTGATACAAGGGCTTAGTGTGTCAAAAGATCGATAATCATCCAGACATCAAGCAAAACGCATGGTAGAAATTGCCCGAACGTCGCTGCAGGGACTGCTGTGAGCGAAAACCGGGCAAAATCTGCTCATTGTCGTCTCATTGAGGAGAATGAGACTAGATTCTAAGAGCTAAGCCGTCTTGATCAGAGGTTCCTTAAGGCTTTGTAGGCACTGTCTTTCATTCTTGTCTAAGAGTTTGCGGAAAAACCGTCTAAGCAGTCGTGTTTTCCCATCTCCGAGCTGATTTCTCAGTGATATGGTCAGATGGGTCCAGTTCAAGCGCTCAGACAGCCCGATTTCGCCCCCTTTTGACTGTTTTGGCAGCCCGGCTGCTGCCGTTTGCGCACGCTTTGGGCATCTTGTGGTTCATGCCGCCGCCATGGTGGGCCTGAGCAAGTTGCCCAGGCGGATCAGGTTGTAGGCGATCACATGCAGGCCGAATACAGCACTGACGTTCTCGGTGCCGCGCAGTTTGAACTGGCGCAGTCCGCCGAACGCCTACTCCTCCTCTTCGAGAAGGCTTCGCCTACTTGTGCCACGAGTCAAATGTTCTTTATGAGCACTGACGCAACTACATCGAGGATGGGAGTGTGGCCTCCCGGAGCCGGCCTGCAGGGGCAGGCTCCAAACCACCCCATGCTGCTGTGGTTAAGAGCTGCGGTAGTGAGCGATGGGGAAAAGGCGGCCTCGAGCCGTCAGGTGAGTGATGGGAAGATGAGCAACAGATACCAGGCGGGGATACGAATCCCACGCCGCATCCGCACGTCGGGGATCGCCTTGAGGAAGCTGATCAGATCGAGATCGGTTGCAGCAGAGCCGGTTTCGCGCACAGAGAAGGAGCAAGCCCGCTCAGCGAACCCAACGCTGGCAGCTCAGGCCAGCGCGCTTGTGACACACTTTGAATCAGCCCTGGGGTAAGTTCCCTGAGCCGTGAGGCGGCCTGACCAGCGTCTGCAGCCATCGCAACATTCCGTTGTTGTCGTTGACAGCCCAATGAGGGCCCTGTTCACAGGTGAAGCGGCAGCAGTTGCGCAGGTGCACCTCCAAGGAGTGCCCCATGCTCAGCGCCACACTTGCGGCGTTCTTCACCCCCAGCTGGTGGCATCCAGGCTGTTGCTATGGCGGAACGGGTACAACACTGCGCGCTCTGCTCATTCCGCCAGGCACTTGCGCAGTTCCACCCAGCCCTGCAGGCGCTAGAGGTCGGTGCCGATCGCAGCGGCTGCTCCAGGCCCGCTGCCCAGGGGCGGAACCTCGATCGGGCTGATGGCCCAGCCGGCTCGGCCAGCAGCCGCAGCCCTGCTTCGACCGTGCCCTACAAGGATTAAGGCCAAAATATAGCCGACCCAGGTCGTGATCGAGGCCACCTGCTGGCGTCCCCCAGTCGAATGGCCGGCGAGACCTGCGCACCAGCAATGACCACGGCCCAGCCAGAGGCCGGTCGTGGTTCGATCCGTCAACCTCAGGCCCAGCTCCCAGGCTTCGCCATGTGTGATAGAGGGCACAGGATGCGAACTAACCGCGCCCCAAATGACTAGGTTCCGACCGATCAGGAACGTTCGCGCAGCCTCACAGCAATTTGAGGCCGGAGACCAGACATCAGGCCTGGCCTCAATTTTGGCCACCAGCCGGGTTGCTGGTCGGTGAATTAGGATTTGTCTACCGGGGCGTGGCGCAGCTTGGTAGCGCGGGTGCTTTGGGAGCACTAGGTCGCAGGTTCGAATCCTGTCGCCCCGACTAGTCACAGCAAGGGTTCTCGGCGATGCCGGGAACCCTTTTTTCTTGGCTGCAAGAGAAAGTGCAAGAGAAAGGCGCTCCAGGCCTGGCATCTCGTGCCGGCGTGAGTCCCTCTTGCGCAGCGGTCGAGCGCCCGCCTGCGCAGCGGACCCTGGGTTGGATCCCCAGCAGTCCTGGTCGATCTCTTGCAATCTCTTGCACGCCAACCCGTCAGCTCCACCCCTGATCTGTGCACGAGGCTCCAGCCCTCTTCATTGGCCCAGCAGGGGGGGGTGCAGTTTTGCCCTGATGAAAAAGTGGATTGAGAGTGAGGCTTCAACATCTGAAAGTTCGTGGCCACACGGCTCATCGTTTCTGACAACCGCGACGACCCAGGCAACCCGTTGGTGCTCGACGGCGACGCGATCGATGCCGCAGCCCAGGATCCGCTGGCGATCGGAAAGCTCATGGTTGATCAGGTCTGGGCAGAGGGGACCGACCCCACCGGCGGGGGCTTGTACTACGAGCGCAACAGCAACCACCACCGACGACTCCAGGCCTTTGAGACGGGCGGCGAGGACTTCATGACCGGCGGCTGGGTGCGGGTGCTGGCCAGCGCCGAGCAGGTGCGCAAGGAACAGGCCGGGATGGAGCAGGCCGCCAAAGCGGGCCTGGTCAGGATTCACGGCACCCACCGGGGCGTGCTGCTGGTGGAGTTCCTGGACGTTCCCTGGGGCTGAGCAACCGCCGCAGGACTCCAGTCGGCGACGGCCGTCCTTCAGCGTGCCACGGCTGCGCCGTGGCGTGCATCGGCCAGCCGCCGCCGCCCTCCGCTCCGGGGCCGGTGTGGGGGTGGCGGGCAGGTCTGTCCTCCCGCGGCTGCGGTGGCCGGGCACTTGCCCGCCTCGATGGGGCTGGGGTGAAGCCGCAGGTTGCCTCGCGCGGCTGCGCGGCCGGCCGCGCATTCAGGGCTGAATCTGACGGGTCTGCTTATCAGATTTCCGATCCATCAGCGCATGGCGTTGCTTTGCGCAGATCCATTGCCCCACAAGCGCTCTGCCTGCTGCTTAGTGCGTTTGTACTGGTAGAATAAGAGCTGCGCCAAAGGCCACGAGCCCATCGCCTGCGGCAACGAAATCCTCGGACAACTTGCCCCGTTCGTTTGCTCTGTAGCCCATGAGCTTGTTCTCTGCTGCAGTGGCCCAGGCCGCTGCATTGCCTTCCCTTGGCCTCCTGCCGCCGCCGGCGTTGGCCCATCGCTCGGTCGTCATCGTTGCCGCTGGTGGCCGTGATCTCGTCTGGCCCCAGGAGCGCATCGCCTCTGCTCTCCTCCAGCGCTCTGGCGGCCGGCCTGTCCATCTGTTGCTGCATGGCGGTGCCCGTGGTGCGGATCGTGCCATCGGCCGTGCCGCCCAGCAGCTCGGCTGGCGGGTCCAGGCCCTCGCCGCTGATTGGCGCCGTCATGGCCGCGCTGCCGGGCCAATCCGCAATCGCCTTCTGCTGGAGCAGGCCCTGGTCGAGGCCCAGGCCCACACCTCCCCGGCATTCAGCGCTTCGGTGCTGGTGATCGCCTTCCCCGGTGGGGCAGGCACGGCCTCTCTGGTGCAGCAGGCCCGTCGCTGCTCCTCCCGTTCGCCGGTGCCGGTGGTGGTGATGGAAGTGCCGCCGCCCTTCTCGCCGGAGCCCCTCGCCGCCTGAGCGGCGGTCGCCGCCTCGTTCTTCTCGTCCCTCATCCGCATTCACCACCCCATGGCCGTTCTCACCGCCCCCATCGCTCCTCTCACCCCGGCTCTCCCGCAGGCCGCCGGGCCTTCCTGCTCCCTGCAGCGATCAGGCTCGCTCTGGCAGCTGGGGATCGAGGCCCAGGAGCTCACCACCGCCATCGGCCAGCTGGCTGAGCAGCTGGAAACTGATGACCCTGATCAACGCGCCTCAGCCCTCGCCGAACTGGAGGCTGCCCTGCTCGCCGAGGAGGGCAACAAGCAGGCCCTCGCCGCCAAAGCCGATGCCACCTGCTGGGTGATCGAGCATCTGCGCGGCCAGGCCGCCTACCGCCAGCAGCAGGCCAAGCGCCTCACCGATCTGGCCCGCTCCGATGCCTCGCGGGCCGATGCGCTCGAGGAGTCGCTGGTGTTCGTCCTCACCCAGCTGCAGCCCAGCTCAACCCGCTTCTCCTTCCCCAATCACGAGATCAGCAGCCGCAAGTCCGCTGCCGTCGTGATCGACGACGAGCAGGCCCTCGATTCCGAGTGGCTCACTGTCACCACCACCAGCAAGCCGGACAAAGCCGCCATCAAGGACGCCCTCAAGGCCGGCCGCCAGATCACCGGCGCCCAGCTCCTCTCCCGCCGCTCCTGGCGCATCTGCTGAGGGGCCATAGGCCCCCCGCATATGGGTCCCGGCCAGGCAGCCGGGGCTCCTTCTCCTTCCCCCTCACACCATTGCTTCCATCGCCATGACCGTCGCCGCTCCTTCCGCCAACGGGGCCAGCACCACCAGCCGGCCCGCTGCTGCTCGACCCAGCCAGAGGCCGCCATCGGCCCTGGAGCTGATCCGCTCCGCTGATCGCACTGGGAACGCTGCAGCACCAGAGCAAGCACCAGCCTCGGCACCCGAGGCCCCCCAGGCTCCGCCTTCCGGCTTCTCCCCCGAGCAGCTCGCCGCTCTTTCCGCCCCCCTGGATCGGGCCAACGTCCGCCAGCGGGAGCAGGGCCGCAGCCGCGTGAGCTATCTCGAGGGTTGGCAGGTGATCGCGGAAGCGAACCGCATCTTTGGTTTCGACGGCTGGCAGCGTCAGACCATCGCCGTCCGCTGCGTGGCCCAGGCCGAGCGATCCATTGGCCGGGACCAGAAGCCTGGCTGGGGCGTCACCTACACCGCTCGTGTGCGCGTCACCGTCACCGCCGGTGGCCTGACACCCCTGGTTCGCGAGGGCAGCGGCGCCGGCCACGGCATCGACGTGGACCTGGGCCAGGCCCATGAATCCGCCCTCAAGGAAGCCGAGACCGATGCCATGAAGCGGGCATTGATGACTTTCGGGAACCCGTTTGGCCTTGCCCTCTATGACAAATCGCAGCGGCAGATCAGCAGCGCAGCGGGCCAGGGTGATGGAGCCCAGCGGCCAGGCGGGCAGCGATCTCCTCTGAGTCGGCCGGCGGCGGGGAATCCCTCTTCCGTCGCAGCATCCCCGGCCCCGACGCAACCGCCATCAGCCCCGGCCGACCCCGGCCAGGTGGCCCTCGATGCCGAGACGATCCAGCACCTCCACAGCACCCTGCGGGCTCTCCCCCGGCCCCAGCTGGAAAGCCTCACCCGGGCCTTCCGCAAGCGGTTCCAAGTGCCCGAAGAGGCGGTGACGATCGCCGATCGGATCAACCAGAAGTGCCACCACGACTGGATTGAGGCGTTTCTCGTCCAGCAGTAGTCATCGGCAGTTGGGGGCTCCACCGGCCTGGGGCCCCATCGGATCGCCCGACTATCCCAGGGTCAGCCAGCTGCACAGGTCTGGGGCTCGAGCGAGAGCTCGGAGAGCTGTTCAGCCACTTGATACCGGACTTCCTCACTCTGCTGACTCAGCGGCAGCACCTCCAGACATGGGCTCCCAGAAGTGAGGCTGATCTCCTGGCCCTTCATCAATGGCAGAAGCCTGGGATCCTCAAAGTTGGCGCTGGTCGCAAAGACCAGGTGCCTGTCGTGATCCGCATCAAAGACGTAGCCCACGACGTAGAACGTCCCGTCGGAACTGGTCGCGCTGGTCACCACCTCGTGGAGAAAAGCTCGGGTTGGTTGCATCGCCATCGCTTGGACTCCTCTTCAAGCGAGGGGGCTGGTGCTGCACCACAGCCGCACCCTTGAGGGTGTGGTTCGGTGCACGGCGGTTTCACTCGATCGCTTCTGGCAGAGCGAGGGGCGGAAGGAAGTGGACTGGTCGGGCGGCGTGGAAGGCCCGGAATCACTGGCCATGGGCTGACTGCAAAGTCATGAACAAGGGACCGCATGGGTAGAAGCAGAGGGCTCGAACTCCCCCCGGCCTTTCTCGTTCCGAAAGGCCGGCCCCGCGGACTTCAAGGTCTAACACCGGGTTTTGGGGGCGGACACCACCGGTAGCGTCAAGCGGCTTTACGACTTGCCACATTTGGTGGTCAGCCGTAGAATCGCCCCACTTGGAGGGTTGGCTCCGAGAGTTGTCGCGATAGGGCATCCCGAGAACCGCCATAACCTGCCGCCAGACCCGAAATTGAGAGCCCCTGCGCCGCAACGGTTCTCATTCGTTCTCAATAAAGGCTTGTGCCAGTCGAAAAACTGGTTCCCCGTATCGCTTTGCGCCGCGCCCAGGCCATGCCGAGCAAGCGCGAGCCCATTCCAGCGGCGCTCCTTGCTAGTACGCTTGTACTTCCGTGGAGTCGCTGATGGCGCTTCATCGTCCCCGCTCAGTAGGGCCTGTCGATCGAATCGATCTGCCAGCCGAAGAGTGGCCCTTCCTGGACCAGGAGGTTCTGGTGCAGGCCAGGAGCCGCAAGGTCTGCATGACCTGCCACTGGTTTCAGCACCAAGCTGGTGTCAACTGCATCCCCCTGCTCACCTGCCAGCTACACCAGGGCCTGATCGCCCACGGCGAGCACCTCACCAGCCGCTGCCAGGGCTGGACCGACGACATGGCCCGCCAGGCGAGCAGGGCACCAGACGTGGCTTGATCTGCCATGGACGACGAGCACGCTGCAACTCGGCTGGGCCGGCTGAACTGCATCGATCCACCAGAGGAGGTGCGTCAGGCAGGGGGCGGTCATGGGGGGCTGGCCATGGGGCTGGCGATCACGCCACCCGGCCTGCCCCGGCTTGCGCACCGCGCAAGGGCTGACGCGAGTCGCTCCGCTGCGCTGCGCGACCCTTGCGCGGCGCTGGCGGCGCCGGGGCTCAACGGCGGTGTCGTTCGCCAGCCCAGCCATGGCCGCCACTCCCCTGGTCCGCGCCTGCCCGATCCGCATCATCTCGGTGCACTTGCTCGATGCCGCCGGCCAGCTGCTGCGGGTGCTGTTCCTCGATCGCGAGGGCCACATCAGCGCCCAGCCGCACTACGTGCCCAGGGCCGAGGCCCTGATCCTGGCCTCCAATCAGCAGCGGGTGCTTGGGCCCCAGGCCAGGGTGCACGTGCTCTGAGGCGCCATCGCCTCTCCCGGCTGGCACTGCCGGCCGGGATTTACCGGATTCCAGTCGCAGGGTTCCGCCTGGCGACCGGGCTGGGTATAAACCGGAGGCACCTTCCAGCTGATGCTCAACTACACCGCCGCCTCCCATCGTGGCAACGATGGCCCCACCAGCACCTGGGGCATCAGAGGGGGGCGCGCACGGGGAACCGGAGGTTGGTGAGCATGCCAATCCCTGGGTTCAATCGGTATGGATTGCTACCTGACGGAGTTTACGGATGCACGATGTCAGAAGTGGAGGCAGCACTGGCATGGAATGAGCAACGCCGCAGGCTGACTGATTCGCTGCAGGCGTTCATCAGAGATGAGCTCCTGGATCGCTTCACAACGATTCCGCCACTTGTGCTCGATGGCAGCTATGTCACCTCAGAAGAGCACCCAGCAAATATCAACCTCGTGATTGAGCTGCAGGGCCTGCCAAGTGAGCAGCAATGGGAGGGGCAAATGCTGTACGTGCGCAACGCCGAGCTCTTTGGCACCTACAACATTGACATGCGACCCAGTCTGGAGAGGCTTGGCCAGGACTTTGTCAGCTATTTCCGCTCCTGGGATCCCAAAAAGGCGCTTGAAAAGGAACTTGATTGCCAGCTCGTCAAGAAAGGGCTGCTGAGGTTGATGTCATGAGCAGCTGGATCGGCATCGTCGAGGGCAAAGCCCGCATCATCCACCGAGAGCTCCTGGCAGCGCGAGAACTGGCCGTGCAGCTGGGCAAAGACCCTGAGATGGTCAGCACACCGTATTTCGAGCTGCTCGCCAGGCTCTATCGCGACGAATTCCCCTACGCATCACTGGCTGATCAGGCCGATCTGGTCGCTCGATTCACTGGGCCAGGTGTGATGACCCACGAGCCGCCCATCTCCCTTGTCACCGGTGCCTTCTCAAAGCTGCGCACCCAGATTCAGAAGATCGCCAAATCGATCGCAGGTCTCAGCGAAGAGAAGCGCGTTCGCTGGCCGGCAGATCTGGATCCGTATCTCTCAGGACTGGCCTATGGAAGCCTGGTCGTGGGAATGCGGGTCCCGAGGCCAGATGATGTCGGCGCCCAGGGACAACTGGTGCTTGAGGGAGTGACCGATGGCCTCTATAAAGCCGTGCGCGAAGCGGTGTGCAGCCTCCCCCTGATTCCCAGGCTCATCAAAGATGAAGCCGTCAGTGAGGATGTCTATTCCCTGTTTCCAGACCCAGCAGTTCGCGACACCGTCATGGTGGCGGCCCAGAAGCTTGCGCCCACTCCCAGGAGCAAGGCCATCACCGAGCTGTTCCTCAGTTGTCCTGGGGAAAGCCAGGTGGCGCCCGCGGCACTCACCCGAGAGAGCGGCAAGATCCTGCAGCGATCCTTGGATCAGGCATCAGGGCAGCGCTTCCGGGGGACTGATGCCTTCGAGGGGGTGGTGCGGGAGATCGACCTGGATGCCCTGCGCTTTGAGATCCGAGGAGCCCGGTATCAGCGCGGCATCCGCTGCATCTACGACGAACGGCACAAAGGGCAGGCGCGCGAGATCCTGGACTGCACTGTCCGGGTCAGTGGTAGCTACGAGGCCGCGGCCGATGAGCAGCCCAGGCTTGTGGCGGTGGAATCGATCGAGATCCTCAAGAGACCCCCAGAGCAGATGGCCCTGTTGGGGCAGTGATCCCGTCTCAGACGCCTGCCACTCTCTGAAGCTCAGCTCAGCCCCACGTACACCGGCTGGAACCACTGCATCCGCCGGCTCTGACGCTTCTCGCCATGCAGCACGGTGTGCCAGTGGCCGCGGCGCCAGTGGGGCCGACGCGAGACGCCGCTGCTGGTGCCAGCCGCGGACCCTTCTGATGGGGCCCTGGGGGTGCGATCGAGCCGGAAGTCCTTGCCGATCCACACCGGCCCCTGGGGCGTCACGGTGCCGGTGTTGTCCGCGCTGCCAGCCGAGAAGCCCTTGCCACTGGGTACCTTGGCCGCCGGGCCGGTGGTCAGCAGTTCCGGCTGGTAGAGCTGCACCAGCAAGGCGTTGATCGCCAGGCCCTCCATCCGCTGGTTGGTGCTCTGCACCGCCTGCTCATCCCACTGCCAGGCCGGATGGCTCAGGTCCTCCACGGTGGGCTGTCGTTCACCGATCTGCTGGAAGGAATGGCGGGTGAGGTAGCTGGCGCCATCGAGGGCCAGGCCGACGCAACTGATGCCGCTGATCCGCTGGGCCTCGGCCGGCAACCAGTCGGCCATCGCCCGCAGATCGGCCACGATCACCACCGGGATCGGCACCCCGTCTTCTGTGAACAGGGCGCCATCGGGAAGCATCAGCCGGAAGCAGGGCAGCACCAGCGGCAGCTCGTCATCCAGGCGGGGCGAGGGTGTGCGGCGGAAGGCCTCCGCCAGCTCCGGTGCCAGGAAGCGAGGCGGAGCTTCGACGATCCGCGCCCAGCGGCAGGTGGTGGCGGCCCAGAAGCCGATTGGATCGGCCAGCTCGTTCATCACCTCGGCGCCGGCCTCGATCAGGGTGGCGTAGGCCAGGTGATTGGCCCAGTGCTGAAAGCCCCGCGGCGAGCGGTAGCGATGCTGCTCCTGCTGGATGTACGGATCCTGGCGGCGCAGTTCCGTGATCACCGTGCCAATCGGGGGCAGCTCCGCCTGACTGGCCCGGATCGATTCAGGCGTCAGCCGGCTCATCGAGGCGTGAGCGGCGGGTTGCCCGGCTGGATCTCGAGGTTGGTCAGGTTCACCTGGGTGGTAACACCATCGGCCCAGCTCACCGTTGCCACCACCACCGGGCTGCTGGGGGTGATCGGCCCAATGGCGCTCACCGTGCCCCGCGCGAATGGTCCGCTGCTGGTGGGGGCCTCAGGGCCGCTCACCATGGCCATCGACTGCAGGAAGGCCCGGGTGAAACGAACGGTGTCGCCGATCTGCAGGGGTGCGCTCACGGTGCTCGCTGGAGGGCGTGACCCATCCTGACCGGATCACGGATGCTGGGTGCACTGCTCACACCCAGCCCTGCCGTGAAGGACATCCGGATCACCACCCAGGACGACCTGCCCGGGCCCGATGGCGACGAGCCCTACGACACGTTCGTCAACCAGACCGAGTACGGGAACGCCCGCTTCCTGCGCACCAACGTGCTCTCGGCCCGGCCCGACCTCAAGAAGTACACGTCCCTGCGGTTCCAGCAGGACGTCAAGCGCCACCCCGATGCCGCTGGGGCCGGGCAGGACGTGGTGCTGGTGTTCATGGAGGCCCTGGAGCTGGAGCCGCCACTCACCCTGGTCTGCAGCGACATCCACCTGGCGATGGAGGGCTATCCAGTGGAGCAAGGCGCGGTGATCGAGATCCCACTGCTGCCGCCGGGCTCCCGAGGGCCAGCCAAGGGTTTCGGCTGAGGGGTCTGGGGCCCTGCCCCGCTGGCGCCGATACCGTGGGGGCCCTGCTCTCCCCTCGGCCCGGCGATGCCAGCCCATGCGCTCCTGCCGGCTGTGAACCGTCTGCTCAAGCAGGTGGAGGAGACCAGCGGACTGCCGGTGGCAGTGGCCCAGCAGAGCGACCTCAGCACCCTGGCCACCCTGCGGCCGGCGACGCCAGAGCACCAGGCGCACGTGATCGCCTATCGCGATGCCGACGAGGCAAGCAGCTACCACGTGGCCTTTGAGGCCGCCCTGCTGCTGCGGATCGTGCAGGTGCCCCCCGAGCAGCGGGTGAACCTCACCGAGAAGCGCGAGGCCAGGGAGAAGGTGGTCGCGCAGGTGGAGAAGCTGTTCAAGGGCCGCCTTGGCCTGGCCCAGGCCCGGCAGGCAGGGCTGCGCTTCTACGACGGGCTGATGGTGCAACTGCGCTCGATGGGCCCAGGGTTGTGGGCTGATCGCTGGCTGTTCGAGCAGGTGCCGGAACTGCGGGGCCTGCAGGCGGCGGTGCTGCAGAGCCAGGTGCAGGGCAATGTGCCCTGCCTCAATGCCGAGGTCGACAAAATGAGCCCCGCCGATGTGGTGAAGGCCAGCCGGGCGATGAACGCCGCCTATGCCTTCCAGGCCGCCGAGCTGGTGGGTATCCCTCCCCTGGCGATCCCGTACCAGGCAGCAGGGTTTGAGGCCCTGGCCAAGGAGCTGATCGCCATCACCCGCGCCGAGCCCACCACTGCCGATCCGGACCGGGAGATCGTTGATGGCTGGGCCGAGAAGCTGGGCCTCTCGCGTTGGTACGTCTGGAAGACGCCCTGATGGAAGGCACGGCGTTCTCGATCGAAGAGGCCAGCTTTGATGCCTCCCTGCTGCCCGAGGGCAGCCGCACGCCTGGCAGCGAGGCCTTCCACCGGGCGGTGACCGACTACTTCAAGAAGTCGTATGCGTCGATGGGCGGTCAGCTGTCGGTGGTGTTCGCCGCCGGCCGCATCGAGGTGGCCTGGGAGCCGGCAGCGCCTGAAGCACCGGCGATGGCCACCATCGGCCCGCTCCTGCAGCAGCGCCGGTTCGATGAGGCCCGGCCGCTGCTGGAAACCCTGCTCCAGCTGCAGCCCGAACACCCGGAGGCCCTTTACAACCTGGGCGTCCTCGCCAGCGAAGAAGGCCGGCTGGAGGAGGCCCGTCTGCTGCTGCGCCGGGCGGTGGTCGCCAATGCCCCCGATGCCCACGCCCAGGCCAATGCCCAGGTGGCCCTGGCACTGGCCGCCATGCGGCTGGGTGACAAGGCAGAAGCCCGCCAGGCCCTGGAGGCAGCGATCGAGGTGGAGCCAGGCAACAGCTTTGCCCTCCGCAGCCTCGGCAGCCTGCTAGTGATCGCCGGGGCCTATGCGGCAGCGGTGGAGCGCTTCCGCCAGGCACTGAAGGCGGCACCGGACGATCTGATCGCCACCTTCAACCTGGCCCAGGCCTTGCTGGAGCTGGATCCAGACGAGCACCGCGACGAGGCCGATCGGTTGCTGCTGCGGGTGATCGAGGCCCAGCCCTATGGCGAGCTGGCCAACAAAGCCAAGGACCTGCGCAGCAGCATCGCCAGACGCGACCTGCGGGCTGACCAGCCCGATGGGCTGCGGCAGGACGCCGTGAGCTACTGCCTCCAGGCCCTGCGGCTGTTTGAGGGGATGGATCAGCAGCGCTTCCTGGCGGTGCTCAGCGAGGTCGGGGCCGTGGGCCAGGGGGGTCTGCAGATCAACGAACCCGGCACCTCCCGCAGCCTCAAGACCCTCCCCGGCAGCTGGAGCGATCTGGCCCTGGCCTGTCTGATCCACGTGGGGATGAAGCGGCTGATGCCCGATGAGGACTCAGGGCTGGGGATCGGGGCGGAGTACGAGGAGGCGGTGCGGTTGCAGAGCTCGTAGGCCAAAACAATGCACAGGCTGCATAGTTTTGGCCTTGGCAGGCAGACCCTTGAGAAGCCTGGCTGCGCCTGCGCTGCCCTGGCGGCAGACTGGGTGCTGCGGCCTACACCAAGAGCCGCTCATCCCGAGCCCCAGCTAGATCGGCTGTACCACCCTGCCCATGAGAGACCTGGCCCGTGCCATCGCTGAGCAGGCTGAGCTGGCAGCAAAGAGCTTCTACCGCTTGGTCGTGGTAGCCGGTCCCCCAGGGAGTGGAAAAACCATCGCTTTCAACGAGCTCCAAGTAGCCAGGGGTTGGAGCCTGCTGAACCTCAACAAAGTTCTTTCCGAGCGCCTGCTGGATCTCACAAGCAAACAAAGACGACTGCGCACAGCAGACATTGTCAGGGACTTAATCGAAGAGCAGGGCAATCAAACGGTAACCATGCTGGACAATATTGGCCTGCTCTTTCACCCTGCCCTGCAGCAAGAGCCGATGCTGGCGCTCCAACGAGCATCTAGGAATCACACCGTCATCGCAGCCTGGCAAGGGGAGGTCGTCGCTGGGAAACTCATCTACGGCTCGCCTGACCACCCAGAGTATCGACGCCTCGATGTCAAGGATGTTCAGATCGTGACCGCCAATGGTCACTGCCTCGCAGGAGCATGAAGACATGAAATATTCCGACCTGATTCAGTTTGATCCGATCGAAACGGTTGTTCAGCTCAACGAAGCTGAACGCAATGACCAAGCGCTCAGGCTGGTGCAGACCTTTGTGATCTCTGATCGCATGGGTGAGCAGCTGGAGAGTGTGATCTTCCAGCAGCTTCAGTTCCAGGAGCCTGCGGATAACAAAGGTCTCCTGGTTGTCGGCAACTACGGAACAGGTAAGTCGCACCAGTTAGCGGTGATCTCCGCGGTAGCCGAGAAGGCTGAACTGGCAGAGAAGCTGACAAACCCTGCTGTCGCCAAGGCGGCGGAGAAGATTGCGGGACAGTTTGTCGTCATCCGCGCCGAGATCAACTCCTCAATGTCGCTCCGACAATTTGTTCTGGAGAGCCTTCAGGAAGCATTGGCGGAACGCGGGGTCCATTTCGAGATCCCACCCGAGGATCAGGTCAAAAACCACAAGGAGGTCTTCGCCGCGATGATGGCGGAGTTCACCAAGGTCTTCCCTGACAAGGGCCTGTTGTTTGTTCTCGACGAGCTGCTCGACTACCTGCGCTCGAACCGAGAGCAAGAGCTGATGCGGAACCTCAACTTCCTGCGTGCCATCGGGGAGTTCTGCAAGGGTTCACGCTTCCGCTTCATCGGCGGGGTCCAGGAAAGCCTGTTCGACAATCCCCACTTCCAGTTTGCTGCCGACAGCTTGCGGCGCGTCAAGGATCGCTTTGAGCAGATGCGCATCGCTCGTGAAGACGTGGCCTACGTCGTGGCACAGCGCATACTGAAGAAGGACAGCAAACAGCAGGCCTTGGTGCGTGAGCACTTGCAGGGCTTTACCCAGCTGTACGCCACGATGAATGAGCGGCTGGAGGAATTCGTCCGCCTCTACCCGGTTCATCCCGCTTATCTCGACACCTTTGAGCGGGTCTACGCGGCCGAAAAGCGGGAAGTCCTCAAAACCCTCAGTGCGGCCATCCGCTCTCTTTTGGATGAGGAGGTACCTGGTGATGATCCAGGGTTGATCGCCTACGATTCCTACTGGCAGACGCTGAAGGACAACCCCTCCTTCCGCTCAGTCCCGGACATCCGCGACGTCATCGATAAAAGTGACGTGCTGGAGGCACGCATTCAGCAGGCCTTCACAAGGCCGCAGTACAGGCCAGCTGCCCTGAGGATCATTCATGCCCTCTCCGTTCATCGGCTGACAACCGGTGACATCTTCACACCGATGGGTGCTACGGCAGAAGAGCTCCGCGATGATCTCTGCCTGCTGCTTCCACTTCCGGAACAGGACGCAGACTTCCTCAAGTCAACCGTTGAAACCGTTCTGCGCGAGATCCTGAAAACGGTCAGCGGCCAATTCCTGTCGTTTAATCCAGAGAATGGTCAATACTATCTTGATCTCAAGAAAGACATCGACTTCGACTCGCTGATTGACAAGAGAGCCGAAACCCTTGATGACAGCAAGCTCGATGAATACTACTTTGATGCCCTGCGCCGAGTGATTCTCGAAGAACCGGACGCGCCGGCTTATGTCAGCGGCTATCGCATCTGGGAGCACGAACTGGAGTGGCGGGAGCACCGCGCCGGCCGCAGCGGCTACTTGTTCTTTGGGGCGCCGAATGAGCGCTCCACTGCTCAGCCGCCCCGGGATTTCTATCTCTACTTCCTGCAGCCCTACGAGCCGCCGTACTTCAAGGACGAGCGGAAGGCCGATGAAGTGTTCTTCCGGCTGAAGCCTGGCGATGACGCCAGCTTCCATTCCGCGGTGAAGCTCTACGCCGGGGCGCGCGAGATGGCGCTCACCGCCTCGGGCAGCAACAAGAAAATCTACGAGGACAAGGCGATGCAGCAGCTGCGTTCCCTCACGCAGTGGTTGCAGCAGAACCTGTCCAGCTGCTGTGAGGTCACCCACCAGGGCACTGCGCAGCTGCTGGGGGAACGCCTCAAGGGCGGTCTGGCCCGCTCAGGCGATCGAGGCGGCGTGAAGGATGCGGTGGATGCAGCCGCTGCCTCCTGTCTCTCTGCCTGCTTCGAGAACCAGTGCCCGGATTACCCGGTGTTCACCACCACGATCACCCGCGACAACCGGGAGCAAGCGGCCCAGGACGCTTTGCGCTGGATCGCGGGCAGTGTGAAGGGCAAGCTCGGGGCCTCGGTGCTCGATGCCTTGGAGCTGCTGGATGGTGACCAGCTCCGCCCCAGGGATTCGCGCTACGCCAAGCAGGCGCTGAAACAGCTCACCGACAAAGGTGAAGGCCAAGTTCTGAACCGTTCAGAGCTGGTCGGGGAGGAGGCGGGAATTGAGTACTGGACGCGGTTCCGGCTGGAGCCGGAGTTCCTGGTCGTGGTACTCGCCGCCCTGGTGCACAGCGGTGACCTGGTCCTGAGCATCACCGGCAAGAAGATCGATGCCAGTGAGATCGACCTGTTTGGCAAGACCAGCGTCAAAGATCTGCTGCAGTTCAAGCATGTGGAGCGCCCCCGGGATCTGCCCCTGGGGCCGCTCAAGGAGCTGTTCGAGCTGATCAACCTGCCGCCCGGCCTGATCGCCAACGCAGCGAAGCGGGACGAGGCGGTTGCCCAGCTGCAGAGCACGGTGGCCTCCTTGGTGGAAAAGGTCGTCACTGCTCAAGGGCAACTGGCCGATCTCGCCCTTTGGGGGAGGCCCCTGCTCTCCGAACAGGAACAGGGCGAGTGGCTGGCGGCGCTGCAGAACCTCCAGAAGTTTCTCGAGTCACTGCAGCCCTTCAACTCCGCCGGCAAGCTGAAGAACTTCCCGCATACCGCTGAGGTCATCACCGGCCAGAAGCAGCCGTTGGCCTTGGTCCGCGAGGTCGGTGAGCTGCTCAGCCTTGTGCAGCATGTGGGCCCGCTGACTGCTTACCTGGGCACGGCTGAGGCGGTGCTCCCTTCTGATGACGCCTGGGTTCAGGGTGTTGCCGTCCAGAAACGTGAGTTTCTGGCCAAGATCACCAGCCCCAAGCACCGCGCCGATGCCAACTTCCAACGCCAGCTCGGCCAGAGCCTGGCCCAGCTGAAAGCCACCTATCAGGACAACTACCTCGACCGTCACGCCAAGGCTCGCCTGAACCAAGCCGATGATCAGCGCAAGGTGCGGCTCACCCAGGACCCGCGCCTGAAGCAGCTGCAGCAGCTGGCCAAGGTCGAGATGATGCCCGCCCAACAGCTGCAGGACTTCCAGAACAGGTTGTTCGGTCTCAAGACCTGCTTCAGCCTGGGACGTCCCGATCTGGAGCAAAGCCCCGTCTGCCCACACTGCCAGTTCCGCCCAGCGGAAGAGCCCGCGGCGGCGACCACCAAGCCAACGCAGCTCATCAGCTCACTGGATGAACGGCTCGACAGCCTGGGGGCCGACTGGTGCCAGCGGCTGCTCAGCAACCTGGAAGACCCAACGGTGAGCGACAACGTGCAGCTCGTCACCGACAGCAGCGGTAAGGCAGCGTTGAAGCAACTTATCGCGAGCCGCGAACTACCGGAGCCGATTGAACCGGCCCTACTGAAGGCCCTTCAGGAGGTGCTCCAGGGCCTGGAGAAGGTGGTGCTCACAGAGGACCAACTGCGCTCGGCTCTGACCTCGGGCGGGCTGCCCTGCACCCTCGACGAGCTGAAGGACCGTTTTGCCGACTACCTGAACGAGCGCACCAAGGGCAAGGACAAGGCCAAGGTCCGTCTGGTTCTGGAGTAGGTGATGCCAGTACCGACTACACATATCAGCCAGGGCAGCTGCAAAGCAGGCTGGGCCCTCAGCCTGAGTGACCGAGCAAGTCACCGGCCATGTGACCGCGCATGTCACCGAGCAAGTGGAGCAGCGCCAATGAGCCACCTGCGACGAGGCACTTCACCAGCTCAAGGCCACGTCTGAACACACGCCTCTGGTCATCCAGCCAAGCCGACAACCCACCGCTTTCAACACTGCAGCCATGCCAAGCACCACAGAACAGGAACAGCAAGGCACCCTGGAGCTTCAGCAAGAGAGAGGGCAAAGCGGTCCGGTGGAATGCCTCGGCCTCACCTTCGAGAACGATCAGGCGCGGCGGGAACACTTCCTGGCGCTTCTGAAGGACAAGCTGCAGGACCCGGAGTTTCGTAAAACACCGGGCTTCCCTCAAGGCAGCGATGAAGCAATCCTGCGGATGTCGGATCCGCCGTATTACACCGCCTGCCCAAATCCCTTCCTGGAAGACTTTGTCCGCTGCAATGGCAAGCCATATGACCCGGATGAGGTCTATGAGCGGGAGCCATTCGCCGTTGATGTGAGTGTCGGGAAAACTAATCAGCTCTACAAGGCACACGGTTATCACACCAAGGTTCCCCACTTAGCGATCGTCCCCTCGATCTTGCACTACACCAAGCCTGGGGACATCGTCCTGGATGGTTTTTGTGGATCAGGGATGACAGGTCTTGCGGCTCAGTGGTGTGGGACTGCCCCCCTGGCGTACCGCCAGGAACTTGAGGCGCTTTGGCAAGTGGAAGGCCATGAACCGCCCGAATGGGGCGTACGACGAGTAGTCCTAAATGACCTTGGACCGGCAGCATCTTTCATCTCGGCCGGGTACAATCTTCCCTTTGATCCGGCAGCTTTTGAGAGAGAAGCTCAACGGATTCTGGATGAGGTTGATTCTGATCTTGGCTGGATGTATGACGTGCCTCACTCGGAAAGCAATGCCAAGGGAAGGATTAACTTCACGGTGTGGAGCGAGGTCTTTACATGTCCTGAGTGCGCTGGAGAGGTAAACTTTATCGAAGAAGCTCTCGACCTGGCTACCAAAAAGACGCGGGACTCCTTTCCTTGTCCGCATTGCAGCTCTCATCTTAACAAGGACAAGCTCGAGCGAACTTTCGAGACTCGCGTTGATCCCGTCACAAAAGAGACTTGGAAGAGGATCGCCCTCAAGCCTGTATTTATAAACTATAATATTGGCGCGAGAACTTGTGAGAGGCCAGTAACCGAGGCCGATCTTGGTATTCTCGCGAGAATTGATGCCCTAGCATATCCACCTGATGTTGCTAGCCTGCCTTTCCCAATTGGGGAGATGTATCACGGTTCGCGATTGCAGCCGAAGGGGTTTACCAGAACTCATCACCTATTTCTCCCTCGTGCCATTCATTCTTTGGCTGCGGTTTGGAGAAAGGCGAATGAGGTCAGGGACCTAGGTACTCGCAGGGCGCTTCTGTGGTTTGCCGAACAGGCGATATGGTCGATGTCGGTGCTAAACCGATACAGGCCTACAGGATATTCACAGGTTGGGCAAAGTCTCACCGGGGTGTATTATGTCGCGTCGCAGACCGCCGAATTAAGCCCATGGTACATACTTGCTGATGAGCATAAGCGAAATACCAAGGTTGATCGAATTGTTAAATGCTTTGCCCCGACTCCAGTTGCTTCAGGGGCAGCCATGGTTCAAACGGGAACCTGTGCCGCAATCGGCATCAAGAATAATTCAGTAGACTATATCTTTACGGATCCACCGTTCGGGGAAAATATATACTACGCGGATCTCAACTTTCTTGTTGAATCCTGGCATGGAGTGACTACCTTTGCTGGCAGCGAAGCAATTGTTGACCAAGCCAAGCAAAAGAAAGTGCCGGATTATCAAGCGCTTATGCGTCGCTGCTTTGAGGAGTACGGCAGGGTCCTGAAGCCAGGTCGCTGGATGACAGTTGTTTTTAGTAACTCGAGTAACGGGATTTGGCGAGCCATTCAGGAGGCAATGGGTGCAGCAGGGTTTGTAGTTGCCGACGTGCGGACGCTTGACAAGCAACAAGGATCCTATCGGCAGGTCACAAGCTCTGCAGTGAAGCAGGATCTGGTGATATCCGCCTACAAGCCTACTGAAGCTCTGCGGCAACGCTTCGAGATCGGACAATCATCTGCTGATGGGGCTTGGGCCTTCGTACGCGAGCATCTTCATAACGTTCCAGTGTTCGTTGGTCGTTCCAATGAAGTCGAACTTGTGGTTGAGCGAACGCCTCAAATGTTGCTGGATCGCATGATCGCCTTCCATGTCCAGCACGGCATCAGCGTGCCTCTTTCTGGTCCGGAGTTTCTGCAGGGTCTTCAGCAACGCTTCCCTGAAAGAGATGGCATGTACTTCCTGCCAGATCAGGTCACGGAATACGACCGCAAACGCACCACCGCTACACAGCTGCGCCAGCTCAGCTTCTTTGTCAACGATGAGCACAGTGCGATTCAGTGGATCCGGCAGCAGCTGCAGGACAAGCCGCAGAGCTTCCAGGATCTGCAACCGCAATTCATGCGCGAGCTTCAGGCCTGGGCCAAGCACGAGCAGACCGTAGAGCTCAAGGTGATCCTTGAGCAGAACTTTCTGCATTACGACGGACGCGGCCCAGTGCCGAGCCAGATCCACAGCTATCTCTCCACCAACTTCAAAGATCACCGGAATCTCGACAAAGAAGATTCCAGACTCATCGAGAAGGCCCGAGACCGCTGGTACGTTCCAGATCCCAACAAGCAGGCCGATCTCGATCAGATCCGCGAACGCGCCCTGCTCAAGGAGTTCGAAGAAATCAAAGAGAGCAGTCAGCGCCGCATCAAGCAGTTCCGCACGGAAGCCGTGCGGGCCGGCTTCAAGGCCTGCTGGCAGGAGCGGGATTACGCCACCATCGTCAAGGTGGCGGCCAAGCTCCCAGAGGCGGTGCTGCAGGAGGACGAGAAGCTCCTCATGTACATCGACAACGCCCAGACCCGGTTGGGCGACGACGCATGAGCTTCGCGGCCGGCGACTGGTGTCACTCGCTGGATCACGGCGAGCCCTGCCGGGTGATCGCCGTGGAAGACCTCTGGGGCATCCCCACAGCCCAGATCTGGCTGTCCCGCCGAGACGCTGTGGTCCGTCTCCCTGTTGCGCGGCTGCAGACCCTGGAGCAGGCCAGCCCCACCAGCCTCGAGCAGCTCAGCTTTGTGGCCGCTGCGGCTCGCATCCTCGATGCCTTTGAGCACGACGCCCTGGTCGCACCACTGGAGGGTTCCGTCATCCCCCTACCGCACCAGCTCCAGGCGCTCCAGCGCGCCATGGCAGGAGATCGGGTCCGCTATCTCCTCGCCGATGAGGTTGGCCTGGGCAAAACGATTGAGGCGGGCCTGATCATTCGTGAGCTCAAGGTCCGCGGCCTGGCCAAGCGGTTTCTCGTGGTGGCTCCTGCCGGTCTGGTCAGCCAGTGGGTCAGCGAGCTCGACACCCACTTCAATGAAACCTTTCACCTCGTCCAGCCCGGCAACTTCGGCGCTTGGCGCCAGCTGCTCGGTGTCGGCCCCGAAGAAAACCTCTGGAAGCAGCACAACCAGGTGGTCTGCACCCTTGATTCGGTCAAGCCGATGGACTCTCGCCGCGGCTGGAGTGCGGAGCAGGTGGCCCGCTACAACCGCGAGCGTTTCGACGACCTGATCAACGCCGGCTGGGATCTGGTGGTGATCGACGAGGCCCATCGCCTCGGCGGCTCCACAGAAACTGTGGCCCGCTTCCGACTCGGTGAAGGGCTCGCCCAGGCCTCTCCCTACCTGCTGCTCCTCTCCGCCACCCCGCATCAAGGGAAGACCGATGCCTTCCGCCGTCTGCTCGGCTTCCTCGATCCCGATGCCCTCCCCGACGACAGCTCGGTCACCCGGGAGAACGTCGCCCCTTACGTGATCCGCACCGAAAAGCGCCGGGCCATCAACGACAAGGGAGAGCCCCTGTTTCAGCCGCGTCACACCCAGATCGTCTCCGTCGCCTGGGACAGCGCCCGGCTGGAGCAGCGGGTCCTCTACGACGCCGTCACCGAGTACGTGCGCGAGGGCTACAACCAAGCCCTGCGTGACAAGCAGCCCGCCGTTGGCTTCCTGATGATCCTGATGCAGCGGCTGGTCACCTCCAGTACCGCTGCCATACGCACCGCCCTGGAGCGGCGCCTGCAGGTGCTGGAGCTGCCCACCGGCCAGCTCACGCTGTTTGGGGAAGACGTGGGCGAGGACTGGGCTGAGCTGGAGGGGCAGGAGCAACTCGAAACGCTGCTGAACAGCCGCCTCAAGGAGCTCAAGAACGAACGGGCCGAGGTGGAGCTACTGCTCTCCGCCGCCCGCCGCTGTGAGGCCCGGGGTCTCGACGTCAAAGCCCAGGCTCTGCTCGACACGATTCAGCAGCTGCAGCGAGACGAGAACGACCCAGCCCTCAAGGTGCTGCTGTTCACCGAGTTCGTGCCCACCCAGCAGATGCTGGCGGAGGTGTTGGAGCAGCGTGGTTATCCGGTCGTGGTGCTCAACGGCTCCATGAACCTGGAGGAGCGCAAGAGCGCCCAGCGGGCCTTCGCCAACGAGGCCCAGATCCTGATCTCCACCGACGCCGGCGGCGAAGGTCTGAACCTGCAGTTCTGCCACGTGATCATCAACTACGACCTGCCCTGGAATCCGATGAAGCTGGAGCAGCGCATCGGTCGGGTGGATCGCATCGGCCAGACACACATCGTGCGGGCTCTCAACTTTGCTCTGGAAGACACCGTCGAGCTGCGGGTGCGTGAGGTGCTGGAGGAAAAGCTGGAGCGGATCCTGCAGGAGTTCGGCGTCGACAAGCTCTCCGATGTGCTCGATTCGGAAGAAAACGGTCTCGACTTCCAGCAGCTCTATGTCAACGCCGTTCTGACGCCAGAAGAGGCGGAAGCGCGGGCAGCGGCGCTCGCCGAGGCGATCCGCGCCCGGGCCCTGTCTGCCCATGAGGGGGCCTCCCTGCTCTCCAGCTCCGAGGAGCTCGATCCCCAGGCCGCCCAGCGCGTGGCCGGCCATCTGATGCCCTTCTGGACCGAGCGCATGACCCTCTCCTGGCTACAGACCCAGGCCGAGGCCGGTGGGCAGGTGCGGCCCAACCCTGCTGGTGGCCTGGATCTGCACTGGCCCGATGGCCACCGCGACCTCAGGGCCACCTTCAGCCGGCAGAGCGCCAAAGAGGCAGGTCTGGTCCACCTCAGCCTCGAGGAGCCGAGGCTGCGCGCCCTCACGGCAGCCTTGCCCCCCAGGGCCCCGGGCATGACCGTGCCGGTGTTGCACCTTCCCGAACTCGCCGGCAAGGTGTCGGGGATCTGGTCGCTCTGGCGGGTCGCTGTGCAAACCAGCGAGGGCCGCAGCCAACGCATGCTGCCGCTCTTCCTCTCCAGCGAGGGCAAGCTGCTGGAGCCCACGGCCCGCCTGATCTGGGAGCGGCTGATCAGCCTCGAAGGTGGGCTGCAGCTCCTGGCAGAGGCTCAGCTCTCGCCTGCAGAGGCAGCTCAGGCCTACGACCGCAGTCACCAGCAGGCCCAGCAGCAGGGCAGGCCGCTCTTCGATGAGCTCCAGGCCAAACACCAGCAGAAGCTGGAGCGCGAGCGCCGCAAGCAGGAGCTGGCCTTCTCGGCCCGGCAGCGCGCGATCGAGCAGCTGGGACTGCCCCAGGTTCGCGACTTCCGCCGCGCCCAGCTGCAGCAGGAGGAGCAGCAGGGGCGGCAGGAGTTCCAGCGGCGCCAGGAAACCCTGCCCTCGCTCACGCTGCTGCAGCTGGTGTCCCTGGCACCCGCTTCAGCCTGATGGCAAACCCGGACCCTGCGGCGAGTTGGCGCCAGCCGCTACTGGAGTGCTTCACCAGCGAGAGCGCCACCGCCAGTCGGCTCACCGTGGTCAACGATCCCGACCAGCTGTTCGCCGAACCTGTCCTCCGCTCGCTCCTGGCCGAGCGGGGTTATGAGCTGCTGGCCTACGACGACCCCGTCGCCTTTCGCTACCTGTTTGAGCATCGCTGCCGGCCGCGCTGGGAGGCAGGAGAGTCGCTCCATGTCGTTGTCGTGAACGGCGGCGAGGCCTCGACCCGCACCGTTCTCCCCTACGACCTGCTCTCAGAGGCCCGAGCCACCCAGCGCGAGTTCAGCTTCAGCCTGCCGAGCCTGTTTCCCAGTCTCGACCCCAACGTTCTCTCTGAGCTTGAGCCCAGCCAGTTCGATGCGCTGAGTGTGGCCCTGCAGCGGGCGAACCCCGGTCAGCTGGGGGCGAATGCCACCAAGGACTTCCTCCTCAACGAACTCTTTGGAGTGGTGCCTGGCCAGATCCAGCAGCCGGCTGACCTGCTCCGTGTTCTGCTCCGGCGCCATCTCCGCCAGCAACAACTGCCGCCGCTGCTCGATCAGCGCCTGCTGGAGCAGCTCTGCCTCCAAAAGCAATGGCGGGAGTGGCCCCTGGAGCGCCTGCTGCCCAACCGGGCTGCCTTCTTCTCCTTCCTGCAGGAGCGCTGGCCCCTCTTTCTCCAGTCCAAGGGGTATCCGGTTGTCCCTGGGCGTGAGCTGCCGGCTCCGCAGCTCCCCGGGCCCGAGCTGCTGCCCTTTGACCACGACGACATCCGGGTCTTCATCGACAACCTCTTTGCCGAGGGCCTGCTGGAGCCCACCACAGCGATTGCTGCCGACGCGGTGCCCACGGGCTGGATGCGCCTCGGTGTGGTGGGCAAACAGGAGGAGAACGCAGCTCTCCGGCTGCAGCGTCTTCTGCCGCTGTTGGAGGAGGCACTTCCAGGCGCTACTGCAACCCACGAAGACTGGGAGCTGTTCGCCCTTCGCTGGGCAGAAGCCCAGGTGCTGCAAACGGAGCTCAGTGGCTCCCTGAGCCCGCAGACCAGCTCCCAGCTCGCTCGTCTGCAGCTGGCCCTGGAGGAGCGCTTCGGGGACTGGATGCTCCAGCGCTACAGCGCGTTGTCGTCGCTGCCGCCTATCCCCCGTCCCGTCACCCTCGACAAGGTCGCGCACTTCCTGGGCCACCAGCGGGATGGTGACACCAAGCGACTCGCCCTGGTGGTTGTCGATGGTCTCGCTCTTGACCAGTGGCTGCTGCTGCGGGACTCCCTGGGTGGGCTCGATCTCAAGGAGAGCGTCTGCTGGGCCTGGGTGCCCACGATCACCTCCGTCTCCCGGCAGACGATCTTCGCGGCGGAGCCGCCGATGTACTTCCCGCAGAGCATTGGCACGACCGACAAGGAGCCCAAGCACTGGGAGCGCTTCTGGGCAGAGCAGGGTCTGCAGGGTCCCGCTGTGGCCTACGTCAGGCAAGGGTCACAGGAGCCGGACAGCGAGCTGCTGGAAAAGGTCAAGGCAGCCGCATCTCGCTCAAGCTGCCGGGCGCTGGGCATCGTTGTCGGCAAGGTCGATGAAATGCTCCACGGCGTTGTCACCGGTCTGGGTGGGTTGCATGCCCAGGTGCGGCAGTGGAGCCAACAGGGTGCCTTCCGCGCCTTGATCGATGCACTGCTGGAGCAGGGCTTCACCGTGTACGTCACCGCAGATCACGGCAACGTTGCTGCCAAGGGGATCGGTCGTCCCAACGTGGGCACCGTCCCCGAAGAGAAAGGGGAGCGGGCCTGGGTGTTCCGCGACGAGGTGCTGCGGGCGCAGGTGCAGCAGGCTCTCCCCAGCGCTCTCCTGTGGCCTGGTCCCGGACTGCCAGCTGACTATTCCGTGTTGCTGCCCCGCGGGGTCGATGCCTTTCTCGCCCAGGGCAAGGAAACCCTCGGCCATGGAGGCATCGCACTGGAAGAGGTTCTGGTTCCCTTCGTGCGCATCCAGGAGCCCGCATGACGAGGCGCAAAACCATTGGCTTTGATCGGCGGCTGGCGCTCGACTGGCTGGAGGCCACGGCCAGCCGAGTGGCGGCCGGCGACTCGCTGGAAGAGGTCAGGGCCGGAATGTGGGACTACCTCGAAGGGAAGGTGAGCGGGGACAAGTTCAACAGCGATCGTGGCAAGACCATGACGGTCCTCACCAGGATCTGGGCCAAGGTCCCTCCTGCTGTTGAACCCCTGAAGACCCGCGCAGTAGCCGCCTTTCAGGCGTCAAAAGCGCGTGATCATCTCGCCCTGCATTGGGCCATGGCGATCGCCTGCTATCCCATCTTCTCCGATGTCGCCGGAACGGCAGGGCGGCTGCTCACGCTCCAGGACACCTTCTCCCTCGCCCAGCTCACCAACCGGATGGTGGCGCAATGGTCCGAGCGTCCAGTGCTGGTGAAGTCCACACAGCGGATCATCCGTTCGCTTGTCGACTGGGGAGCCCTTGCGGACACCGAGACAAAAGGCGTTTATGGACGAGCCCCAAAGACTCTGTCCGTCTCCAGAGAGATTGCGCTGCTGGTGTGCGAGGCGCTCCTGCTCGACAATGAGCACCACTCCCTGCCCGCCAACCAGCTTCTGGATCATCCGGCCCTATTCCCATTTACTCACTCGCTAACCATGGCAGACCTCAGAGAAGAGTCCGTCTTCGATGTGCATCGTCAGGGGATCGATGGCGATATGGTTGAACTCAGGTCGCCACAAGCCAGCTAGCCAGCGATCACAGGCTGCCCAGGAGGCGGCAACTCATAGTCTTTCGCTCCTTTGGTCATGTTTTCGCGAGAGGTTGTCACTCTCAAGTTGCTTGGGTGATGCTGCCCTCCGAGCGCCAGCGGCTTGATGTGGTCAACGTGATAGGCGATATGGCCTGCGGCCTGATTGAGCGAGTCCCTGAGTTGATAGAGATCTGAAATAATTTCTTTTTCTTCCTCTGTCAGCAAAGGTGTCTGGGCTCTCAGCCGTGTTTTTCTTCGCTCGAGATATTGCGCCGTCTTCAAGCGGTTAGGCTCATGAACGGCCTCGGGCTCAGGGCAGCAGTGCTGGCTCACATCCACAACTGGCTCTGTCATCTCCCACATTTGCAGCCGCAGCTGCTGAGAGCACCACTGGTGAAAGCGGGTGTCACCTTGAAGATCAATGACGTCTCGAAAGCGCGTCACCTCATAGATGAAGTCACGTTCGAGCTTCTCTCCTGTCCAGCGGGTCCAGCAGCGAGCCACGAGACGCGTGGGCTTGTTCGACCAGATGAACAGAGTTGGCAGCTTCCAGTCTTCCTCCCCCTTTGCTGGGCCGCTGCGAGCGTAGGTCCGATCTCCCGCTCGGGTAACAAGTCCTCGATTGTTCGATTGGATGAGCCTGAACTTCATAGCTGTCTCCCCGAGCAAGATCAGCGATTCTTCCTTGGCAGAGGAATGCCAAGGTCGATTGCGATCAGCTCAAAGCCCCTCTCATTCTTGAACGGCTCAATCTCTTCTTGAAGGCGTTTGAGCTTGACCTTTTCCCAGGTCGAGCTTGCATCGTGATGCTCCCTGATGAACTGCTGGGATAGGGTGTAGAACTCTGGCTGTTCAGCGCCAGTGCTGCCGTCGTTCTTGCCGTAGAAGCTTCCGATGTTTAAGAAGGCGACGATCAAGTAATCGAAGGCATTCAGGCTTTTCTCTTTGACAGGAAACCCTCGGTCGCAGTCGGTCGCGTAGCGACTTTTCACCTGCACGCGAATCTGCGCTTTCTCTGTTGGTCCTGGCTGGTGACGTGGATCTGGATGAAGGCAGATCAAGTCATACCCTTCATTCCCCGGTGGGGCCTTGTAGGTGAGGATGTTGCGCCGCATCAGGTGCCCCATCACCAGGTATTCGGAGCCGGCGGTGACAACCGGCAGCCGTAGCCAGTCTCGTACCGCCTCGCCCATCAGCCATCAGCTTCTGGTCACATGATCCGCCAGGTCGGCTGCAGAAACCAGGCTGTCCGGGGGTGGGAATGCTTTGCAACAGATCCCGAGCCTCCATGGATAAGCGCCACTACCGCGTGGTTGAGCTGCTCTTTCAGCTCGCCGTTCTCAATGCCCTGGGTCAGATGACCCAGCCAGGCACTCCAGAGCAGGGGGCAGTAATCGCTGAGCTGGAGCCTCTGCTGGGTGCGGTCCTCGCTCTGATCGAGGAGCTGGAGGTCGACCCGTTCATCCCCGTGATCGCTTGACAGGGCCCAGTTGTGGCGCAAGCCATGGGCTTGGCTGCCGTTGCCGCAGCGATGCCCCAGTTCAGAGCGGTCGTATGCCGGCTCCGGCAGCGGGGGAGGAGTAGGCCCCACAGGGCCGGCACACACCCACCGCATCACTCGGCCAGTCCTCACGCCGCGTCAAGGATCAGGCCGTGCGCTCTCCTGCGTCGGGCGTCCTTGCCCCGGCGCTGCGGCCGGCCGGTGGGGGTGGGGTTCTCCGCCGTCTCCCAGATGGCTCCCCTCGCCTCCCCTTCCTGCCAGCAGCCGCAGGCCCTTAGTCGTTCTGCCCTCAAGGCCCGTGATCTCCTGGTGCTGGAGCACCTGCCCCTGGCTGATGCCATCGCCTCAGCCACCGCCCGGCGTCTGTTCCCGCTGGTGGAGCGGGAGGATCTGATCCAGGTGGCCCGTGAGGCCCTGGTTCGCTCCGCCTCCCGCTGCAGAGCGGGCGAGCCGCCGGCTCCCTATCTGCGCCGCTGCATCTCAGGCGCTCTGCAGCATCACCTGCGCGATCGGGTGCGGCTGGTCCGCATTCCCCATCGCCTGCATGAGCAGGGCCAGTGCCCGCTGGGGCACTTCAGCCTCGATGCCAGCGCTGATGGCGAGCCGTGCCTGCTCGATCAGCTGGCCTCTCCTGAGCCCGAGCTGGCCTCCAGCGAGGCCGAGCAGCAGCTGGCGCTGGAGCAGTTGGTGGATCAGCTGCCCGCCGCCCAGGCCACGGCCCTGAGGCTCACGCTCCTGGAGGGCCTGTCGCTCCGCGCTGCAGCCGAGCGGCTCCAGATCAGCGCCATGTCGGTGCAGCGGGCCCAGAAGAAGGCCATCGCTGCCCTGCGCCAGCAGCTTGCAGGTGGGGGCTGAGGCCCTCCCTGCAGCTGGGCTGTGGGCCGGCCTGGCAAAAGCCCATGGAGGGCTGGCCGATCTGCCTGCGGCGGCCCCACTGATGCCGATGGCACCACCGCAACTGAGCAGTAACACCGCTCCAATCCTGGCCCTGGTGGGCGCTGAGATCCTCTCGCTCATGGCCTTTGTGGGGGTCTGCGAGGTCCGCGCCAAGGACATCGCCCTCTGCGAGAGCCGTTGGGCGTTGGCCCTCCCGGCGATTGCTCTGGCAGGGCAGTCGGCCGCCACCTACTTCATGGACTCCGGCCGCACCGGGGCCAGGGGCCCAGGGGGCCAAGGCCCTGTGGGGCAGGGCCCTGGCCCGGGTGGCGGCGGCCCCGATGGCGGCATCCCGTCTGCCGTGGTGCGGCACCTGCCGCCCAGGAACCGGCTTGGGCAGTTCCGCAGTGGCGCCAACGATGAGGACGGGGACGATGCGCTGGCTGGTTGATCTGGCCATCGCCTTCCTGGGCCTTGGGGTGCTGGAGGCCGTAGTGAAACCACTGGCCCGGCGGTTTGTGCAGCGCCGCATCCTGAGCGTCGCGCCGGTGCTGTTTCGCCAGCTCGATCCGCTGCTGCCGGGGCTGCTGCAGCGCTGCTCCGGCGCCGAGCTCGAGCGGGTGGTGCGCCAGAAGCTGGAGGCCCGCACCGGTGAGAGCTGGGCCACAGACGACCTGGGGCCGCTGTTTGAGCTCTTCGACCCACGGGCTGCAGCGGATCACGCCCTGGGGCAGATGGGGGATGAGGCCTTCGCGACCTGGTTGGACGGGGCGTCGCCGGACGATCTGGAGCGGTGGCAGCCATGAGCAAAACCACCAAGCAGGGGAAGCCTGCAGTCCCCACCAGCAACTACGTCAGCCACTACGACCCGGCCAAGAGCCATCACCGCGCCTGGCTGCAGGCGGTGCTGGACCTGTTGGTGCTGCACGAGCCCCAGGCGCTGGCTGAGGGCAGTGAGCTGCGGGACCTATGGAAGGCCGCAGTGGAGACCAAGGCGCCAGCACGGCTGCCGGCTACTGCCGTTCTGCGCCACCCCAACCCGCTGGTGGGTGTGCCCCGGTTCAGTCAGCGCGATTCCGCCCAGCTCTCTCAGCGGGACCGCACCTGCTTCTCCTCCAGTTGCGCGATGCTCCTGGAGGCCATCAAGCCCGGCACGCTCAAAGGCGCCAATGGCGACGACCAGTACCTGGCGGTGGTGCAGCGTTTTGGCGACACCACAGACGCCAGCGCCCAGCTGCGCGCCCTCGCCTATTTCGGCGTCACCGCCCGGCTGGAACAGAGCGCTGACTTCCAGCTGATCGAGCGGCTGATCAACCGCGGTATCCCCGTCCCCTGCGGCTACATCCATCGGGGCCCGGTCGAGCGGCCCACCGGCTCAGGCCATTGGCTGATCATCTACGGCCACACCCCCACCCATGTGGTGGTGAACGACCCCTGGGGGGAGCCCGACCTGATCAGTGGCGCCACCCTCAATGCTAATGGCATGGGATTGCGCTTCTCGCGTCTCAATTTCGGCAAGCGCTGGATGGTGGACCCCATCGGCGGCGGTGCCTACCGCTATGCACCCGGCAGGGGCTGGGCGGTGGTGGTGGACAGCTTCCGCTGAGGCCCAGAAGAGCGCTTCTTCTGTGGACGCAGCCGCAATCAACACCTCAGCAACAACAGAGACTTTTCACTGCATGGGTCCCACACCACAGAGCCATGGGCCCCTACGAAACCGGTTTCTTCCTTGAGGCCTGCCGCCTGCGCGGCAGCAGCTTCCAGCCCTATCGCCCCCTTCACCCGGAGATCACTGGCGCGGTTCGCGCGGTCAGCGAAGAGCTGGCTGCAGAAGGCCTCCCCAATTCCGTCCGTGCCGAGTTGCTGGAGCGCATCGCCAGCCGCATCCACGCCATGGAACCCGAGCTCGATGACCAGAGGCGCCGTCGCCGCGTCGAACGCCAGCTGCAGCGGCTGCTCAACAGCTGAGCAACAGCACAGCATTCACCATCCGTTCCTGCGGTCAATCCCCCTCTCCACCCACAGCCATGCCCACGTCAATGCAACCCACCTCCCGCAACAGTCACAGCGTCTTTGTGTATGGCACGCTCAAGCGCGGCCAGGTCAACCACAGCTGCCTGAGCGGCAGCACCTACCTGGGCCGGCGGCGTGTGATCGGCGCCCAGCTTCACGACCGGGGCCCCTACCCGATGACCCTGCTCACCGGCGGCAGTGATGCCGTGATCCATGGCGAGCTCTTCCGCGTCAGCGATGCGGGCCTGCGCCGCCTCGACCAGCTGGAGGGCTATCCCGGCTTCTACGACCGCAGTGAGCTGCAGCTCAGCGATGGCAGCACCGCCTGGGTGTATCACGGCACCAGCGAGCAGGTGGCTCCTTATCCCGTGATCCCCAATGGGGATTGGGACACCACCCCGGTGCTGCACTACGGCTCCAACCTCAACCCCAAACGCCTGCAGGAGCGCTGCCGAGACTGGGACGGCGAGGGAATGGTGGTGCAGCTGGATGGCTGGAGCTGGGCGATCGACAAGCAGGCCTGGGGCAAGTCCACCAACGGCTATGCCGGAATCCAGCCCTGCAGCGGCGCCGTCACCTGGGGGGTGGTCACACACCACTCAGCTGCCGACCTGGCCGAGCTGGATGAGGCGGAGGGGGTCGACTACGGGCACTACCGCCAGGAGCGGGTGATGGTTCGCAGCCACTGCGGCGCCATGTTTGAGGCGTTGGCCTACGTGCCCTGTGATCACAGGCGCCGTTCAGGCCTACGGGCAGAAGCGTCCTACAAGCGCCACATCCTTTGCGGCATTGATCACTGGGATCTGCCGGTTGCCTGGCGCACCGCAGTTGCCGAATCCCTCAGCACCACCACATAGGGAGGCTCCAGCCGCCAGGTGTTCCATGCCCGCTCACGGCAAATCACCTTCCTGTCGGGATGCTCTTTGAGCACCCCACTGGTCACGTACTCCCAGCGGGGCTCTTTGTCGGGCTTGACCAGATGACCATCGTCGCGCGTCAGAAATCGATCCTGGACTGCCGCAGAAGAAAGCCCCCTGTTGCCTCCGAGAGGCACTGTCGCGGCATCAGCCAGCACCTGCGCCAAGCCCATGAGCACAGCCACGGGGAAGTTGGAACAGAACAGTTCGCTGCCCCGGCCCTGCTCGCCGATGCTCTCCACCGTGCTGTCCACCACCAGCCAGCCCTCCTGGGCCAGTTCGTCCAGGTGGGCCTGGGCCAGCCATTCGCTCAACACCACGGTTTTGCAGCGCTCGCCCTGGGGCTGGATGAACAGCTTCAGGCCAGTGGTGCGGTGCCGGCCCTGGTCTTCATAGAGCTGATCCAGCAGCTGAGGCTCGCTGCCTTGGCAGAGCAGCAGCAGCTCCAGCAGGCATGTGGTGGGCTCCTGCACCAGCACATCCAGCGATGGTGCACCTGGCCGCTCCATGCCGTCCTGCCGGTAGCGCTGCACCAGCTCCCGCAGGGCCTCATCGTCGATGCGGCCCTCTCCCCTCAGCCTGCAGACCGTGCGGTAGAGCCGGGCCCGGGTCAGCTCACCGCTGCCCTGCAGCACCACATCCAGCAGCCTTAACGCCTGCTGCCATTGCTGGTTGCGCATCGCCACATGGGCCAGCCGGTAGCGGAAGCGATCCAGAACCACCGCTCCAGCAGCCGACAGCCCCTTGGCGTTGGTCAGCGCGGTAGCCGTCAGCTCATCCAGCCCGCTGGTCGCCGTCAGCGAATGGCGCACCTTCGCATCCAGCAGCTCCTGAATCCAGCTCTCCAGCTGCCGTTCGGCCTCGCGGCGGGCATCGGCAACGGGTCCCGAGGCCATCGCCTCCAGCACAGCCTTCAGCTGCTCGGCTTCCACCATCGCGTCCGCACCTTGCTTGCAGTCAGCCTGCCCCAACGGGCCGCGCAACTCAATTCAGGTCTCGCCATGGGGCTGTTCGCATAGATTCGATAGCAGTCGCAGCGGAAGAATGATGGTTAATTTATGCAGAAACCGCATAGTTCTCGTTGCCCTTGCTCTGATCGCATCGGCGGGTGCGGCGATCGGTGCTCCTCGAGAAGAGCTTGCGGCTCCCAGAGGCAATCCAGCCAATGTGGATCTGGAGGGCGTTGGCTACTCCGCCGATCTCAAGGGCAAGATCGTGGTCTACAAGGTGAAGCTTTCAGGCGGTAATGCCTGGGTTTCAGGCGCGCCCAACAGCTGGGCCATCTTTGATGTGGTGGATGGCCGCAGTGTGATCATCAAGCAGAGCACCTTGATTGTGAATGGCTGGACTGGCTACTCCAAGTGGTGGGATCACAGCGTCATTGCGGCTCGAGCATGCAAGCAAACCCAGTCCGGCTGGGATGACCCTGCCAGCTGCGTGATTGGTAACGGCAATGTTGTCAAGCTGCCAGAGGGAGAGTCGATCTTTGATTACTTCTTTGAATTCAAGTGGGAAGAGAACGGCGGCGTGCAGGTCGGGAAGACAGCCATCGATCCCAAGGCCAAGCCCACCGACGTTCGGTCCATGAACTGAGAAACGCCAATGAGCTTTCGCCGCACTCTTCCCGTCCTACTGGCGACCCAGTTGCTTTTCATCCCCTTGGCGGTCCAGGCGGGCTCCTATGAAGCTCGTTGCTCCAGCAAACGCGACTGCGTGGTCAAGATCCTTGGTGATCGCTTGATCGTTGATGGCAAGACCGTGCCCGTTGATGCTGTCACCAGCTGGGCAAAGGGAGGGCCAGGTAGCCAATCCAATGCCGTACTAGGTGCAGGTGCCACCCTTCTCTTTGGGGCACCAGGGTTGCTCGCCTTCGGGCTGCGCTCCTTTAAGTCGACGTTTTCGATTGCTTATTACACACCGGAAGGAGAGGTCGCTGAGCTCGCATTCGCATTCGACAACGGGGACGCCAGCCGCTTCTTTGAAACTGAGATACAGGCTGCAACCGGTTTGCCACTCGGCAAGGTCAGACGCGAGGCAAAGGACTTCAAGTGGAAGGAGTCTGATTTCCCTGCGGTCAGATAACGAGTCAGGCCGCCCGAGGCTCCGGCGATGTTTTGCCATGGGGGCGTTCTCTTTGTGGCCTGCCCCACAAGCCGCTTTGGCCTTCCCCTCTGTGCCCAGGCCGATCGTCCCTTGGTGATTCCCTTCTCGGCCCATGGCCCCGGGCGGCAGCGGCCCACTGCAGCTGAGGGGCGCGGCCCTAACGGGTGCGCTTGTGATCTCTTCGCAGAATCTCTGAGGTTTGAGACCTCTTGCGCCAACCAGTTGGCGGAGATGCCTGCAACGCAGGGCTGTATTAGGGCCAGCTTATGGCGAAAGCCAGGCGTTTTCGCCGCCCAGTGGTCTCTGCCGCCGCTGGGCCTCTGTCATCTCCAGGGCTGCAGCAGCCGGGAGACAATGAACCTCCAGGCGCTCGCCGGGGGAGGTGTTCCCCATCCCGGAGGCCCTGATGACCAATTCCTTCGTCTATTACGCCAAGGAGGATCCCTGGCAGGATGACCTCGACGGCAACCACGGTCTGCCGGTGCTGCTGGCTCGACGTAGCGGCGAGCCAGGCAGTGAGGCCCTCTGGAGTGGCATCCGCGGTGCCTGGGAGCCGTTCCCGGATCTCTTTGCGCGGTTGATGGGTGGTGATTGGTGGGATCAGATCCCGGAGCAGCGTGCCCGCCAGTATTTCGATGCGGCTGCTTTTGACGATGGACCGATTGAGGAGCCGCTGCCACCAGAGGAGTGGGAGCGCCTGCTGCAGGAGCACCGGCAGCGGCAGCAGGCCCAATCCCAGCTGTGAACTACCCGCTTGATGAGAGACACCACACCACAGGAGAGCCATGACTGAGAACCAAGCGCAGCAGGCCCACAGCCAGCGCTACATCGATGCCCTGGGATGGGCTGGTGAGCTGCATCGCCGCCAGCATCGCAAGGGGAAACCTGTGCCCTACATCTCTCACCTGATCGGCGTGAGCTCCCTGGTCTGGGAAGACGGTGGCGATGAGGACCAGGCCATCGCGGGCCTGCTCCACGACGCCATCGAGGATGCCGGCGTGAGTGATAGCCAGATCGCCGCCCGCTTTGGTTTGCGGGTGGCCCAGATCGTCCGCGATTGCACCGACACCACCGGTGCGGTGGAAGCGGGAGGGGAGAAAGAGCCTTGGCTGCTGCGCAAGACCCGCTACATCGAGCACCTGCAGAGCGCCTCACCCGAGTCGCTACTGGTGAGCGCCGCCGACAAGGCTCACAACGCCCGCGATATGGTGCTCGATGCCCGCAGGGACGCGGGGATGTGGACCAAGTTCAACGCTGGTCTGGAGGGCTCGGCCTGGTACCTGCTGCGGCTGCAGCAGACCTTCTCCCATCGGCTGACGGGCAGCCGCTCAGTGGAGCTGCTGGGCGAGTCCGTGCAGGAGATCCTGGCCAGCGAGACCTACCGCGCCTGCGTGCCAGAAGGCATCGCCCCAGCGGTTTGGGCTGCGGGCTACGCCGAGCGGCGTCAGGCGGCTGACCCCAGCGAAGCCGGAGCTGTCGCATGAGCTCCCTGCTGGATCGCTGAGTGGAGCTTGCTCCGGGCCTCTCCAGTTTGAGGCCCTCCTGGCGTCGGGCCTCCGCTGGGATCGGTCCCGTCGCTGCGCCGCTCTCGGCGCCGAGTCCATGGCCATGCTGTCCGCCGCTTCCTCGCCGTTCTGCCGCCCAGAAGAGGATCCGTTTCTGCTGCTCGAGTCCACGCTGCGCTCAGTGGAGGAGATCCTGGTGCGCCGGCGGGGGCTGCCGCTGCGCCGCACCTGGATCGAGCAGCCCTATGGAGAAGAGGAGATCACCCTGCTGGAGGAGGAGGTGCTTCCGGCGATCCAGCAGTGTCTGGCACGGGTGGATGAGCTGGATGAGCGGCTGCTGGCCCAGCAGGAGCTGCTGCAGCGCTGCCAGCTGGAGGCTGATCGTGAGGCGCTGGCTGAGCTCAGGCTGCAGATGGCCTGAGGGCCAGGGCCCGCCGGGAGCCCTGATCCCGGCATTTCACTCCCCTGATGTGCCTCTCCGCCAGTGGGCTGGGCCAAGTCCGGAGGCGAGGTCCAGGGCGGGTTGCTCATGCCGGCGGTGGCGGAGCGCAGCGGTAGGGCAGTGCGGGGTTGGCGGTGGTCCACGGCGCAGGAGAGCACCTCCCCGATGGTCCGCCCCGCGGCCAGCAGCCACCAGTTGCGGTGGGCTGGCAGCGCCCCAGCGTCAAGGCCAAGGCGAGCACCTGAGCGGTGGCCTTGACCCCGGGGCTCAGGGGCGTGGAGGGGGGCGTTTCTTCTCCCGTTCGCCATGGAAGCCACCACCACCACCACTACCTGCCGTTCCCGCCAGCGCAAGCCACAGCGCCGTCACCCAGTGCAGGTCGCCCGGCAGCTGGTGCTCTTCTCCCTGCCGGTTCCGCAGCCGATCGGCTGCTGCTGGGATCTGATCTGCCCAGAGGCCGGCTGGGAGGAGCCGCTGCGCTGGAGCGTGTAGAGCCAGCCGGCTCTCAGCGCCGCGCGCCCGTGGCGGGCTTGAGCGCGCTGGGCTCCTGGGCCTCGGCGGCCTGGAGGTGCTGCAACCAGGCATGGCGCAGATCGTTGTGGGTCACCCGATACCCCAACCGCCGTGCCGTCTGCAGCAGGTTGGTGCGGCTGCTGCAACGGCGCAGGACGCCCTGGAGTTGGGCACTGGCTTCTGCATCAACCACCAACCGCTCCAGATCCGACCAGCTCATCTCTCAGCGCTCGGGGGATCTGGTCACCATCGCGCAGGTAGCGAAGTTCATCAGGTTCAGCGCGGCACGCTGGGCGCGATCCGTTGCATTCAGCGGGGAGAGCCTGAGGTGCTCTTTGATTCCGCGGATCAGATCCCCCGCGGCCAGAGCAGGCCTGTTGTAGGTCGCGTCGGTCCGCCTCCTGACTCCCCTCCACCACCGGTTCCTCCTCCCCCACCAGCGGAGCCGGAGAGCAGCGGTCCCTGCTGCGGGTGCTGGCGGGCGCCCACCGCACTCATGGGCGGGAAGTGGCGGATGAAGTCCGCCGTGCTGGTGATCAGTTGCAGCCCCTCAGGTGGCAAACCAGTGATGAAGTGCAGCTCGTTGCATTCCCGCCAGTGGCTGAGGGTCAGCGGTGAGCTCCAGGGGCTGGGCTGGTTGTGGCTGGTGCCTGCTGGCACCCACAGCCACACATCCCGCTCGCTGGAGCGCTGCCCCAGTTGCAGCATCACCCCATCGGGACGGGTCACCTTGCCGAAATGGGTGCTGGCGCCGCGGATGGTTGTGGAGCCGATGAACAGCGGCGCCGGCAGCTGGATCAGCGGCGGCGGCGAATCAAACAGCCCCTGGGCCTGGAGCACGAAGTCGTAGTGGCCCAGGGCGATGCCGCTGCGCAGCTGGTGGCCGTTGGCGGTGATGCTGGAGCCGATGGCCGAGGGGAGACCGCCAAAGCGGTTGCCCGAATAGCCGTGCAGCACCACCTGCCCGTAGAACTGCTTGCTGGTGCGGGGGAAGATCGCAATCGAGTTCCAGCCCGTGGTGCCCGGGCTCTTGTAGAGGGCATGGCAGCTGTCGCGGTGCAGGTCATCGTTGCCGCCATGGGTCTTGAGGGCCCAGCAGAAGAACTCCTTACCAGGAGTGGTGTCCTGGGCGATCAGCAGGATCGCGCCGATCGACGTGGCCCCGGTGAGGGTGCTGTCGACGTAGGCCAGCGCGGTGCTGTTGCCGGTGGAGCTGCTGTAGGAGCCGTAACCGCCGTTGCTGGTGTTGTTGGTGAAGGTGCTCGCCAGCGCGTTCCCAAAGACCGCACTGCTGCTGGATTGGGTCTCCCCCTGGGCGGTAGTGCTTTCAGTCAGAAACCAGAGATGCGCAGGTTCAACGGGGTGGCCCAGCTGCCAGGTGTAACCCCAGCGGTTGGCGGTCGCATCGGCATGGGAGCGCACCACACTCAGCGGTGTGGTGGCGTTGCCGGGCAGGGCGTTCACCACAGCGGCAAAGGCGCGGAAGGCGGCATCGAGCTGCATGCCGATCCCAGCGGGATCCTTGCTGGTCCACTTCCAGCTGCCGGGGGCAAAGCTCTGGCAGAACACCTGGTAGGTCATGGCCCTGCGCCTCCCTGGGGAGCAGACGCGTCCTTGGTGCGCAGCAGTAGGCCGTGGCCGCCGATCGCCAGCCACTCGTTGCCATCGGGCGACTTGTAGTAGCTCATCGCCGCGCTGCTCACGTTGAGGGCCGCGAAGTCGGGCGGCAACAGCAGTGGCTCCCAGAACTGGGCCGGTTCGTTGGCGCTCTCGTAGTAGCTCCAATCGGTGGTGGCGATCACCAGCTCGCCCGGCCGGCGGATCATCACCGGTGCCGAGAAGCTCTCGCGCAGCAGGCCGCGCGAGCCCGAGGGTTGGCCGGAGCGGGCGTTCCAGCTCACCGCACGCAGAGCATCGCTGGTGCTGGTGGGAGGCGTGCCCGCCAGGATCCAGTGGCCGGACACCTGGTCGCGAGCGATCAGCAGCGGCACCGCCTGCCTGTTCGTGAAGCGGTGCTGGCTGTAGGCGAACACGAAGTATTCAGCTCCTGGCGCCAGCGACCAGCCCACCTGCGCGTTGAACGGCAGCGGCGTGGTGCTCCAGGTGCCATTGCTGTAGCCGACATCGCCGGCGGGGTACACCCAGCCCTGTTCGGTGTCGGCCCCCACGTAGGGCTCGGTGTTGCCGATGCCCGGCTTGATCTGCAGGGTGGTGCCGGTGAGGAACACCTCCAGCAACAGCACCGCCGGCTCCCCGCCAGGGGTGAGTTGGGCGAGGGTCGCCTCGATGCGCCAGCCGCAGGGGTCCGTGGCAGTGGCCTCGGGGTTGGGTGCGGTGGCGATGCGCAGCTGGTGCTGGCTCACCTGGGCGTTGGCCGCGGCGATCCAGTTCTGCAGATAGCCGTTCACCTCCACCGCCACCGAGGGCCAGGAGGTGTCGGTGCCGAGGCGGCTGATGTCGATCAGGGTGCGGCTGCTCATCGGGTGGGCCTCATCTCAAGGCGCCAGCACGACGGCGGTCACGGTCACGGCGATGGCGGCCTGGCTGGTGCCGGTGTTGCGCACCAATGCCCGCAGCAGCGGCATGGCCGCCGCGGTATCGGTGGAGAAGTAGGTGCCGCCTGGCGGGGCGGTGACCGTGAGGGAGGCGGTGGTGGTGGCTAGATCGAGCAGCACCCCGCTGCCCGGGGCCGGGTCCTGGGTGATCGGACGACTGCCATCGGATTCCCGCGCCGCCAGCGAGCTGTAGAAGCTCACCCAGCCCGGCGCATCGGTGCTGACAGCCAGGAAATGGCCGAGCCGCCCCAGACCGGGCAGGTCGAGTAGGGCGCTGGCCCCGGGGAGCAGGGGCGTGGTGGTGGCGCTCACGCTCAGCCGCTGGCCAGGGATCTGGGTGCGCGGCAGCCAGCTGGCCATCAGCCCATCACCCTCAGCAACAGACGGTCGGACGAAGCATCAAGGCAGCACCTGGATGCGGCGGATGGCGCGCACCTGGGTGGCGGAGGCGATCGTCTTGCTCTCGGCGAACTGATCGCCCATGTAGGTCATCCGCTGGTAGGCGGTGCCGCTGGCGACCTGGGTGGAGGTCCAGTGCAGGAAGGGATCGTCGCCGTAGGCCTCGTCGAAGTGCTTGAGCGTCTCCGCCCCACCAGCGCGGAAGGCGAGCACCGAGGTGAGGGCCGGGTTGCTGTCGGTGTAGTTGCCGCCCGCCGGCACCGCATAGGGGTTGGCGCCATAGCCCGCCCCCGAATAGGTGCCGTTGGCCGTCGCCTCCGGCTTGAAGGACCGATACAGCACATCCCACTCCTGGGTGGCCGGCAGATACCAGTCGTCGTAGCCGCCGATCGAGAGCGAGCGGCAGAACTGCGCCGCCGGATGGCTGGCGTTGTTCATCGCCTCGCTGTTCGCCCAGCCGTCGAACACGCTTGTGGTGCCCGTGGTGGAGGTGTTCGCCGTCTTCCAGGCCACGTTCAGCAGCGAGCCAGAAGCCTTGGGCGAAATGATCAACGCATGGGTGGCCACCCCATTGGCGGTGTGGCTGATCAGACCGGCGTAGTAGCCGCCCTGGAAGGAGCTGCCGATGGCGGGCAGATCGGCCACGCGAATCGGGCCGAGCTGGTAGACGGTGCCGGTGAGCAGGTCGAGGTAGAGGTCGCCATCCACCGCACCAGGGATGTTCAGCGGTGGAGCACCGCTACCGGTGAACCAGCCCGTGCCGCGGGGGCCGATCAGGCCATCGATACCGGCAGGTCCCTGGATGCCTTGCGGACCTTGAGGGCCGGCCGGGCCTTGGGGACCAGCGGCACCTGCGGGGCCCGCCACACCGGCTGGTCCCTGGGGCCCCTGGATGGAGCCGCCATTCACCCAGCTGCTGGTGCCGCTGTCCCACACCCGCAGTGAGTCATCGGCCTGCACCAGGTAGGCATCGCCCTGGGCGGCATTGGCGGGCAGGTTGGCGAGTGCCGCCACCGAGCCCTTGAAGTTGATGCCGATCCCGGCTGGGCCCTGGATGCCCTGCGATCCGGTCGGACCAGCCGGGCCAGAAGGGCCAGCGGGACCTTCTGGACCCTGCAAGCCAGCAGGCCCTTGGGCCCCCTGGGGACCAGCAGGCCCCTGGTTGCCCTGAACGCCGGGAGAGCCCTGCGGGCCGGCGGGTCCCTCAGGACCGCGGATTGAACCGGTGGAATTCCAGGACCCCATGGCAGCCAGACGGGTGTTGCGTCATCGGCTATTGCCATGGAGCGGGATTGTCCCCATCGGGGGACGGTCGGGGCCTGCGGGGTCTGGATAGAGGTGGAGTGTTGCCGAGGCAGGCAGCGCCACCCCGGCCACCTGCTGAACAAGACCGGCGACGCCGGGCGCGTGCAGTTCCGCGCCCCAGCTTTCCCAGCCCGGCCCAGCCTCCTGTCTTCCCTTCCGGAAGGCAGGAGTCCTTACTGCATCGCGATCGAAACCGTCAGTACCGCCGGTGAGCCAGAGGCAGTAGTGATCTGCAGCCACAGCCAGTGACCTGCGGGGATTTCTGGGACCTGAAAACTCGTGCTCGCACTGCCGGTCGTGGTGCTGGTGACGGTGATCGGATCCGTCGTGGCAGCTGTGCCTGTGGCGGAAACATCGGCGCCATGGCGCAGTGAGAAGGAGACACTGGGGCTGGTGCCGCCGCTGAGCACGGCATCGACGCGGCTGATGGTCAGGACCTGGGGTGCCCGCAGCAGGATGCGCCGGTCATTGGCCTGGGGGCTCGCCAGCAAGGCCAGCTGGGGCGGCATCGGTCCAGCGGGTCCGAGTAGCGAGGCGAGCTGACGCCAGGAGAGGGGCATCGAGTGCAGGTGGCGGCATCACTGGCTCTTGCCAGCGCGGGATGCACAACTCCAAACCAACTCCTAATCGACGCCAAATTTGGAGTTGCGCTCAGCGCTGCGCCAGGAGCTGGCCGAGTCGCTGGGAAATCAGCTGCAACTGCTTCTGCTGCCGCTCGTGCAGGCCACCAGAGGACTCTGGTCGTTCTTGGTCGTAGAGCGCCAGCAGCAGTCCCTGGCTGCGCCCTGCACTGCTGCAACCCACAGGACAGACCAGGATCACGCCGTTGCTGCCTGCCGGCGAACGCACCGCCATCGGCAGGGCCGCGGGCCCCTCAGTGGCACAGAGGCCCAACGCCACATGGCCCAGGGCCTCGGCCATCTCCACACCCAGCAGCGGTTGTTGTCCCGGCGTCAGAGCCAGCTGGCCGTGGCGCCCATCGACCGCCAGCACGGTGACGCTGCCGCCGCCCTCCCACTGCAGCAGAGCCAGGGTGTGGAGACCATCGCCGCTGCTCTCGATCGAGCTGCGCAGGAGGGTTTGCACCTGCCCCTGATGCGCGCTCACCTGTTCCTGCAGGGTGGCGGCGGTGGTGGTGCTCATCCGCTTGGCCAGGTCCGGTTGAAGGGTGATCAGCAGCCAGGCGGTGTAGAGCACCAGCCCCAGCAGCACGATGCGCGAGAGCCGGTAGAGCAGCTGCCAGGGGTTGCGGGCATCAAGAACCTCGCCGACGGCTTTCTGCAGGGCATCGCTGGTGGCACGGGTGAACACCTCCACCCGCTCGGCCAGCCCCTTGTTGAGCTCAGGCACAGGGAGATCAGGCAGAGAGTTCGTAGACCTGCCCGCTGAGGCGGTCCAGATAGAAGTCCCCCACCGCTGGCGGGGGCTGCAGGGTGGATGGCGGCGGCCCATCGCCGGAGTACCAGCGGGTGGCGCGGCTGCCGACACCTGATTCCTGCACCACAGCGAGGGCCGGCTCACCACTGCTCGGGTCCGGCATGAAGCCCAGGCCGCCATTGGGATGGAGCCGCAGGCGCCAGACCACGGTATGGCGGCCGTCGTAGGGCTCGCCGGTGATGCCGCCGCTGGGGATCAGCGGCTGGATCACACCACCGGTGCCGCCGCCACCATCGCGGTTGTTCAGCAGCTGCTGGGGCGGCACCGGACAACCCACCAGGGCCACTCGCAGCGTGGCGATCAGCATCCCCAGCTGCACCTGCACGGTTACATCGGCCCGCTGGGCGTAGACGTGCCGCAGCCGCGGGGCCTGCCTGGAGACCGCGGGGCAGGGCACCACGTTGCTGCTGCCGTCGCCCCAGGTCACCGAGATCGGTGAGGGGATGGTCTGCCGCGGGTTGATCAGCAGCTCGATCGCAGCTGAGCCGACCGGTTCATTCCAGCGGCTGTCGGCCGGCAGCCAGAACAGTTCGAGGTCATCGGCCGGGATGGGTCCCTTGCGGTAGCCCAGCTCGGCCCAGCGACTGAACTCCATCGGCAGCACCCACTGCTCTACCCCTGGGCAGCCGATCGGTGGAAGCAGCCGTACCCGTTGGCCGCCCACGGTGCTGGGTTGCTGGGGCAGGGGGTAGGGCATGGCCAGCAGGGGATCAGATCAGCGGGTCGTCGAAGAGGTCATCCGGCAGGGCGGTGAGAGCCAGCTCTGCATCAGGCGATGGATCAGCAGCAGAGTCGGGATCTGGATCCGGCTCTGCGCCGCCAGCAGCAGGGGGTTCAGCGTCCTGCTCCTGTTTGCTGAGCTCATTGCCGCTGGCATCGCTGTCGCTGCTGTCGTTGACGGTGCCGGCACCGGTGTCAGCAGGTGCCGCGAGTTGCTCGGGCTCTTCCTTGCGGCGCCTGCCGCGCCGGCCGCGGGGTGATGCAGGTTTTGCATCGTTCGGCTCAAGCAGCTGGCATACATCTGCGGCGATGGGAGCCGGCGGATCTGCAGCGGCGACCCCAGCTGATGGGGCTCCAGCTGATGCCTCGGCCCCAGCAACACGCCAGCCGAGCCCCAGCCAGCCGGGCAGATGCACCGGCCAGACGTAGCGCTCCTGACTGCCCAGGCGGATGCGCAGCATCCCGGCCGGAAGGGGCCCCTGGGCAGCGAGCCCGGCCATGGGGGAGTGGTTCATGTTCAGGCCGGCAGGGTGGCAGTCAGGCCGACGACCATCCCCTCCGGGGTCGAAGGGGTGACGACGGCCTTGGCAAAGCAGAGCGCCGGCAGGTCAGCGTTATCCACATCGGCGGTGTCCAGCAGGATGTCGTGGCCGGAGATGTAGGCCTCGACCCGACCGCCTTCCGCCGGGACGGCGACGGTGGCGACGGGGACGAAGGTGCCCATGGTTCCGTCGCGGAGTTCAGGCGCCAGGTGCAGCACCACGGTCACCGCATCGCTGTGGCCCGGATGGGAGACCAGCAGGGAGAAGCGGGCAGCGGCGTCGAGCTTGGTGTTGAGCTTCACCACCTCACCGCTGGTGAACACCTTCTCGGTGTCGCGGGTGGCGGAGCGGTTGGTCCAGCCCACCAGCACCGTGGCGGCATCCAGCAGGGCGTTGGCTTTCAGGCGAGTCATCGGTCGGTCTCAAAGACGAAAAGAAGCAGTGGTTGTTGGGCCGAGAGCAGTACCGCAAAGCGCAGCCCCAGCCCCATTGAGAAGGGGCCCCTGGCCCCTCAAGAGATCGGGGCAATGGAGTGCAGCCGGCCAGCAGCGCGGGGGTGCATGACGCCAAAGCCCACGTACCAATCGATCCGGGTGCGGAACACCGGGGCATCAGGCACCTCGCCCAGATCCCGCACCGAGATGCCGTAGCGGCCCTGGAAGGGGCCCTGCAGACCGGTCACTGCCTGATCCCCGAAGGTGCAGCAGTAGATCGAGCTGGTGCCCCCTGCCTCGCCGTAACCCAGCACCTCCAGGCCCTGGGCGTCGCGATCAACTGTGAGGATCTGGCACTCCTGGTAGTGATGCACCATCACGCCCAGATTGTTGGTGCTCACGTTGTAGACGCCCTGGCCCACGGTCTGGCGGGCGAGGGCATTGAGCTGGCGGCGCATCGCCTTGCTCATCACCAGATACTTCCGGCCGCCGTAGGAATTGACCGAGTCGATCAGCTCATCGAGCTTGTCGAAATCCAGCGCCCCGCCGCCGTTGTTCAGCGCCATTTCGCTGCCCGGGGCGAGGCGTTTGGCCAGGCCGTCAAAGCCCCGGCCCTGGCTGGCGGTGGCATCACCGTTGATCAGCGCCGCCTCCAGCGTCAGCCGCATCGAGCGAACCTTCATCTCGGTCTGCGCCGCCCGGGCCTCGGGGCCCTGCAGATCAACGATCGAGCGGTCCACATCCACGTCGCCTCCAAACAGGTGCACGGCTTCTGACTGGGGGTCGACGACGCCGTAGCTCTGCTTGTAGCCCTCGTTCACCGCCCGGAAGCCCACCGAGGGGAGCTCCTTCTCAACGGAATAAAAGAGGCCGCCGCCGGCGATGTTCATGAACGGCAGCCAGCTGAGCAGTTCGCCCTCAGCGAAGGTCTTGATCACCGCCAGGTGCTCCAGGCGGGTCTCGTACTTGGCTGCCTCGATCAGGGTGAGGCCCATCGGTGCTGCACTCCCGGGGCCCGGCCCCAGATCACGTCACTGCCTATTGCCATGGGCAGAAGCAGCGCAGCGGTGATGTGGCTGAAAGGTCGCTGTTGGGACTCCGCTCCGGCCCTCCTCATGGTCGGGGGGCGCCTCAAGGGTGATACGAGCCCGCCGCTGGGACGTTGGCTGCGCTGCGCTCCGCATCTCAGTTGTGGACGGGCCCTTGACCCGCCCCCCGCCGGCTGAGGGGTCCTACGCGGAGCCCTCCCATGGCCCCTCTGTCCCGCAAAGCTCAGCTGCAGCAGTTCTCCTGGCAGGTGCTGGAGGATCTGGCGTTCTGCAGCGGGCGCTGGCCACGGCTGGCTGAGCTGGCAGCCCAGGTGCTGTGCGAGCAGCAAGCAGCCGCGCCAGCCATGCCGGTCGATCCAGAGCTGGAGGCACTGCTGCCCTTCTGAAGCCAGGCAGCCAGGCGGGCCTCCTGCAGGAGGGGGCTCACCTAAAAAGAAGGCTGACGCTTCGGATCGTAGACATCCAGCTCTTCCCTGACGAAGTAGAGCTTGTAATCTCCTGCAGTTAGACCGAGTGCTTTGTATCCACGACGCTCGTATTTCCCTGAAGAGGAGAGAACGCATCCTCGAACAGGGGAATGAGACTCCCAGTCCTCGTCATAGTCATTGAAGGCTTGGCCGATCTTATCCGTTATCTTCCAGTCTGTCTCAGGAATCGTGCCGCCGGTCAGCGCGCAGATTGCACGGTTGCTTGAATCGCTTCCGTACTTCTCTTGAGTGGTACATAGTCGGTCCTTGGTCGTTCCTACGGCTCGAAGACCGTTAGAGCAGGCCAGCAGCTCAGTTCTCGCCGCTGGCCTGGTATGCCTGCAGTCAATTCCTCCGCCAGCATCGACGACGCGCTTTATATCATCATATCCAAAAGCATATTGGCTTGAGACATGTAGGCGGACAGCCCCAGTGATGGTCCTTGGGATTCCCTCTGTTACATCGTGGCACCACTCGCTGGCGCGCGAAGATGCCCCAACGAATGACAGCAGAATGATTCCGTAGCGACAAATTTTATGGATCACAATAAATAGCTTCCAGTTCAATTATATAGCATGCTGCCAAACATTAAACTCTTCCAGGCTGCTGTGTGAGCTGCGGGGGGGAAGAACCGCCAGAGCAGGCAGCCCTTTGATGAAGGGGTTCAGCACGCGCGGGGGCCGGAGGCCTCACGGTCGGCGAGGGGGAGAAAGGGGGCACCGCTGCCCCAGCCGTCTCGCCCTGGCAAGGATCGGGCCAGGCGCCTCTGCGAGGCGTCCTTGCCAGGTCGCTACAGCCGGGGCCTGACGCGGGTGTCCCTCGCCTCCTTCGTGATGGCCTCCTCTTTCCCCCGCTGCGAGATCCGCCAGCTTGCGGTGTTCGTCTATCCCGGCGGGATCAAGGCGCCCGATGCTGAGCGCCTCACGGTCTTCTATGGCCGCCGCGGGCTGCCGGTCAAAAAGCCCCGCTTCATTCCGGCGCAGCTGGCCCATCAGCTGGCCCGCAAGCTCCAGGCCAAGCGGCTGGGCACCGTGGCGGTGCTGTGAGCCGCCAGGGGCTGCGGCCCCTGCCCCGGCGGGCCTGCGGGCCCCCGGGGCTTTCGGCTGACTCAGCTCAGCGACTGATTCCGCTGCCAGTTTCGCTCCAGCCCAGCTCGGAACGGTTCCACCCCCCAGGCACTCCTGCGCAGCTGATGGTTGATCAGCCGAGTCACCTTCCAGGTCTTGAGCCCCATGCCGATGGAGAAGACCAGCCAGGGCACCAGGAGCCAGAACGGATGGTCCATCAGACCGGCAGCGGCGTCCTCGACCTTCTACAGCGCTGGCTCTGCTGGTGTTGGCGGACGGTCCACTGGTTGCCCTTGATCGCCGCACCGCAGTGCTCGCAGATCGTCACCGGCCGACTTCTGCACCACTGCTCGGGTCGCTCACCCACCAACTCGCGGCGGCTGGGGTCGATGCCCCGGCCCTGCTGATAGCGGGTGAGGGCTGGTGCCGTGGTCACGAAGCCCGTCTCCAGACAGCGAAACAGCAGGGACTGGCCCCGCAGGTTCTGGACGTTGAAGGTGGTGGCCGTCATCAGCGCAGGGTCCGCTGCCACTACCAATGGTGGCACGAGCTCCCTGTCTCCACTACCGGTGGAGGAGGATCAGCGGCTGGCGCGGGAGCCGATCAGGACAGCAGGGCCTGAGAAGGGGATTTCCCAGAACCTGAAAAATTTCCGAGGCACGCTGCACCGCTCCCGGAAACAGGGGGAATACCCCCAGGTTTGCGTTCTTCTACGGCGATCTGCGGGGATCTACAGGGAGCTGCAGGGAGCTGATTTTGAAACGCAAATTATGAGGAGAATTCGCGATTTTTTTCGCGTCAGTTTCTCCCCTTTTGAGCCGTTGATCGTTTGGCTGGTTGTGTTTTCCAGGCTCCGGGCGGTTGCCGGGTTGATCGACCCGCGCGTCAGCGGCGGCGGGGTGGATTGGTTGAGCGCTGAGCTGCTTGCTCTGCTGCATCCATCCGCCGGGCGACAGCCGTGGCCCAGCGTCGGCCGGGGTCACCGCCCCAGCCATCCCAGGCCTGGCGGCCCTTGCCGTAGGCATCCCAGCTGGAGCCCAGCTTGTCGACCTCGTGGCGAGCGAAATAGCTCACCATGCGATCGATGGTGGTGGGCGAGAGCTGCTGGCGGTTGAGCAGCTGCCGGGCTCGCGCCAGGCCTACTGGCGTCATGCCCCGGTTGGAGGGTGGCTGCTGGGCCCGGCGCTCCAGGGCACGGCGGGCTGCTGCAGCCACCGGCTCGGGCGGCCGGAAGGAGAGGGATGCGTAGAAGCTGCGGGGTCGCCGTGCCATTGGGTGAGCAGAGGCCTCAGCGACGAGCCCCGCGACCACTGACCGCAAAAGACGCCCGGTAGAGCTCCGATGCCGACATGGCCTGCGGATTGATCGGCTCGCCGTTGCTGCCGATGCCTGATGCCGTCAGTGCTCCAGCGGCCTGCATGCCGGCCGGGCCGCGCTGCTGGAACAGGAAGCCGTAGACGGGATGCACGCGCATCTGATCGAGGAACTCCGTGGTCGTCATCGGCCGCCCGTCATCGCCGAGCAGGGGCTTGCCCTGGGAGTCGAGCGGTTCGAGCACGTCCTTGCCGTCCCCACCGGTGCTGAGACGGAAGCAGGTGCCCAGCTGCCCCTTGAAGATGTCGAAGAATGTGCCGCGGGTGTCGCCGCCGGTGCGGCCCTCGGCCTGGGAGAAGGCACGCTCCAGCAGACGGTCCTTGCGGAGCTGGAGGATCTGCTGCTTGGCCTCGTCGCGCTCAGCGGCGACAGCGGCCACCTTCTGGGCGGAGGCCTCCTCCATTTGGCGCTCGCGCAGCTCCATCTGCTGCTCGAGGATCTGCTTCTGCCGTTCGGCTTCCTGCAGGCGGGCGTACTCCTCGGGATTGATCTCTGAGAAGCGGTTCAGCTGCTGGCGGAGGGTGCGGATCTCTTTCTCGAGCTGGTTGCTCTTGCGCCGCTCGGCCCGCAGGGGCTCGGTGAGGCGGCTTTCGTCAGTGAGGGGAGCACCGCCTTCGGTTTGAGCAGCGCCGGAGTTGTCGCCGCCGCTGGCAGCAGTGCCGCCCTGGCCGCCGATGCCGTTGGGATCGCCCGAGGGGCCTCCGGCTGTCGTGGCCTCACCGGGCTGGCCCGTGGCGGCGTAATTGTCGTCAGCGCCCTGGCCGCTGGTGGCGGTGGTGCTGGAGGTGGAAGAAGCAGTGGCAGTGGCCATGACCCATCGCGGCTGTCGTGGAGGAGCACCCCGTCCGGGCTGTGCTCTCCAGCTATTGCCAGCCATCGATCTGTGAGGAGACGACAGCGGAGAGAGAGCGGAAGCCGTGGAGCTGCCTACGGTCAACCTCAGATGCCTGCCCCCCGTGAAGCGCCTGCTCTCGATTGCGTTGCTCGCCGCGGCAGTGCTGGGAGGCAGCGGTGCCATGGCCTGCGAGAAACACCTGAACGGCCACCAGAACAGCAGCGACACCAACACCGAAGGGGCCAAGAAGTAGGGCCTCTTTCCTTCTGAGCAGTTAGTCAGCCCCGCGAGAGCTCCAGTTGCCTGGCCAGCCAGAGCTCCACGTCCTCGTAGGTGTAGCGGACGAGGTTGCCCAGCTTCACGAAGGGAGGGCCGTAGCCGCTGGAGTTCCAGCTGTAGATGGTGGAGAGCGACACCCCCAGGTAAGTGGCCAGGGTTTCGGGCGTGTAGAAGCCAGCCGGCAGGCTGGTGGTGCTGGTGTCGGCGTTGGTCGCGGCGCGGCGCTTGGGCAGAAACAGCCAGCTCCCCAGCGGCAGTTGATCCGATGGCCGAGCAGTGATGGTGGGGTTCAGGCCGCGCAGGGTGGTGACGGTGGTGCCGTGGCGCTCCGCCAGCACGTTGAGGCTGTCGCCGGTGCTGACAACCACCACCCGGTTGGGCTTGAGCGCCGATTGGATCCGTTCGCCCAGCAACGGCTGGGTCAAGGAGCCGATGCCACCGGCGCCGTAGATGCCACCGAATTCAGTCACCGAGAACGCCGCGAACTGGCCGCGGCTTGGCGACGGCAGCACCCCCGCTGGGGTGAGCTCGGCAAGCGGACCCAACCAGACAGCCCCGAAACAGGGGGTGAGCAGCGCCGGTGTGGTGGCAGACACCGGTCGGATGCCGCTGGTGCTCCAGGCGATGTCCGTGGCCAACCAGTCCCAGGGTTGGGACGGTGTCAGCGGCAGCACCGCCCCGCGGGTGAGGTAGCCCTCGTAGGTGAAGTCCCCTGTGTCCAGCCCCGGGGCGTTCTCCTTGCTGGAGATCCCCCGCAGGCGCTTGAGAAACCCCTCGAACAGGAAGCGGCCGGTGCGCTCGGAATCCAGCACGCCAGCGATGGCGTTGGAGAACAGCAGGATGCGGGCGTTGGCGTAGGGCTGCAGCGCCGACGGAGGCAACGCCCCATGGGCGGGACTGCTGGTCATGGCTCAGCCCCGCTCCAGCGCTGCGGTAAAAGCACCGCCGTTGCCGCTCAGCTGCGAATCGCGGCTCCAGTTCGCCAGGGTGGGGAGCATCAGCAGCAGGGCCTGGGCATGGCTGCCCCGCTGGCGGCGCAGCGCCTGCTCGATCGAGAGACCCTCGCCGTAGCGGGTGATCGTCTCCTCCCGCAGCAGCTCGGTGTCGTACTCGATCACATCCGCCTTCTTGACCGGCAGGGTGCCGTCCTCCGGCAGGGCATCTGGGCTGACGGCCTTGCGGCGGCTCTCGATCGGCGCCTGGAGTTGATCTGGCCCCAGCCCCGCCAGCTCGGTGTCGATGGCGGCGATGGCATCCAGCTCCCGTCGGGCTGTGGGGATGGCATCGGGGTAGAGCTGCTCGAGATCCGCCATCGCGTCGTTGATGGCGCGGATCGCGGGCAGGCGGGCCGGGATCGAGAGGGCGACACGAATCCCCTCCAGGTCAGCAGCCCGCCAGCGGTAGGGCGAGTCGGTCGGGGTCTGGCTCATGCAGCGGAGGGCGCGGCTGACTCCTCTTGCCTGAGGGGCACCGGGGCCGAACTCACGGGAAAGCTGGGATCTGGGGTGTTGCTCCCCTCCCCCGCCCTGGTGGCCGGGCTGTCATCCAGCGTCGGACTGCTGATGGCGTTGGCCGTGGCCAGGGCCAGCTGGTGGCGCAGCTCCTCCCGGCTGATCACCCCCTTGTCGAAGAGCTCGATCCACTCCTTCACCTGGGGCTGGGGCTGGTTCGGTGGGGTGAGGGGGCTCACCGTCACCTGCAGGCCGGCGCCTGGATCGAGGGGTTCACCGGTCAGGGCACACCAGTGCTGGAGGAGCGTGGAGAACAGCGAAGCCTTCTGGATCGCCATCGCCTGCAGCAGCGCGTAGCTCTGCGAGGCCGTCAGACTGATCTCCATCTCGGTGCGGGCAGCACCTCGGTTCTGAGAGGGGATCAGGGCATCGCGGCGCATGGTGTCGTCGAGAATCTGTAGCCAGGCCCGGTGCTCGGCAAGGGACCGCGCTCTGATCTCCACGAACTCGAAGGACGCATCCGAGGGCAAATCCATGCAGGTGTTCGGGCCCAGCACCACCGGGCCGGCCTGGCTGTTGCCCATGGCGTCCACCATCCCCTTGCGCACCCCCACCGGCAGGGCAGTGCGGGAGAGCAGCTCCTCGTACTCGCTCTTGCAGCGGAAGTGGTTCAGGTACTGGTGCGCCAGGCCCAAGTGCGGCAGGTCCCCCTCCCCGAAGGCAGAGCCATCGGAGGTGTACCAGCAGGCCGGCAGCCTATGGATCCCCTCATAGGTCGTGACCACCGGCTCGTCGCAGCGCCAGCCGCTGGCGGCCTGGGGGTCAGCGCAGACAGGGTGATGGGCCAGCTGCAGCCCGGTGACAGCGTCGCCAGCAGTGAGCAGCTGCAGGCTGCGGTAGTGCCAACGGTCTGGAGCATCGGCATCGCCTAGTAGGGCGTTGATCTGCTCGGTGACTGCCCCCTCGGCTCCAGAGGGCTCCGCGCTGATGGGCCGGTTCACAGGCTCACGCCAGATGATCCGTCCCGGCAACCCGTAGGAGACCGGCAGCTCCCAGTTCAGGCAGTTGGAGCGAGGCACCAACTGCAGCCGGGGGAGGGACAGCCGATCCCCACGGCGCAGGGCCTCCTGCCGGTCGCCCTCGCTGGGCCAGCTGTGCTCGGGGGGGAGCACCAGCACCAGGGCAGCCCCGTCCCGCAGCACCAGCAGGTCGGCAGCAGCGAGGAAGACACCCAGGTCCGTGCCCCGACCGTCCACGTCGGTGAGCACCGAGCTCAGGCTGGCCGGGAGGCAGATCCAGCTACCCCGGCTGAGCATACCGGCGTAGGTGCGCAACGCATCGCGGAAGAAGCCTGATGGACGGGCTGCATCGAGGCGCTTGCGGTAGGCGGTATCCGGTTCCCGCTCCCCCTTGGGGAGGTAGTGCTCCTTGCGGCTGGTGCCGTCAGGGGCAGCAAGCAGGGCCCAGCAGTCGGCGGTGATCTGCAGGGAGGGCTGCAGAGCGATCAGGGTGGTGTGCTGGGCCCAGAAGGCTTGGGCTTGAGCAGCTTCCGACTGGGCGGCTGAGAGCACAGGTGCTGGGCGTGACTGCTTGCTCTTGCCAGCGGGGCTCTACAGAGCAGTCGAGTCCTGCGTGGTTCTGTGATCAGCTGGTTCTCGGACCCGCGAACCATGGCTACATCTGGAAGAGTTGACAGCGAAGCCCATGTGTGTGTCGGGATCTCAGATTCCACTCATGAGAGGCCCGAGATGGTTCTCGGGAAAGGGCAGTATGGGTTCCGTAGTTCAGAGAACCCGAGAAGAAGTAGCTGGACTGGCCTGAGGCATTGTCATGCTTTGCAGCCGTGTGCTATGAACAGAATAAAATCACTCTATTTCTTGGAGAGTTTCGTGAACAATTTAACAGGGCAGCGTTTCACGGATAACACTAAGCCTGAAGCGCTTCCGGCTCCCACATGCTTGCTTGAATGCTATTTAGAGAAAATGCCAAGATCTTGTTCGTCTTCAAGTGAAACGCAGACTCAAACGCGCCAAGATCGCGAATCTCCCGATACACATATTTTAAGCATAAAAACCAAGCCATCTCGCTCCACAAAGACGATAACAGAAGTTGCCAAAGAGCATCCTGATAGGTCGCTCGTCAAGCTAGGCCTTCCATGAACCTTGTTATTTGGAGCAATTCCTCCGATGCTACTGCTGCCTATATTATCGAGCGAGCGCCTAGCTGGCTTTCTTGCCAGCAAGTAAATACAGACGTCGAGCATCTGTTCACGATTGGAAGCGATATTGTTCCCATTTTTTCAAATATTGATATAATTTGGTATAGAAGACCTTTTGAAAATAAAGCATCTCCTGTCACGGTTGGCGAGAGGCTTAAGTCTGCTGAGCTCGAAGAAGCTCTTTGGAATCTTATGTTGCAGGTGCCATTCGAAAAGTGGATGAACTTCCCAACATGTAATTGGCTGGCTGACAAGAAAGCCCACCAATTAATGACAGCAGATGAGTGTGGCCTCCGTACTCCTGAGTGGATTATTACGAATGAAGTCAATAGGGCGACAAGCTTCCTCGTGGAGCACGATTGGGACTGCATCGTAAAACCAATAGACTGTGGCTACATCAAGCACAAAGGTGGCATATATCACATTTACACAAACAAGCTGGAGAGAACAGATGTTGACCTATCTCTAATCAGCTTATGCCCATCATTAATCCAAAAAAAGATAGATAAGTCTTATGATGTAAGAACTGTTTTTCTCAACGGTCAGTCTATATTCATTGGATTATACGGTGGATCACTAGACGTCAGAAGGGATGAAATGAAAGGCATAGATTACAAAGTTATTGTTCCGCCTGCTTGTATTCTCGATGGATATCATAGTCTCATGAAAAGGGCTAAGCTAAGGTTTTGTACATCAGATTTTGTTGTGGACAAAGATGGATCGTGGTTTTTCCTGGAGAATAATGCGAATGGACAGTGGGTATGGATGGATGAATTTGTCAAATATAGAGTATCTGACTTTTTCTTTGAGAATCTGAGATCTGGACAATGAATAAATTTATCACCAGATTATCAGACGTTGCGGTTTTTATTATTCTCTCTATTTTTATGTTTCCGGTAGAACCGAAGCTTACAATGTCAGAGGTAAAGAAATGCAGGTATGATAATGACAGGCTCTATGCCAATAAATTTAGCTCTTGGGACGTCGCCATTTTCATGCATGATCAAGCTAATCAGCGAATTGCATTGCTTCAATCAAAACTTAGCGGCTTGTTGTCTCTGCAGTCCATCTTAGCAGGCTTCTATAGCCTTGCTGGCATCATTTCGTCTCAATATCCAAAGGGCGTTCTCCTTGCGGCCTTTGCAATTACCATCTTTGGCATTCTTCTCTCTTTGCAGCCTTTATCCATATCAACTTCCAAAGTTCTGGACTTAGGTATTGGCTTTAATCCAAATTCCTTCGACTACAGGGCTCAAAAAGAGTTTCGTGATGTGGTTACAGATTTGTGCTGCAGGGCCGACTTCTATGCTGATTGCCTTAAAGGCGCAAAGACAGCAATTACGCTATCAATCTTAGTTTTTACTCTCGGCTTAATAGTGTCATTTTGGTGCTCTAGCTCGACGGCTTATCTTGCATCCCAGCAAGCGTGACAAGGTAGCCCAGCAACCGGTTCCAGGGGTCAAGGCTGCGCGCCGCCGCTAAACCGGAGCGTTCCTGCTGGATCTGACAAGTTGAATCCGCTGTTTTTGCCAAAGAACTAGCAGCGAGTGTCGCTGAAGCAAACAAAGCTGGTTTGGAGCAGATGCCGCCTTCGCAAAGCGGCCAGATCACGCAGACTCGTTCTCCTCCCCAGCCACATCAAGCGCGACCACCCGCTGACTGCATGCCGCCACAATCTCCCTCCACCTCTCCGCGCTGACCCCCAACCGCTCTGGAGCCTCTGCAGATGCCATCCCCAGCCTGAGCAACTTCTGCCCCCGCGCATGCAGCTCCCGCCAAGAGGCCGGCACCTTGATCAGGAATCCCTTGTCCCGGAGGTAGTGATACACCTCCCCGTTGGCATAAGTGCGCGCATAGGGCCGAAAGGATCCCCGCTCCGGTGAATAACGACGGGCGGCTTGGATGATGCCGAGCATGGCGATCTGCTCCAGATCTTCCTTCGGGTGGCCGGTGCGGCGGGAGATGTTGCCCGCCACGGTGGCGGCAATGTCTCGGTGCTGCAGAGCCAGAGCATTGGCGGTGGCATGGGGGTTCACCGGTCGATGCCGCCGCGGCTTGGCCGGGAAGGCGATCACCAGCTGGACGGCATCGCCCTGGTGCCGAAGTCGCGGACTCGGTCGATGACCGATTCGCACTCGCTGAGCACTGCTGGGCCGAGGCAGGCACGTCGCCACCACCGGGGGCCGCAGCGGAAGATCCAGCTGGCCCATTGCCGCAGCGCGGCAGGCGGGAGTTCGCAGGGGCCGAGCGATGGCGACCGTCATCGCTCAGCGGCTGAACACCATCGGCACCGGTGAGCTGCCGTAGCCCCGGCCACGCCAGAACTGCGCCTCGATCCAGAGCACCCCCTGGCAAAAAGCATCCACCTGGTCGTCGACTCCGCCACGGGGCGAGAAGGCCAGCAGTTCTTCCACCAGCGAGTCAGCCTTGCGGGCAAAGCGCACCTGGCCGGCTTCCACCAGGGGGGCGACGGCATGGGCGCGGGAAGCCTTGCTGCCCTTGGGCGGGATGGCGATCAAGCCCGGCACCTGGCGCCTGAGCAGTTGGCAGACGGCTGGGCCGTTCGCCGCGTCTTCGATCAGGACGGCATTGGGCCGCAGGCCCTGGCGCTCCAGCGAGGCCAAGGACGCCAGCAGGAACTTGATCACCCCCGGCAGATCCAGCCGCTGACAGTGGGCCCAGAGCGCCTCGATCTGCAGTTCGGCCCATGGGTCCGGGCCGCCAGCAAGGAGGTGAGTGACATTCACACCCCTGGGAGCCCCTTGAGCTCCGGCGGCATTGGCGGCCAGCGCCAGGCCCTGCCGTCTTGCCTCCACCGCCGGGTGGCGCTGCGGCTCCAGCAGACCGAGCAAGGCGAAGCCGCAGGCGTCGTTGTCCTTGCCGTCCTTAAAGCTCAGGTCGCAGCTCAGCACCAAGGGCGCATACCTCCAGGGCTGGCCTGGAGCGGTTGGCAGCGGCGGCTGAATCCAGCCCTTGCGGAACAGCAGACCCTCGGCCGGGCTGGGCCGCTGCTGATAGAGGGCGTTCCACCAGTAGGAGCCCAGGCGGGTGCGGATGCGCTGCAGCACCGCCAGCGGCACCCGTTCGGGGCAGAGCGGCTCTCCCGGCTGACGCCAGTCGACGACCTTGGTGCAGGTATGCGGAATCCGCATCGAAATCGCTTCCGGCTCTGCGATGGCGGGGAGGTTCAGCACCGTCCAGTGCTCCGGGTTCTCCTCGGCCTCCTGCTCCAGCAGCCACGCGGTCATGTCGTGGTGGTCCCAGCGGGTCTGCACCACCACCTGGGCTGCCGGAAGCAACGACCCCTCTGCGGTGAGGCCCGGTTCGGCCCTGGTGAACCAGACGCTCTTGAGCCAGTCGATCAGGCGCTCGCGCTGCAGCGCCGACTTGGCGTCCTCCGGGCCCTTGTAGGGGTCATCGATGATCCCGAGGTTGTAGCCCTTGCCCGTGAACGGCCCCCTCACGCCGGCGGCGATGCAGCCACCGCGCTGGGGAGTCAGCCAGTTCCCCACAGCAGCCGAATCCTTGGAGAGGGCGTGACCGGTGATCCGGTAGTAGTGGCGGGCCTCGCGGGAGTGGGCGTAGGCCAGCTCACCGGAGTAGCTGGCGATGGCGCAGAACAGCTCCGGGTGCCGGCTCACCCAGTAGGCGGGGAAAAGCCGCGACACCAGCTGGCTTTTCCCGTGGCGCGGCGGACAGCAGACGATCAACCGAGTCAGCTGGCCATCGGCCACCTGCTGCAGCAAGTCGATCAGGAGCTCAGAGAGGCGGTGGAACTGGAAGCTCGGGAAGGCGGAGCGGATGAAGTCGCGAAACAGCAGACCTTGGCGGGTAATTGACGCCTGGTCGGGATCGGGAACGCCCAGCAGTCCCCAGTCGGCCCAACGGTCAGTGGCGGGGTCGAGCAGCAGGCCGCCATCAGTCGGGACGCTCGCTGTCGGCCGCAGGGTGGAAGCGATGCGGCCCATCAGCTCTTCGCCTCGGGGGGCTTGATCGGGGCTCGCAGCAGCCCGCCGATCTCGGCGATCACCCGGAAGGCGCCGACGGCGGCGTTGAACTGGCCCGCATCCATCGCCCGGCGGGCGCAGTCGTTCAGCGCAAAGATCTGCTCAGCCTGATGCCGGCGGCGGTCAGAGATTAGCTCCTGAACCATGCGCTCACGCGCAAGATTCAGGTAGCGGTTGACCGTCTGGGTGTTGTGGATTCCCCAATTATCACGAGCATTTTCAATGATCTGCACCAGAGGGAGGCGTTGAGCCACCCAGAGCTGTGCCTGAGCAATGCGCCGTTCCACCTCAAGTCGCGAGGGCCTGGGGGGCCGATGAGCCGCCACGCCCTTGGGGCGGCGCGGTGGATTGGCATGCCCGATCGGCCGGGCCGGATCGGTGGGCTCATACAGCGGCTGGCCGTTGTCGTCCTCCGCGCTGGCTGCAGCGCGCAGCTCCTCCACTGGATCGGCTGGAGGCAGGGCGTGGGGACGCTGCGGCATCAGCTCAGAACGGTTGGTCCTGGGCCTTCGGGGGGCGGATGGTCCAGAAGGGCTTGCCGCGCTTCTCCGTCGCACTCCCCTGCTGGATCGCCACGTCCTTGGCGGCCTTGAGCTGCTGCTCGATCTGCTGCACCGCCGGCGGGAACTCGTAGCTCAGCCGCCCACTGCTGTGGGCAAAAGCCCAGTCGTTGTGGGAGAAGGAGGGATCCAGCTGACCGGCGGCCATCGCCTCGCTGAGGGCCTCCAGCAGTGGTTCGAGCTGCTGTTCCAGCTGCTTCTGCTGTGCCTTGAGGGCCGTGATCGCATCAAGCAGCGCATCGATGGCGTCCACCGCATCCGTCGCACCGTCAGCTGCGCCCAAGGGCACCGAGGCAGCTTCAGCAAGGGCAGCAGACATCACTATGAGCAGGGCGTTCAGAGGCCAGCAGGCCAGAGCCCGCCAGGACTTCACTGTATGGGCTCTGTCCTGAGAGCCGCAATCACAGGGGCTGTTAATTCCTAACCAGTCTCTCCCTGTGCTCAGAAGGGTCTTTGGGCGAGGCAGTAAGCGCTCCAGGCCGCGGCCCAGGCCGCCAGGCACTGCTCACGGCTGTAGAAGGTGCTGGTGAATGCTTCTCCGGGCTTGCTCCAGATCGTCTGGCCCAGCTCGTAGTGGTTCCCCTGGGCCGCCTCCAGCACCATGTAGCCCCCCAGCTGGGCGGCGGTGGAATAGGGCCGGCCATGGGCCGAGAGGGTCTTGAGGTCGTAGAGCACCCGCACCTCACGGCCGCGCCGCTCGCTCAGTGCCGGTGAGACGTAGGCGCCATCGAAAGCACCGGCGACATTGCGGGTGAGGCAGCAGGTGAGCCGTTCGCAGGCGATCACCTGAACTTCATCCCAGAGCGGCAGCTGCAGCAGCGGCAGGATCCAGTCGCGGTACTGGTGATGACCCGGCAGCTGCTCCACATCCAGCAGGGCATCGGCGGCGCTCCGGCCCACCAGGAAGCGGGCCTGGGCGTAGTGCTCCAGAGCCGCGTGCACCGTGACGCCGCGCGGCTCCCAGATCGGCCGCTTGGTCTCGATCGAGCGCTTGGCGATCTCGCTCAGGCCATGGGCCAGCACGCCGGTGATCGACACCGGGAACAGGTGATTCCCCAGCCAGTAGCGGTGGGCCACCTCATCCCGCCAGAGGCCGGTGATGGGCTCCAGCCAGGAGATGGCGGGGTGAACGGCCATGCGGTCAACCCACTCGGGTGCAGGTGGTGCGGCCGTCTTCTCGCATGAAGCCATAACCAGTGCCGGGGTTCTCTCGGATGTAGGCCCTGGCCAACCGCATCACCAGCTCACGCGGCAGGTCGACGGCGAACTGCTGGCCCACGGCCAGGCAGTCAAAGGACAGGTCGTGATGTGTCATCTCAGCAGGGTAAGCGGGATCGGGATCCAACGATCCAACACGGATCTAACGGTCGAGTGTTAGATCGAAATCGCTTTCCACCACTACGGCCTGACCACCCCTCTAACAATCAAACATCTATTTCAATAGAGATAGATATGTGAGGGGGTCTCTCTGGTGCGCACACGCGCTATGTGTCTATGGGGGTGTATCGGCCAGGACAAGCGTTAGATCGTTAGATTCCCTCAGATCCCCTGTGCCGCAATCGTTTTCGGGCCAACGGTCGCTGTTGGGAGCCTGTTGGATCAAACGTTTTCCAGGTCAGCGGCATCAATGGGCACCATGACGCAGCGTTTGGTCCCGATCCCTGCGAAGTGGACCACACGCTTGGGGAGATAGGCCCCGTCGATCCGTCTGAGCGCGGAGCGGTGGGCGCCGCCGCTCCAGGGGGTGCTGCGCAGCACGTGATCGAGCTGGGCGTTGGCGTTGGCGACTGCCAGGAAATGCCCCTCGGTGCGCTCTCCATCCGGCAGGGGCTGGCCAGTGCGAAACACCCGCAGGCCGTAGCGGCCGAGCACCGGCACCAGCCGGTCCCAGAGGGTGCCGGCCAGCGACTCCTGCAACGCGACGCAGCGAACCATCTCCCCGAAGGAGGCCTCGGCCCCGACGTCGTGCCGCACGATCTGCTGGAGGATGGTGTCGCGGCACTTGATCTCATCGGCCTCGGTGTTGTCAGGCTGCTGGTGCTGCCAGTCCATCTGGTCCAGCCACTGATCCGCCATCACCAGGTTGAGGTGTCCGCCGCCTGCTGCCTCCAGGCTCCACGCCCCGGCCAGCAGGGTGCCGTGCTGGTCCCCGAAGCGCTGGCCAAAGCGCCGGCCGAGGGCCTGGGCCAGGACGCGGGCGTTCTCGATGATGACGGGCAGATGTTGCAGGGTGCGATGGATCAGCGCCCTGCCGTTGTCGATCGTGGCAACTGTTGCGATCTCGCGCTCGAAGTCCAGCCACTCGCTTTTGTCCATCGGGTCCTTGCGCAGGCCGAGCACACAGAACCGATCGATGTCGGCCTTCTGGATCAGCGAGACGTTGATGGAGGAGACGCAGAACATCGAGCGGATCTCGAAGCTGTTCGCGCCGCCGGAGGTGGTGCCCTTGTAGATCTTGCCTCCTTCTGAGCTGGCGATGCGGGCCAGGGCCAGGACGTTTTGAACGATCAGCTTGTCCTTCTGCTCGTTCTGCTCAAACTCATCAAAAACCACCGGAATGGCGTCGGACTTGAGGGTGCCGCGCAGGCCGGCCTCGGTGGTGCCGCCCGTGGCGGATTGGACAACGCCACCCAGCAGGGGGCGGAGGAACAACTTGAGGATGGTGGTCTTGCCGGTGCCGGCCCCACCGGTGAGCCAGATGTGGGGACGCCAGTTCAGGGCGCCGCAGACGGGGGCCAGCACCAGCCATCCGAGGAGGAAGTGCGCGGAGGCCGGCATCTCCCAGCGGAAGCGCTCGGCGATGTAGCGGATCTGCATCGCGTCGGCATCGGGCAGGGGCAGATCGCCAGGGCCGTCGAGGTGCCGTGCCTGCTCGTAGAAGTAGCGGGACGCTGGCGGCTGCAGAACGGAGCAGGGCCGGCCGTCCACATTGAGGCGATCGCCGAGGTGAAAGATGACGCGACCTTCATCCAGCCAGGCGCCGCGGCCGCGCACCCGCTCGGGGTCGTAGACGCCGATGCTGGCCTGCTGCTCGAACAGATCCGAGGCGGCAGCAGCCCAGTTGATGCCGGTCCTGCTGGGGTAGAGCGTCTCCCAGTAGCTGAGGGCGGCGAGAGCAACGAGGTTGGTGGCGGTGTGGGCGCTGCGCGAGAGGCGCATCACCTGGCCGGTGTTGTGCGGTTGGTAGTAGTAGGAGTCGCCGTCAAAACCCAGGCAGAGAAAGGGCGCTGCCGACCTGGGTGCTGCAGGTTGAGGCGGTGGCGGTGGTGGAGCGTCATCACCACCGCCATCAGCGCCGGTGACTGGAGGAGTCCATGGCTGGGCTGCTTTCGCCAGCTGCCTTGCGGCCTGCTGGGCCGTCCAGTCGGCATCGGCCAGGTCCCAGCCCTGCGGCAGATCCGCCGGCAGGGCCACCAGTTGCAGCTGGCAGTCGAGTGGGTGCAGCAAGGCGGCCAGGCTCTGCATGGCCGCCACCCCGGCGGTATCGGCATCAGGCCAGAGCGTCACCGAACGGGCGGCCAACGGCTGCCAGTCGGCCTTGGCGATGGCGTTGGAGCCGTTGGCCCAGCTGATCACCGCGTGTTGCGGGAACAGGCGTGCGGCCGCATCGGCGGTGCCCTCCCCCTCCACCACCAGTACCGGAGCCTCGGGCCGTTCGCTCAGGCCCGGCAGGCCGTAGAGCGGCCGCGGCGCTGGCCACTCGCAGGAGAAGGGATCACGGCGGCTGGGCCGATGCCAGCCGCCATCAAGCCACACCCGATGCAGAAAGGCCTTGCGGCCCTTGCCGCCCAGGCAGAGGCGCTGGATCCAGAACAGCTGGTTCCCCGCTGCATCGCGGTAGCACCACTGGGCGATGGCGCCTTGATCCAGTGCGGGCGGTGAGGCGTCAGGGGGCGGGAGCTCGGGTTGGCGCCAGGGCCGGCCGCCGTGGCCCGGCAGACCTGTGGCGTCAGAGGGCTTGCCGCCGTTGCCGTTGCCGGTGCTCACCGGCTGGGGCCGATGCCGCCCGCTCCCACCTGGCTCCAGGCCCAGGTGGCGCTCCACCTCCTCGCAGGCCTGGCGAAAACTCCAGCGCCGCACCCGCATCAGCAGGTCCATCCCGGTTCCACCACCACCGAGGTGGTCCTTGCCGCCGCACTGGTTGCAGAACCAGGAACCGTTGCCGTCCCGGTCGTCAAAGCGGAAGCGGTCCCGCCCGCCGCAGGCCGGACAGGGCTGGTGGCGATTGCTGAGCTGCTCAGGGCGCAGCCCCGCCAACGCCTCGAGGATCTCCCGCCAGCGGCCTGAGGCCGCCGTGAGTGCGTCGGTTGTCATGGTTGTGGCTGCAGCTCAACGACGCTCAGCAGCTGCCGACAACACAGGTCCTGGCACAGCCGAAGCGCGCGTCTCTGCCGCGATCGCGGCGTCGATCACCTGGCGCAACACCGCCGAGCGGCTGAGGGTGCCGTGGGAACGGCGCTGGTCAAGCCAAGCCAGCTGCGCCTCAGTGATGGAGACGCTCAGGGGCGGCGCAAAGGAGGCCATAGATACCTGGAGTTCTGAGCACACTCTAAGCCTGCCCGGCAAGGCTTGATAAGTTGAACATTGCAGAGACCCCTCTGCTCGGCGCCAAGCCTGTCGTTATGTCCATGGCCCCGATCGTCCTGCGCGACTACCAGCAGCAGCTGCTGGCCGATCTCCGCGCCGCCCTCAAAATCCACCGCCGGGTCTGTGCCGTGATGCCCACCGGTGCGGGCAAGGGCCAGACCATCGGCGCGATCGTTCAGGGCGCGACCGGCAAGGGCCGGCGGGTGCTGGTGCTCGCCCACCGGGCTGAGCTGATCGAGCAGCTCACCTGCACCGTGCGGGCGTGGGGACTGGAGCCGGATGTGATCGCTCCTGGCCACAGGCTGCAGGGCCAGCAGGTCGCCGTGGGCTCGGTGCAGACCGTGGCCCGGCGGCTGGAGCAGCTGCCACCGCCGGATCTGATCATTCAGGACGAGGCCCACCACCTGGTCGCCGGCAACGTCTGGGGGCGAATCATCGAGGCCTGGCCTGGCGCCCACCTGATCGGCAAGACCGCCACCCCCGAACGCCTCGATGGCAAGGGACTCGGCGTGGAAGCAGGCGGCTATTTCGAGGCCCTGGTGCTCGGCCCCTCAGCGGCCTGGCTGGTGGAGCAGGGGTGGCTGGCCCGGCCCAAGGTCTTCTCCTGGCCAGGAGCCCGCAACAGCAAACTGCGTCGCCGCATGGGCGAGTTCGACTTGGAGCAAGCGGCCCAGGCCTTTGGGGACCGGGCCGCCATTGGCGATGCGGTGTCGCACTATCGCCGCCGGCTTCACCCCGGCACGGCCATTGTTTTTTGCTGCACGATCGAGCACGCCGAGCAGATGGCCGCGGCCTTCCGCACTGCGGGAATCCGGGCCGCCTCGGTGAGCGGCAGCATGCCGGCTGAGGAGCGCAAACGCCTGATCGCCGGGATCGGCACCGGCGAGGTGGAAGTGCTCAGCAGCTGCATGATCATTTCCGAAGGCACCGACATCCCCTCAGTCGGCGGCGCGATCCTGATGCGCCCCACCGCGAGCCTCTCGCTCTACCTGCAGATGGTGGGGCGCGCCCTGCGTCCCGCACCTGGGAAGCAGGAAGCGGTGATCCTCGATCACGTCGGCAACGCCCATCGCCACGGGCTACCCACCGATGAACGCGAGTGGAACCTGGCCGGCCGCCGCCGGCGGGAGGGCGTCTCGATTCCGATCAAGGACTGCCCGGCCTGCTTCTGCAGCTGTCCCAGCGCTGCGCAGGTGTGTCCTGACTGCGGCCACCTGTTCCTGGCCGAGGAACGCGATGAGCAGCGGCGCGTGCTGCAGCAGCTGGAGGGCGAGCTGGTTGAAGTCACGGGTGCCGCCCGCCACCGGCCCAAACCCAACCAGCAGCAGAGGCCCCGGCGCACGCACCCAGCAGCCGGCTGCCGCACCTTCGAGCAGCTGCTGCAGCGCGAGCAGGAACGTGGGTACAAGCCCGGCTGGGCGAGGCACGTCTGGGCCGCAAGGCAGCACAACAAGCCAACTGGCAGTACGCTTTGACGTACGGGTGAAGGCCATGTCATGACCACTGTGTCCGCCACAGAAGCCCGCAAGCGGCTCTACGCCCTGATCGACGAGGTGGGGCAGTCCCACGAGCCGGTGCAGATCACCGGCAA
>NZ_JAGQCD010000029.1 GCF_024345975.1 Cyanobium sp. Cruz-8D1 | reverse complement strand
GCAGGGTGGGGATCATCAGCACACCGAACCAACCGACGTACAGACGGTTGTTGGTGGAGGTGACCCACTCACAGAACTGGTTCCACACCGAAGCGCCGGAGCGCTGCTGGAGAGTGGCGGTCATGAGGACGGTTGGGAAGCTCAGAAGAGCAGGAAAGAGGTCCGGCGAACCGGCACCTGAAATGTAAGCAATCTTTCGAAGCGTTACGAGCTGGATCGCCCTTGGATCGATCAGCCCCTGAGATCATTGTCATCAGCCAAGCTTATAGGACAAGTTGTGCCAATGGTTCTGAGCGATCCTGCGGCGCTGCGCTCTTGCTGATCGCCGCACTCATTACCGCTACAGCTGAGCGTTTTTCTCTCTCATAAACCGCTGGTGAGCCCCGAACAACCGTGTGACGGGTCAGGCGTGGCGGCTGAGAAGAGCTGGTTCAGGCGCGGCGCTGATTCGTCAAGCCCCTGGCGGTGCTCGACATGCGGCTGCTAGCGGTGCGGCTGCTCAAGGAGCTGAGCCATGGATTGGGGCGGGATCAGGACCTGATTCCCGTCGTCATCCCCCACTCTTCCCAGAAGGATGACCTGCTGGTATCCCACGACCCCCGGGCTCTTGCTGCCAGCGCCGTCGGGAGTCATGTGCCCTTAGCCCTGGCATGGCGATCCACTGCAAAGCCTGGGGTTTTCGTCCGGATCTACCAGCACTGGACCGTCATTGACGGCAGCACCTCAACCATGTTCAGGACCCGAGCTTGGTATCCGCCAGCGTTGATGCGGCGATCATGGCCGTCTGGCTGTGCCTGAGACGCAGGTCCTCCCCCCCTGGCGGCTGACTGATGGTGGCGTTCTCCAACCGGATGCTCCTCCAGAAGACCCTGGCGATGGACCGCTGGGGCCGAGAGGCATGCCCTCTACTTCCAGGGGACAGCACGCTCCTGGAGAACCGAAAGCTGCATGTAACACTTCTTCATGCTACGGTGAGAAAAAGGGCAATTTCTCTTGAACGATTTCCTGGCTGCTGTCTACTTAATCTGCCTTGCGGTCATTGGCGGTGGAGCTTTTGCCTTGATGAACCAAAACCTGCGCGGCTCTACTCGGCTTTCTTCACAGGCAAGCAGCAGCTCCAGGACTAGGAGCCATCCCGAAGCCCCCGAGCCCGGCGACGAAGTTCTGTATGTCGACCTCAGCCGCGAGCGGCTGGAGGCGTTGTATCAGCAGGCTTCGTAAGGAAGTTGAAAGTCGAATGACGCACTTGCCAAGCCTAGGGTTTAAGAAACCTAAAACAGATAATATGGTCTGCACAACAATGACTGTGCAGACCTTTCGCTGTACGAACCAACATGAAGTCTGAAGCGGTCTGAATTAATTCTCAGTGCCGACGGCAGGTCAGTGATGAAGACAGTAACAAGATAGGAGCTTGTTGCCATATGGACTTCAAGTAAATCAGACCTACCAGATCAGGGCCGTCAGCGAAAGATCGACCCGGAAGGCTTGGCCTAATTCCTTGTCGAGAGCCGGCAGCCCAGCTGGATTTGGCCTTGATCGAGCAGGCGTCCGAGCCTCAGCGCAGTGGCCTCCTCTACACGGGTGAAACTGTCTTGCTGATGGGTGAGCCAAGAGAGCTCACTGGCGGTGATGACCCCGCTGGAAAGGGATTCGAGAAAGAGCTGACCGACCGTCATGGCATCAGTAACGGAATGTAACGAGTCTGGCCCATCCTTGGTCCCGGCCGTGGCTCCTGAGCTCCGAGGGCGCTGCTTTGCTGGCCAGCCGACCATGCAACGCACACGGTGGGGTCCTGCATGGTTGCGATATGGGCTCCGGGAAGGCCAGATCCGGTGCAAAAGTTACAAACTTGTACATTCCGCAACATTCTGTTACAGTTTCATCCTCGCCGAGCGCCCTATGGCCCAAGCCACCGCCACTGCCCCCAGCGCCCTTGATCGTTCCTCCATCCGCGGCGCCACGGTGACCACCGAAGACGGTGGCCGCCTCAATGCCTTCGCCATGGAGCCCCGCATGGAAGTGGTGAGTGCCGAGCGCGGCTGGGGCTTCCACGAGCGCGCCGAGAAGCTCAATGGCCGGATGGCCATGCTCGGCTTCATCGCTCTGCTGGCCACCGAATTCGCCATGGGGGGTGAGGCCTTCACCCGCGGCCTGCTGGGCATCGGCTGAATTCCCTGCTGAGTCTTTTTTCGACAACTTCCAACAGCAACCATTGCCATGAGCCTTTCTCTTTCGGTCAGCAGAGAGTTCTTTGTTGAGTCCCAATCACGGGCGATTGACAGCTGCACGGAACTTGAGGAGCTCCGCAAAGTTTCCAAAACGCTGTTAAGGGCCTGGCAAGTCCAAGCCATGTTCAGTGAACAGTACGGAGCTCAAGCGCTCGGAATCAAAAAGCCCTGACCGATAAGGCTTGAAGGAGCCATGATTCAGAGTTTGCACCCTATGGCTTCTCAGGTCTTTTAAACCCTTAGCCCTCTGGCCTGTTATGTAGAGGCCGTAGTTCTTCTGCTAATCCAGCGAGCAATGTTGAATAATCTGGCACGATGGAATCACTCGCTTTCTGTATGGGATTGATCAGGACAATCTTGTATTGAGATGTTCAGCCACCGAACTTCTTGTCAAGCAATTGCGTGACCACGTAGACGCCGATAAACATCGGCAAATAGGCGATCCACATGTTGGGAAGGTCAAGCTCCGAGTTGTTGATTAGAACCAATCCCGCATAGCTGATAAGGCTATAGATTAAAGCTCTACGCAACGGGCCATTAATACTTTTCATCAGTGATCCACCTTTGGCTCCATTTTATAGCAGCTGCGGTTGAAATGTTGACTGCCTCCTCAGGCCTGGAGTTGCCTCGACGTTCACCGTTGCAAATTTGTGCCTGTCCGGGCGCCTAGGGTGTCGCAGCTCGTCTTGATGTTCAGGTCCAGCATAGGCTGGCCTGTTCTCCATCAATTGCTTCCTCTGTCACTACCAGCAGATGGCGAATGACGAGAACTCCTCGATCCAGTAGGAGTGTTCATCGCTTGCGCTTGCAAGGTTAAGGTGATCGTCACTGGCAGCGTTTAGTGAGTTGTTCGCCGCCGGCGAGCAGATCCTGGTTCAGCTGGCCGGCGATCGCCTGGATGCCGTTCAGTGTTATGACTGTCTTGATTGGGGCCGGCGCACAAGTGTTGAGGAAAACCGGCGAACTGAATGGCCTTTCGACAGTCACTTCAGTGTCAATGACCGGGATATGGAAAGCGAGCTGTGGTCTCTGTCTCCAGTGCTGGCCACAGCCCCTTCGTCGCAGACCAAGATCGCTCTGCGTCTAGACGCTTTTGTGGCAGGCCGGGGACCAGCATCTGGCCTCTAGTTTCTACGCGAATCATTAATAGGAGCTACCTCACGTTGAAGTCAATGGTCATCAAGGCTGTTGAATCAAAAAATCGATCCAAACCAGCTTCGCCAGGATCAACGAACGAATGGTGAAGTTGGCGAAGAATGAAGACTTATGAAGCGCGAGATTTCTCTCAGTGCTTGAGCCAGTACTACAGGATCCTCTCATCGGTAGGCGCTTCAACCAACCGCCAACGTCCAATCACTACGACCCGGCGGTGAAAAGTAGCTGCAGCAACGTGAACCCCACCAGGCAGGTGGCGGCCAGCAGTGGGATGGTGTGCAGCAAAAAAATGAGAGACGACAGATCCCCTGTCTACTCGCCTGGCCTCACCCATCCACGCCGATTGGATGCTGAGTGAGGAAAGCAGCAGACACATTTGCAGATGAAGTTATGTTGCCGCAACTGTGCAGTGCCTGCCAAAGTCTCCGGGGATTCATCACCTGTAGGGCCAGCGCATAAAGCCTCCAGCATCGGCACCAGTGAGATGGTCGGGCTTAAGGCATCAAACCAATATGGTGCTTAGTGATCTTGAGTTTGGCAGCGACTACGGATGGCTCCGGGACAGGTGAACTCATTATCGCTGTTACTCCGGTAAGGCCTCCACTTCAGGTGATACGAATCAACGGGGGGTCGCACTCTACCAAAATCAAACAAAAAATATATCGGTTACAGCGCTGAACACCCCTCCTTAGGCTGCCATTTAGGTGTTAAGTTCCACTTTTCCTTGCTTGAAGGCTGGAAATGGACGACCAATTGACCGCCATTGATACGGCTGTGGTCACGGAGGTCTCTAGGGTTTGGTGAGTCAGGAGATGGACGAGGCTTCGCTTCGTTTTGGCTATTGCGATGCGTTCATGAAATCTTCTTTTGTAGCCCCTTGTCGATTGACTGCAAAGGCCACAGCACCGATGGCTACCAAACCAAAGGCGCCAGCGGCGGCCAGGAACACGAAGGTTTGCAGGGCCAGCAGGAATAGGCCCAGGGCTGACGCCGCCTTAATTTGAATCCTGGCCTTGATCAACAGGGTGAGGAGCAGTAGCACCGTGGTCTGCAGACCGGCGACCTTGGCGGCCGTGAAGGGACAGCAGGGGGAAAGAGGCAGCATCACAGCCGAGCGATGGAACCATCCTGACCAGGACGGCGACCTGTTGAGTGATCAAAGGCAGAAGGGGAGGAGCTGGGTGCGGCAGGCGGTGTAACCGTCGACCAGGGAGCCGAGTCCAATCTGGTGAGCAATTCCGAAACCCGTCAGGCCTTCGACAACGATGCCGATCACGATGCCAAGCATGGCGGCGCGGCCATTGAAGAGCTCAACGCGCTTGAGTTGCTCCATGTGGATGGAACGCTCGTCGTCGCCCTGCAGGAACGGGGCGTTGGCGGGGGTGTTGGTCATGGGTTCAGGAAGAAGGGGGGAGAAAGCTTGAGCCGTCAGACGGTCAGCGGGTTCTGGGTTCCAGGTCGCTGGGGCGGCTGAGCACGAAGGTCACCATGCCGGTGAGCAGCACCACAAGGGCGACGACGACGGTGATGGCGGGGGTGTAGTCGGTTCCCATGGCGATCAACGCAGACCGATTTGGGAAAGGATGCCTTGGCCGGTGAGCAGCTCGGTGCCGAGGCCGATCACGAAGCCGAGCATGGCAAGGCGGCCATTCCAGGTTTCAGCGAAAGCGACGAAGCCGAAACGGGGAGTGGAGTCAGTCATTGTTGTTGCGGGTTGTTTCAAGAATTGTAACAGGTTGTAACGAGGGGTGGCACTGGATGGCCCTCAGGGCGCGGGAAGGGCCGCCGTCGCCTGGTGGCGGCATGGCCGCAGCTGGAGGCCGCCGGCATCAACGTGCTGGCGATCGGCATCGGTGATGAGACTCGCCTAAGTAGTTGACACCGGGCGACCGGCTTCCCGAGCGAGCAGCTGCGGGTGGACGCCGAGCCCCAGCTGCATCGGGTGCTGGGCCTCTACGAAGGCCTGTGGCAGATCGGCGGCCCATGGCCGAACCTGTCGCCGATCCAGGGGGCGTTCATCGCCAGAGCAGGCGGCCGTGGCTTCCAGCGGCCCTTCGAGCTGGCCACGGTGCGGCTGCTCAGCAACATGAGCGAAGTGCTGGGCCACTGGCGCACCTACTCCCCTGAGGCAGACGACACACTGGTGTACAGCTACCGGGACCGCGGCATTCTCGGCTTCTCCGAAACCATGTCCAGGCCTCTCAGCTTCCTGGATCCCTTTCTGGGCTGATCGCCCGCTTCAGCAGAAGGCGACGGAGGGACAACATTGCCACTCGTTTTGGGCTGGTGGGAGGCCAAGGCTGGTTCTGGGTAGGGTTCTGTGGTATTCGAGCAGCTCCCTTTCGTGTGGAAAGTATCGGTCACCGGGCGGTTGTGGATCATCTCCACGCATGTGGTGATCTCCCTGACTTGGGCCGTGACGGCCGGCCTATTGGTGTTGATTCAGTTCGGCCAGGCCGAGCGGGCCTTCCCCACGCAGGTGGTAGTCGCTGAACTGAGCAAGTTCTTGGACGACGTTGTGATCATTCCTTGTGCTTCGCTGAGTCTCCTGAGCGGTCTTGTGCTTTGTGCCATCACACCGTGGGGGTATTTCAAGCACTGGTGGGTGGTGATCAAGGGCCTGCTCACGGTGTCGTTGATCTTTTTTGGCACAGTGGCCTTGGGTCCCTGGCTCGATAGCAATGCGGCTTTGGTCGCAGGGCTCAACTTGCCTGAGATACCTGCGGATTCGATCTACTGGACAACCTGGTTCCAGGGGCTGGTGGGGGGTGGCGTTCAGGTGCTGCTGCAGTTGGCCGTTGTGTTCATTTCTTTTCTCAAGCCCTGGGGGCGCACCCCCTGGAAACGTCCCATAAACGCTCAGAGCTGAACAGCGAAATGCCTGGAAATTATTCAACCGAATCTTTTTGTGTCTTGATGAACGGAATTGTCCTGACCTGCCGCTGATGCTGGCAGAGATTCAATAATTCCGCCGCTCGATTTCGCTATAAACGCACAGAAATTTTGGCAAAACTGTCTGCTCGCGCTCAAAAAAACTGAGGTTTAAATACCAAAGGTAGATTTATCGGATGTATCGGAATAAATCAAAAGATCTAATTCCAAAATGTTCTCGATCAGTAATCATCACCGTATTTGACGTCAGCGCTTGCATCCATCAATTCCACCGTCGTTTTATAGCCGTTAGCGACTGTCAATTCATGCTGAGCTGCAATGTCTTGAAGGGCTTCAAAGTCATATTTTGGAGCAGTGATCCAACTGAATCCCTTGCCAAAAGTGTTGTCTGGGTTCACTACATACCAGTGACAAGCGGTGTCGGGAACCGACACAGAGCACTTGGTCCAATCGTTGTCCCATTGAGGAACCTGGACAAACATGACCGCCGCAAAGAGAAAGCCGAAGAGTGCCCTGAGCATACAAGCTTATCAAATCTTTACAATCCTACCGTGAACCGGTCCTGCTGCCGCTCAATCATTCGGGTGGCGGCTGGTCCTTCTCAAAAATCCGCTCCAGGGATCTGCGGAAACCCTTTGCGCTCAGGGGCTTAGCGAGGCCACGTGTCCTCAGAGTGCTGCTGATCCACCAGACCTGCAGGCCACCAAAAGCAATGGCGAGCAGGCCTAATTGGATGTATCCCCAGTTCAGGTGCTCCATCACAACGGAATTTACTCCTCACAAAGCCCGCGCGGACGGAGCGATGCCCTGTTCGGGGGTGGGGAGTGGTGTGGAAACGTGAAGCCGCTCCTTTGCCGAGGGAGTGGGGCCCACAGTGCGGCCACGGGACGTCAGGATCCTTCGGTTTCATGTCCATGAAGGCGCCACTGACCGAGCGAGAGCAAGAGCGGCTTGAAGCCCTTCGCTGATCCCGCATCCTCGACACACCACCCGAGCGGGCCATCGAATGCGTCCCTACAGCGAGGCTGTCAAGGCTGATGTCCGCCGGCGGATGAGCCCGCCTCAGCGCCATCCGTTACTACAGAAGCCATAGCAGGTACGCAAGTAGCAATAGTTCACAGCTAGGCCCGTAGTAAGGCACACAAATCCCTGCGTCATCTGAGCAGCTGACAACCCTCGGTTAGCGCAGCCCGAGTTGCTGCAGCTAACCATCTGCGGCGTGATGGAGCACCCACTGTTATCAGAACTCGCTCGAAAGGAGGCAGAAAGTGCCATACGGGCGAATGAATAAGGGTGTTAAGTGTTCGAAACTTGTTGTCTAGAACTATCGCGTAGCTCCAATTCATTCGCAGGCTGAGAGCGATGAAAGGACCCAGTTCCTTTCATCGCTGTACGATCAATTATCGCTCATGCCCCCGGCAGCAGCTTCCACCCACGCCATGTCCCCTGAGGTGGTTATCAACGGCAGAACGCTGCCACTGGCAAGGCCCAGCGATGTCGCCGTGGCTCAGCGCGTGGCGGCGCACATGCAACGCCGCATTGCCGAAGACGACTGGCGCCCTTACCGGAGCAGGCAGGATGCGGTGCGGGCGTGGGCACGACTTGGCGGGATCCGCCTCCAGGTCATGGAGGCGCTGAACCTGCTGAACGAGGCCTGATCCTCAGCGTTGTCTGGGGGCCTCAGTGGGTCTCTGCCCAGCTGGTCATCAGCTGGACTGCTGCCACCAGCAGGCAGTCCACCTGTCGGAATTCCACCCGGGCCCTGGGCGATCACCTACGGCAGGCCCTCCAACCTGGCGCTTTTCAGCTGGCGGTAGGCAGCCAACACCACAGGACGCGGGGCCCAGGCGGACGCATCACGGTGGGCAGCGGCTGAAGCAGGGCGCCGGCGAGCTAGACCATTAACGCCTTGGCAAACGCCGCCGCTGCCCCCTGGCCCGAGGCCCATGGGTAGCTGCGCAGGTGCACCTCGAGCGAATGCCCCATGCTCAGCGCCACACTTCCAGCGTCCACCCCCAGTTGGTGGCCCCGCAGGCTGTAGCCATGGCGGAATGAGTACGGCACCGCGCGTTCTCCTCTTTCCGCCATGCGCTCGCGCAGTTCCACACAGCCCTGCTGGCGCTTGAGGTAGGTGACGATCGCATCAGACGCTCCTGGCCCGTTGCCCAGGGGCGGCAGCTCGATCGCGCCGCCGCGCCAGCGCTCCAGCAGGCGCCAGTCCTGCCTTCGCCCGTCCCAGTCGGTCAGCGGCAGCGGATGCACCCAGCGCGGGGTCGTCATCCCGCCGCCGCTGCGCTTGCGGTAGGTGCACCACCACAGCGGCTGGCCACTGCCCGGATCGCTGCGCACGCCCAGGTGTTGCAGCTCGATCGGCCGCAGGCCCAGCTCCGCCAGCAGCCGCAGCGCATCAGCCCAGCGGCGCCCAGGTTGATCTTCGGGCAGAGAATCCAGTAGCTGCAGCACCTGCAGATCGCTGAAGGGATCACCCTTGCGGTGGCCGGCAGCAGTCTCAGCTGCCGGGACACCGATGTGCGGCCGCAGATCGAGCGGTGGACGCCAGCTTTCGGGGAATTTTTCGCGCTCGACGCAATGCCGCAGGAACTGCGCCAGCGACTGCGCCCGGATCTGTCGGGCCCGGCTCCCAGGCGCCCAGCCCCGCAGGCAGGCATCCAGCAGCGAAGCTGAATCGGCAGGCCTGCTGTCAGCTCGTCAAGCCTGAGTGCTGCACCAGAAATGCCTCGATCCAATCGTGGTGACGCTTCTGCACGATTCGATCGGCGATCGTTGCGGCCCCTTCCGGGATGGAGAAGCGCTTGCGGAAGCCCTGGGTGAGGGCCTCCAGCAGTGGGCGAGGCAGCTGCCGGATGGTGCCGTGCAGCTGGCGGATCGTGTCCGCATCAAGGTGAAGCAGCCCCGGATCCTGCTGGGATGCAGGAGCTGCATCCTGAGCCGGGTGCTCTGCTGCTGTCGCTGACCTTTCCTGGCGCTGCGGCGCTGGCTCTGCCTGACGGGGGTGGGCCGTTGGGTGTTCTGGTGCCGCTGAGCTGGTTACCTCCCGCTGGCGCTTGTCGTACAACGCAAGCCCAAACGGATTGCCAAAGGTCATCAAGGCCCTCTTCATGGCGTCGGTCTCTGCCTCCTTGAGGGCGGACTCGTGGGCCTGGCCGAGGTCCATATCGATGCCATGGCCGGCGCCGCTCCCTTCCCGCACCAGAGCGGGCAGCCCACCGGCGGTGACGGTGACGCGCACGCGGGCGGTGTAGGTGACACCCCAGCCGGGCTTCTGGTCCCTGCCGATCGGGCGTTCGGCCTGGGCGACGCAGCGCATGGCGATGGTCTGGCGCTGCCAGCCGTCAAAGCCAAAGATGCGGTTGGCCTCCGCGATGACTTGCCAGCCTTCGAGGTAGGCCACCTTCCCGCGGCCCTGCTCCCGCTGGCGGACGTTGGCCCGATTGAGGGGGGCGGCCAGGGCAGCGAGCTGCTCAGGGGAGAAGCCGCTGGGCTGGGCCTGGTTGGCCTGCACTGTCGTGACGGATTCGATGGCTGCTGCTGGAGGACCCTCCACTCGATCAGCGGTGCGGATCAACTCCAGGGCCGATGGCGGCCTTTGGCTGGATCGAGGAGCTGCGGCGCGGCTGATGGTGCTGGCCCCGTTGGAGGAAGGAGCGGCGACGGTCATTGCGATGAGAAGCGATGGAGCGAGGTGAGCTGCGGAAGGGATTGGGTCAAGGAGGGGGCCCCGGCTACACCACCGAAACCCCATTTGTGAGGGGCCTCTGCCCCCCCTAGTGGATGCGCCAGGAGCGGCGGGAGATCAGCTGGACGCCGGTGATCTCTCTGCCTGCTTTGAGGGCTTCCTTGATGGCGGCCTTGTCCGGCTTGCTGGTGGTGGTGAAGCTCAGCCACTGGGGATCGAGGGCGTCCTCGTCGTCGATTTCGACGGCCTGGGACTTGCGGGAGGTGAGCTCGTGATTCGGGAAGGAGAAGCGGTTGGCTTTGGGTTGGAGACGGGTGAGGACCAGGACCAGGGAGTCCTCCAGGGCACTAGCCCGCCCTGCATCGGAGCGGGCCAGATCGGTGAGGCGTTTGGCCTGCTGCTGGCGGTAGGCCGCCTGGCCGCGGAGGTGCTCGATCACCCAACAGGTGGCATCGGCCTTGGCGGCAAGGGCCTGCTTGTTGCCCTCCTCGGCCAGCAGGGCAGCCTCGAGCTCGCCGAGGGCCTGGGCGCGGGTGTCGTCGTCGGCCTCCAGCTGCTCGGCGAGCTGGCCGATGGCGGTGGTGAGCTCCTGGGCCTCAATGCCCAGCTGCCAGAGGGAGCCGGTGCGCTGCAGGGTGCAGGACGGCCCGGCAGCCTGGGGGAGGGAAGGAGCGGCGGGGACGGTGAGAACAGACATGGGGACGTGGAGCGGAGGGGAACGAGAAGAACGGGACGGCGATTGCCGCTCAGGCGGCGAGGGGTTCGGGCGAGAACGGCGGCGGCACTTCCATCACCACCACCGGCACCGGCGAACGGGAGGAGCAGCGGCGGGCCTGCTGCACCAGAGAGGCCGTGCCTGCCCCACCGGGAAAGGCGATCACCAGCACAGAGGCGCTGAAGGCCGGGGAGGTGTGGGCCTGGGCCTCAAGAAGGGCCTGCTCGAGCAGAAGGCGATTGCGGATGGGGCCGGCACTGCGGCCATAGCGGCGCCAATCAGCGGCGAGGGACTGGACACGCCAGCCGAGCTGATGGGCGGCGCGGCCGATGGCGCGATCAGCGCCACGGGCCCCGCCATGAAGCAGCAGATGGACAGGCCGGCCACTGCTGCGCTGGAGCAGGGCGCAGGCGATGCGCTCCTGGGGCCAGACGAGATCACGGCCACCGGCGGCGACGATGACGACCGAGCGATGAACTCCAACCGGCGGCGGCAGGAGACCAGGAAGAGACAAAGCAGCGGCCTGGGCCACTGCAGCAGAGGAAAAACTCATGGGCTACAGAGCAAACGAACGGGGCAAGTTGTCCGAGAATTTCATTGCCGCAGGCGATGGGCTCGTGGCCTTTGGCGCGACTCTTATTCTAGCAGTACAAACACACTAATGAGCGAGCAGGGCGGCCGCGGGGCAAGCGATCTGCCCGAAACGCACCCACCCACGATGAGCTAGGCAGCTTGATAACCAATGCAGCCAAATTCAGCACAAAAAAGCCACCGCCCGCGCAGCCGCGCGAGGGAATCTTGGGCCTCCCCCCAGCACCCCGACGGCTGGCAGCCGCCCGGCCACCGCAGCCGCGGGAGAGCGGCCCTGCCAGCCACCCCAACACCGGCCCCGGAGCGGAGGGCGGCGGCGGCTGGCCGATGCACGCCACGGCGCAGCCGTGGCACGCTGAAGGGCGGCCGTTGCCGACCGGAGCCCTGCGGCGTCTGCTCAACCCTCCGGCACAACCTTGAACACAGTGAAGCCTTATTCAAGGTTCAGCCCGCTTCCTTGCATAAGGCCTTCGCTGATCCTGGGCCGGTGACTCAGCTGCCGCGCCCGAACACGATCACGCCTCGTAAGATGTACTTGTACATCCCGGCTGGCCATGACGACGACACGGCTCTTCCGCAACGGCAACTCCCAGGCCGTGCGCATCCCGGCCGAGCTCGCCTACGAGCGCAGCGATCTGGAGCTGGAGATCGAGCGCTGCGGCGATGAGCTGCGTATCCGACCGGCCGGCCGACCCATCACCGGTGCACTGGAGTCGCTGGCCGCCTTCTCGCCCTCGTTTCTGGCGGAGGGGCGCGAGCAGGACGAGCAGCAGGAGCGGGAGTCGCTGTGAGCCTCAGGCCCCGCTACCTGCTCGACACCAACATCTGCATCTACCTGATGAAGAACCAGCCCCCACGGGTGGCGGAGCGCTTCTCCGCTTGCAGGGTCGGAGAAGTGCTCATCTCAGCGATCACCGCTGCAGAGCTGGAGTACGGGGTGGTGGCCTCCGGCGCTGATGCTGATCGCAACAGCGCCGCCTTGGCACGCTTTCTGCTCGAGGTCCCCGTGGCGCCCTTCGATGGGGCGGCAGCCCGCGTCTACGGCCCCGTCCGAATGGCGAGTCGGGAGCGGCGCCGTGATGCCCTCGAGAAATTGATCGCAGCGCACGCCCTGGCGCTTGACGTCACCCTGGTGACCAACAACCCCCGTGACTTCGCCTCCTACCCGGGCCTAAGGATCGAGAACTGGGTGGACTGATCTCAGGGCTTGTAGAACCAGGGCAACATCCAGGAACGCCACCAGCAGCACGCCCCCGTGGCTGCCATTCCCCTTCACTGCGCTCTTGCAAAGGCCAGCAGTGCACTCAAGTCACCACGGTCTGCCTGACGCAGCGCCGCGATGTAGTCCTGGCGCAGAGCGGTGAGATTGACCAGGGAACTGCTCCCTCCCCAGGAGAAGCGAGGTGCACCCAGCTGCTGGATCAACACGTCAGCGATCAGGCGGGTGTGGCGACCGTTGCCGTTGGGGAAGGGGTGGATGGAGACCAGCCGGTGATGGAAACGGATGGCGATCAGATCCACCACATCCACTTGGTGCTCCACCTGGAAGGCGATGTCGGCCAGCAGGGCCGGGACTTGCATCCGGATCTGCCGCCAGTCGGCGCCGATGCTCTTGTCGCTGCTCCGGTACTGACCGGCCCAACGCCAGCTTTGGCCAAACATCTCACGGTGCAGGCGTCGCAGCCAGCTTTCTTCCAGCGGCCGGGGCCGTCGCTGGCGGGACAGCCAGAGCAGAGCAGCTTCGATGTTCTGCTGCTCCCATTCGTTCAGCTGGCTGCGATTCACCAGATGGGAGGGCAGCAGCCCCTCCAGCTCCTCCCCATCGAGAGGCGTCGCCCCGGCCGGTAGGTCCTTGTTCAATCCCATAGCCGGGTGCCGCTGGTGCGCAGGATCTCCTCGGCCATGGTTTCGAGCCGCTCTTGTGCTCGCTCGGATGGCGAATCGATGGGCTGCGCTTCCAGCGCCATGGTGCGGCCTGCGCGTTGCTGCCACTGCTGCGCCAGCCTCAGGGCCTGCTGCCTTCTCATCTCCCGCAGCGGCTGTCTTGGCACCAACGTGTACTGCAGCTCGCAGTCGAGCGCCTCGGCCACCCGCCGCAGGGTGCCAAGCGTGATGGCATCGGTCGCCTCGGCCTGCTCCAGCTTTCGCACCCCGGAAGCGGTGATCTCTAAGCGAGCCGCGAGTGCAGCGGAGGTCATGCCCAGGGCCTCACGGATGGCCCGCAGCCAGCCCGCCGGCGGCCGTTGCGGCAGTGAATGGCTGGCGGCGTCCTGAAGCACCGCATCCATCTGAGCAAGCCGCAGCTCCTTGGGATTCATGGTGAATGCGAGCAATCAGTCCCGCAGGGGAACCACAAAGACAACCTATCACTCCTGTCATGAGCACACCAGGGGGAGTAATCCGTTGCTTCCTGGCCTGGGGAAGGGAGTCATCGCTCGCGCCTCGGGCAGTATGTCCCTCTGGGCGTCGTGGATCGCAGTCGGGACGTTCATCGACCAAGGCGTGTCGCGGCCCGCTCGAAGGCGTCATCAACAACGTCGTCACCGCACCACTTGCTGTAAGCAGCCAGGTGCGTTTCGACGCTGTGCCCCATGGCGGCAGCGGCCACCTTCGGCGGCAGTTCGCAGATCAGGTGGGCGCGGTGGGCGTAGCCATGCCGGGCGGAATAGAGGACCAGCTTCTCCCCTTCTGCCTCGTACTGCTGCCGCAGATCCTGCCAATGACGCCGCCGGCGCATGTATAGGCCCAGGTCCTCGGCGCCGTAGCCCGGCCGCATCGGCGGTAGTGGCTGGGCCTTGAACTGTTCCAACAGGTCCCAGGCCTCAGCCCAGTCATCGCAGGGCAGCAGCCGCAGCGGTCTCGGCTTTGTCGCTCCTCGGCTGGTGTTCTTGCGGTAGTTGCACCACAGGCGGCCGCCGCGCAGCTGAAGGTGTTGCAGCTCCTCTGGTCTGAGGCCATAGGCCGCCAGCAACTGGAATGCGAGGCGCCAACGGGCATCCGGAATGGCCTCCACCAACTCCAGGATGTGCTTCACCTCGATCGGGGTGGTGATCGACCGTCCCTCCCGCTTGCGGCCCACAAAGGGGTCGAGATCAAGAGGTGGCGCCCATTCCACAGCCAGAGCGCCGTTATCGACCCCCCATCGCAGCAGCGCCGCGGTCTGCTGCACCTGCATCTGCCGGCCACGGGAGCCAGGCTGATCAGACCAACGCGCCGTGACGGCCTCCAGCAGTTCCCGGGGATTGGTGGGCGGTGTCTTGCTGCCGAGGATGGCCAGCAGTTCTGCCATCCGGCGCTGATACACGGCCTCCCAGGTCCGCGGCTTGATGGCGCCGCTGCTCAGCTTTCGGGCTTTGAATCGCTCGACCAGAGCAGGCCACTCGATCGGGCCCGCATCTGGATCAGTTGTCGGCTCATCGCCGGCCAGTGCGGCAGCAATGGCCCGATCGAGTGGAAGGCCGTCGCTGTGGGCAGCGTGGATCGCCAGAACCGTCTGTCGGATGGCATCGGCCTGGTCATGGGCCCATTCGATGGGCAACAGAACCTGATGACGACCGCCGCCGGTATCGACCGTGAGGCGCGTACGGCCCCGCAGATCGGAAACGCGCCAGCCGCTGCTCGTGCCTCGCTGGCTGAGGGAGAGGCGCAAGCCGGAGCGGAGCACAGAAGCCCAGGCGTCCGAGGCTCTAGAACCCCCCATGTGAGCAAATATGTGAGCAAATCGATCCCCTCAGCTTGGCACGGCCTGCCGTGGGCTGCCATCCCCTTGCACGGTAAACAGCAGTGACAGCAGTGCTTTTTGGCCCAGACTCCAGTCCTGGCAGTCGATCCCTCAGACCCATAAAAAAGAGTTTTGGGAGCACTAGGTCGCAGGTTCGAATCCTGTCGCCCCGACTAGTCACCCCAAGGGTTCTCGGCGAAACCGGGAACCCTTCTTTTTTGACTTGCAAGAGAAAGTGCAAGAGAAACTCGCCTGTTGCTGGCAGTTCAAGGGTTTTCGGCCGGCCAGCTGTGCCCGTGGGTGGTCGCTGGGCACGGAAGCCGGTGATTGATCTGCCTGAGGCACCCAAAGACTTTCTCTTGCATCTCTTGCAATTGATCGCTCAAGAAGAAGATGCCTGAGGCTCAGGAGGACGGAGACCACCCGGCGGCGGGGATGCAGGGTGTCACGCGGCGCAAGGGCAGGGCAAGTCGGCTTCGCCGACCCTTGCGCTCGCGTGAATCTGATCTCCCCTCGCCGCCGCCGGGATGGGTGCGCTCAGGTCACGGCTGCCGGGTGGCTCTCCCGCGGCTGCGGTGCCGCTGCTCATCCGGCCGGCAGGTGATGGATCAGGGGCGCTGATGGCCAGGGGTTACCTCGCGCGGCTGCGCGGCTGTCCATCAGGCCTGAGCCCCAGACCGGCCGCAAAGATGGCCAGCTGGCTGTCACTCAATCAAGACCTGTGAGCATGAGCCCGAACCCCTCGGATCCAAGTGCTTGCAGCGGCTCTGACGTTCCTCAAGTGCATTTGTACTGGTAGAATGAGGGCGCGCCAAAGGCCCCGAGCCCATCGCCTGCGGCAACGTCATCCCCTGATCTCGCCATCACCGCCGCATAAGTCTGAGTGGCCGTGATGCCCCGATCAGTTGTCACCTACGGCAACTGATTCCATGGCTGTTTGTACTTCATCCAGGCCCGTCATCGGCGCCGGTCGTTCCCTTGTGATCGCGGCCGGCGGCGGCCGTGATCTGGCCTGGTCCCATCAACGCATTGCCGCTGAGCTGCTGGCCCGCAGCGGCGGCCGGCTGGTCCACCTGCTGCTCCACGGCGGAGCCCGCGGAGCCGATGCCGCCATTGCCCGCGCGGCGCATCAGCTGGGCTGGTCGGCACTGGTCATGCCCGCCGAGTGGCGGCGCCATGGCCGGGCCGCCGGGCCGATCCGCAACCGGGAGCTGCTTGAGCTGGCCGTGGCCCGGGCCGAGGCCCACACCTCCCCTGGGGTCTCCACCTCCGTGCTGGTGGTGGCCTTCCCCGGTGGGCCCGGCACCGCATCGCTGGTGCACCAGGCCCGCCGCCTGGCCTCCCGCTCCCCGGTGCCGATCTCTGTGGTGGAGGTCAGCGAATCCGCCAGTGCCTGGGCCGCTGCCACCCCCCTCTCCTGAATCCAGGGCCGCCATTGCGGCGCCCGTTGCATTCCCCCCTATCCCTCTCCCCGTCATGCCCGTTCTCACCACGATCCCCACCGTTCCAGCCACGGCCCTAGCGGGGGCTGCTGCCAAAGCCGCCGGCCCGGCCTGCTCTCTCCAGCGCACCGGCTCGCTCTGGCAGCTGGGCATCGAGGCCCAGGAGCTCACCACCGCCATCAGCCAACTGGCCGAGCAGCTGCAGAGCGATGACGACGACAGCCGCAGCCAGGCCCTCGCTGAGCTGGAGGCCGCCCTGATGGCAGAGGAGGGCAACAAGGCAGCCCTGGCGGCCAAGGCCGATGCCACCTGCTGGGTGATCGAGCACCTCCGCGGCCAGGCCTCCTACCGCCAGCAGCAGGCCAAACGCCTCACGGATCTTTCCCGCTCCGATGCAGGCCGGGCTGACGCCCTGGAGGACTCCCTCGTGCTGGTGCTCACCCGGCTGCAGCCGCAGGCCACCCGCTTCTCCTTCCCCAATCACGAGCTGAGCAGCCGCAAGTCCTCTGCTGTCGAAATCGACGACGAGGCTGCGCTCGCACCCGAGTGGCTGACGGTGAAAACCACAACTCAGCCCGATAAGGCCGCCATCAAAGAAGCCCTCAAAGCCGGTCAGCAGATCTCAGGCGCCCAGCTCCTCTCCCGCCGCACCTGGCGCATCACCTGAGGGGGGGCAGAGCCCCCCTCGATAGGGGTCCGCTACAGGGGCGGGCCCAGGGCATCGCGTCAGCACCATCACCACCCAGGCCATCACCTCCACCAACCACCAGGAGCCATGGATCTCTCCAGCTACGGCAGCACCACCGCCAAAACCACCCCCACCAGCCCCCGGCCCAGCGGCCACATTTGGTCCACACGCCTGGCCAGCTGGGTGGTGCCGATCGGCCGTCGCCCAGGGCGGCGCCCTTCTGCCGATCACATCTTCTGCAGCGATCCGCCCTGCTGGGTGCTGATCGAGGCCCCGCCCGGCGGCAGCCCCGCCAGCTGACACCCATCGCTTGTCCCCACCCTGCCCCTTAATGCCATGACCACGACAACCACCATCGACCGCTCTGTCGCTCAGGCGTCCGCCCTCACGGCCGAGCAGGTCGCTGCCCTGGCGGCACCCCTGAGTCGAGCCAACGTCAAGCAGCGCGATCAGGGCCGAGGCAAGGTCAGCTACATCGAGGGCTGGGTGGCAATCGCCGAGGCCAACCGGATCTTTGGGTTCGACGGCTGGCAGCGCGAGACGGTCGCGTTGCAGTGCGTCTCCCAGGCGGAACGCCGCATCGGCCGTGAGCCGAGCAAGCCCTCCGATCCACCGCAACGTGACGGCTGGGGCGTCACCTACACCGCCCGGGTGAGGGTGATCGTCGCCGGGATCGTGCGGGAAGGCAGCGGTGCCGGCCACGGCATCGATGTTGACCTGGGCCAGGCGCATGAATCCGCCCTCAAGGAAGCCGAGACCGACGCCATGAAACGGGCCCTGATGACCTTCGGGAACCCGTTCGGGCTGGCGCTCTATGACAAGCAGCAGCGGCAGGTCACCTCAAGCGCCACGGGGGTCCCCGCACGGGGCGACATCACCGAGCGCTCCCCTCGGGGAGACATGTCGCCCCACTCTCCCAACGGGATCACACCCAATGCCGCCGCAGGGAACGGCTCATTGCGGCGCTCACCAGCTGGCAACGGCCACGCTTCCAACCACCAGCCTGCGGGCTTGCCCTCCGCTGCTGCAGTGGAGGAAGGTGTCGACACACCCCCCGAGGTCGCGGCCCTGCTGCCCCTTGATGGCGCCACGATCCGGCGGATTCACACCACCATCCGCCGCCTTCCCCAGCCCCAGCTGGAAGGCTTCACCAAGGCGTTCCGCAAGCGCTTCCAAGTGCCGGAGGTAGCCAGCTCGATCGCGGATCGCATCAACCAGAAGCAGCACCATGACTGGATCGAGGCGTATTTGGTTCAACACCAGACCGTTGCCTGAGATCAATAGATCCCTCAGTTGAGGTCGTGTGAGCTGCCTACCATTGACGGGTCCGGCCGCCCTGAGGGCCATGACCACGCAAACCGATCTGGGCTGGGCAGGCTGCAGTGCTGTGGAACGCGATCTTCAGCGCCTGAGCGGCGCCTGGGTGTTCCGCGGCACCCGGATTCCGGTAGCGGCTCTGTTTGAAAATCTGGAAGACGGCGTCTCCTTGGCTGAATTCGTCGAACTGTTCCCAGGTGTAAGCCTCGAGCAGTCCCGGCTGGTCCTGGAGCACGCCGCTCGGAGCACCGCTGCTGCCGCACTGGCCTGAGTGCGGATCTTGTTCGACCAAGGGACTCCCGTTCCCCTCCGCCGATCACTGACCGCCCATGTGGTGGTCACTGCTTATGAACTGGGTTGGTCGACCGTCACCAATGGCGAACTGATTCGCCTGGCGGAGCAGGAGGGCTACGAGCTTCTGATCACCACCGATACCAACCTGCGATATCAGCAGAACCTGAGAGGGCGCAGCATCGCGATCCTGGTGCTGACAACAACCAGCTGGCCGCGGATTCGCCAGGTCACAGGCGAGCTCCAAGCCGCAGTCGCCGCCATCGAAAGCGGCGGCTACGAGGAACTGTTCATTCCCTAAACAATTCAGCGCCGCAGCAACCAGCGCAGCAGCGACAGGCCGATGATCAGCCCGATGCCGATGTTCCACAGCCTGGAAGGCCGCTGGGAGAGGCGTTGCAGCAAGGGCGGCATTCGATCGCCCCATTGCTCCAGCGCCAGCACCGCCAGCAGCAGCAGGGCCACAGGGAGCCCGATGGCCAGCACCAGCTCACGCAGCATTCCGTCGCTCGCCTCTATCGGCACCGTACCCAGCTGGATCAAGAACGGCAGCCGGTTGGCGGCCCTGACCTGAGGCTGCGGATCCGCCGCTTGTTCCTACGCCTGGCCCATGGCGTTTTCCCCCACCAGCCAGGATCCAGCCCTGATGGGCAGCAAGCCCTGTATCCATGGGCTATGCATCACGGTGGGCACGATCGTGGGGCTGATGGCCAGTGTTCAGCAGCCTCAATCCGCTCCCGCAGCCGAGCGACCACAGCCAGCACGGCTTCCCTGCGGGCGAGCTCTTGAGACACCAACAGCCAGAGGTGCTCCACGAGCGGCTCCCACGGCCACACCGCCGTCAGGTCCGCCTGCCGCCAAGGGCTGGTCTGCAGTAGGGACGGCGGCAGCGGCAGCAGCCCATCCCCCCGCTGCAACACCGCCAACCAATCGCTGGCCGCAACAGCATCGAGCGGGGTGATGGCCGCCAGCTGCTGCTCCTCCAAGGCGTGATGGAGCGCCGGTGCGGCCGCCACGGGCGGTGCCAGGAACCGGAAGGTTCGGGGTGGTGGTGCTGCGGCTGACTCGGTGCCGTTCAACCGGCAGGCGAGGAGCAACCCCCAGTGGCCCAGGCGCAACCAGGCCATCCCCTCCACCGGAGCCGGGCAGACGCTCGCCAGCAGCACCGCCTCCAGCTCGCCAGCACGGAGCAACTCACACCACTGGCTCAAGCTCCGCCACTGCTGCGGTGGTGAGCGCAGGGAGGCGAGTCCATCAAGCAGGTGCTGATGGAACGGGTCAGTGGCCACACGCAGCTCGGTGGCAGAGCGCAGAGGAGGTGGAATCGGAGCAGGCAGCGGATCTCACGCTGGTCGGCGGGTAACGGAATGTTCCTTCCCCCACAGCCGCAGCGGGCCTTTGGTACTGACCGCCACCAACACGGCAAGCAGCGCTACCGAATCGTGATGGTTGCAGCAGGAATCGCACCGCCACCTGCTGCCCAATGGAGCTGGGGACGTGTCCTTTGTTCCAACACCCATGACGTCAGCCAACTCATCGACGACGGCCGAGCAACGCCGCAGCAGCTCGGCTGCGCCTGAACGTCCGCTGCGCTGCCACCTGCTGATCGGCCCGCCGGCCAGCGGTAAGTCCAGCCTCGCCCGCCACCTGGCCACGCTGTTGAGCAAGCCTGAGGAGCCCCCGCCCAGTTACATCAGCAGCCGCGGCATTCGCGCCGAAATCTTTGGTGATCGCGGTGTCTTTGGCCCCTGGGATGACATCGCCTCGGTGATGCACCAACGCATCCAGGAGGCTGTTTGCTCAGGTGCGCCGGTGATTGTCGAGGCCACCTTCTCGCGCCGGGCCTGGCGGCTGGCCATCACCCAGAAGCTGGAGCTGCCGGTCCCGGTGGAGTGGATCGGCTGGTGGCTGTGCACACCGCGGGAGCTCTGCCAGCAATGGAACCGGCGCCGTGATCACCGCGTCCCGGAGCAGGTGATCGACAACCACATTTCGTTGCTGTCTGAGGCCGCCTTCTCGCCCAGCCGCTCGGAAGGTTTCGCGGCGGTGGTCTGCGTCGAGCCCCATCACCATCAGCCCCTGCAAGCGGTACTGGGGACCTTGGAGCGGCGGATCAGCGCCGCCCGCAACCGGGACGCCCGGCTGATTCCCCATGGCTATTCCCGCCTGCTGGAGTGCGAGCGGCTGCTGCACCTGATCCAGCTGCTCAGCCGCCAGCCGGAACTGACCGCGACCAACGTCCAGACCTCCCCCGAGGAATCTGCGGGCCTGGCCGAGCGGGCCGCGGCCCTGCTCGCCCGGACCCATGGGCCCTGCTATGCGGATGTCGGAGCGATCGCCGCCGACCTGAATTGGTTGCGGCAGCAGGGGTTCACCACCGCCTGGCGCGTCAACTCCGAGCAGGGGAAACCCGCGCCGATGCGGGCAGTGGAGCCGCCGCCCTGGCCGGCGACGCAACCGCTCAGCGCGGGCGGCTGGTCTGCGCTCGGCGATCGCGAGACCTTTTGCCGTGCTCTCACCCTGCTGCGCCACATCCTTCATCACCCCTTTGATCAGCAGGAGGGGGTAGCGGTCGACCATCACCTCGCCGCTCGGCTCAAGACCCTCAGCGGCGGCCGTCACTGCTGGACTCCCCGCCAGTTGCACCAGAGCATCACCGCGATCCTCACCCCCTATGGCTTTCGTGATGCGGCAGGCAGTGGCCGCCACGGCTATGCCCTCGGGGCCTCGCTGCTGCCCGTGCCGCTACAGGTGGAGATCCATGGGCTGCTGCAGGCCCATGCCGATCGGCTCGGTGATCCAAGCGGGCAGGCGATCGCCCGGGAGCTGGGCAAGCGGTTGCAACGCAGCGGCATCTCCATCGAGAGCGTCCCGCCGGTGCGGACGTTTTTCAATCGCTCCCTGCTGGCCGGGGATCAAAGCAGGGGCGGCACCCTGCTCAACACCGAGCAAGCCGAGCAGCTGCGTTCAGCCATTCAGCAGCACCAGCGGGTGGTGCTCACCGCGATAGCCACCTCCCATGCCGGGCTGGAGGAGATCCGGGTGTGGCCGTTGCAGTTGATCTTCCACACCAGCGCCTGGTTCCTGCTGTTTGAGCACGACCACATCGGCCAGGCGGAGGGGTTGCTGGCCTGCCGCCGGATCGACCAGCTGGGCCTGCGGCGGATTGAAACCGGCAGCGTTCGCAGCCAGCCATCCCATGCGGCGGCGCTGCTGCGCGGCGAAACCTTGCAGCACTGCTGCGGCAGCCTTGAGTTCGGCGATGGTCTCCAGCCGCAGCAGTCCGTCTGCCTTGGCCCCTCGAAGCAACGCGCCAAGGCGATGGGCACCTTGCGCCTGAGCTGTGATGCCACCGCCTTTGCCTTGCTGCGTGAGGAGGTGCGGCGCTTCCCGGCGGCGGCGGTGCGCCTCTCGCGCCCCCTGCCGGGTGATGGGGTGATCAGTGCGTTGGTTGAGCTGGAGGCTCTGCTGCCGTGCAGCCGCTCCAGCCACCCCTATCCGGTGGAGATCGACTTGCCGCTCTGGACCCTGGAGCGGGATCAGGACCTGCGCCGCTGGCTCTATGCCCTCGGCGGTGGGGTGCGGATCGAAGCACCGCTGGAGCTGCAGCAGGAGCACCGTCGCTGGCTCCAGTCCGCCCTTGCGGCATACCCCAGGAGCAGGGAGATCAAGAAGCAGCGGGTGCCCGTGCGGCGGCGGGCCGCAGGGGCGACGGGCAGAAGAGGAACGGCGCTGGCGGCGGGTGAGCCTTGAGGGCAGCGGCGTCCGGCGGCTGTGCCATTGCGCCCGGCCGCACGCCTTACACCCGCCGCGGCCAGAGCACGCCGGTGGCGGGCCTGCCCGATCCGCCGCCGCCCAAGCCACCAGCAGCAGCCAGCTGCTGGGCATAGAGCGGGTGCTGCTGCACGCCGGCCAGGCCGGCGGCGTTGGGACTCCAGTCCGCGATCAGATCCGGCACGCTGGCTGGCCCGACCAGGGAGGGGGACAGTGGCGGCTGGGCCACCACCGAGAAGCGATCGCTCAGGGTGCGCCAGCTGAGTGAACCGATGGCAGCCCAGCCACTCAACACAGACGGCGGAGGGCTGGAGGGGAGACGGAGCCAGAGGTCATCGACGGAGCCACCAGCGGCGCCGAGCTGGTAGAAGGTGCCGCCACCGGCGGGGTCACTGAAACGACCCAGGCGACGGGGGTCGGTGTGCTGGTTGTCGCCAGTCCAGAGCAGGGGCGGCAGGAGAAGACGGGGCTGGACACTGTTGAACTGCACCGGACCGGTGGCCAGCGGGATGACCTGCCAGGCGATGGGGGCGTTGATCTGCTGGGTGCCGGAGGCGCCTGAAACGAAGCTGACGACCTCCGGGGACTGGCCGCGCCAGCTCCAGCGATCGTTGGAGCTGAACATGCCGATGTAGGCGCGGGCACGGTGGAACCAGAGGCTCCAGCCGCTGACCGCCGGGCTGCGGAACAGCAGGATCGAGAGGTTGAGGCTGTAGTTGTCATCGCCCGGCCGCAGCAGGGTGGCCAGGAAGAACTCCGCCCCTGGGGTGGCATCGAAGACAACGATCAGGGTCCCCTCCAGCCCCGCCACGGCTGGGGTCCCGCTGGGTCCGTAGTGGGAGAGGCCCCGGTTGGCGCTCAGCAGGGTCGCGGAGAAGCTGCCGTAGCCGCCGTTGCTGGTGTCATCGATCCAGGCGCTGGCCAAGCCCAGGCGCAGCAGGGCGCTGGCGGTGCTGGAGCTGAAGCCCTGGGCCAAAGAGACGTTGTGGAAGCTCAGCACCAGGGGAGAGATCGGGTGCCCGAGCCGCCAGGCAAAGCCGTAGCTGGTGGCGCCGGTGGCACTGGCGTGGTTGCGCAGCACGCTGAGCTGCAGATCGGCGTTGGCCGGCGTGGCGTTGACTGCGGCGGCGAACGCGGAGAAGGCCTCATGCAGCCGCATGCCGACATCGGTGGCGGCGCTGCTGGCCCAGTTGTAGGTGTCAGGCCCCCAGGTGCGAGCGCAGGCCGTCAGGGTCATGGGGCGTCGATGAGGCGAACCGCCATTCGGCTGGGTCCGAACAGCAGCCACTCGCTGCCGTCGGCCCCTTTGAAGTAGCCGCCGGTCGCAAAGGTGCGGGTGTAAGTGCCGAAGTCCGCCGGTAACACCACCGGAGCCCAGCGGCGCACCGGCGGCAAGGGGAGGACATGGAGGATCGGAGGGGTCGCCAGCATCCAGGCTGCGGGGTGGCGCAGGGCGAATGGCGGCCCGTTGAAGAACTCGCTCCACAGGGCCGTCGCAAAGATCTCCCTGGCGGCAGAAAGGTTCCAGGCGACCATGCCCTGCACCCCGCTCATGGTGGTGTTGTGCAGGTGCCAGAGGCCGGAAGTGACGTCCTTGGCGATGAGCAGCACCACCGCCTGGCGGGTGGAGAACATCTGCAGCGAGAGGCAGAAGCCGAAGTACTCCTGGCCCGGAGCCAGGCTGCGCACAACCCAGGCCAGCGCAGGAAAGGGCTCAGCTGGATTGAGGCTCGCTGCAGGGCTGTGGAGCTGGCCGCCGCTGAGCAGGCCGTGGGCGCCAAGGCCACCAGCCGGGTTGTGGCCGGCGGCCAGGCCCACCGCCGAGGTGACGGTGGTGGCGGCCAGGGTCGCGACCCACTGGCTGATCAGCTGCACCGGTTGGCCGCCACTGGTGGCGGCGAGGGTGGCGCGGATGGTCCAACCCAGGTGCTGAGCATCGCCCGCCGGGCCGGTGAGCACCTCGAGCAGCTGGCTGGGGTTCTGGGCGTTGGCCGCCACCAGCCAGCTGGCGAGCAGGGCCTGCACGTCGCTGAACAGATCCGGAATCGGGAAGCCCTGGTCGCCGCGGCGGGAAAGGTCGGAGAGGATCGCCGCCATCAGAGCGCCAGCAGCAGGCTGCTGATCGACACCATCGCCTCGATGGGTTGGAGCTGGTCGGTGCGCAGCAGCCCATGCAGCACAGGGACGTGTGGATCGTCCTGGTTCGCCCAGCTCACCCCCGGCGGTAGGCGCAGCACCGCGCTGTCTTCTGTGAAGACCGCATCGAGCACCACGCCAGCTGCCGGATCCGGATCGACGCTCTGGGGCCGATGGGCGTCAGCGAGGGTGGCGGCGTCCGAGACGTAGAGGCTGAGCCAGGCCGGGATGTCGCAGCTGACGATCAGCAGCAGCCCGGCACTGCCGAGTCGATCGAAGCTGAGATAGGTGACCTGGGGGCCGGCGGCGATTGGCAGCAGCAGGCCCTGGCTGATTCGGCGTGGACCTTCCTGTCTGGCGACCCAGGGCATGGCTCAGGGCACCACGGCGATCTTTCGAATCGCCCGGACCGTCTGAGCGGTGGTCTTGCTGAGCGGATCCCAGTTGCCGTAATACCAGTCCTGCACCTGGTGGGTAGTGGCTGAGTCCTGGGTGGAGGTGCCAATGCCGCCGGCAAAGAACTCCTGCGCTCCTCCGGCCTGGAAGGCGGTGACGCTGGTCTGGGGAGGAATCACGCCTGAGTAGTCGGCGCTGGTGGGTGGAACGGCGTAGGCGTTTGCCCCGAAACCCGGCGTGCTGCCCTCACTGTTGTCGGGCTTGAAGCGGCGGTAGAGGATCTCCAGCTCGAGCAGGGCCGGGATGTACCAGTCGTCGTAGCCGCCGATCGTCAGTGCCCGGGCCCACTGGTTGGCCGGGTGGGCGGCGTCCTTGGCCGCCTCGCTGTTGGCGAACCCGTCGAAGCTGCTCCCCGTCCCGGCGCTGGCGGTGTTGGCCGTCTTGCAGGCAAGGTTGTTCTCGCCAGCGCTCTTGGGAGCAATGATCAGCGCATGGCTGGCGATGCCGTTGGCGGCCTGCGAGATCAGCCCGCCATAGAAGCCGCCCTGGAAGGCAGCGCCGATCGCCGGCAGGTCGCCGATGGAGAAGCCGGCTGGAGGTGGCTGCAGCTGGTGCACCTCACCACTGATCAGATCGAGATAGAGATCACCCACCAGGGCGCCGGGGATGGCGCCGGGCGCGCCGCTGCCGACGAACCAGCCGCTGCCGCGGGGTCCGGGATCGCCGGGTGCTCCAGCTGGACCGGGCGGGCCTTGGATCGAGCCGCCATCCACCCAGCTGTTGGTGTCCGCGTCCCAGACGACGAGCTTGTCGTCCTCATCGGCGACGATGTAGGCGTGGCCTTCCGCCAGCCCTGTGCTGGGCAGGGCGGCAAAGGTTGGAACGCTGCCCTTGAAGTCGATGCCCATCCCGGCGGGTCCTGGCGGGCCTGCGGGCCCGGCGCCGCCGGCCGCACCGGTCTGGCCAGGGGGGCCAGCGGGGCCAGCTGGGCCGCGGAGGGAACCGGTGTTCTGCCAGGTCATCAGGCGGGCGCAAAGGAGTCCTGCCTTCTATTGCCACGCCTCAGGCCGCGCCCGGCTCGAGGTAGACCGCCAGGAAGAGCGCATCGATGCTGCCGCTGGCCGCACTGGTCTCGAGCCAGAGCCAGGACTCGGCCGGCAGCGTGTCCACATCGAAGCTCGTCACGGTCTGGCCGGTGGTGGTGTTGCTGGCGGCGATGCCTCCACTCAGCACCTCGGTGCCGGAGGCACTGAGATCAGGGCCAATGCGCAGTGAGCAGAGGATCGCAGGGCTGGTCCCTGCCAACAGCACGTCGACGCGGCTCAAGATCAGGTTGTTGGCGGCCCGGAGGATCGGCACTTTGAGGCTGCCGCTGGGAGACGACAGCCGCAGCGTCTGAGGCAGCAAGGCTGACGGGCCAGGAGGTCCCAGGAGTGTTTCGCCGGTGGGGGTCCAGCCCATCAGGCCTCCAGCTCATAGATGCTGCCGCTGAGGCGATCCAGATACAGATCCCCCGGCGCTGGCGGCGGGTTCAGGCCCTCGCTAGGCGGTGGCCCGTCCCCCGCATACCAGCGGGTGCCGCGGCTGGCGGCGCCGGAGCCGTTCATCACCACCAGCGAAGGCTTGCCATCCACCGGCGAGGGCAGCAGCGCCAGGCCGCCCTGGGGATGCAGCCGCAGCCGCCACAGCTCGGCGCGGCTGCCGTTGTAGGCGAGCCCATCGAGGCCGTCGCCCGGCACCAGCGGCTCCACTCCGGCGAGGCTTCCGGCCACACCGCCGGCACCGCCAGCCGGGGAGGTCGGGATCATGTGGGGCGGCAGGGGGCAGCCCAGCAGCGCCACCGGCAACGTGGCGATGTTCACCCCCATCGTCACCGTCACCGTCAGGTCCAGCCGCTGCCCGTAGACGTGCCGCACCCTGGGCACATCCGGCCGGTACGGCGTCCACGGCACGGTTTCAGTGCTGCCATCACCCCAGTCCACCTGGAAGTCCTGGGCCGGCAGCCCCAGCGGGTTCACCGCCAGCTCGATCGGCGCTGCACCGAGCGGATCATTCCAGCGGCTCGGCGCCGGCATCCAGAACAGCTCCAGCGGCAGGGCCGGCACCGGTCCCAGCCGGAAGCTCAGCTCCAGCCAGCGCGGTGCTTCATGGACCAGCACCCATTCCTCGTTGCCCGGGCAGCCCACCGGCGGCAGGATCCGCACCCGCCCATTGGTGTCATCAAAGCCCGTGGGGAGTGGGTACGGCATGGGGGTGCGGCGGGATCAGCGCAGCAGATCCAGCGGCAGGGCCGGGAGCTCGTCCTGGGAGCCAGGTTCCGCCACGGCAGTCAGGCCACCGGAGGCCAGCCGCTCGGCCTCGGCCACCAGCTCCACCTTGGTCATGCCCGGATCCAGCGCCACGCCGTAGCGGCGTTCCACCTCGGCGATGATCTGCGCCTTGGTCATCGCGGCGTAATCAGGCCGATCCGCTGCAGGCTCTGGCTCGCCAGGCATCACCAGAGGCTGGTCGTCCGCATCGGCAGTCCGCTCCGGTTCAGGGCCAAGCGGAAAGGTGAACCAGGGGCCGGTGCCACTGCTGTTGGTTGCGGCGATCGAGCAGTCACAGGGCTCCGGAACGGCCTCGGTTTCCAGCTGGAAGCTGATCATCGTGGCGCTGTTCACCTCCAGCCCGTTGATCACCACCGCCAGCGGAGCCTTCACCAGCACGGTGCTGCCGCGCTCGAAGTCCGTGCCGAAAATCACCACCCGCTGGCCGGGCGCCGCCGAGCCGATCGTGTGGGGGCCGTCGTGGATTTGTTCGATCACCGCCGTACCAGGAGCAGGCGGAGGCAGCAGGGGCGGATTTTCCGCTGGCGAGAGGCCGGGCTGGTGGACCTGCCAGCCCAGGGCCTGCCAGCCATCGATGTGACAGGGGAAACAGAACGTCGTCTCGGCGCCAAGGATGAGGCGCACCATTCCCTCCGGTGCGCCCGGCGCCGTCGGATCCAGTCCCTCGCCCAGGGGTTGGGGCGGCAGCCCGGGGGTACCGGGCTCGCTCGGCCGTTCCAGCGAGCTCTCCATGGGGTCGCTCATCGGCTCAGGCGTGGATGAGGCTGAGGTGGGCACCCGCTGGCGTCGATGGCGTCAGGGTTGCCCGCGCAAAGAAGAAGCAGGGATCGACCACGTTGGCCAGATCACCTGCAGCAGGCACCAGCGAGCCGCCGCTGATCGTCGCCTCGATCTGACCGCCAGCGGCGGGGATCGCCACGGTGGTGGCCGTCAGCCAGGTGCCGGTGGTGCCGTCCTTGAGCAAGGGCGCCACCTCCAGCACCGCCGTCACCGCTGCGGCGGCACCGGGGTGGGAGAACAGCAGGGTGAAGTTGTCGGTGGTGTCGAGCGGAACGCTCAGGCGCACGATCTCAGCACTCGCCCGGGTGCGCTCGAACGGGTCGGTGGCGCTGTGGTTGATCCAGCCCACCAGCGTGGTGGCGGCATCGATGAGCTTGTTGCCGGAAGCGGTCATGGTCATGTCCTCAGGGGAATCAGATCGAGCGGTGTGGCCTTCTGGGCCTCAGGTCAGAGCGGGGCCGATGTTGTACAGCCGCCCGATCGCCTTCTGATCGCAGACTGCAAAGCCCACGTACCAATCGACGCGGGTGCGGAACACCGGGGCGTCCTGCACTTCCCCGAAGTCCCGCACCGAGATGCCGTAACGGCCCTCAAACGGACCCTGCAGGCCGGTCATCTGCTCGTCGCCAAAGGCGCAGCAGTAGATCGAAGTGGTGCCGCCCGCTTCCCCGAAACCGAGCACCTCGTTGCCGTTGGCGTCCTCCTCCAGGCAGAGGATCTCGGTGTCCTCAAACCAGTGGCGGCCGTCGATCACCTGATAGAGATCACCACCAGCGGCGCGGCAGGCGGCGCTGATCTGGCGCCGACCCGCCTTGCTGGTGAGCAGCACCTTCTCGCTGCCGTAGGCATTGACGGAGTCCACCAGGGCCTCCAGCCGGGTGAGCTTGACGCTGCCGGAAGTGTTGTCGACGGTCTGGAGGCCGCCGGGGGTGAGCCGCTTGCTGAGGCCGTTGAAGGCGCGCGGGTCAAAGGCGGCATCGCCATTGATCACAGCTGCCTCAAGGGTGAGGCGCATCGAGCGCACCTTCTGCTCGGTCTGGGAAGCCCTGGCCTCGGGGCCATTGAGGTCCACGATCGAGCGGTCTACATCGAGATCGCCACCGAACAGGTGCACGAACTCGGTGTCGTTCTCCACGGCGCCGTAATCCCGCCGGTAGCCCTCGTTGACGGCGCGGAAGCCGACGCGGGGCATTTTCTTCTCGACGGCGAATTTGAGAGCACCACCAAGCAGGTTGCGGAAGGGGAGGCGGCTGATCAGTTGACCCTCGGTGAAGGTCTTGATCACGGCCAGGCGCTCCACCCGCGTCTCGTGTTTGGCAGCCTCGATCAGGGAGAGGCCCATGCTTGCTCCGGGTGTACCCAGCAACGTCACCCACCTATTGCCAGCGACCGAAAGGGTTGGCGGCTGGTCAGGCCCCGTCATGGTGCGGGGTGGCCTCAAGGGCTGACGCAAGGCGGCTTCGCCGCCCCTTGACCCCACCCCGCCCGGCTTTGGGGTCCTTCTCCAGCTCCCCATGGCTTCCAAGTTCCGGCGCGCTGCCCTGGAGCGCCACAGCTCCGAATCCTTCGATCGCATCAGCACCATCTGCCACTCGGCCTGGGTGCCGCTGCCACGGCTCGCAGAGCTGGCCGAGCAAATCCTCTTTGAGCGCCAAGCGGCGCTGCCGGAGCCGGCTCTCGATCCAGAGCTGCTGGCCCTGCTGCCCTATTGAGCGCAGCTCCAGCCCGGCTGCGGCCGGGCTTTCTGATGCCGGTGGCAACAGAGGGCACGTCAGCAGCCCGTGCCATGGCCACGCCGATGACCCCGGAGCGGTTCCAGGACCGTTGGGAGGCCTTCAAGGGTGAACCTCAGCAGGTGTCTGGCATCTGGGGGCTCTATCGCTCGATCGCCGAACTGGAAGGCAGCGGCGACATCCTCGATGAGCAGGCCGCCTGGGCACGCAAGTTCAGCGAGAAGCCAGCAGCGCCGCCGCCACCGGCGCGGGGCAATCCGCTGGCCATGCCGTTCTTTGATCAGCTCAACAACGGTCCCCAGGGCTGGCGCCATTGCCAGAGCTCCAGCATCGCCATGAACCTCGCCTTCTTGAAGGTTCCCGGCATCGACGACGATCTCGACTACCTGCGGGTGGTGGAGCGTTATGGCGATACCACCAGCCAGGCGGCTCAGATCAAGGCACTGGCGGCGCTGCAAGCACCGGGGCGTTTCATTACCAACTGCACCGCCTCGCGGGCCAAGGCCGAGATCGACAAGGGCTATGGCCTGGCGATCGGCATCCTGCACAGGGGGCCGGTCTCAGCACCCAGCGGCGGCGGACATTACGTCGCGGTGCGGGGCTACGACCAAAGCGGCTGGCTGGTGCATGACCCCTACGGCGATCTCGATCTGACCCGCGGCACCTGGCTCAAGCAAGGCGGCGGGTCCGGCAGAGGTCTGCACTACTCGTTCAAGAACACCAACCCTCGCTGGCTGCCGGAAGGCCCGTCATCGGGCTGGGCCTGGCTGTTCTCATGAGCCATGGCAGACAACGACCCAAGCGGAGGTCGGAAATGGGGTCGTGGCGGTCATCCAAAACCACCCTTCGATCGTGAGCGGTTTATTTTCAAATTGCTGGCGGTCGTGATCATCACCCAGCTCTCCATCTACGCCGTGGCGACAGTCATCTGCGGCAATGTGGCCTACACCAGGCGCCAACAGCTTGTCGAGGTCTGCCCAGGCGTGCTCGATCAGGTGACCGCACGATTTGACGCCACCTTGAAACTGTTGATCGCCTTGCTGGGTGGGGCGGCGTTGAACCAAAACGGCCGCTGACAAGGACCCTGGCGAAAGCCAACAGCAGCCTGAATTGCGGCAGGCCACAAGATCACTCCACCAGCGCATCAGCTCCCTGCGGGTGTGGCCGGGTGAACTGCCCGCGGCGGTTCCGCCGCGGCGGCGCCGATGGCAGCGGCGATGGCGGCGGCAGTGGCAGTGGCGGCCCTGTCACCCCGCCATGGCCAGGGCTGCCAGCACGGCTGTCCATGAAGTACGTCGCTGCCGACTGGCCGGCCAGGGCTATGGCGGGCAAGGCCAGCGCCCAGCGGTGCTCGCACAGCTGAACATCAGACGTGCGGACCTCGCAGACGGCAACGAAGGCGCCCAAGGCCAGGATCTCGGCACCGACCAGGGCAAGGATCGGCGCAGTGTTGCTCGCAGGAGCAGGAGCCATCAGCGGGGCGGCAGGAAGGGCAGGCGATGCGCCTGCTCCCTGTTGCCAGGAACGAAGGGCGTTGGCCCGATCGGGTGGCGGCTGGCCTGCTGCTTGGCCTCTTCCTGCGTCGAGGCCTGGGGTCGCGCGTCCTACGCGATCAGGCCATGGCCCGCACCCCATCCCAGGCCGATGCCCTCTTCCAGCAGTTCCTGCCCCTCGCTGATTCCATTGCCCGCAGCCTGGCGGCCGGCAGCCGCGTGCTCGAGCTCGATGATGCCCGGCAGGTGGCCCAAATGCAGCTCTGGCTCTCCTGCCGCCAAGTCACCGATCCAGCCTCTGCCCCCGGCTATCTCAAGCGCTGCATCAAGGGTGCCCTGCTCCATCACCTGCGTGATGTCGGCCGCCTGGTCCGCGTCCCGCGGCGCCAGCACGAGAAAGGCGGCCACCCCTGGAGCCACCAAAGCCTGCATGCCCCCCTGCCCAGCGGCGCCATCTGGATCGATCAGCTGGAAGCGCCCGAGCAGGAGCAGCCGCCGGAAGGCGCCAGCGTGGAAGCCCTGCTGGATCGGCTCCCGGCTGGCCAGGCGGCGATCATCCGGCTCTCGGTGCTGGAGGGCCAGAGCATCCGCCGGATCGGGCAGGAGCTGGGCATGAGCCCCATGTCGGTGCAGCGGCACCGGCAGAGGGGCCTGGCCGCCCTCAAGGCCGAGCTGGCCTGAGGCCCAGTGGGGCCGAGGCCAACGGGGTCGGCTCCGGCCGGCCCCAAAGACCCGGGTCGGGGTCAAACTCGGGGAGCAGTGCGCTCAAATTCAGGGAGCACCAGGCCAAATTCGGGGAGCAGTTCGGGGAGCTCAGGCCCGTGTGGCCTGCCCCTTTGGGGCTTGCCCCTTGGGGGCTGGCGGTGGGATCGCGCATCATCCGCCGGGGCAAGGGCTGCGCAAGGCGCTTCCGCGCCCCTTGCCTGATCCGGCGGTGCTGCTGGCGTCCCATCGCTGCGCACCGGCGCCAGGCACCATGTCCCTCTGGCTCGATTCCCTCTCCCGCGAGGATCCCGTCGCCCTCGTCCACTCCTGCCACCTGGCGCTTACCCGGCTGCTGTGCAGCCACCGGGGCAAGCCGATCCGCCGCCTCTGGATCGATCACCCCTACGGAGAAGAGGAGATCACCCTGCTGGAGGAAGAGCTGATCCCCGCGATGGAGCAGTTCCTGGCCCGCATCCAAGAAATCGATGCAGCGTTGGAGGCCGCCGTTGAGGCAGAGATCGAGCGGGTCCAGGCCGCGATGGCAACAGAGCCACTGGCTGCGGCCTGAGGCCATCAGGGGCCGGTCAGCACCGGCCCCCTCACCAGGGCTTGCCCTTGCGCAGGTAGGCCACCAATTCCGCTTGTGCTCCAGCCAGCGGCCCGGACCCAACGGGAGACCCACTGGAACCCTGGCCCCAGGCGCCAGCGTCAGCCACTCCGCCCCACCAATCAGAATCCTTCTGAGCCCGGCGGCCTCGTCACCGGGCTTAGTCGTGTTCCCCTGTCCCATGGCTGACCTCGCCCGGACCCACCAGGCCCTCGCTGAGGACTACCGCTGGCATCTGTAGATCGCCCCGGCAAGCTGCTTGCCCTGCCCAGCTGGTCGTTTGAGGACACCGTGGTGATCATTCACACCCAGGTGGAAGGCACCAAAAGCTCAGTAGGCCGGATTTCAGTCCCCATTCGGCGATGGAGTGGTGACTGGGCAATTGTGAGTAGGTACAAACTGCAACTCACACACTGGACCTAGGAGAGCATGGCCCAGCAGTCATTCAACAGCAGAACCATGAACCGGTTCTTGACTGGGGAGATCTTAGTGTTATTGCTGTTCGCAAAGTTCTTTGAAGAACATCGCGCAATCGAGTGCAGTATCTAGAGTCGGTATTACCGTTTGCTATTGCATATGAGCGTGAAAAGAGTGACCTAGCAATCCACTCTCTTTCATGCCACTCAAACTGGCGGATGTCACGAGAGCCATCACCCACTGCCTGAATCAAGACAGTCCCATACCTGGATCACCTCATGCACGCCATCGTCCGTCACGTCCGCCCGTTCGCCATCTGCGGCACCTGGCTTCTGGCCATGGTCATACCTGCCGCAGTTCAGGCCCAAACGGTGCTCAACGTCACCGGCACCGAGAACCGCAGCGCCGGCGGCACTCGGACGCACTGCGAGGGCACGCGCTGTTTCGTTGCCAAGGGCCAAACGCTGCTGGTGCGCGTGCAAGGGGCCGGCATCGCGGCGGCTACGCATGTAATCGACGACAGCGGCAGTATCGTAAGCAGCCTCACCGGCTGGAAGGCTTCGCCGAACAAGGTCGAAGTGAAGATCAGGGCCACGGCCACGGGTACCCGAGGGGAGAAAACGGTAACGATCCAGCAACGTGTTGGCGGCAGCGTGATCGCAACCTGGCCAATGCGCGTCAATGTCATCAACCCCGGCCAGATCACAGGCAGCAGTTTCCAAGCGCCTTCCGACTTCTTTACGCAAGCCGAGTTCACTGTCACCGGAAACAATATGGGCAACGCGCGACTGCAGGTCCACAACGACACGTGGCCACCCCGACCGACGATCACCCGGCTTTCCAACACCCCTACCGAGGTGCGCTTTCGCGCCACTTACCCCACTCTGCAGAGTGCTCCCACGCTGAAATTCGTGCTATGCGACGAGGCTGTTACAACATTTGGATGTCCACCCGCCTGGGGTACCGTCACCGGCCAGTTCAAGGGTCCACCATCAGTCACCGGCATTACTTTCTCCTCGCCACGAAACGTGGGTAGCGTAGTCAGCATCAATTTTAAATTGTCGACTCCGGCGCGCACGGGCGGCGAGAGAGTGTGGTGGACACTATCCAACGCCACAGACTTCCAGGCCGTGGCAGGCAGTTGCCCATACACCACCTCAGGCAATAAGAACGAATTCATTGTGCCCGCCGGCAACCAGACGCACACCTGCCAAGTGAGGATCGTGCAGGCCGGCGGTACCGGCCCTGTCAATCGCATCGCGTCATGCTGGGTCGTCAATCCCAACAAGCTCGAAGCGCCTTGGCACTGCGAGCATTCCTTCACGATCAGCCAGTCCTAAGGATCATCCGGAGATCCACTGGTGTCCCCATCTCCACATCCTAGAAACCCTGATCCACAGCCGATTGCGCATGAGGCTCAGCGCTGGTCCTAGTAGGTGGCTGGCCCACTCATCTACAGCGGGCTGATCACCATCGACTTGTCGGCTAGGTCTAGGGGTCGCAACGCGCTGGCGGCCAGCTCCATTCCCACCCGCTGGAGAGAGTCCTTTTGGAGCACCAGCAACAAGCCGAGACACCGGTGATTACCCAGGGATCACTGTTGGGACATTTGGTGAAACGCGATGCCCATCACCCGCAACAGGACTGGAGCAGACGGCCAGCGATCGCCGCTATGAAAGCGCTATCCATTGGTACTGAAGCCACATCGACACGCAGCACGCCATTCGACTACGACTGGAGCCCTCAGTCAACCGAGGCCTCCCATAAGGCTCAGGCATGAGGAGCGGATCCTGGCGGAATCCACTATCACTGGTCTAATTGCCTCAACGACACTCGGCGCGAGAACCACCAGCGCAGGTTGCCACTCACTCCTCCTCGTCGCTGCCGCCTGCTGGCACCAGGCGGATCTGCTTGCGGCCGAGCTTGATTTCAAACTCATCGCCGGGCCTGAGATCCAGCATGGCCGTATAGGCCTTGCCCACCAGCAGGTTGCCGTTGCCCTGGACCGTGGCCATATAGCTCACGCCACGGCTCCTTGTCGGTGAACGGCACCTGATTGCTCTTGGCATCCGCCTGCTGAAACTGCCACTCCGCCAGCTTCCTTCTGTACCCCTCCTCCAGCATCGGCTGCACCGTCCGCTGCCAGGGAGCACTGATCAGGCGCTTGATCAGGGGGCTCTTGATCTCCCCGCTGGGCATCAGCAGCGCCAGCCAGAGGGAGAGGGGTTGTTGAAACTGCTCCATGGCATTGAGCTCGATCTCAGAGTCCAGCGGCAGGGCCCCGCTCATACCGGCGAGCAGCACGGCCAGCAGGATCTCCGGGTCGTACTCCATGGTCGAGCGCACAACCTGGAACCCTGCGGCAAGCGCCGGGGGCACCAGCTCCAGCACATCCACCGCGGTGGCGCTGGCATGGGCCTCCAGGGTCTCCACGAGGCTGACCTCGTCCCCTGCCTCCAGCACCTGTTGACGCAGGGGGGCATAGAGCTTCTCGATCTGGCCCGGCGAACGCTGGAAGTCCTGAGCGATGGCGTCAAGCGCAAAGTCCAGCTTCCTGCCGCTGATGGGTGCCGTGGCCAATCCCAGCGCCCCCTGTTTCATATCCACTACACACCCACTTATTCATCCTGGCTCAACCAAGTAGAGCGCTGGTTCGCCCTGATCACGCAGCGGGCGATCAGGAGGGGCAGCTTCTCAAGCGTCAAGGAATTGATTGCCAAGATCGAGCACTTCGTGGCGAACTACAACAAGAACATGGCACCGTTCGCGTGGACGGCAACGGCTGACTCGATCCTGGAAAAGCTCAGCAGGCTATGTGCGCAAATCTCCGGGACGGCACACTAGGAGCCTGTTGCACGTAGATCAAAAGACCAGATTGTTCGGCAATTCCGCAGATACGACAGTGCAAAGCGGTATTGGCCTGAGATAGCCAGCTGTCCGCCGTCGTCGTTCCAGGATGTTCAGATTGCTTGTGGGGCAAAGGATTATCCGAAGCGTCGCCAAAACGAGGATGGAGCTTGGCGAGAACAATCTGAGACGCCACGTCGCTCAAGGGGGACCCAGTCCAAGGATTGGCTTCAGATCTGGCTATGTGCAACAGGCTCCTAGTGCGCCGTCCCGCAATTAGTTGCTATAATATGAGGCATAATCGAGCTGTGCGACTCAATGCCTATCGGAAGACCGATGCCGCCCTTGAAGCTTTCCGAGGAAGAGCTTCGTCAGCTGCAGAATATCGCTAATTCACGCTCAATCGTGCAGCGAGCACAGATCGTGCTTGCATGTGGCGCCGGTGAATCCAACACCGCCATCGCCAAGCGGATGGGTCTGACGGGGATGACGGTCGGGAAGTGGAGAAAGCGCTATCGAGAGTTCGGCATCGAAGGCCTTCACGATGAACTTCGTCCCGGCCGCCCTCGTACCTATGAGGACGACAAGGTAGCCGAAGTCATCAATCGTGCACTGCAAACAAAACCCAGCGATGGCAGTACTCACTGGAGTGCACGCTCGCTTGCAGCTGAGACAGGAATCTCAAAGAGCACAGTCCACCGCTGGCTGAAGATATTTGCCCTCCAGCCCCATCGGCAGAAGAACTTCAAGATCTCGACTGATCCTTTCTTTGTCGAGAAGGTCAGGGATATCGTCGGCCTCTACCTGAATCCCCCCGACAAAGCTGTGGTGCTGTGCGTGGACGAGAAAACCCAGGTGCAGGCTCTTGATCGCACTCAGCCAGTGCTGCCGATGGGCCTGGGATACGTGGAGGGAGTCACGCACGACTATATTCGACACGGTACGACCACCTTATTTGCTGCTCTTGATGTGGCAACTGGCGAGGTAATCACTCAGTGTAAGCCTCGCCATCGGCATCAAGAATTCCTCGCCTTTCTTCGAGAGATTGAGAAATCAGTGCCTACTGAGCTTGACCTGCATTTGATTGTCGATAACTATGCAACGCACAAACATCCCAAGGTCAAGG
>NZ_JAGQCD010000028.1 GCF_024345975.1 Cyanobium sp. Cruz-8D1 | reverse complement strand
GCGGACCAATGGCTTCCGCTCCATCAGAGCTGGATTGATGGCCGTGGCCCACGACATCAACAGGATGCTCGGCTGGAGCGGGATCCAGACGCTGGAAAGGGATTAACAAGACTTTCAGTCGGCCCTGGGGTAACCCGCCTACGTAATTGACGCGACCCACCTACGTAGGGCTTGCTGAGGAACCCAGATCAACTGCAGCGCAGCTGGTTCCAGTCAGAGTCTCACGCTAGAATGCGCGCACATCAGCCATTTGTGGGCTAGAAGAATTCGCTGACCTGTAAATGTACGTCTTTCAGCACAACGGCCAGCTATCCATTGAGGAGTTTCATGCCCCCTTTGGCGGCAAGCTGGATCCGAACAATCGCTGAGTTGCGCTGGCCAGCATCATCCCTTGGGATCCTCTGGAAAGCCGCTACGCACCATTATTCAGCGCCACTACTGGTGCACCGGCCAAGCCATTCCGGATGGCCTTTGGTGCGTTGTATATCCAGCAGCGGCTTGGCGTAACGGATCGGGAGACTGTTGAGCTGATTACGGAATCACCCTATCTGCAATTCTTCATCGGTCTGAGTGGCTATCAGTTCACGCACCCGTTCGACGCCTCGATGATGGTGCACTTCCGGAAACGGATTGGCCCTGATCTAATCAAGATCTGCAATGACATGACAAAGGCGAGTGGTATCGCGTTGGTCAAACAGCTTCTATCGTCGCTTCCAGAAGAAGAATGCACTGAGGGCGAAAACAAGGAACTCGCGGCCATCGAGTCAGAGCTGGGTGAGCCCCCCTTTTCGCATGACCCCAGCAAAAACTGGGGCACGCTGATGCTTGATGCCACCTGTGTTCCTGATGATATTCCCTATCCGGTGGATCTAAGGTTACTCAACGAAGCCCGTGAAACCACGGAACTGGTCATTGATGTCCTTTTCAAGCAGGTGTCCGACAAAGTAAATCGGAAGCCCCGCTGCAATCGTGATAAGGCAAGGAATCTATTCCTCGCGATCATCAAGAAGAAAAGGCCCAGGAAGCCTGAGATTCGCGAAGCCAAGAGGTTCCAACTCAATGAGATCAGGCGCAACTTAGCTGCAATAGACACCCTGATCCATTCTGGCGCAGTGCTTCTTGAGCTTGGCAGCCATCTGTATCGCAAGCTGCTTGTCAGCAGCGAAGTGTACCGTCAGCAGCAGGAAATGTACGATGCTGATAGCTGCCGCACTGCCAACAGGATCGTTAACCTAGCCAAACCGCACGTGCGTCCCATCGTCAGGGGCAAGGCGGGCAAGAAGACCGAGTTTGGAGCCAAGATATCAATCTCAGATGACAATGGGTTTGTCGATCTGGATCGCATTAGCTGGGACAATTATAATGAAGCAAATGACCTGATTCGGCGAGTTGAGCAGTACAAGCAAGAACGAGGCTATTTCCCAGAGCGTGTATGTGCAGATGCTATTTACATCACAGCTGAAAACAAGAGGTATTGCACCGAGCATCATATCCGGCTCAGTGGCAGGGGGAGAAGCAAGCGCGTGGCCAGTCCTACGGAATCACCTGAGCAGCAGGATCTGTTCAAGTCCGACCTGAGAAAAAGATCCGTGATCGAAGGACGGATCGGCACAAGCAAGCGCAAGTATGGCCTAGATCTGATCATGACCAAGTTGGTTGAGACATCCAGATCCGTGATCGGGATGGCACTATTTGTGATGAATGCAGAGAAAATCCTAAGGCTACTGCGCCTTTTATTTGCTTTGTTTGTGTGTGTTTACATGATGTTCGCCAGTATGACCACTAGAGAGCGGCATGTGAAGCGTCTTGCCTGCAATTAGTCGCCATCTGAAGTTCTAGTCGTCCCTCATGCCGACGCTCATACTGTAAGAGCTGCAGAACGACCTGGCGTGACTTGGGAAATTTCAGCAAGCCCTACGTAGTTGACACCGGGCACTTCAGGAACTTCATTCAAAGTCAGAGACCAACATTGCCCGTGATTAGATCCTGGCCAGCGATGGCACGGTTCACTGGACGGAAACCCACGCCAGTCCATTCTACAATTCCTCTGGTTGCCTTGAGGATTGCGTTGGCCATTTCCTGATTGTTGATGCCATGGTCGAAACCGAAACACAGCTACGGCAAAGCGAGGAGCGTTATCGATTGCTGGCGGAGAATGCCCGTGATTTGATCTGGACCATGGAGCCCAATGGTGCTATCAGCTACATCAGTCCTTCCATTCTTGAGCTGCGTGGCTTCACCCCTGAGGAGGCTGCCACCCAGCCCCAGGAGCAGATTCACCCACCAGATTCACTGGCCTGTTCCCAGGCCTATTTCAGCCAGCTGTTGTCCGATGTCGAAGCAGGGCGCCGGCCTGACCTTTCCGGTCCGAGTTGGAGTACGACTGCAAGGACGGCGCGTCCCCGCCTTCCTCCAAGCGGCAAAGGCAGCGGAATCGCAGTGCCATCAGTTGTTCGTAGAGCGGGTTGATCTTGCACATCGGCGGGATGTGCACCAGTTTCCAGCCGAACAGCTTGACGTCGCGCTCGAAGGGACACTGGGCGGGGATCAGCCGCACCAGGAAACGGGCCACCTCCGGATCGGAAGGATCGAGGCCATCCATCCAGTGCCGGACAGCATCGAGGCGCCCAGGGTGCTGATGGGTGTCGCAGCGGACGTCGCTGCTGCCGTCGCGGCTCGTCGGGATCTTGAGCAGGTCTTCGATCAAGGTCTGACCGACCTGAAGCAGCTCACTCCAGTGCTGCAGCCATTCGCATTCGATCGCGCTGAGATGGCCATCGGCCAGGGCCACCAGCACAGCGGAGCGCAGGAACTCCTCCGCGGTGGGCGTACCGACCCCGAAGCGGTGGATCAGGGCCCCGTCGCCGGGATGGCGCAGGTCGTCAAGGCCCAGGCCGGGGAGGTCCAGGGACAGCTGCTCCGCCAGTAGCCGTTCCTCAGCGGGGGAGAAATCGCCGTCGGCCAGGGCCAGCTGGTGCAGCGCAGCGAGCCACAGGCGTCGTCGCGCGGCCGTGGCGTCCAGGCCGTCGATGGCAGCAGGGTGGACCATGGGAGGTGGCAGGCCGATGCAAGGAACTCGCCACATCTATTTTGTGCTGGCCACGGCCGCCGGGTCGTGTAGAACAGAGTGAGTTAGCACTCACTTACTTGCCCCGTGCCGTTGCCGCTCCTGCCGACCAGCGCCGCCAGCAGGCCATTGAGTCCCTGCTGGCGCTGGCCTGGGAGCGGGCGCCCAGCAGCATTCGCACCGCCGAGATCGCCGAGCGGATGGGGGTGACCCAGCCCGCCCTGTTTCGCCATTTCCCTACCAAGGAGGCCCTCTGGCAAGTGGCGCTGGAGCACATCACCAGCCTCAGCTGGCAGCGGATCGAGGCGCTGAACCAATGCTGGCCTAAGGAGAACGGCCCGTCCTGCTCCCTGGTGGCGGCGTTGTTGCGCAGCCATGCCGCGTTGGTGAGTGAGCGGCCGGGCGTGGCGCGTCTGTTGCTACATGAGCTGCAGAACCCAACTCCCAGCCAGACTCGGGCGGTGGTGGAACGCTTCCTGGCTCGCTTCCGTGCCCTGCTGGCCCAGCGGCTGAAGCCGCTACCGGACCCCGAGCTGCTGGCCAATGTCCTGCTGGCCCAGCTCCAGGGCCTCGTGTTGCAGGGACTCCTGGCCGGGGATCTGACGCCGCTGCCGCGCCAGCTTGATGCCGTCCTGCCGCTGCTGCTTCCAGGCTTGGTCGAGGGCCCATGACGTCCCAACGCCCCGCAACGCGGCACCGCCGTCCCTGGTGGCTGGCCCTGGCCGGCGCTGCACTGCTGGTGGTGGCGCTCAGCCAGCGGGTCGGGCCCCTGGCCCCGGAGGTTCTGGAGGTGGCCCGGCCCGAGCGCTTGCCGATGCAACCGGGCCTGGTGGGCATCGGCCGGGTGGAGGCACGCCGCACCCACCAGCTCAGCAGTGTGGTTTCGGCCCGTCTGCTCTCCCTGGCGGTGGGCACCGGCGACCGGGTGCAGCAGGGGCAGCTGCTCGGTCTGCTGGATCCAGTCGATCTGCCGCAACGGCTGTCAGCCGCCCGGGCGGTCTTGCAGGCCAGCCGCCAGCAGAGCGCCGCCGCCGCCGCCCAGTGGCGCCAGACGCAGGCCACCCTCACCTATGTGGCCAGCAACACGGCTCGCTTCGAACGGCTCGCCGCCCAGGGCGCCGTCAGTGACGACGCCCTCCTGGAGCGACGCCAGAGCCTGGCCCAGGCCAGGGCGGGCGTGGCCACCACCGCGGCCCTGCACCAGGCGGCCCGCTCGGCGGAACGGCAGGCGGCGGCGGACCTGGCGGCCCTGGAGGCCCAGCGCCAGAGCCTGCGCCTGGTGGCACCGGCCGATGGCCTGGTGTTGCGCCGTCTGGTGGATCCCGGCAGCACCGTGGTGCCTGGTCAGGTGGTGCTCGAGATCGCCGACCCTGGCCAGTTCTGGATCGATGTCCGCTTTGATCAGCGCCAGGCCACCGGTCTGGCTCCAGGGCAGCCGGCAACGGTGGAATTCCGCCGCCTGCAGGGCCAACGGGTGGCCGGGGTGGTCGAACGCATCGAACCCACCGCCGACAGCCTGACCGAAGACATGCGTGCCAAAGTGCGTCTGATGCCCGGGGCCCTGGCGGCCGCGGGGCTGACAGTCTCGCTGGGGGAGCTGGCCGAAGTGCGCGTCGCGCTGCCGGCCGCCAACGATGCCCTGGCGATTCCGGCCCAGAGCCTGCGGCGTCGCAGGGATGATCTGGGGGTCTGGCTGGCCGGCGATGGCGGCCTGGTGTTTGCCCCCCTGCGCCTCGGCCGCCACGACGCTGAAGGCCGGGTGGAAGTGCTGGGTGGCCTGGAGCCGGGGGCGAGGCTGCTGCTGCAGCCCCCCGCCGATCCTGCCGGCCTGCGGCGCTATCGGCTGCAGACCACCAGCAGGCAGGAGGCGACACCGTGATCAACCTGGCCTGGCCGGACAGCCGCCACAACTGGGGCAAGTTGCTGATCACCGGCTGCGGGCTGGGGCTGCTGGTGGGTGTGACGGTGTCGATGGCCGGGGTCTATCGCGGCATGGTGGAGGATGCCGAGGTCCTGATCGGGGGCAGCGGCGCCGACCTCTGGGTGGTGGAGCAGCACACCCTCGGCCCCTTCGCCGAGGCCTCGCGGATCGACGACGATCTCCATCGCAGCATCCGCCAGTTGCCGGGGGTGCGACGGGCCATCAACGGCAGCTTCCAGACCCTGCTGATCCAGCGCCCCGGCCGCAGCCTGCGGGTGTTGGTGGCTGGCGTGGAGGTCGGGGTGCCCGGTGGCCTGGGCCAACCGCCCGGGCTGGTGGCGGGTCGGTCGCTGCTGCGCGACCGCGATGAGCTGCTGGCCGACCCCGGTACGGGACTGCAGCTGGGGGAGGTGGTGCCGATCCGTCGCAAGCGTTTCACCGTGGTCGGTCTCACCACCCGCATGGTGTCCCCCACCGGCGACCCGATGCTGTTCGTGCCCTTCCGTGATGGCCAGGATCTCCAGTTCCTGCCCGGCAATGAGGCGATCGCCCGCCAGCGTCGACGCCGCGATCGACCCGTCGAGCGTCAGGCGCTCACCAATGCGGTGCTGGTGCAGCTTGAACCCACCGCCCGGCCGGAGCTGGTGGCAGCGGAGATCGAACGCTGGCTGGGGCTCACGGCCTACACCCGCCCGGCGATGCAGGCGGCGATGGTGGGCAAGTTGATCGAGGCCTCTGCCCGCCAGATCGGCCTGTTTCTGGTGATCCTCACGCTGGTCACCACCACCATGATCGGCTTCATCGTCTTCACCCTGACCCAGGGGAAGCTGCGCGAGATCGCCGTGCTCAAGCTGATCGGCATGCCCAGCCGCCTGATCGCCTGGATGATCGTGCAGCAGGCGGTGGCGCTCGGCCTGTTCGCCTTCGTGCTGGGAACGTCTCTTGCCACCGTGATGGCGCCGCGCTTTCCCCGCCACGTGGTGCTGCAGCGCCGTGACCTGATTGCCGCGGCCGTGGTGGCCCTGGCCAGCAGCAGCCTGGCCAGCCTGGTGGGGGTAAAGGCGGCCCTGGGGGTGGATCCGGCGGAGGCGATCCAGTGATCAGCAGCGCGCCACCGCCTCCACAGCCAGAGCGACCCGCCGGTATCGTTGTCAGCGGTCTGCGCAAGACCTTCGGCAGCGGCAGCGCCGCCGTCACCGCCCTGCGGGATGTGCAGATGCGGGTGGAGCCCGGGGAGGTGGTGGGGCTGGTGGGCCCTTCGGGATCGGGGAAGAGCACCCTGCTCAAGTGCCTCGGGGCCGTGCTGACGCCCTCCGGGGGGCACATGGAACTGGGAGGGCAGCTTGTGTTCGACGGGGATCATTGGCTGCATCCCGACCTCACCCGCCTGCGGCGGGAGCAGATCGGCTTCATCTTCCAGTCGCCTTACCTGCTGCCCTTCCTCTCGGTGCGAGACAACGTCGCCCTGCTGGCGATGCTGCTGGGCCGTTCCAATCAGGAGGCCCGCGCCGCTGCCGACCAGCTGCTGGCCGATCTCGATGTGGCCCACCGCGCCGACGCCATGCCCAACCGGCTCTCCGGTGGGGAACAGCAGCGGGTAGCGATCGCCAGGGCCCTGATCAACCGGCCGCCGATCCTGCTGGCGGATGAGCCCACCGCCCCCCTCGACAGCCCTCGGGCGATGGCGGTGATGGATCTGCTGGAGCGGCTCGCCGGCCAGATGGGCACGAGCGTGATCGTGGTCACCCACGACGAGAAGATCCTGCCCCGCCTGCAGAGGATCTATGTGGTGCGCGATGGGGTCGTGGGCGAAGGTCAACGGGAACGGGTTCGCGACGCACCGGTTCGCTTCCGGTCCAGGCGGTTGAGAAACACATAACTGACAAAGCCGATCACCACCATGGCGAGCATGAAGGCCGGATAGGACACACGCCAGTTTCTGGGGCCGGTGATCATCGTCCACTCGGACATGCCGCCAATGCCCGCCAGCAATGTCAGCGGCATGAAGATCGTTGTGATCAGCGTCAAGCGCCTTACGGTGGCATTGGTTTCGTTGGCTGCTTTGGCCATTTGGTTGTTGAGCATCGACAGATACATCTCCATCAGGCTGGTCACGATGTCCCGGTACGACTCGGTGACCTCATAAAATCGAACCAGATGGTCATAGATGTCGCGGTAGTGATAGATCGTCTGTTCTGAGATCAGTGGATAATCCCGCCGGCAGATCTTGCTGAGGATCTCGCGTTCGTGAAACAGGCTCTTGCGCAGCCGCAACAGGTAGCGTCGAAACCGGATCAGTTCAGCCGGCTTGAAACTCGCGGGATCGGCAATCAGGGCTCCTTCCACACGATCCAGCTCATCTTCCAGCGCCTCAATGGCCACAAACTTCTGATCGACGACGTGGTCAAGGATCAGATGCATGAGGTGAGACGGGCCTTGGCGGGTCTCTTCGATGCCCCTCGCTACAATCTGCTCGACCCCGTCGAGGTAGGAGTGATGGCTGGAATCAACATGACTGATGCTGATCAGAAATCGCTTGCCGAGGAACAGGTTGATCTCACCGACGTCCAGGACGCCATGATCGTATTGAAACGTGTTGAAGAGAATGAAGGTGTTGTCGGGGAAATCGTCGATCTTGGGAATCTGATTATCATCAAAACAATCTTCGATCGATAGGGCGTGCAGGCCGAGCAGCCCAACAAGCTCTGTCAGGTCTTCCTTGGTGGCCTGGCGGTAATGCAACCAGGCAAAGCCATCCACTTCGGTGGCGGCGACAGCCGCCACGGCCGATGCAACGCGCTGCGCCGGGCCATCGCGGCCGATCTGATAAAAGCAGGCGTCAGGCACGTCGACGGGGATGGATGGCTGACAAAAGAGTAGGTGGGTCGTGCCACGGCAACGCCTTCGGTTTTGTCAAGCTGGCGGTTCTGCTTCGTCACCGGATGCCCCATCACGTTGACCGCCCCACCAAGATCTGCCCGGTCTGCGGACGACCGTTCCAGTGGCGCAAAAAGTGGAAGGATGTCTGGGAGGAGGTGCGGTATTGCTCGGAGCGCTGCCGCCGCAACCGCAACGGTGCGCTCCCGGATCGTTCTGGCGAGCGTTCGTTCATCAAAGGATGAGATTGGACGGCGAAAATAGGACTGGATCCCTCAGCATCACTTCAAAGTCACTCTTGTCATTGCCGTCGGTGTCTCCTTGAAGAAGCGAGCGGAGCGTGGCCGTGTAAGCATTCGCTGCAAAGGAGAAGTTTGGGCTTGGCTTGTCCGCACTTGGATCGGCATTCGTAGATCCGCAGTCCCACACATTCCAGTGTTGGGCGAAATAACTGTTACTCCCTGGGTTGGGCCACATGTGCCCCTAAACCGCCATTCATGGCGTTCCATGCGGTGTTGATGGAGAAGTCGAAGCCAAAGGCCGGATAGGTCTGCTTGGGATCCAGCCTGGGGAACATTCGGCGCCCAGAAGGCCTGTTGTCCATGGCCATGTTGTTCTGACCTTGGGAGAGCGCGTTGCTCTGAGCGGGTGGGAGCGGCTGAACGGCGAAGCCCGGCCCGACGACGTAGGAAAGATTGCTGCCCGACTGATTGTTGACGGTCAGGGTGGCGGTATCTGCGGTTCAGCGGGGCTGCACCGGTGCTGTCAGCGGATGCACCCCAGCCACCGCTGGCTGCGACGCAGGCCTTCGTTGCAGTCGCCCTGCATCAGCAAACCTGCCCCACCCCAGAGCAGCCGGGGGGCCAGATCCAGCGGGCCGCCGCCCAGCTCCCTCAGGGGCGTGAAGCCGAGCCGCCGGAAGTAGCGCCGCAGGCGCTGGTGCTGGCGTTCCCCGTCGCGGATCGCCAGCAACCGGGCCGAGCTGCAGGGGGTGGCCTCCAGGGCCCAGGCAAAGGTGGCCGCCCAGATCAGCGGCCCCACGGCTTCGCTGCGCTCCCCCTGCACCCGCAGCGTGTCGAGACGCAGGCCATCGGCCAGGGGCAGGCACCAGCCCTTGAGCTCCCCCAGCAGCAGCGGTGGCTGCTCCGCCCGCGGCCGGGCCACCGCCACCCTCAGCCCCCGCACCCCCGCCAGCCTTCGGACCTGCAGCCGCAACAGCAGTCCGTGGCCCCTGGCCCGCTCCTCCATTTCGGCCAGGCTCAGCATGGCTCGGCCGCGAGTACCGCCTCCAGCCGCAACGGACCGTGGATATGGGGGAAGCATTCGCCCGTGTCCGGAGCCGGCTCCCAGCGCAGTGGTGCCGTCAGGCGATCGGGGTCGATGGTCAGCAGCAGCACCTCCCCCGCATCGGCATAGAAGCGCCGATAGGTGGCCTCCACCTGTTCGGCTCCGCTGGCATGGATGAAGCCCACGTCCTGCAGGGATTGGCCGCGGGTCGAGCGTTCGTACACCCCTGCGGTCTGGCCCTGGCGCCATTCGCCCGCCAGGGCCAGGTGGTAGATCCAGCGGCGGGAGCGCCAGGCTCGCCGCGGCGCCCAGGACCCGGCCATCACCGCCGCCAGTTCCGGCCCCTGCAGGAAACGTTGCAGCCAGTCCTGGAGCGGAGCCAGGTCGTTCCGCCGATCAAAGCCCTCCACATCGGCCAGCCGGAACTGGCGCACGAAGGGCAGCACGGCCACATCGGCCAGGGACGGCCGCTCCCCCACCAGCCAGCCGCCGGGCTCCAGGGCGGCGCTCCAGCCCCGCAGGATCTCCAGCGCGGCGCCGCGATGCAACTCCGGGTCGTCGCCGGGGTGGCGATGGGCGTACTTGAAGCGATCCAGATGGTGCTTGAACACCCCATCGTTCTGCTCGATCAGGGCGGCGATCCTGGCCCGCTCGCCGGCGGCGGCGGCGCTGTCGCCGCTGCGGCGCAGGTTGTCCGGATCGTGCAACACCAGGGCCCAGGCCATCACCGCCAGGCTTTCGGGCCACACACACTCGCCTCCCCCAGCCGCACTTCCGGCTTCGGCTGGCAGCACCAGCACCGGCACGGTGGCTTTGGCGGAAGCTGCGAGCAGCTCAGGCGGCTTGCGGCCCAGGTGCACCTCCCGCAGCTCCAGATCCAGCCCCGGCTCCAGCCCCGCCGCCGCCAGGGCCAGCCGCGCCCGGATCGCGTAGGGGCAGCGGCGAAAGCTGTACAGGATCGGCAGGTTGGCCGCCATCCGCTCAACCGCCGGTGGGGGGCATCGCCCGGCCGATGTGGGGCTCGCCGCAGGCCTCGGCCCGCCGCATCTGCCGCTGGCGCTCGGCGAAGCGCTCCCGGTCGGCGGCTGTGAACCGATGGATGCAGTGGCGGCAGCTCACCCCCGCCACGTAGCTCTCCAGCTCCAGGTCGGCAGGGGCCAGGGGCAGGCCGCAGGCGTGGCACACGTGGTAACTCCCCGGCCGCAGCTGGTGGTTCAGGGCCACCCGCTGATCGAACACATAGCACTCCCCCTGCCAGCGGCTCTCGGTTTCCGGCACCCGCTCGAGGTAGTTGAGGATGCCGCCCTGCAGCTGCAGCACGTTTTCGAACCCCTGGGCCAGCAGGTAGGCGGTGGCTTTCTCGCAGCGGATGCCGCCGGTGCAGAACAGGGCCAGCCGCTGGGGGTGCGTCTCGGCCAGCAGCGGCCTGAGCCGCTGCTCCACCCAGGCGGGAAAATCGCTGAAGTTGTCGGTGCCTGGGTCGATGGCGCCTTCAAAGCTGCCCAGGGCCACCTCGTAGTGGTTGCGGGTGTCGATGGTCAGGGTGCCGGGATCGCCCAGCAGGGCGTTCCAGTGCTCGGGGGGAACCGGAACCCCCGTGCCCAGCGACGGTTGCGCCGAGGGCTCGGCCATGGTCACGATCTCCGCCTTGAGGCGCACCTTGAAGCGGTGGAACACCCGCCCCTCGGCCTCGCTGCGCTTCACTTCCAGGTTTGCCAGGCGCGGGTCGGCCTGCAGCAGCTCCAGCAGCGCGGCCACGCTGGAGGCCGATCCAGCGACCGTGCCGTTGATGCCCTCGCTGGCCAGCAGGATGGTGCCCAGCAGACCGGTCTCGCTCCCCAGCGCCAGCAGCCTGGTTTGCCAATCGGGCAGTTCCTCACTGGCCAGGGGGACGAACCGGTAGAACGCGGCGACCTGCACCCTCAGCGGCCGGCGGCGGCGGCGAGCGGCTGGCCCTCGAGCTGCACCACCTTGACCCCGGCGGCCCGCAGCAGCTCCTGGTCGCTGGCCAACGCGGGGTTGGAGGTGGTGAGCAGGGTGTCGCCGTAGAAGATCGAATCGGCGCCCGCCAGCAGACAGAGGATCTGGGCCTCGCGCCCCAGCTGTTCACGCCCCGCACTGAGCCGCACCCGGCTGTGGGGCATGAGGATGCGGGCGGTGGCCACCATCCGCAACAGTTCCAGGGGGTCGACCGTTGGCCGCTGCTCCAGTGGGGTGCCCTCCACCGCCACCAGGGCGTTGATCGGCACGCTCTCGGGGTGGGGATCCAGGCAGGCCAGCACCTGCAGCAGCCCGGCCCGGTCGTCCTGGGTCTCGCCCATGCCGATGATGCCGCCACAGCAGAGATCGATGCCGGCGCCCCGCACCCGCTGCAGGGTGTCGAGGCGCTCCTGGTAGGTGCGGGTGGAGATGATCCGGCCGTAGTGCTCGGGGCTGGTGTCGAGGTTGTGGTTGTAGGCGGTGAGCCCCGCCTCCGCCAGCCGGGCCGCCTGGTCGCCTGTGAGCATGCCGGCCGTGACACAGGCCTCCAGACCCAGCTCCCGCACGCCCCGCACCATGGCGAGCATCGCCTCGAACGGCGCCCCATCGCGGATCTCCCGCCAGGCCCAGCCCATGCAGAAGCGATGGGCTCCGGCGTCCCGGGCCTGGCGGGCGCGCTCCAGCACCGCTGCCACCGCCAGCTGCGGTCGTCCGCCCACGTCGCTGGGGTGGTGCATCGACTGGGGGCAGTAGGCGCAGTCCTCCTCGCAGCCTCCCGTCTTGACGCTCAGCAGCGAGGCCAGCTGCACGTGGTAGCCGGGGTTGGCGTTGCGGTGGACGCCCTGGGCCTGCCACAGCAGATCCATCAGGGGCAGCTCGAGCAGGGCCTGGATCTCCTGGCGGGACCAGTCGTGGCGCAGGGTCATGGGGCGTTCTCCACACCGTTCTGGACGCCACTCTGGACGCCACCGAAGCGGCGCTGGCGCCCCTGATAATCGAGCAGCGCCGCCAGCAGGGCCCCGGTGTCGAAGTCGGGCCAGAGCACCTCGGTGATATGCAGCTCCGCGTAGGCCAGCTGCCAGAGCAGGAAGTTGCTGATGCGCTGCTCGCCGCTGGTGCGGATCAGCAGGTCGGGGTCGGCATCGCCGGCCGTGAACAGCTCTGAGGCGAACAGGTCCTCGTTGATGCTGGTCGGATCGAGGTCGCCCCGGGCGGCCTGCTCGGCGAGACGGCGGGCCGCCCGCACCAGTTCGCTGCGGCCGCCGTAGTTGGTGCAGACGTTGAAATGGATGCCGCTGTTGGCGGCGGTGCGTTCGGTGGCGTCGCTGATCAACTCCTTGAGGCCCTCCGGCAGGGGCTCCAGATCGCCCAGGAAGCGGATGCGCACCTGCTGGCGTTCAAGCGCCTCCAGCTCCCGGGCGAGCACCCGCTCAAACAGGGCCATCAGGAAGGCCACCTCCTCGCCGGGTCGGGTCCAGTTCTCGGTGGAGAACGCATAGGCCGTGAGGGCGCCGATGCCCCAGTCGCTGCAGTGGCGCAGGGTGCGCTTGAGCGTCTCCACCCCGGCCCTGTGACCCATGGCCCTGGGCAGACCGCGCTGGCGGGCCCAACGGCCGTTGCCGTCCATGATCACCGCCACGTGACGGGGCAGCCGAGCCGGATCCAGCTGGGCGGGCAGCTGGTCGGGATCGGACGATGGAGTGGTCGCCAGGGCGCGACTCATCCGCGATGTTCCGGCAGGTCCGCAGCCACGCTACGCCCCGTGGGCGCGGAGGCCAGGGCCTCGCTGAGCAGGTCGTGGAGCCGGCTACTGGTGATCGGCCGCTCCAGCCGGCCCTGGGACGCCAGCGACAGGGTGCCCGTTTCCTCGGAGACAACGATGCAGAAACAGCCGTCGTGGCGCTCGGTCAGCCCCATGGCGGCCAGGTGGCGGGTGCCGTAGCGGTTCAGCCCCTGGCGGGAGAGGGGCAGGATCACACCGGCCGCCACGATGCGGTTTTTCTGGATCAGCATGGCGCCGTCGTGGAGCGGGGTATCGACGGCGAACAGGTTGAGGATCAGGTCGACGGAGAGGTGGGCGTCGATGCGGATGCCGGGGTTGAGGAAGTCTTCGGGGCGCAGATCGCTGCCCAGGTCGAGCACGATCAAGGCCCCACAACGGGCCTGGGAGAGGCGGCCGGCGGCTTCGGTGAGCAGGTTCACCGACCCCGACGCCAGCTGATCACGGCTGCGATCAGCGAACAGCACCCCGAGGCGCCCGGTGCCCAGCAGCTCCATCAGGCGCCGCAATTCCCCCTGCCACAGGATCGCCAGGGCGAGGCTGCAAGCCAGCACCAGGGCGTCCACCAGGCTGCTGGTGAGCGGCAGGTTGGCGTAGCGCTGCACGAACCAGGCCAGCGCCACCAGGAACAGATAGCCCCGCAGCAGCCAAAGGGTGCGCTCTTCCGTGACCCGCCCGAGCAGAAGCAGCCCGAGCAGGGAGGCGAACAGAAGATCGAGCAGCAGGCGGAAATCGATGAGCCGCAGCCAGATCACAACACAACAGATGGGCAGGCCGGTTCAACGGAAAGCCGCCTGACGCTGTCAGGATACCGGCAGGAGTCGGTGCGGCAGAACGTCGTAGCGCAGTAGGTCTTCCGGCTGTTCCCGCCGCTGCACCACATCCGCCACACCGTTGTGGACGAGCACCGCCGCCGGCCGGGGGATGCGGTTGTAGTTCGAGCCCATCGCCGCGTTGTAGGCCCCGGTGGCGAACACGGCGAGCACGTCTCCCGGCGCAGTGACGGGAAGCCGGACGTCGTGCAGCAGCACGTCGCCGGACTCGCAGTGCTTGCCGGCCACGGTCACCACGTCGCTGCCCTCGGCCAGGGGGCGGTCGGCCAGCACGGCCGTGTAAAGGGATTGGTAGGTGATCGGTCGGGGGTTGTCGCTCATGCCGCCATCCACCGACACGTAGGTGCGCAGGCCCGGGATGTCCTTGCGGCTGCCCACCGTGTAGAGGGTCAGGCCGGCCGTGGCCACCAGGGAGCGGCCGGGTTCGCACAGCAGCCGTGGCAGCTCCAACTGGCGCTGGCTGCAGGCTTCCGCCACGGCCCCCGCCACCACCCGCACCCACTCCTGGATGCTCGGGGGATCATCCGAGCCCACGTAACGGATGCCGAGGCCGCCGCCGACATTGAGATCGCCGCAGGGGTGGCCCAGGGAGCGGGCCACGACCAGGGCCTCCGCCATCACCGCAGCCAGATCGCGGTGGGGCTCCAGTTCGAAGATCTGGGAGCCGATGTGGGCATGCAGGCCATCCACCCGGGCCCAGGGGCAGCCGGCCAGGTGACGCAGCACCGACTCCAGCTGGTCGGGGTCGAAGCCGAACTTGCTGTCGAGGTGGCCGGTGCGGATGTACTCGTGGGTGTGGCACTCAATGCCCGGTGTGAATCGCACCAGCAGCCGCAGCGGCTGGCTCCGCCCGGCCGCCAGGGCGGAGAGCAGGTCAATGTCATTCCAGTTGTCGAGCACCACGGTGACGCCCCGGTCGATGGCGAGCTGGAGCTCCTCGGCCGACTTGTTGTTGCCGTGGAAGACGATGCGCTCCGCCGGCATACCGCCTTGAAGGGCCGTGAGCAGTTCGCCGGCCGAGACCGCATCGAGGCCCAGCCCCTCGGAGGCCACCAGCGCCGTGATCGCCAGGGAGCTGTTGGCCTTGGAGGCATAGAGGGCCAGGGCTTCGCCCGGGTAATGGGCGGCCAGCGCCTGCCGGTAGGCCCGGCAGGTGGCCCGCAGGGTCTCCTCGTCGAGCACGTAGAGCGGGGTGCCATAGGTCTGGGCCAGATCGCCCAGCGCCATCCCCCCCACCTCCAGTCGGCCGAGGCCGTCGAGCTGGGCGGTGAGCGGGGCCAGGTTGCGGTTGGGGCTGAGGCGATCGCGTCCTTGCTCGAACGGCGCTGCAGCCTCCCCGGCGGCAGGCGCGACCGAATCGGTCGCCGGAGATGCGCTGGTCACCATGACGGCCTGCCCAGGGAAGAGATCAAGATGTCTGATCGTAAGGATCTCCGTGCGCACCGGCTGTGCCGTCCCCGTCATCGCTGCCGTCCCCGACGCTGATCCAGCTGGCCCCAAGCCACGCGGGCGCCTGCCTGGAGCTGGATCGGGCCGCCCTGGGTGGGATCTGGAGCCTGGCCCAGTGGCAGCGGGAACTGGAGGAGGAGGCACGGCCGGGTCTCGGCCTGGCCCAGGGGCCGGACCTGCTGGCCATGGCCTGCGGCTGGCTGGTGGTCGACGAGCTCCACATCACCCTGGTGGCGGTGGCCCCTAGCCACCGCCGTCGGGGACTGGGGCGCAGGATCCTGGAGGCGCTGATGCAGGCCGGGCTGCGCAGCGGCGCCACCCGGGCCACCCTGGAGGTGGCGGCCGGGAACGGGCCCGGGAAGGGGCTCTATGGGGCCCTGGGGTTCCGTACCGCCGGCATCCGTCATGGTTACTACCGCAATGGCGAGGATGCCCTGATCCAATGGGTCAACCTGAAGAGGTGAAAGGGTGCGGATAACCGTAGATATCTATACCTACATCCGATCATTCTCTGCATGTTGATTGTTTTCAGCTTCCCCTGAGCGCTTGCGGCACAAGCGTTTCGCTAAAGAGTGCTCTCGGCCTCCCACTGAGCCCTTCAACCCTGATAGGTTGGGTGCACTTGCATCAGGTCCCGCCCCATGTTCGAGCGGTTTACCGAGAAGGCCATCAAGGTGATCATGCTGGCCCAGGAAGAGGCCCGCCGCCTCGGCCACAACTTCGTCGGCACCGAGCAGATCCTGCTGGGCCTGATCGGCGAGGGCACCGGTGTCGCCGCCAAGGTTCTCAAGTCGATGGGGGTCAACCTCAAAGACGCCCGGGTCGAGGTCGAGAAGATCATCGGCAGGGGTTCCGGCTTCGTTGCCGTCGAGATCCCCTTCACGCCGCGAGCCAAACGGGTACTGGAGTTGTCCCTCGAGGAAGCCCGCCAGCTCGGCCATAACTACATCGGCACTGAGCACCTCCTGCTCGGTCTCATCCGTGAGGGTGAGGGGGTGGCAGCCCGTGTGCTCGAGAACCTCGGCGTCGACCTGGCCAAGGTCCGCACCCAGGTGATCCGCATGCTGGGCGAAACGGCCGAAGTGGCCTCCGGCAGTTCGGGCAAGGGATCCACCAAGACCCCCACCCTCGATGAGTTCGGCAGCAACCTCACCCAGCTGGCCGCCGAGGCCAAGCTTGATCCGGTCGTTGGCCGCCACAACGAGATCGACCGGGTGATCCAGATCCTGGGTCGCCGCACCAAGAACAACCCCGTGTTGATCGGCGAACCCGGCGTCGGCAAGACCGCCATCGCCGAAGGTCTGGCCCAGCGCATCACCCAGGGCGAGATCCCCGACATCCTGGAGGACAAACGGGTTCTCACCCTCGACATCGGCCTGCTGGTGGCCGGCACCAAATACCGCGGTGAGTTTGAGGAGCGCCTCAAGAAGATCATGGAGGAGATCCGCTCCGCCGGGAACGTGATTCTGGTGATCGACGAGGTGCACACCCTGATCGGTGCTGGCGCCGCCGAAGGCGCCATCGATGCCGCCAACATCCTCAAGCCCGCCCTGGCCCGCGGTGAGCTGCAATGCATCGGCGCCACCACCCTCGACGAGTACCGCAAACACATCGAGCGCGATGCGGCCCTCGAGCGCCGCTTCCAGCCGGTGATGGTCGGCGAGCCCTCGGTGATCGACACGATCGAGATCCTCAAGGGGCTGCGGGAGCGCTATGAGCAGCACCACCGCCTCAAGATCAGCGACGAGGCCCTGGTCGCCGCCGCCACCCTGGGCGACCGCTATATCAGCGACCGCTTCCTGCCCGACAAGGCCATCGACCTGATCGATGAGGCAGGCAGCCGCGTGCGGCTGCTCAACTCCAAGCTGCCTCCGGCGGCCAAGGAGGTCGACAAGCAGTTGCGCGGCGTGCAGAAGGAGAAGGAGGACGCCGTCCGCCAGCAGGACTTCAGCAAGGCCGGTGAACTGCGCGACAAGGAAGTTGAATTGCGCGACCAGATTCGCTCGATCCTCCAGGCCCGCCGCGACGACGAACCCGCCAGTTCCCCTGTCCCTGCCGAAACGGGAGGTTCCTCCTTCTCCGGAGTCGCTCCCCCCGATGATGGCGGCGGCACCGATGAAAGCCGCGCTCCTTTGGTCACCGAGGAGGACATCGCCCAGATCGTCGCTTCCTGGACCGGGGTGCCGGTGCAGAAGCTCACCGAGAGCGAGTCGGTGAAGCTGCTCAACATGGAGGAGACCCTCCACCAGCGCCTCATCGGCCAGGACGAGGCCGTCAAGGCCGTGTCCCGGGCCATCCGCCGGGCCCGCGTTGGCCTCAAGAACCCCAACCGACCGATCGCCAGTTTCATCTTCTCCGGCCCCACCGGCGTCGGTAAGACGGAACTCACCAAGGCCCTGGCGGCTTACTTCTTCGGCAGCGAAGACGCCATGATCCGCCTGGACATGAGCGAATTCATGGAGCGCCACACCGTCAGCAAGCTGATCGGTTCGCCTCCTGGCTACGTGGGCTTCAACGAGGGCGGCCAGCTGACGGAAGCCGTTCGCCGTCGTCCCTACACCGTGGTGCTGTTCGACGAGATCGAGAAGGCCCACCCCGATGTGTTCAACCTCCTGCTCCAGCTGCTTGAGGATGGGCGGCTCACCGACTCCAAGGGCCGGACGGTCGACTTCAAGAACACCCTGATCATCATGACCTCGAACATCGGTTCGAAAGTGATCGAGAAAGGCGGTGGTGGTCTGGGCTTCGAGTTCGGCGGCGGCGACGTGGAGGAAACCCAGTACAACCGCATCCGCTCCCTCGTCAACGAAGAGCTCAAGCAGTACTTCCGCCCTGAGTTCCTCAACCGCCTCGACGAAATCATTGTCTTCCGTCAGCTCACCCGCGACGAAGTCAAGCTGATCGCTGAGATCATGTTGAGGGAGGTCTTCGCCCGCATGCAGGACAAGGGGATTGGCATGTCCGTCACCGAGGCCTTCAAGGAGCGTCTCGTCGAAGAGGGCTACAACCCCAGCTACGGCGCCAGGCCCTTGCGTCGTGCCGTGATGCGTCTGCTCGAGGATTCGCTGGCGGAGGAATTCCTCTCCGGCCGGATCAGCGATGGCGATGCCTGTCTGGTGGACGTCGATGACGACAAGCAGGTGGTGATCCGCAAGCAGTCGATCACCCCCCCTCTGCCGGAACTGGCCGGTGCCAGCGCCTGAGTCGACGCAACGCCGATCGGCCGACTTCTACATTTCAATGATAGGTAGTCGGCCATGACGGATTCCCTGCAGACCAACGCCATCGCTCCAGCCGTGGTGCTGCGTGGTGGCGGGGCGTGGTCCGAAGCCCTGCCCCGCGTCGTGGCCCTGGGCCAGCGTCCCTTCCTGCTCGGGCGCAGTGCTTCCACCTACCCGCTGCGCCAGCAGCTACTGGTTGATCTGGAGCGGGCCGGAGCCCAACCGGCGGCCAGCCAAGGGTTGCGCGACTGTTGCGAGGAGGATTTAGGGCCCCTGGCCCAGCAGGCTCGTGCCTCCGGCTGTGACGCCCTGATCGCAGCCGGAGGCGGCAAGGTGCTGGATGCGGGCAAGCTGTTGGCCCATCGCCTCGGTCTGCCCTGCATCACCGTGCCCACCAGTGCCGCCACCTGTGCCGGCTGGACGGCCTTGGCCAACCTTTACACCCCTGACGGGGCCTTCCTGGGCGATGTGGCCCTTGATCGCTGCCCCGATCTGCTCGTCTTCGACCACGACCTGGTGCGGCAGGCGCCGGCGCGCACCCTGGCCAGCGGCATCGCCGATGCGGTGGCCAAGTGGTACGAGGCCTCGGTGAGCAGCGGCTCCAGTGGCGATGGCCTGGTGCAGCAGGCGGTGCAGATGGCCCGCCTGCTGCGGGATCTGCTGCTGCTGGAAGGGGAAGCGGCCGTAGCGGACCCCAGCAGTGAGACCTGGGTGCGGGTGGCTGAGGGTTGCGGCCTCACGGCCGGACTGATCGGCGGCATCGGCGGCGCCCGCTGCCGCACCGTGGCCGCCCATGCCGTCCACAACGGACTCACCCAGCTTGCCGCCACCCACGGCCATCTCCATGGCGAGAAGGTGGGATTCGGGGTGTTGGTGCAGTTGTGGCTGGAGGAGCAGTTGGCGGGCAACCGGCTGGCGGCCCAGGCCCGCCGCCAGTTGCTCCCCTTCTTCCGCCGGCTGGGGCTGCCCACCGATCTCGAGGCCGTGGGGCTCGGCGGGGCCACGCTTGAGGAGCTGCGTCAGGTCTGCCGCTTCGCTTGCCGCGAGGGCTCCGACCTGCACCATCTGCCCTTCACGGTGGCCCCCGAAGACCTGCTGGCCGCCATGGTGGGCGCCACCGCTGACCGGCAGCAGGCGTGAAGGACAGCCCAGACGGCCGCGATCTGGTCGCCGCTGCCGCTGACTCCCTGCTCGACCCGTTGGGTCGCAGCCTGGCCGGCGCCGTGGAGTGGTGGGAGTTGCCCGAGCACCCTGAGCTCTGGCCGGTAGCGGTGCTGGGGCAGGGGCCGCCCCTGCTGCTGCTGCATGGTTTCGACAGTTCCTTCCTGGAGTTCCGCCGCCTCGCCCCCCTGCTGGCGCCAAGCCACCGGCTGCTGATCCCCGACCTGCATGGCTTCGGCTTCTGCCCCAGGCCCGCTGATCGTGATTACACCCCTGAGGCTGTGTTGCGGCACCTGGACGCTTTTCTGGAGGCGTTCGATCGCCAACAGCCTGCCGGCGCCCAGCCGCTGGGCCTGATCGGCGCCTCGATGGGCGGTGCGGTGGCGGTGGCCCTGGCCCGGCGCCACCCCGGGCGCTTTGAGCGGTTACTGCTGCTGGCCCCGGCCGGACTCACCGGCCGCCCCATGCCCCTGCCACCGCTGCTGGATGGGCTGGGGGTGCGCTTCCTGGCCCTGCCGTCGGTGCGCCGCGGCCTCTGCCGCAGCGCCTTTGCCGACCCCGATCGGGACGTCGGCCCGGCGGAGCTGGAGATCGCCTCGCTGCACCTGAGGACGCCCGGCTGGGCCGAGGCCCTGCGCCGTTTCGCCCGCAGCGGCGGCTTCGCCGGCTGCGGCGCTCCGCTGCCCCCCGAGCCCTTGGCGGTGCTCTGGGGCGCCGATGACCGGATCCTGCGCGCCCCGCAGAAACGGGCCGCCCAGGCTCTGTTGGGCTCTCGCATCAGCGAGCTGGCGGAGTGCGGCCACCTGCCCCACATCGACCAGACCGATCGGGTCGCCGCCGCCTGGCGGGCCGGGGGCTGACCAACCCAGCCGCAACCAGCCATCCTGGAGGTCCGGCCCTGCGCCTCGCTCCCCACCCCCCAATGACCACGACCTTGCCGCGCCTGGTGGCCGGCCTGCTGCTCGTCCTGTTGCTGGCGGTGGTGGGGCTGACCCTCCCCGGCCCGGCCCAGGCCTCGCTGCTGCACCTGGAGGGGCCGCAGCCGGAGGACCTCGGCGTTCACGGCGGCTCCCTCTCTCCCTGCGCGGCGCCGGCCCACTGCGCCAGGCTCGACTGGGCCCTCAGCGATCCGGCGGCGGCCCTGAGCGCGCTGGTGCCCGTCCTTGAAACCACCGAGGGGGTGCGGATCGTCGAGCGTGAGGGTGGCTATCTGCACGCCACCGCCACCAGCCGGCTGTTCGGCTTCGTGGACGACCTCGAACTGCAGGCCCTGCCCTCCACCGGCGTGCTGCAGGCCCGCTCCAGCTCACGGCTGGGGGATTCGGACCTGGGCGTCAACGCCCGTCGTCTGGCGGCGCTGCGGCAGGAACTGCCTGACAACTGAAGCTCTCGATGGCACCACGGCGGTGCAGAAAGCGGGGCTGCTGGGGGTCCTCCAGGCTCCACCACCAAAGACCGTCGGTGTAGCTGGGCGGGCCGACATTGTTGGTGCGTGGCAGCTGCAAACGCAGATCGCGCCACGCGAGCAGCACCGTGGCGCCAGGCACCGTGCCGCCGCTGGTGTTGGGGATCCCCGGGGCATCCACGGCGCCGTTGTCGCTGGTGGCGAGGAGCAGGTCGCCTTCGCAGCGGTAAGGGACGACCTCCGCCGCCGCCATTGACGGTCCCCCCAGGGCGAGGCAAAGCAGCAGCACCAGGGCCAGTAGCCGACCCGCCAGGGCCTGGGCGCTGCGCAGGGCCCCCTCGATGCGGCCGAAGCCCGGCCCCTCGATGAAATCGCCGCAGAAAGCCACCCGGCTGGCGGGGCAGACCAAGGCGGCGGTGGGTAGGCCCGGGGCAACGGGGAAGGCGGCCCCCCAGCGCATCAGTTGACGTTGGGCCACCCCCGCCAGGGCTTCGCCGCCGCTGGGCCGCTCCCCGAGCCAGGGCTCCACGGCGCCGGCGACGGCCCCTTCCAAGGCGGTGCAGTCCACGGCGGCGTCGACGCTGACGCCATGGGCCACGACGGCGCAGCGGCCGTCGGTCAGGGGCTGGATCGACAGCCGCCGCAGCCCCCAGCGCCGCTGGGCTTGGCTGTCAAAGCCAAGCAGCCTGAAGGGCAGGGCCAGCCACCGGGCCGCCGTCGTGGGGTCGATCGTCAGCATCAGGTTGGTGCGGGCTGCCGTCTCCATCCTGGCGATGGCAGCGAGGGCAGTCGCGAGGGCCCCATCGCCCAGGCCCTCCGTCGCGCGCTCCAGCGGCAGCTCCGCCCAGCCGAAGCGGTCCATGGCGCGGGGATGGGCCAGCAGGGTGCTCGAGAGCACCAGCCAGTCGGCCTCCCCCAGGGCCGCCCCGGTGGCCTCGGCCAGGCGCCAGCCCCCTTCAGGGCGTACCTCCAGGTGGCGCACCAGGGTGCCGTAGCGGCAACGGAGGCTGTCCGGCGGCCCCTGGGCCTGAGCAAGGGCCAGCAGACCGCGGCAGAGGTCGTCCATGCCCTGGCGGCCCCGATACAAAGAGCCGCGCAGCAGGGGATCTTCCTGGGCCGGCCCCAGTGTCCCCTCGCCCAACAACACCGCCGCCGGCTCCTGCCAGGGCACGATCCAGCCCCCGTCCAGCAGGGGCGCCACCAGTTCCGGTGCGGGGACCTCCAGCAGGTTGAGCAGGGGTGCTCCGTGGTCGAGGCGCCAACCGGCGTCCTGGCGGGAGCGACGGGTGGCGGCCCGGCCGCCCGGACCCCGACCTGCCTCAAACAGGACGATCGATCCCTCCCAGCCGCCGCGCCGCAGCCCGGCGGCCAGGGCACAACCGGCCACCCCGGCGCCGATCACCGCCAGCGATGGCGCGTTTCGGGGTCGCGCCCGACCAGACTCACCCCGGGATCCAGCCATGCCGTGATGACAATGACGCCTGAAGACAAGACAATCCTGGCCGCCTCCGCCCCCTGGCTGGGGGCCCTGCTCAACGTGGTGCCCGGCCTGGGCACCGGTTACATCTACCAGCGCCGCTGGCGGGCCTACTGGATCACCACGGCCCTGGCCACGGGTTGGTTCCTGCTGGGGGCCGTGCTGGGCGGCGCCGGCACCACCGCGGATCTGCAGGCCGCCGATCCCCGCAACCAGCTGATCGGGCTGGGGGGATTGCTGCTGCTGGCGGCGCTCACGGCGGCGGAGGCCTTTCGCGAGGCCCGTCGGGCCCGGAAGGAATGAGAATCGGCTGATCCCTGTGCCCCCTGGTGGCGGATGAGCGACACCCCAGCCGGCGACCGTCCCCCTGAGGCACCGGAACGCGCCGCCGAGGCGGCCTCCGGTGGCCCCGTGATGGCTCTGCTGGCTCGTGGTCTGGAACTCTGGCTGCGGCAGCAGTGCGAGGTCATCGAGCGGCTGGAGATCACCTTGGAGGGTTCGGGGCTGCGGCTGCTGCGGGGCCGGCTGGATGGGGTGCGGCTGCGGGCCCGGCGGGTCGTCTATCAGGCGATGGAGATCGAGGAGGTGGAGCTGCGCTGCGACGGCATCCAGGTGCGCCTGGGGTCCCTGGTGCGGAACCAGGCGGTTCAGCTGGAGCAGCCCTTCCGCATCCAGGGGCAGGTCAGCTTCAGTGCCGACGGCCTCAGCCGTTCGCTCAGCACCCCGGCCTGGCGCGGCCTCGGCGATGGCCTGGCGGACGACCTGCTGGGTCTGACACCCCTGGCGGGGCTGCGCATCCGGGAGGACCGGCTGGTGCTGCGGGCCTTCGCCAGCGGCGATCGCGAGCCGGTGGAGCGGGAGGTGGCGGTGCGGGCCGACGGCGGCACCGTCGAGCTGCGCTGCGCGGAAGGACCCCCCCAGGTCCGGCTGCCGATGGATCCCAACATCCGCATCGAACGGGCCGAGCTCGGTGCCGGCCTGCTGCACCTGGAGGGCGAGGCCCGAGTCTCCCCCTGAGGGCCCCGGAGCTGGAGCCTCAGCCTCGCTGCAGCAGCGGCAGCACCAGGGTCACAAGGGAATACACCACCGCCGGCACGAACAGGTAGCTGTCGATCCGATCCAGGATGCCGCCGTGGCCGGGGATCGCATCACCGGAGTCCTTGAGGCCCGCGTCCCGTTTCATCATCGATTCGGTCAGATCGCCCACCAGGGCAAACAGCGACACCACCGCCCCCAGCACCGCCCCGATCAGCCAGCCCCAGCGCCAGCCCAGCAGCACCCCGCCCACGGCCCCCACCAGCAGGGCGCAGAGCACCCCGCCCAGGGCCCCCTCCACCGTCTTGCCGGGGGAGATCGGCGAGAGAACGTGGCGACCCAGGCGCCGCCCGATCACATAGGAGCCGATGTCGGTGGCCACGATCATCAGGCAGGCCAGCAGGGTGAGGGCCATGCCCGGGCTCCAGGGCCAGCCCAGCCCGTCGAGGGCGGGAGCCAGGGCGGGGTCGGTGAGATCCCGCAGCTTGATCCAGTGGCTGGGCAGAAAGCCCAGATAGAAGAGGCCGAACACCGAGGCGGCGATGTCGGCGATGGTGCCGGTGACCGGCTGGAGCAGCAGCCAGCCGCAGATCACCGCCCCGGAGGCCGGCAGCACGGCCGCCGCCACGTCGCCCGCCATGCCGCCCCCCGGCCAGAGGCTGCCGGCGGCCACCTGGGTGGAGACCAACAGCAGCTGCACCGCCACCAGGGTGGTCTTGGCGGCGGGTCGGATGCCCTTGAACTGGGCCATGCGGAAGAACTCCAGCAGACCCAGGTGCACGATCACCCCCACGGCGACAGTGAACCACCAGCCGCCCAGACCCACCACCACCAGCCCAAAGCCGCCGGCCAGCCAGCCGCTCAGCAGGCGGGAGAGGGAGGTGGCGGTGCGGGGGGCGGGAGGCAAGGGCTGGGACTCAACGCTCGGCGGCAATCACGAACAGCGGTTCGGCGGCGGCCAGCTTGGCCTGGCTGCCGCGGCGCTGCATGCGGTGCACGGTGGCCTGAACCACCTGCACATCGTGGGCCCCCAGCTGGGCGAGGGTGTCGGTGGCCTTCACCAGACCCTCCAGATTGACGGTGCTGATTACCAGCCGTCCGGAGGGCTGCAGGGCTCCCCAGACGGCCCGAAGCACGCCCTCCAGGGGGCGGCCCACCTCCAGCAGCACCCGGTCGGGGTTGGGGGGCAGCAGGGCCAGGCCATCCGGGGCCTCGCCGGCGTGGATGTGCAGGTTGTGGATGCCGAAGCGTTGCCGGTTGCGTTCCAGCAGGTCGATCGCCTCCGGATCCCGCTCCAGGGTGTGCACAGCGCCGGTGGGCATCAGCCGCGCGATCTCCAGGGCCAGGGCACCGGTGCCGCCGCCCACGTCCCAGACAAGCGAATCGGCGCGGGGGCGCAGATGGGCCAGCAGCATCACCCGCAGCTCCAGCGGCGTGGGGCTGAATCCCGGAGCGTCTTCGAAGGCGCTGTCCGGCAGCCCGGGGGTGACGAAATCCCAGTGGAAGGGGTTCGGCAACGGGCTCACGAACCGACCACAACGCTCACCGTATCAGCGATCTGACCGGGCCAGAGGTGCCGTTGACCCAGCAGCCACTGGGCGCGGGCCGGATCGATCCGCTCCCCGGGCACCAGCAGCGGAATCCCCGGCGGGTAGGGACAGATCGGTGCCGCCGCCACCCGGCCGGCGGCCCGCTCCAGGGGAACGGCCTCGGCCGGGCTCCGCCAGGCCACGCCGATCGGCAGCTCCGGTGCCGCCAGCAGTGGCAGGGGTGGCGGCGTGAACGGCGCCAGCGGCTCCCTGCCGAGGGACCGGCGCAGCTCCTGCAGCCGCCGCGGCAGGCGCCGCTCCAGGGCCCGGGGCGGGTTCAGCCCCAGGCAGAAGGTGAGGCTGCCAGGTTCCGGAAGTTCCGCGATCACCCCCCGCCTCAGCAGCCAGGCGTCGGCCTCCAGGCCGTTGATTCCCAGCGGGGCCGTCGCCAGCACCAGCCGCAGGGGATCCCCGTTGGCGACCAGCGGCAGGCCGAGGGCTTCCAAGCGCCGGCTGAGGCGGGCGGCCCTGGTTTCGGCCCGGCGTCGCTGGCGAGCGCCGGCGTCGCTGGCGGCATGCTCCAGGGCCGCGGCGGTCGAGGCCAGCAGCAGGGCGCTGGGGCTGGAGGTCTGCAGCCACAGCAGGGCCCGCTCGATGGCCTCCGGTGCCACCCTTTCGCCCTGGGCCAGCAGGGCGGCGCTCTGGGCCAGGCCTGTGCCGCTCTTCTGCACGGAGAGCACCACCAGATCGGCGCCGGCGGCCAGGGCCTCGCCGCCGCCGTGGGCCTGGTCCACCAGCACCGGCAGGCCCGCCCGGTGGGCCAGGTCCACCAGGGCCGGCAGGTCGGCCACCAGCCCCTGGTAGGTGGGATCCACCAGCACCAGGGCCGCTACGGGCGCGCCTGGCAGGGCGGCGGCCGCCGCCAGCACCAGCTCCAGCCGCTGGGGCTCGGGCGGCCGCCACAGACCGGTGAGCGGATCGCATGGCAGGTCGTACAGGAGTGGCTCGATGTCGCCCAGTACGCAGCCGTGCAGCAGGCTGCGATGCAGGTTGCGGGGCAGCAGCACCCGGGTCCCCGGCGGGCAGAGGGCGAGCAGGGCGGCCTGCAGCAACCCCGAGGCCCCGTTCACTCCAAACCAGCAGCGCTGCGCGCCCAGCAGAGCCGCCGCGCGTCGCTGGGCTTCGGCCACCGTTCCCTCCGGTTCGAGGGGCCCGCCGAAGCCGGGCAGTTCCGGCAGATCCCAGCTCCCCGGCGGCTGGCGCAGGAGCTGGCGCAGGGCGGGGGCCAGGGCCTGGCCCCGGCCGTGGGCCGGCAGGTGCAGGGCCAGCGGCGCTGACCGCCAGAAGGGGCCCATGGACTAGGGAACACAGTTCCTAGAGTCTGGCCATCGCTGCGGCAGAACACTGGCTGAGGTCGTCACCCCCACCCCGACCTACGACCCCAACGGAGATCTGCGCTGGCTGCTGCTGCGGCCGTGGGTTCTGATCAGCCGGGTGGTGGTGGTGATCTGGCGGCTGGCGGGGCTGGCCCTGCGGCTGGCGGTTCAGTCGAGCAGCACCGACGCCCGGGTGCAGCAGCGGCTGGCCCGGGCCATCCTCGAGACCCTCAACGACCTCGGGCCCTGCTTCATCAAGGTGGGGCAGGCCCTCTCCACCCGCCCCGACCTGGTGCGGCGCGACTGGCTGGAGGAACTGGCCCGGCTTCAGGACGATCTGCCCCCCTTCTCCCACGCGATCGCCCTGGCCCTGATTGAGGAGGAACTGGGGGCGCCGGCCCACCAGCTGTACGAGGAGTTCCCCGATTACCCGATGGCGGCGGCCAGCCTGGGGCAGGTGTACCGGGCCCGCCTGGCTGAGGGCCATTGGGTGGCGGTGAAGGTGCAAAGGCCCGACCTGCCCTTCGTTCTGCGCCGCGACCTGGTCATCATCCGTTCGCTGGCGGTGCTGGCGGCCCCGTTCCTGCCCCTCAATCTGGGCTTCGGTCTTGGGGCGATCATCGATGAGTTCGGCTCCACCCTGTTCGAGGAGATCGACTACCGACGTGAGGCCGACAACGCCGAACGCTTCGCCACCCTGTTCCAGGACCATCCCGAGGTGACCGTTCCGGCGGTGGTGCGGACCCTCAGCAGCCGTCGGGTGCTGACCACCAGCTGGATCAATGGCACCAAGCTGCAGAGCCGCCGCGAACTGGAGGCCCACCACCTCGATCCGGCGGCCCTGATCCGCACCGGGGTGATCGCCGGGTTGCAGCAGCTGCTCGAGTTCGGCTATTTCCACGCCGATCCCCACCCGGGCAATCTGTTCGCCCTGCCGGGCAAGACCAACGGCCTCGGCCATGTGGCCTATGTCGACTTCGGCATGATGGACTCCCTCAGCGATTCCGACCGTCTCACCCTCACCGGGGCAGTGGTGCACCTGATCAACCGCGATTTCGAGGCCCTGGCCCGCGACTTCGTGGTGCTCGGTTTTCTTAATCCCAGCACTCCCCTGGGGCCGATCGTGCCGGCACTTGAAGAAGTGCTTGGCGGGGCCCTGGGCGAGAATGTGGGCAGCTTCAACTTCAAGGCGATCACCGACCGCTTCTCGGAGCTGATGTACGACTACCCCTTCCGGGTGCCGGCCCGCTTCGCCCTGATCATCCGGGCGGTGGTGACCCAGGAGGGGCTGGCGATGCGGCTCGACCCTGACTTCCGCATCATCCGTGTGGCCTATCCCTATGTGGCGCGGCGCCTGCTGGCCGGGGACACCGCCGAGATGCGCGAGAAGCTGCTGGAAGTGATCTTCGACCGGGATGGGCGCCTGCGGGTGGAGCGGCTGGAGAATCTGCTGGCGGTGGTCGAGAACGGCACCACGTCCACCGATCTTCTGCCGGTGGCGCGTGACGGGCTGCGCCTGCTGTTCGGAAAGGAGGGCACCAGCCTGCGTCAGCGACTGCTGCTCAGCCTGGTGAGCCACGACCGCCTGCACACCGACGATCTCCAGTCCCTGCTGGGGCTGATGGGCCGCACCTTCTCGGCCCGCAAGCTGGCCACGGGTCTGCTGGCCCGCTTGAATCCGCTCGCTGCCTGACCCCCCACCGGCCCCTTGACCGAGGCACTGCTGCTGATCGTCCTGGTGCTGCTGGTGGCCGGGTGGATCCTGCAGACCCTGTCCCTGGAGCGGCGTCTCAGACGCCTCGAGCGTCACACCGTTTCACTCAGCCAGCGCTTCTTCGCCCTGTCGTTGTGGAGCGAGGCCCTGGAGAAGCGCCTGGCGGGCGAACCCTGGCCCGGTCAGGCGCGGATCGCCCCGGCGGAGAAGCCGGTGGCCCTGGTGCCGGCGGCCTTGGAGCCAGAGGTGATTCTGCCCGCGCCCGCGCCCGGGGCTCCGCTGCGGTCGGCCAAGGGCGCCGCCGGACCCTGGAAGCGGATCGAGCGGCGGCTGGTGGAGAACTGGAGCGGCCTGCTCGGTGTGCTCGTGGTGGTGGCCGGGGTCACCTTCATGACGATCAACGCAGGTTTCCGGCTGGAGGCCCGTGAGGGCTTTCTGGTCATCCTGCTGGCGGGCGGGCTCCTGGCCCTGCCGTCGCTGCTCTGGGGCCGTCGGGAGCGCTGGCGTGACCTCACCGATGGCCTGCGCAGCGGTGGCGGTGCCCTGGTCCTGTTCGCCTGCGCCGCCGCCGGTGGGTTGCCCGAGCTCGGGCTGCAGTGGGTGGAGGACCCGGCGGCGGTTCTGGCCCTGCTGGCCATGGGTGTGGCGGTCAACCTCGGCCTGGCCGCCACAGCACGCACCGCCACGATCGCGTCGCTGCACGTGGCCGTGAGCCTGGTGCCCCTGGCGATCGCTCCCCAGGGCGGCCCTGCCCTGGCGATCGCCACGGTCATCGCCCTGGTGGGCGGCGAGCTGCCCCTGCGGCACCGCTGGCCGTGGCACCGGCTGGTGGTGAGCTGGGTCTATGGCCTGTTTCAGCTCGCCTGGTTTCTGGCCAACGGCCCGGCGCTGGCTGTCTCCAGCCTCCTGACGAGCGGCGCCGCCCTGGCGGCGGTGCTGGTCTTCGGCCTGGGCCTGCTGCGGCTGCACCGGCCGGGGGCGGCGCCAGCCCGGTTTCAGGCCCTGCCCGCGGCCCTGCTGCTGAGTCTCTGGGGCGGCCTCGGCCTCGCCCTGCTGCTCTATCCCCGTGGGGCGGCCGCCAGGGCCACGGCCCTGGCGCTCAGCGCCGCGGCGGCGTTGCTGCTCAGGCGGGGTGCCCGGCGCCGTGGCCCACGCTGGCTGGCCCTGGGCGATGCGCTGGTGGGGCAGACCCTGGTGCTGGTCGCCTTGCTGAGCCTGGCGCCAGTGATCGCCGATGGGCCGCTGCTGGCCGGCGTTGTGCTGCTGGAGTGCCTGCTGTTCCTGGGCCTGGCGGTGCGGGAGGGCTCCGAGCCCCTGCGCCGCGTCGGTTGGTGGCTCAGCGCCGCGGCGGGCCAGCTGCTGGCGATCACGGGCCTGGTGGCGGCGCTGGTGAGCCGTGATCCGGTGGCCCAGCTGCAGGCCGGCGCCGTGCTCACCGGCGGGGCCGCCCTGCTGGCCGGGATGCAGGTGCTGCTGCAGCGTCGCGGCGTGCCGCTACCCCTGCCACCTCTGCTGGGCTGGCTGGCCGGCGGCCTGATCGCCGTGGGGCCAGCGCTGGTGGTGCCGCAGGACTGGCGCTCTCCATTGAGCCTGGTGGTGATGGGGGCCTTCCTGGTGGCGGCACGGCGCTGGCGTCCCCCCGGCCTGCTGCTGGGCGTCAGCGTGGCCATTGGGGCGGCCCACGCCTTTGGCTGGCTGGCGCTTCTGGCCCAGGCCCCTTGGCCGCCGGTCGCCCTGCTCGGGCGCCTGCTGCCCCTGGGGCTGCTGGCGTTGCTGTTGGCGGTGAGGGGTGGCAGCGGCCGCCTGCAAGGCCTCGGCCTCGGCCTGCTGGGCTTTGATGTGGGACTGGGCGCCCTGTGGCTGCTGGAGCCGATCTCGCCGCTGTTGCCAGGGGCGGCCTGGCTGCTGCTGTCCGCCGCGGCCCTGGCCACCACCCACCGGCTGCGGGCGGCGGCGGTGCGGGTGGCTCTGGTGCTGTCTCTGATCTACCTGGCCGGTTTCGGCGTCGCCTATCTGCTGGTGATCGGGCCCAGCCAGGAGCTGGTGACGCTCGGGGCCCTGCAGTTGCGGGGTCGCTGGTTGATCGAGCTCCTGGCCATCGCCGTTTGTCTGCACGGCTGGTTCTTCCGGGCGGGGGCGGACCTGGCCCGGCTGCGGCCCTGGCAGCTGGTGCAGCCCTGTTTCCTTGAGGGTGCCCTGCTGGGTGTGGGCCTGACGCTGCAGGGGGAAATCAGCGCCCCCTGGCGACCCGTCGCCTGGTCGCTGCTGGCGTTGGTGCTGGTCTGCCCGGCTCTGGTGAGGCTGTTCGCCATCCGGCTGCAGGTGTATGGCGTGATCGTTTACTGGCTGTCGGTGCTGGCGCTGGTGGACAGCCTCGGTGCGGGTCTTTCGCTCTTCCCCATGCTCAGCCCAGTCGCCCAGGCTGCCGGGGTGGTGGCGATCGCGCTGCAGACGGCCTTCGTTGTGGCCTCCCACCGCTGGCTCGTCCTGGAACGGCTGGCCCAGCCCGGCGGATGGCCAGTGCTGGTCTGGATCGGAGCGCGGGTGGCGCAGCGCCGCAACCTCTGGCTGTACTACCCCCTGTTTGTCGCCGTGGCCCTCGTGCTGGCCAGCGGCTACGACCGCGCCCTGCTGACGCTCCTGTGGACCGGCGAAGCCTTCACCATCTATCTGCTAGGGGTGGTGCTGAGCGAGCCCCAGTTCCGCCTGGTGGCGTTGGTGGGGCTGGGGGCTTGCCTGCTGCGCCTGCTGGCCATCGACATGGCCCAGGCAGACCTGGGTCTGCGGGGTCTGGTGTTCATCGGCGTGGGCCTGCTGCTGCTGGCCCTGAATGCCATCGTCCACCGCTTGCGGAGCCGATTTCGCTGAGGAGGCGGCCTCGGCGCCTAGGGTCGGGCCCGATCGCTTCCTGACTCCCTGCCGTGACCCAGCTGCTGGCCGCCCTCTCCACTGCTCCGGTGACCCTGCAGCAGGCGGGGCTGGACCAGGCCAGCGGCGATTTCGGCGATCTGGATGCCCTGGAGATCCTCCTGGAGTACGCCCCGCTCACTTACCCGCCTTACCTGCTGGCCGGGATTGGCCTGGCCATGGCCGTGCTGTGTGGCCTCACCTTCGCCAAGATGATCCAGAACCGGCTCGAGGGCTGGAAGCAGGACAGGCTGGCCCTGTTGCCGATCTCCAACGTGGAAACGACCTTGCCCTATGGGGGCCTGGTGATCGGCGTGACCCTCTTCATCGGTGCCAGCCTGCAGGTGTTCGGCTTCGGCGCCGGCACCGCCCTGCTGGTGGCCTTCGTGCTGTCGCTGCTGACCGGCGGTGCCCTGTGGGTTCAGCTGGAGCGTTTGATGGCCCAGGTGCAGGACGGCACCTTCAGCGCGGTCGACTTTGACAACTTCGACCAGTTCTTCTGAGCATCCAGACCTACTGGCTTGACGGTACGGGTTGCCCCCGCCTACCAGTCAGCAAGTGCTTGTAACGTAATGAAATATCGCAAGAACGTCATGCAGGCCTCCCTCTCCCTCAACCGTCAGTTCTCGATCGCCGTCCACTCCCGCGCCATCGACAGCTGCGACGACATCGCGGAACTGCGCAAGGTCGCCAAGACCCTCCTCTCCGCCTGGCAGCACCAGGCCGAATTCAGCGAGCATTACGGCGCCCAGCTGCTCGGTATCCGCAAGTAGCCCAGGGCTCTTGGTGAGAGTCAGGGTGCGCCTTCTTCTGGGTGGGCGTCTTGGGATCCCCCAGAGCCCCTTCTCTGCCACAGCTTCAGGCCCAGTCCGCCCCACAGCAGGCTCCAGAGCACGAAGGTGATCAGGGTTCCCACCTGTCCCCCTTCCAGGCTGTAGACCTCCGCCCTGATCAGGCCGGCATCGATCAGCGAACCGCCGACGCCCCAGCCGAGCACCCAGAGCGCCACCAGGGCGATGGCCGTTGTTTTCTCCTTCATGCTTCGCCCTGCGCAACGGCCCCAGCCTGCCAGCCCAGCCAGGCTGTACGCTTCTACTGATTCATAGATTTCTCTTCGGCGAGTGACAACGTCCCGTAAGGGCTATCGACGAATCTGTTCATAATTGTTTCTCTGTTCATGACGATTTACGTTGGAAATCTCTCCTTCGATGCGGAGGTGGAGGATCTCAACCATCTGTTTGCGCAGTATGGAGAACTGCGGAACTGCAGCTTGCCCGTCGACCGGGAAACCGGCCGCAAGCGCGGCTTCGCCTTCGTGGAAATGGCCAATGAGGCCGATGAAACCAAGGCCATCGACGATCTTCAGGATGTCGAGTGGATGGGCCGGATGATCCGGGTCAACAAGGCCCAGCCCCGCACTGGTGGCGGCGGCGGCGGCACCGGTGGTGGCCGTCCCCGCTACTGAAGCCAAGCCGCGCATGGCAGGCACAGGGCCCCCGGAAACGGGGGCTTTTTGACGGGCCGTGGTGGCTCAGGCCACCAGGTAGGCCTCGAGGGAGCGGGAGTGGTGGCGAATACCTTCGAGGGCACGCCGCTCCAGATTGCGGGTCTTGTCACGGCTCATCCCCAGCGTGCGGGCAATGCCGGTGAGGCTCATCGGCTCTTCGCCGTCGATGCCGTAGCGCATCTTCAGCACCCGGCCCTGCAGCTCCGGCAGCTGCTCGAGCAGGGCCCGCAGGTCCCCCTTGAGGCACTCGCCGTCCACCAGGTCGGCCGGCAGCAGGTCGTCCCCGGCCAGCAGATCCAGCAGCTCAGTGTCCTCCCCGTCGCCCACTTTGGTTTCCAGGCTCACCGGCTGGCGGGCCCGGCAGAGCAGGTCTTTCACCTCGTCTTCGGGGAGTTCCACCGCCAGCGCCAGTTCGCTCAGGGTGGGGGTGCGGCCCAGCTCCTGGCTCAGTTCGCGTTGGCCCTTCTTGAGCTTGTTGAGTGTTTCGGTGATGTGGATCGGCAGCCGGATCGTGCGGCTCTTCTCGGCGATGGCGCGGGTGATGCCCTGGCGGATCCACCAGTAGGCGTAGGTGGAGAACTTGTAGCCGCGGGTGGGGTCGAACTTCTCGACACCCCGCACCAGGCCGATCGTGCCCTCCTGGATCAGGTCGAGCAGCTCCATGTTCCGCTTGGTGTACTTCTTGGCGACGCTCACCACCAGGCGCAGGTTGGCCGCCACCATCCGCTCCTTGGCGCGGCGGCCGGCGTGCAGACGCTTGCGCAGCATCGCCGGGGTGAGGCCCGCCTCGGCGGCGAGCAGTTCGGGGCTGGGCTCCTCGCCACCGGAGCGCAGGCTGAGTTCCTCGCGCATGTCCTCCAGGGCCATCAGCTCCTGCACCTGCCGGCCCAGGGTGATCTCCTGCTCATGGCTGAGCAGCGGCACGCGGCCGATGTCCCGCAGGTAGGAGCGCAACGAATCTCCGGTGGGAACCAGCAGGGACGCGGAAGCAGCGGTGATGGTGATCGAAGGCATCTTCCCTTGTTACGAAACCATGTGGTTTCGTAACCCTACCATCACTTTGCGGACTCGCTCCGACCTGGAGTGGTCCGCAGAATGGGGGGATGGCTGCCGATCGTCTGCAGAAACTCGTGGCTGCCGCAGGGCTCTGCTCCCGCCGGGAGGCGGAGACGTGGCTGCGTGACGGCCGGGTGCGGGTCAACGGTGACCTGGCCCAGCTGGGCGACCGCGCCGATCCCGCCTGCGACCGCATCAGCGTCGACGGCCAGCCCCTGGAGCTGCCCCGCTCCACCCTGACCCTGCTGCTCAACAAGCCGCCCGGGGTGCTCAGCACCTGCCACGACCCCCACGGCCGCCCCACCGTGCTCGACCTGCTGCCAACGGAGCGGCGCCGCGGCCTGCATCCGGTGGGCCGGCTCGATGCCGACAGCCGGGGCGCCCTGCTGCTCAGCAACGACGGCGACCTCACCCTGCGCCTCACCCACCCCCGCTACGGCCATCGCAAGACCTACCAGGTGTGGGTCGAGGGATGGCCGCCGCCGGCCACCCTGGAGCGCTGGCGAGCCGGTGTGCCCCTCGATGGCCTGCCCAGCCAGCCGGTGGAACTGCATCGGCGGCGCCACCACCGCGGCGCCACCCTGCTGGAGCTGGTGCTGCGGGAGGGTCGCAACCGCCAGATCCGGCGCACGGCGGCGATCCTCGGCCACCCGGTGCTGGATCTGAGGCGAATCGCCATCGGCCCGGTGCAGCTGGGCGATCTGGCGGAAGGATCCTGGCGTGCGGTCGAAGCGGGAGAATGGGCTCCCCTGGCCGTCGCTCCCTGAGCCCCCCTTCCTTGCCCAAGCCGGCCCCGTCGCTGTTTCAGCGTCTGCGCGAGCGCCTGCCGGGGCAGCGCCGCCGCATGGGGAAGGTGGTGGAGGAGCGACGGCAGGATCCCCTGCTGCTGGCCGGCCAGCAGCTGCGCGAAGCCCGGGAGAGCCGCGGCATCGGCCTGCGCCAGCTGGCGCTGGACACCCGCATCAGCACCGCCGTGCTGGAGGCCCTGGAGCGGGGCTGGCGGGACCGGCTGCCGGAAGCGGCCTACCTGCGCACCATGCTTCCCCTGCTGGAGCACCATCTGGAGCTGCCCGCCGGCTGTCTGGACGGGGTGCTGCCACCGGAGCCGGACCGGCGCCACGGGCGACGGCGGGACACGGTGCTGCTGCGCTTCACCCCCGGCTCGATCGATGTCTTCACCACCTGGCAGGGCACCGTTCTCTACGCGGTGCTCTGCGCCGGGCTCCTCTATGGCCTCAACCTGCAGCAGCGCCACCTGGCCGCCCAGGGCCTCAACGCCCTGCGGCCCATTCCGCCCCTGAGTGCCGCCCAGGCCGACCAGGCGAATCTGGAGGATGCCGATCGGGCGATCCTCGGCGCCTACCCCGACCTGCGCCCCCTGGGCAAGGCCGCCGCCGGCCAGGGGCTGCAGCGGCTGCGCCGTGAAACCAGCCAGATTCGCCCTGATCTGGCCCTCGGCCTGCTGCGCCTCGAGCTGTCCAAGCCCACCCGGGTGTCGCTGCGCAGCGATCGGGGCGTGGAAACCCAGCTGCCGGCGGCGCAGGGCAGCCTCAGCCTGCCGGTCCTGCCTCCCTTCAGCCTGCGGCTCGATCCGGCCCCGGCGGCCGGATCCGTGCGCTGGAACGGCCAGCCCCTGGCGCCCGCCACCCCTGCCGCCGAGAGCCCCGACCCGTCCAGCGGCCAGGGCCAGGCGCAGTTCCTCTACCCGCCTCTGCCCGCTGCCGCGCCCTCCCGTCCGCGGCCGTAGCGGGCCGCCATGGCCCCGAAGCCCTGCAGGGGGCCGGCCAGCTCGGCGATGGGTCGGGACAGCCGCCAGCTCCAGTTGCCTTCGATCGTGCCGGGGGTGTTGAAGCGGGCCTCGTCGCCGAGCTCCAGCAGGTCTTGGAGGGGCACCACGGCCAGCTCGGCCGGCGAGGCCAGGGCCAGCTCCAGCAGCTGCCAGCTCGGCGCCCGCACCTCGCCCCCCACCACCACCGCGACCCGTCCCCTGGCGTCGTCGTCGAGATCCCGCCACCAACCGAGGCTGGTGGCGTTGTCGTGGGTGCCCGTGTACACCACCCAGCGGCTGCCCTTGTAGTTCGCCGGCAGGTAGGCGTTGTCGTCGTTGCCGTCGAAGGCGAACTGCAGGATCTTCATCCCCGGCAGGGCGAAGCGATCGCGCAGGGCCTCCACCGCCGGGGTGATGACGCCCAGGTCTTCGGCGATCAGCGGCAGGCGTCCGCCATCAAGCAACCGGCCCTGGCGGCGGCAGCGCCACCACAGGCGGCGCAGCAGGGCGCGGCCGGGGGAGGGACGCCAGGTGCCGTGCTCGGCGGTGGTGTCTCCGCCCGGGACGCTCCAGTAGGCCTCCAGGGCCCGGAAGTGATCCAGCCGCAGCAGATCCATCAGTTCCAGCTGGCGCTGCAGGCGTTTCAGCCACCAGCGAAAGCCGCCCAGGCGGTGGGCCCACCAGCGGTACACGGGGGTACCCCACAGCTGGCCGGTGGCGGCGAAGTAATCGGGCGGCACGCCGCTCTGCTCCACCAGTCCGCCATCGGAGCGCAGCGCGAAGAGGCGCCGGTGGCTCCAGACATCGGCGCTGTCGTGAGCCACATAAAAGGGAAGATCCCCCACCAGCCGCACCCCCTGGTCGTGGGCCCGCTGCTGCAGGCGGCTCCACTGGACCTGGAGTTGCCACTGCAGCAGGCCCTCCTCCTGCAGGGCCCGGCTCTGGGCCTCGACCAGGGCCCGCAGGGCGGGGGGATGGCGCCGCGCCAGGGGTTCGGGCCACTCCCACCAGGGGCGCCCCCCCTGGAGACGGCGGATCACCATGAAGCGGCAATGGTCGACCAGCCAGAAACGCTGGCGCTCCTCCCAGCGATCGAAGGCCGCCCGGCGCTCCGGTGGCTGCCCGGCCCAGCGGCGCCCCAGGGCCACGGCGATGGCCGCCGCCCGATCGGCGGCGCTGGCCGGATCGAGGCGATCGAGGGGCCCGGCGGGCAGGGCGTCCCGGTCGGCGGGGGTGATCAGGCCCTCGGTCACCAGGTCGTCGGCATCGATCAGCCAGGGGTTGAGGGCCGAACCGCTGGGGGAGCTGTAGGGGGAGCCGGTGCCATCGGTGGGGGCCAGGGGCAGCAGTTGCCACACCCCTACCCCCTCGGCGGCCAGGAGATCAATCCAGTCCCGTGCCGCCGCTCCGAAGCTGCCGCAGGCCGGCGTGCCCGGCAGGGCCGTGGGGTGGAGCAGCACGCCGCAGGCCCGAGGATCGCCGCTCATGGCTGGGGCAGGCGGTAGCGGGCCACGATCTTTCGGGCGAAGGCGGGGATGTGGGCCTCCACCTTCTCCGGGTGGTGGCGCTGCAGCCAGAGCGCGTTGCGCGTGAAGTGGGAATCGATCGAGAAGCGGCCGTATTCGAGGCCCTTCGGCCCGAAGCGCTGCACGAACACCCCCACCAGTTCGGCCAGCCACATGGGCAGCTTCAGGGCTTTCTCGTAGGCGTCGATGCCCTGCTGCACCGCCTGGCGGCGGTCGCCGGAGCTGGTCACCGGCGCCAGGTCGAGCTCCGGTTCCACCAGTTCCAGTAGCTGCTGGCCAAGGGCGTTGCGCACGGTGATCCACTGGCTGCCGAAGCCGGCGCCCATGTAGCCCACCACCAGATCGGCGCCGGCATTGGTGTAGTCGAAGCAGCTCAGGCAGCTGGGGGCGAACACGTCCTTGAGGGCGGGGGTGTCGAGGCCGAAGAAGGGCACCGTTTCTTCCTTCCCGTCGCTGTGGCGGAAGTGGATGCGGAAGTCCTGCATGAACTCGTAGTGCACCACCGTGTCGGGGGAGCGGCTGGCGCTCTCCAGGAAGGTCTGCAGCCCCTGGCGGCTGACGTTGTCGACGCAGGGCAGGCCAAGCACGTAGAGCTTCTGCAGGGGCAGGGTGGCCTGCACCGCCCGCAGGGCCTGGATCTGGCAGCCCACGCCGATGGCCAGCAGCCGTTCGATGCCGCTGCCCGGCAGCTGCTCCAGCACCTCCAGGTTGGGGGAGAGGGTGGGCTTGTTCACCCGCGCCGCCAGCACCTGCTCGGGGGTGCGGGCCAGCACCGGCACCGGCGTGAAACGGTCGTCCGGGCTCTGCTGCACGCACAGCACGGCATCCACTAGGCCCGTCTCCAGGGCCCGCACGCCGATGCGGCTGACGATGCCCGTCCACTGGGCCCCCTCGATCGGCTGGCGCAGGCGGGCGGTGACCATGCGCTGGTGGACACCGAAGTAGAGCTCGTTCTCGTCGTCGAGGCGGCGGCTGCGGCCGTGGGCCTGCTCCTCCATCGCCTCGAAGCGCTGCTCCAGGAAGGCGCAGGCCCGGCGCACGTAGGCCACCCAGCGGCTGTCGCAGAGGCCGCAGTCGCTGCAGAGATCCCTGGCGGGTTTGGGGCTGCCCTTGGCCAGGGGTCGGGCTCGATCGTGCGGCGCCACCGACGACGGCGCCGGTGAAGGAACGGTGGACAAGCGGTGGAGGGGCGCGATGGCTCGACGCTCAAGCTATCCGTCGTTGCGCTTCGATGCCGCCGGCCCCTGATAGCGCCAGGACCGAAGGGAGACGACGCCTGCGTCAGAGTGCCCCCAGCACCCCTCCGTTTCGGCCCCGATGCCCGCCCGCCGGAAGCCCCGCCGCCCCGCCGAAACCCCCGGCTCCGCCACATCCACCGTGGCGGCTTCGGCCCCGAAGCGGCCCCTGCTGACCGGGCGGAGGCTGAAGAGCCTCGGCATCACCGCCGCCGGCGCCCTGGTGGGCCTGGCCACCCTGGGGCTGCTCTGGCCGATGCCGGATCGGGCCCTGGCCCCCACGCCCGAGGTCGGCCCGGCCAGCCTGGCCGCCAAGCCGGCGCGGGCCATCACCCTGCTGGTGATCGGCAGCGATGCCGAGCGGATTGGCTCGCCGGTCAATGGTGCCGCCCCCGCCGGCCCGGCCAACGCCGATGCCCTGCTGCTGGTGCGCATCAACCCCGAGGGACCCCTGCAGGTGCTCAACTTGCCCACCGAACTGGCGGTGAACCTGCCTGGCCAGAAGGGCCCGAAACGGCTCGCTGAGGCGTTCCGCCTCGGGGGTGTGGCGCTCACCGCCGAGGCGGTGCGGGAGCTGGTGGGGCTGCAGCCCCCCAGTCCCGACCGTTACCTGGTGCTCCCGCGGGGGGCGCTGAGGGATCTGGTCAACGGCCTGGGGGGCCTGGAACTCAGCCCGCCCCGGCGGATGAGCTACACCGACAAGAGCCAGAAGCTGACCATCGACCTGGAGGCCGGGCTGCAGCAACTGGGGGGAGCCAAGGTGGAGCAGCTGGTGCGCTTCCGTGACCCGTGGCTCGGCGACACCGGCCGGCGCAGCAACCAGCAACTGGTGGCCACCAGCCTGCGGGAGCGGATGCTGCAGCCGGAGCGGCTGGCCAAGCTGCCCTTCCTGGTGAGCCAGCTGCAGCCGAAGCTGGAGACCAACCTCTCGCCGAGTGAGACCCTGAGCCTGCTGGCGGCCGGACTGGATGGCAGCAAGCCGGTTCAGTACGCCAGCCTGCCGCTCAAGCCCGCCGAGGAGAAGCACAAGGGTCTGCGCCAGCTGGATCCCGGCGCAACCCCACCGCTGTGGAAGGAGCCTGAGGCCCCATAGCGATACTGGGCACCATGGCCATCACTCCCGAACTGCTCCTGCCCAGCACCTTCCAGCACTACCTGCTGGGGTTGTTCGCCGTGGCCAACAACTTCCCCGCCATCGGGCCCTTCCTCACCCTGAGCCAGGGGTTGCCCAGCAGCCACGTGCGGCGGGTGATTCGCATCACCACCTTGTCCAGCCTGCTGATCATGCTGGGTGCCTATGTCCTCGGCACGGCGGTGCTGCAGTTCTTCGGCATCAGTGTGAGTGCCTTCCAGATCGCCGGCGGCCTGCTGCTGGGATTCAGCGGCCTGAGCATGCTCAATGCCACCGATCCGGGAGATTCGCACGAGAAGAACTTCGATGTGTCGCACATGGATGTGGGGCAGATGACCTCCTCGGCGATCGTGCCGATCTCCCTTCCCCTCACCACCGGCGCCGGCACGATGTCGACGATCACGGTGTACGCCGAAGGTGCCCATACCCTCAACCACCGCATTGAACTGTTTGCAGCCATCTTGGCCATGGCGATCCTGATCGGCCTGATGTTCACCTTCGCCACCCGCCTCACCAAGATGCTCGGCCATGTGGGCCTGACGGTGCTGATCAAGGTGATGGGCCTGTTCACCCTGGCGATCGGGGTTCAGTTCATCGCCACCGGCGCCAGCACCATCCTCGGGCAGGTGACGTTGCGGATGTGAGGGTGGCCGGGGGCGCTCAATCGGGCCTGGCGCGCCTCCGGAAGCTGAAACCCTCAGGGTGGGGTTCCTTGCTGCCGTTGGCCTCGATCGCCTCCTGGCAGCGCTGCACCAGCTCCTGGCTGAGAGCATCAGGGCGCTCGATGCGGAGTCCGCCGCCGAAGGCGAACAGCCAGCTGCGCAGGTCGATGTCGGCCGCCACGGTCCAGCTCGGCAGGTCGAGTTCCACCGGGTAGGGGTGGCTGGTGCCGGCCGGGCCGGGGTCGAGCACGTGGGGGGCCCTGGGGTGGTGCCACCAGGTGTCACCGGCGAGCGGCCTGGAGAAGCGGGTGTGCTCGATCGGGTAGCGCTGCAGGCCCTCGCGGATGAAGGCGAAGGCCCAGGGGGCGCAACAGAAACGCAGGGTCACCAGCGCCTGGCTGCGGCGTTGGGGGGAGGCGCCCGCGATGGCGAGTTGCTGCTCCAGATCCGCCCCGAAGTAGATGCCGCCGCTGTGGTGCAGCAACCGCTCCAGCCGCTTGAGGGCCGCCTGGTGTGCTTCTGGGCTGCGGCGCAGGTCGCCGTGGGCCTGGCGCATGGCGAGGCGATCGAGGCGTTCGCTGCGGATCAGCCTCTGCCCATGGCCCACCTGGTCCTCCTCGAACAGGAGATACCAGCCCACGTTGTGGAAGATCAGCTGCAGCGGCCACACCCGCAGCTCGCCGGCTGGGCTGTCCGCAAAGCTGCCCACCCCGGGTAGCGATGCAGCAGCACGCGCCGGTGTTCCACGATCGCCGTCTCGATCGCCTCGGCGCGGCGCGGTGCGGCCAACGAATCACGACGGACCAGGGCCATGTCCACCACCGTGTGGCGGGCCTAGCTACGCACCGGCGGCAGGCCATCGGCGCTGATGCCGGCCCAGCCCAGTCGCTCATCGAGTTCGGTGCGCAGGTCCTGGGCGGAGGGATCGGCGAGGCGCCCGGCGGTCTGGCGAACCAGGTTGTGGAGCTCCCGCAGCCGTGGCGGCGAGAGCACGGCGGTGCCCAGGCAGTAGCCATGGCGCACGTTGTCGTTGCGGTCGCGGAAGCCGTAGGGGGTGAGGATCTTCTCGAGGTCCTTGCGCAGGCTGGCCGTTTCCCCCGGCAGGTAGGCCCCCGGGATGGACTCGGTGGCGGCGATCAGGTGCTGGTGCAGGTTGCCGCCGCGCTCGGCCGGCTGATCGAAGGGCACCTGCAGCAGGTGGCGCAGCAGGGTCATCACCCGCAGGAACACCGGCCCATCGCCCATGGGCGGCAGGCCGCCATGGAGGGGGCCCTGGGCACCCTTGGCCAGCGGGGCCAACTGGATCGGTGCCGAGGTGGGCACGGCGCTACAGAAACCGTTGGCCTCCAGCCAGCCCAGATCACCACGGATCGCGGCGACATCGGCGTAGCAGGCCCCATGACATGCCAGGAGAGCGAGTGAAAGGCCGTATCGGCCTTGGAATGGGAGGCGTGGTGGCGGTCCTGCTGGAGCTTGATGCACAGTCCCCTTGCTTCCTGCAGCAGTCCTCTGAAGCGCCGTAAATCGCCAGCCCCCTCAGGCCGCAGCCGCAACTGTTCTGGCAAGTGGCGCCAGAGGTCACGGATCAGGCTTGCTGTTCGCCGGCTGCCGCGCTCCGTGCTGAGCAGCACCTCCCAGCGCTCATAGAACTTGTAGGGCTCGGGCTGGATCTGCTGCAGGAGGCCCTCGAGTTCCTGACGGGCCAGCTGGAGGTCATCGGGTTCCTCCCGTTGGTGAGCGCGCAGGCTGCGGCCTTGAGCCTGCAGTTGTTGCAGCGCCAACACCTTGACGGGAAGCGCCATCTCCAACATCGACAGCAGCAACTGTCCGGTGAGCAGCGCCAACCCGCTCTCCTTGTCGAGTGGCACGGCCGCCTGGAGGCGGCCATAGCCCTGCTGCACCCTCACCAGGACCTCTGCCTCGAACGCGCCCCATTGTTGCTGCGATCGGTGCTGGCCGCCGCTCGGGCTTGGCCATGGCGATTGCATCGTTGCCGACTGATCTCAACGCTCGCGCCGCATCACCCCCACCCCCTGCCAGCCTGGGGCCTGCCGCCCGCTCGCCGTGATCCCCCCCCAGAAGCAGATGACCGGCATGCTCGGCCATCCGGTGGCCGAGAACCCGATCGATCGCATGTTCGATGCGGTCTATGCCCACCACGGTCTGTGCTGGCAGTTCTGGAAGAACGACATCGCCAACACCCAGGACCTGGCCCTGGCGGTGCGGGCCTTGGTGCCCCTGGGCTACCGCGGCATGGCCATCACCGTGCCCTACAAGGTGGCGGTGCTGCCCCTGCTCGATGCCGTCGATGACGACGTGCGGGCCATCGGCGCCGCCAACTACCTCACGATCGAGGCGGGCCGCCTGATCGGCCACAACAACGACGGCAAGGGGGTGGTGAAGGCGATCGAGAAGCTGGCGCCCCTGGCGGGCCAGCGGGTGGTGATGCTCGGGGCCGGCGGCGCCGGCCGGGCGATGGCGGTGGAGATGGCCTGGGCCGGTGCGGCCCACCTCACCCTGGTCACCCGGCGGCAGGAGCAGGGCCAGGAGGTGGCGGACACCGTCACCCGCGCCTCCGGCGTGCCGGCGGTGTGGCAGCCCTGGCAGGGGGAGGTGTCGCTGCCGGCGGGCACCAGCCTGCTGATGAATGCCACCCACCTGGGCTGCGCGCCGGAGCTGGAGCCGGTGCCCGTCCGCTGGGACACGGTCGATCCGGCCTGCGTGGTGGTGGATGTGATCACCAACCCCCGCATCACCCCGTTCCTGGCCACGGCGCGGCAGCACGGCTGCCCGGTGGTGGATGGCGTCGAGATGCTGGTGCAGCTGGCCATGCAGATCTTCGAGCAGTGGACCGGCGTGACCCCCGAGGAGGCGGTGTTCCAGCGCGCCGTGGCCGAGGCCCTGGGCGAGTGAGCCCGGCGCCTTTACGTTGGCGGGCGTTCTCTCCGGCATCCCCATGACTCGGGTTGTCTCTCTCGCCGCCCTTGCGGCCCTCGGCCTCCTGGCCGGGTGCGGCCGCCCCGATGGCCGGGCCCTGCAGACCATCGCCTGCCAGCAGGTGGCCAACACGATCGACCTCCAGTCGGTGAGCCAGATCGATCTGCTGCGCAAAGCCCTCGGCCTGGCACCGGGCGTCGATCCGATCGGCGCCTGCCGTGAGCTCGGCGTCACGATGGACCCCGGCGCACCCGGGGCGGGCACCCCAGCGGCGGGCGGCTCCGGCGGTGAAGCCGAAGAGGGCGAGAACGGCGGTGAGGAACGCGGCGAGTGAGGGCCTAAGAGTTTGCTGAAAAACCCGGCCACCTCTGCGAGAATGCATCAACTGCCCATTCGTTGATGCGAGGCCAACAGGAGCGCAGCGGCTCCCTGTTCTCCTACGTCTCGATCGAGGAGCGGATCCC
>NZ_JAGQCD010000027.1 GCF_024345975.1 Cyanobium sp. Cruz-8D1 | reverse complement strand
GGCACTGGCCAGTGATCGTGCTGCTGCGCTGGACGTGGGGGATGGAGACGTGGTGGCAGTACGGGTTGGCGGTGGTGGGGAGTGTGGTTCTGGCGGTGGCGGCCTATGGGCTGGTGGAGCAGCCGGTGCGGCGGTATCCGCTGCAGTGGTGGTGGGAGACGCTGCTGGCACTGCTGGCGGTGGTGGGCCTGTGGCTGGGGATCGATGCGCTGCACTACCAGCTGAAGGGGAAATTGTTCATCGGCAGTGATCCCAATCCTGTCCCACTCCATGAGCGGATCAATAACTTCAATCCCATGATTCCCGGCACCGGCATCACTCCTTTGTGCACCGTGCCGGTCGGCAAGCGCTACGACGTGACGACGCGACCGAATTATGACCTGTGCCAGAAACTAGGCAAGCCTGGTGCTGGAGAGATCTTTCTTCTGGGTGATTCCCATGCCCAGCATCTGCTGCCGATGCTCGATCTGGTGACAAGCCGCAGTGGCCAAAGACTCACCTTCGCCGCCATGGGCGGCTGCTTCCCTGATCCGCTGGTGCAGATCAATTGGGGGATGCAGGAGTATGGCCCCTGCAAGGAGTTTGTCAGCGGCGAGATGGAGCGAGCCGCGGAACGCCTGAAGCCAGGCGACATTGTGATGTTGTCTAGTTGGCTTAACCATTACATCGCCGATATTGACCCGAGGGGGCAGCCGAATGGTGCGCTGATGGAGTCGGGCGGTCGTCGTCTCTCCCCATCCCAGGTGCGTGAGATGCATGTAGCCAGCCTGCGACGCTTCGCCAAACGGCTTGCCACGCGTAAGATCCAATTACTACTTTTCGTTGACACGCCAGTTCTGGCCAGGGAAATGATGTTCTGCCCCCGAGACTTCAGCAGGACCTGCTCTCCAGATGCTGAAAAAACCCTCCGCATGCAGCAGACCATTCGGCAAACCTTGAATGCTGCAGCTTCTGGATTGCCCAATGTGCACGTCTTTGACCCCACCCCCACCTTCCTCGACTCGATGGGTCGGGTCATTTATCGAAAGGCGGACGGAACTCCGCTGTTCGCAGACTCCAACCACCTGAGCATGACGGGCAGTCGCTCCCTGGCGGAGCCGTTTGAGCGCTTCCTGGTGGCGTCCGGTCTGATCCCGGCGTCAGCCCGCTGATGGTGGCCGCGATCGCCAGCAGCAACCCCGTCGCCTCCCCAGACAAGGGCTCGGCGTCTGGGCGCTTTGCCTACCGGCCGGACATCGATGCGCTGCGTGGCGCGGCGATGCTGGCGGTGCTGGTGTTCCACCTGAACAAGGGGTGGTTGCCGGGCGGGTTCACGGGAGTGGACGTGTTTTTTGTGATTTCGGGCTATGTGGTGATGGGCTCGTTGCTGGGCCAGGCCAGCAAGCCGCTGTGGCCGCGTCTGGGGACGTTCTACCTGCGGCGTGTGCGGCGCTTGCTGCCGAACCTGCTGGCGTGCCTGTTGGTGACAAGCCTGGCGGTGGCGATGTTGATTCCGCCGCTGGAGAGCGGCCCCTATTTCAATGCGGCCTTGAAGGCGCTGTTCGGGTGGTCGAACAACTACCTGATGGGTCAGATCGATTACTTCAACCCGGATGCGGATCTGAACCCGTTTCTGCACACCTGGTCGCTTGGTGTGGAGCAGCAGTTCTACCTGGTGTTTCCGCTGCTGATGCTGGGGATCGGCTATGGGGTGCGGCGGAGCGTGCCGCTGCTGACGGCGCTGATCGTGCTGTCGCTGGGGGCGAGCTGGTGGTGGACGCAGAACGCACCGATGGCGGCGTTTTTCCTGATGCCGAGCCGGTTGTGGGAACTGACGATCGGCTCGTTGCTGCTGGTGGCGCAACGGCGTGGGCTGCTGGGGGCGAGCTGGATGAAGGGCCGGTGGCTGCGTCTGGCGGGTGGAGTGCTGCTGTTGTGGGCGGTGGTGGCGACATCGGAGCGTGAAGGCTTCCCGTTGCCTGGTGTGCTGCCGGCGGTGCTGGGGACGCTGCTGGTGCTGCAGGCGGGACCAGGAGAGGGGGGGAGATTTCTGCCGGGTCGCTGGCTGGAGCGGGGGCTGCTGACGGCCGGATTGCTGTCGTACTCGCTGTACCTGTGGCACTGGCCAGTGATCGTGCTGCTGCGCTGGACGTGGGGGATGGAGACGTGGTGGCAGTACGGGTTGGCGGTGGTGGGGAGTGTGGTTCTGGCGGTGGCGGCCTATGGGCTGGTGGAGCAGCCGGTACGCCGGTATCCGCTGCAGTGGTGGTGGGAGACGCTGCTGGCACTGCTGGCGGTGGTGGGCCTGTGGCTGGGGATCGATGCGTTGCACCATCCGATGAAGGGAAAGTTGTTCATCGGTCCCGATCCAGATCCGGTGCCATTTCGAGAACGCATTCATACCTACAATCCCTACATCTTGAACAGCGGTATCAGTGAGAAGAATTGCACCGTTCCCGTCGGTAAGCCCTATGGCCTGACGACGCGACCGAACTATGACCTGTGCCAGAAGCCTGGCAGGCCTGGGGCGCGAGAAATCTTTCTGCTGGGCGACTCCCATGCGTTGCACTTGGTGCCGATGCTTGACGTGGTAACGAGCAACACGGGGAAAAGGATGACATTCGCTTTCCAGATGGCCTGTTTCCTGGATACGTCCATGGTGGCGACTCTTGGCGGTGTGGAGTTTCCCGTTTGTCAGGATCTCGCTCGAGGCGAGATGGATCGGTCCCTTGAGCGTTTGAAGCCCGGTGATATTGTGATGATATCAAGTTGGCTTAATTCCTATCTTTCGGGGTTGTCCTCCAGTGGTAAGCCTTCGCCCATGGTGGTGGAGCAGGATGGCAGGCGGATCAGCCCCCCTGAGGCCAGGGCTATCCATGTCGCCAACCTTCGACGCTTTGCCAAGCAGTTGGCGGCCAGGAATCTTCATTTGGTGCTCACGGTGGATACACCCATGCTGTTGGTCAAGCCCATGGAATGCAGGCCGAAGCCTGGCCAATGGCAGCAATGTGCACCAGAGGCGCAGATCACCGCCCGCATGCAGCAGACCATCAGGGAGACCCTCACAGAGGCAGCGGCTGGATTGTCCAATGTGCATCTGTTTGATCCCAGTTCTTTCTTCCTTGACGCTGAGGGTCGCGTAACCCCCATGCGGCCAGACGGAACACTGCTCTTCTCCGATGACCACCACCTGAGTGTGTCGGGGAGCCTCTCGCTGGCAACCCCGTTCGAGCGTTTCCTGCAACAGCAGGGACTCACCAGCCCCCGGCCCACCGCCTCCCCGACCCCATGACCCTGCAACCCCCCTCCGGGGCTTCCCGCCACTGGCGCTTCACCGATCCGGCCAGCGGCGATTCCCTCACGGTCGTCCCCGAGCGCGGCGGGCTGGTCACCGGCTGGTGCTGCGGCGGAGAGGAGATCCTCTACTTCGATGCGGAGCGTTTCGCCGACCCCGCCAAGTCGGTGCGGGGCGGGATCCCCGTGCTCTTCCCGATCTGCGGCAACCTGCCGGGCGATGAGCTCGTGCTGCCCCAGGGGAGCTTTCCGCTGGCGCAGCATGGCTTCGCCCGCGATCTGCCCTGGTCCATGGCCCCACTGGCGGACGGGGATGGGGTGGTCCTGCGCCTCGACGATGGCCCTGAGAGCCGCTCTCATTTTCCCTTCGCCTTCGGCCTGGAACTGGAGCTGCGGCTGCAGCCCTCGGCCCTGGCGATCACGGCACGGATCAGCCACCGGGGTGCGGCCGGCACAGCCCCCCTTCCCTTCAGCCTGGGTCTGCACCCCTACGTCGCCGTCGCCGATCTTGCCCACGTGCGTCTCGAAGGCTTGCCGGAGAGCTGCTTCGACCATCTCACCATGGCTCCAGCCGCCACAGCGGAGCAGCTGTCCCAGCTGGAGCGGGGCGTGGACTTCCTCTGCACCGGCGAAGGTCCGGTGCGCCTGGTGGATCCAGCGGGGGGCCGGGTGGTGACCCTGCACCCTTCGGCGCCGATGGATCTGGTGGTGGTGTGGAGCGACCCTCCCCGGCCGATGCTCTGCCTGGAGCCCTGGAGTGGTCCGCGGGGGGCCCTGAGCACGGGGGAGCGGCGTCTGCTGGTTCCTGCTGGGGAGTCCCTTGAGCTGGGTTGCCGCTACAGCGTCGAAACGCTCTGAGCAACGCCGGGCAGCCGGCCGGGCGCCAGCTGCCCGGCCGGATCGAAGCGGCGCTTGATGGCCTCGATCAGCGGCCGGGAGGGGGCATCCAGCCAGGCCGGCAGGGAGGCCCCCGGGGGCTGGCGCAGCACGGTGAGATGGCCCCCCAGCTCAGCGCAGAGACTGCGCAACGTGCTCACCTGGCCTGATGTCAGAGCCGCCTGGGGTTCCGCCGGGGCCGGCCAGGCCAGGCCGAGGCCGCTGCCGGCCGCCATGTCCACGGCCAGTCCGGCCAGGGCAGGAGCCTGCATCAGGGTCTCGAGTCGGTCGGGGCTGACGCCCAGGCGCAGCAGCCAGGCAGGAGCGGTGGCGGCGGCGTCCGTAGGCGCGGCGGCGGCGGCGGTTCCCCCCCGGGCCCGGGCCAGCCAGGCGCCGGTGGTGGTGGCATCCAGCACCCGGGCCGGCAGGGTGCTGCGCTCCTGCAGGCAGCGCACCTGCTCCTCGAGGGTGGCGGCATCGACGCTGGCCAGGCCGATCAGCAGCAGGGGCTGCGGCGCCAGGCCAGCGCTGCCGGCGAGACGGCCGTTCCACCAGTCGATCCGCTCCGGGCTGAGGCTGGAGTTCAGCAACCAGCGGCTCAGCAGTGCCAGATCGCCGGTCTCGCCCTGGAAGCAGACACTGCGGCGCAAGGGCGGCTGGGGCAAGGTGCGCAGGGTCAGTTCGGTGATCAGGCCCAGGGAGCCCCAGCTGCCACTGAACAACCGCATCAGGTCGTAGCCGGCCACGTTCTTCACCACCTTGCCGCCGGCCCTGGCCGTCACCCCATCGGCCCGCATCACCTCAAGGCCGATCAGCTGGTCGCGCACCCCCAGGTAGCGCTGGCGGTAGCCGCCCGCCAGGCCCCGGGCCACCAGGCCGCCGATGCTGCCGGCGGCGGTGCCATCGCCGTCCCCCCAGGGGGCATCCACGGACAACCACTGCCCGTGGTGTCCAAGGGCCTCCTGCACCTCCACCAGTGGCGTGCCGGCCGCCACCGTGATGGTGAAATCGCCGGGGTTGAAGTCCCGCACGCCCTTCAGTGCGGCACAGCTGAGCACCGTGCAGGGCCCCATGAGGGGAGGGCCCCAGTCGAGGCGGCTGCCCAGGCCGGCCGGCAGCCAGGCCGAACCCTGCCGGTGCAGGTCCCGCACCAGCTCCTGCAGCTCGCTGGGCTCAGGTCGCATCACGGCACGATGGTGCCATGGCGCAGGCGACCGTCGACACCGGGCCCGATCTCAAGATCGTCGTCATCGATGACGACCCCACCGGCTCCCAGACCGTGCACGGCTGCCCCCTGCTGTTGCGCTGGGACACCGAGACCCTCGCCGCCGGCCTGGCCCACCCGTCGCCGCTGCTGTTCGTACTGGCCAACACCCGGGCCCTGGCGCCGGCGGCGGCGGCCGAGCGGGTGCGTGAGATCTGCCGCGCCCTGCGGCCCGCCCTCGGCCAGGCGCTGGCCTCCGGCCGCATCGGCGGCTGGCTGGTGGTGAGCCGGGGCGATTCCACCCTGCGGGGCCACTTCCCGCTGGAGGTGGAGGTGATCAACGAGGAGCTTGGCCCCTTCGACGCCACCTTGCTGGTGCCGGCCTTCCTGGAGGGGGGGCGCACCACCGTGGACGGGGTGCACCGGCTCCATGGCCAGCCGGTGCACGAGAGCCCCTTCGCTCGGGACGGCCTGTTCGCCTACGCCACCAGCTTTCTGCCGGACTGGGTGGAGCAGAAGAGCGCAGGCCGCCTGCCCGCCAGCGCGGTGGACCGCATCGGCTGGCGGGAGCTGGAGCAGGGCGGATCGCCCCTGCTGCGCCACCTGGCGCGCCTGCAGGGCAACGTCTGCGTGGCGGTGGATGGGGCTTCGGTCCAGCAGCTGGCGGCCCTGGCCGCTGCGGTGCACACGCTCATAGTCTCCGGTGGCGCTCCGCTGAAGGCAAGGCCCCGCCGCTTCCTGTTCCAGAGCGCCGCCAGCCTGATCCAGGCCCTGGCGGGCTTGCCCCCCCAGCCGCTTGCGCCGGCAGCTCTGGCGGCCCTGCGCCGCCGCCGCGGGGAACGGCCCCTGCCGGGGCTGGTGCTGGTGGGCTCCCATGTGCCCCTGGCCGACCGCCAGCTGGAGCGGTTGCTGGCCGAACCCGGTTGCGTCGGGGTGGAATTGGAGGTGGCCAAGGTGCAGCGACTGCTGGAGGGCCCGGAACCTGCTTTGTTGCTGGCCTCGCTGGAGCTGGCCTGGGGGCGGCGGCTGGCGGACGTGCTGGCCGGGGGCCGCACGCCGGTGCTGTTCACCAGCCGCGGTGAGGCGCGCTGCCGGCATGCCGGCGAGCGCCGGGCGCTGGGTCTGGCCCTGGCGGGGCTGATGGCGCGCCTGGCGGCGGCCCTTGCCCCTGGGCTGGGTTACCTGATCAGTAAGGGGGGCATCACCACCCAAACCCTGCTGGCCGATGGCTTCCGTCTCGGTTCTGTGAGCCTGATGGGCCAGATCCTGCCTGGACTTTCCCTGGTGGTGCCCTTGGCAGCAGGCTGCGGGGAGCGGCCGGGAGCTGCGGTGGCACGGCTACCAATTATCACCTTTCCGGGCAATCTTGGGGACAAAGAGACACTGGTCCTTGCCTGGCATGCGATGGAAAAAGCCAGCCCTGTGGGCCAGCGGAGTGGGCCTGGGGCCAGGCAACTTCAAGATCCAAGCGGGTAATGTTTAAACTGTCCCAGAAGATTCGACTGGGACTGGATGCTGTGCTTCACAATTGCTGACTCTCAGTATGCCGCCAAAGTTTCAGTACTTGCCGAAAGCCTGAACTTCTGGCATCCGGAAATTCGGTTGATATGCTTCGCGACTGATGGCCATGGCGCAGAGGCTTACGGCCCGAATGCGCATCTGGAGGTCCGATCTCTTCCAGAGGAAGAATGGGTCAAGAATGATCCGGCTCTTGCCAGCCGACTCGTCGATCTCGAAGGCCTCGCCAGGGGCTCTTACTTCAAGCCCATGGTCTTGCGGCATCTCCTGCTGAAGAGCCTGGAGCCCGTGATCTTCCTTGACCCTGATTTGTGGCTCACAGGCGCGATTCCCGAATTGTTCTCACTGGCTGGAGAGAGGGAATGGCCCTCCTGGTTGGAAAGGGGGGAGTTGCTGCTCACGCCCCATTTAATGAGTCCTATGGTCACGCCGAATCGCGTAGAGAGGGAGCTGAATATCCTCGTCTCAGGAACATTTAATGCTGGTCTGATTGCTGGCAGGCCGACCCCCGCCGTCGTCGCGTTCGTGCAGTGGTGGGCTGGACGGGTGCAGGAGTTGAATTGTCATGATCAGGCTGCCGGCTTGTTCTGGGATCAGAAATGGCTTGACTTCGCACCTGTTCATGTGGCGGCGACATGGATCATCCGCGATCCGGGAATTAATCTCGGCCATTGGCGTCTGCCGGAGGCTCCTCCGGTAGGACAGTGCCGATTGCTTCATATGAGCGGCTTCGAACCCCAGGAGCCGGTGACGATCTCTCGCTACACCCTGCACACCGACTTGCGGGAGCTGCCGGAAGACTACCGAGCGTTGTTCAGTCGTTATGGCCGACTTCTCCAGAACCAGGCAAACTCCAGCGCTTTATCGCCGCCGGCGCAACTCGCTCCATTGGCCTGGCGGGCTTCCCCGCAGGCGTCACCGGATGATCCGGGGCGCACCGCCTTCGTCACTGCGGCGGCCAAGTCTGAGTGGGCGCTGGTGCGAACACTCTGGGAATCATTCCATCGCCATCATCCAGGTATCCCCTTCTTCGCTCTCCTGACCGATGAGCCCGATGGGTTGTTCGACCCAGAGCAGGAGCCCTTTGAGGTGCTGCGCCTGGATGACCTGGAGTTAGACGACAAGGCGGAACTCGTCCGATCGATGGACAGGATGGAATTCACCTACGCCCTGACCCCAGACCTCCTCCTGGCCATCCATCGAAAAGGTTTCGGTAGGGCCTGTTTTCTTAAGCAAGAGAGCCTGGTGGTGGCCAGCATGCTGGAGGTCGTGAATCAACTGGCTGGCTGCTCCATTCTTCTGACTCCCCATCTGCCAGCTGCTTTGAGTGGCGAGGTCGGCTTTAGCCGTGAGGCAAACATCCTCCAGTCAGGAATTTACAATGTTGGATTTATAGGCGTCCGAGATACCGAGCAGGGTAGGGAATTTTTGGAGTGGTGGAGAGACCGCGTTCATCAGTATTGCCGCAGAAATGTTGAGAAAGGTGCCCACTTTGAGCAGCGTTGGCTCGACTTGGTGCCTTGCTACTTTGAGGATGTTGACTTCGTCAGGGACAGGGGATTTAATATCGGTCATTGGAACCTTCCGGAGTTGGCTATTGATCTTCGCGATGGATGCTTTTCCCATTCGAGTGGGTTGTGCAGCTTCTTCCGGCTGAGCGGCTTCGACTATGATCAGCCTTCGGAGACCAGTCGCTATCGACGATCCCTGACCCTGGAATCCATTGGCCCCGCGGCCGAGATCTTTCGGGCTTACCGGGCTGCTCTCACCCGCCATGGTTACCAGGCAAGTCGTCATTGGCCCTGGCACTTTCAAGTCAACAGTGAACCGGTTGCTCGCCCATGGTGGCGGCGTCTCGGATCGCGTCTGAGGCGGTCCCTGAGTGCTCCTTTGCGGGCCCGGCCCACATCAGGGCACCGCCCTGACCAGCGGCGTCGCTGAGGTCTCCTGATGGAAGCTCGCCGCCAGGAGCTCGACCGGGTGCATCACCCGGATGGGCCTGGCGTCATCCTCCATGTGACGCCGGATCTGCAGGGTGCAGCCGATGTTGGCGCTCACCGCCAGTTCGGCCCCTGTGGCGGCCAGGTCAGCTGCCTTGATCCGGCCGAGTTCGGCGGCCTCCACGGGTTGTACCAGGTTGTAAATGCCGGCGCTGCCGCAGCAGACGCCCGCTTCGGTGGCCTCGACGATGAGCACATGGGGGATGTGTCGCAGCAGGGAGCGTGGTTGCTCCCGCAGGCCCTGGCCGTGGAGCATGTGGCAGGCATCGTGGTAGGCCAGCCGCAGCGGCCGTTCCGCCGTGGCGGGGGTGCCGTCGGCGTGGTTCAGGGGTTTCAGGCCGGCGCGGAAGTCCTCGCTGGGTCCCACCCGATCGAGGAACTCCTGGATGTCGGCCACCCGGGCGGCGAAGGCGGCCGGGCCGCTGGCGGCGGGCAGTATGTCGCCGTAGTGCTTGAGCGTGTGGCCGCAGCCCGAGGCCGCCACCAGGATCGCGTCGAGGGGCTCGGGCCCCGCCGCCTTGCCTGGACCGATCACCGCTTCAAACCGTTCCATCAGGTCGGTGGCGAGCTCACAGGTCTGCTCCAGCTCGCCCTGGTGGTGGGTCACCGCACCACAGCAGCCCTGGTCCGGCGGGATCACCACCTCAATGCCGTTGGCGCTGAGCACCTCAATGGCCGCCGCGTTCACGGCCGGATCGAACAGGCGCTGCACGCAGCCCAGCACCAGCCCCACCCGGTAGCGCCGTTCCCCACGGGCCGGTACCAGCACCGGCAGCCCGTCGCGGAAGGCTTCGGGGGCGAGGGGCGGCAGCAGGCTGTCGAGGGCCTCGATCTGGGGCCCGAACAAGCGGGTGAGGCCGCTGCGGCGTGCCAGGGCCTGCAGGGGTGTGCCGGCGTAGAACCGCAGGGGCGCCAGCAGGGCCCGCAGTCGCCCGGGGTAGGGGAGCAGGGCGAAGATCAGCCGCCGGAAGGCCCGCTGCGCGGGGCTGCGCAGCTCGGGCGCGTTCAGCCGCGGCCGCATGGTCTCGATGAGTTGGTCGTAGCGCACGCCCGCCGGGCAGGCGGTGACGCAGGCGAAGCAGCCCAGGCAGCTGTCGAAGTGCTTCGCCACCGTGGCATCCAGTGCCAGCTCCCCGGCGTCGATCGCCTTGAGCGCATGGATGCGCCCCCGGGGGGAGTCCATTTCTGTCGCCAGCACCCGGTAGCTGGCGCAGGTGGGCAGGCAGAAGCCGCAATGCACGCAGGGGTCAGCGGCGATGAAGCCGGCGCCGGGGGCTGCGGCACCCGGGGACCCGCTGGCGGCGGTGGACGGAAGGCTCATGCGATCCATTGTGGGCGCTCGCCCCGGCCCCATGGCCTGGCTTCACCCCCCGAAGTGGCGCACCACCGCTTCAGCGAAGCCCGAGCAGCTCACGGCCTCGGCGCGGGGTTCCATCAGCCGGGCCAGGTCGTAGGTGACCTCCTTGTTGGCGATCGCGGCACTGATCCCGGCGGTGATCAGGTCGGCCGCCTCCTGCCAGCCCATGTATTCGAGCATCATCACACCGGAGAGGATCACCGATCCCGGGTTGATGCGGTCGAGGCCGGCGTGCTTGGGGGCGGTGCCGTGGGTGGCCTCGAAGATCGCCGCGCTGTCGCCGATGTTGGCCCCCGGCGCCATGCCGAGGCCGCCCACCACCGCCGCCGCCGCATCGGAGATGTAATCGCCGTTGAGGTTGAGGGTGCAGAGCACCGAATACTCCTGCGGCCGGGTCTGGATCTGCTGGAAGATGCTGTCGGCGATGCGGTCGTCGACCATCACCATCTGCTTCCACTGGCCGCCGCCATGGCTGGTGCCGATGGCCTTGAGAACCGCCGTCACCTCCGCGTCCACTGCCGCCTTCTTCTCGGGGGTGAGGCTGTCGTAGCCGGGCTCGATCAGGCGGGCGTTGTCCTCGATGCTCAGCCCCGGCTTCTCCTCCAGGTTCCCCAGGATCCAGCTCTCCCGCTCGGTGATGCACTGGTCACGGAATTCGCTGGTGGCCAGCTCATAGCCCCAGTCACGGAAGGCCCCTTCGGTGAACTTCATGATGTTGCCCTTGTGCACCAGGGTCACGTGACGCTTGGCGCCCTCCAGGCCCAGGGCATGGCGGATCGCCTTGCGCACGTGGCGCTGGGTGCCGGCCTTGCTCACCGGCTTGATGCCGATGCCGGCACCCTCGGGGATGCGGCGCTTGCCCAGCTTGCCGTTGGCGGGGATCACCGTGTCGTTGAGGTGGGCGATCAGCTCGATGCAGACAGGATCACTGGCCTCCCATTCGATCCCCATGTAGATGTCCTCGGTGTTCTCCCGATACACCACCACGTCCAGGTCCTGGGGCCGCTTGTGGGGGCTGGGGGTGCCGGCGTAATAGCGGCAGGGCCGCACGCAGCAGTACAGATCGAAGATCTGGCGCAGGGCCACGTTGAGGGAGCGGATGCCGCCGCCGATCGGGGTGGTGAGGGGGCCCTTGATGGCCACGCCGAACTGCTCGATCGCCGTCAGGGTGTCCTGGGGGAGGTACTGGTAGGTGCCGTAGAGCTCGCAGGCCTCATCGCCGGCATAGACCTTGAACCACTCGATGCGGCGCTCGCCGCCGTAGGCCTTGGCCACGGCCGCATCCAGCACCCGCTGGGTGGCGGGCCAGATGTCCACGCCGGTGCCATCGCCGCGGATGAAGGGAATGATCGGGTCGTTGGGAACGATCGGCTGGCCGCCCTCGAACCGGATCGCCGTGCCGCTGGCTGGGACGGTGAGCTTCTCGTATGTGGCCATGGAGTCGGCACGGAACGCGCTGATGAGCCTAGGTTTCGGACACATTGGCTTTCTGCTCAGGGGAAACGGCATGAATGCGGCCGACCAGGCCCGATCGGTGGAACTGGCCGCCGCCATCGCCGCGGTGGTGGGTCACTTCCGGCTGCATTTCCCCGCCGCCCGGGCCAACCTCACCCCCTGGCGCGACGATCCCCTCACCCGTGCCTTCGATGAGCGGGAAACGCTGGATCTCTCCTTCCACTTCCCCGGCTGGAGTCCCCGCCTGCAGTGCCGCTCGCTGCTGGTGCAGTTGCGGCTGGAGCGGGCCCCGGCCGGATCCGGCGAACGGCCGCGGCTGCTGGGGGTGCTGATCCGGGGCCTCACCTACGAATCGGAACGCTGGCGTCTGGCCACGGTGGGGGACTGGCAGCCCTCGGGATCCCATCTCCCTTCGGAGGAGGTTGTGTCCTCGCTCCAGCAGATCTGCCGTGAGTTGTTCGATCTCTTCGGCGATGTGGTGGCCCGTGGGACGCGGGCCGCGTAATCCTTCGCAACCTTGGCGCCTCGTCTTCAAGGCCCCACCTACGTTGGATCCTCTGCCCGCGCAGCCTTTCGATCCCATGCCCGTCCCCCTTGCTTCCCAACTCCGTGAGGGAACGAAGAAAGCCCACACGATGGCCGAGAACACCGGTTTCGTGAGCTGCTTCCTCAAGGGAGTCGTCGACAAGGCCAGCTACCGCACCCTGGTGGCCGACCTGTGGTTCGTCTACAGCGCCATGGAAGAGGAGATCGGCAAGCTGACAGACCACCCCATCGTCGGTCCGGTCGCCTCACCGGCCCTGAATCGCCGCGAGTCCCTCGAGCAGGATCTGGTCTTCTATTTCGGTGGCGACTGGCGGCAGCAGATCCGCGCCACCCCCGGTGCCCAGGAGTATGTGGCCCGCCTGCACCAGGTGGCCCGGGAGTGCCCGGAGTTGCTCGTCGGTCACCACTACACCCGCTACATCGGCGACCTGTCCGGTGGCCAGATCCTCAAGAACATCGCCCAGAAAGCGATGAACCTGGGTGAGCACGATGGCCTGCGCTTCTACGAATTCGATGCCATCGATGACGAGAAGGCCTTCAAGGCCACGTACCGGCTCACCCTCGACAGCCTGCCCATCGATCAGGCCATGGCGGACCGGATCGTTGCCGAGGCCAACGAAGCCTTCCACTGCAACATGAAGATGTTCCAGGAACTGGAAGGCAACCTGGTGGCCGCGATCGGCAAGGTGCTGTTCGGCTTCCTCACCCGCCGCAGCCGCAGCGGCAGCACCGAGGCCGTGCCCGCCTAGGTTTCCCAGGCCTTCGGCGGCCGCTGCCACCCCGATTCGCGTGCGCCCGATCCGTTTCCTGCTTCCCGGCACCACCGGCCGCTTCCGTTGCGGTGGGTTGCTGGTGGAGCTGCAGACGGCCCGGCTGACCGCCCAGCTGGCGCCCACCGAGGTGGTCACCTACCGGAAGCGTGAGACCGACCACCCCTTCCTGGACGACCTCCTGGCCAGGGAGCCGGCACCGGGGGAGGCCCTCTGGATCGTCAGCTGGGGCTTCGATGTGCCCGGCCAGTTGCGCCGCTTGCGGGGGCGGCCGGTGGCGTATCACGCCCACAGCAGCGGCTATGGGTTTTCCCTGCCCCCCGGGGTGCCGGTGCTGGCCGTCAGCCGCAACACCCTCGGCTACTGGGGCGACCGGGCTTCCCGCAACCCCCTGTTCCTGGTGCCCAATGCGTTGCAGCCCAAGTGGCTGGAACGGGGCAACCGGGCAGCACCCCTCGGCTGCGGCCGGCCCATCGACGTGCTGGTCCAGCAGCGCAAGAGCAGTCGCTATGTCCTGCAGCATCTCGTGCCGGCATTGCGCCGCCGGGGGCTGCGGGTGGAGGTGCAAAGCGGCTGGGTGGACGATCTTGTCGATCTGTTCAACAGCGCGGCGGTGGTGTTGTACGACTCCGCCGACTACTGGCGCGGCCGGGGGGTGAGCGAGGGGTTCGGCCTGCCGCCGCTCGAGGCCCTGGCCTGCGGCTGCGTGGTGTTCAGCAGCCTCAACCACGCCCTGGCCGACAGCCTCGATCCCGGGGTGGTGGGCCACCAGATCGGTTGCGGCAGCCTGGAGAACGACCTCGAGCGGATCCAGGCGGCCGTGGCCGATCCGATGGCGTGGCTGCCGCCAGCCGCGCGGCTCTCCAACCTGCTGGAGGCCTGCAGCGAGCCGGTGCTTCAGGAGCGCTGGCACACGGCCCTGGCGGCCATCGACGCCCATTGGAGCCACCTGTTGCTGGAGGGGGCGTCGCCGCTGCGTGCGCCTCCCCGGTTGGCCCTGCGGATCGACCAGTGGCGGCGACGCTTTTGGACCCTGTGGCGATCACTGAACTGACTGGCTGGCGTCGGGGCGGCCCTCCTGAGCGCACGGGTACGATTTTCACAAAAGTCAGACCAGATGTTTCGCAAAAGCCAAACCTTCACGAGTTTGGTGCGGCTTCTGGCCCAGTTGCCGACACGCCGTAAGCGCGCGTTGATCCGGCTGATCCCCCTGGCGATTCTCGCCGGTGTCGCTGACCTGGTCGTGGTGGCTCTGGTGGCCCGCCTGTTCACGGTGGTCGTTGGCGGTGAGAATCGCCCTTCCATCCCCTGGGAAGGTGTGGTTCCGGAAGATCCGCGCGTCAAGGTGGTGGTGCTGGTGCTGGCCTTTGTCTCGGCTGCCTGGTTTTCTTCGCTTTCAAAGCTTCTGCTGCGGGCCTTCCAGCTGCGGCTCAAGGCGTCGATCTGGCGTGATCTTTCCGACATGGCCCAGCGCAAGCTGATCGCCCAGCCCTATGTCTATTTTCTGGGCGAATCAAAGTCAGATATCTCTTCAATGGTGCTGATCAACGTGTCGCGCGTCGCGGACATCGTTGTGCTGCCCCTTCTCCAGCTGGCCAGTGGTGTGTTCGTGATCGCCCTGCTCTCCGCAGGCATGCTGTTCGTCGGCAAGTTGCTGGCCGTGGGGTTGATCCTTGGACTCTTGGCCGGTTATTTGCTGATCTCCACCGCCATCACCCCTTTCCTGCGCTTTGCGGCTCGGCAACGCATCCTGCTTGAGATGCGAACCAATACCATTCTTTCTGAATCGATGCGAACGGTTCTGGATGTTCAGCTCACAGGCTCCGAACCCTACTTTGAGCGCCATTATCAACAGGCTGGTCGGGAGACTATTCCATTCATCTGGAAGGCTGATGTTCTCCCGGAGACACCACGAGCTCTGATTGAACCGCTCGGCATCACGATGATCTTCGCGGCCGGAATGCTGCCCCTTCTGGCCAATCCTGATCCGGGCGCCCTGCTCAAGATCATTCCGTTCCTGGCCACCGTTGCCGTCACCTCCTTGAAACTCACGCCGCCACTGCAGGACAGTTTCAGGGCTATCACTTCCTTGCGGGCCGGCCTGCCTGACCTGGAGGAAACTCTCAAGCTGATCGAACTTCCCGAGACTCGGCTCACGATTCGCTCTGAAGGGGTCCCCTCCCCCGATGGGGTGATGCCCAAGCGGGTGATCCGCCTCAAGAACATCAGTTATCGCTATCCAGGAACGGATTCCGATGTCCTCTGTGACATCTCTATGTCGATCCCGGTGGGCTCCCGCGTGGCCTTCGTTGGGGCCACCGGCAGTGGCAAGACCACCACCGCGAACCAACTGCTTTGCCTGCTGCGTCCCACCACAGGCACCCTGCAGCTGGATGGAATCGATGTGGATGACGCCGATGTGCCGGCCTGGCAGGCGAACTGCGCCTATGTGCCCCAGGCGATCAACCTGCTCAACAGCAACATCATTGAGAACATCGCCTTTGCCGAGGAAGTGGATGAGGTCGATCAGATGCGGGTCTGGGAGGCTCTCCAGGCCGCCCAGCTGGCCGATATCGTCGCCGAACTTCCCCTGGGCCTGTTCACGCCGATCGGCGATAACGGTATCCGGCTGTCGGGGGGGCAGCGGCAACGGCTGGCCCTGGCACGCGCTTTCTACCGCAATTCCAAGTTTCTGGTGCTGGATGAGGCCACCAGCGCCCTCGATAACCGCACCGAATCCGAGGTGATGGATGCCATTGAGGTGATCGGCCGCCGCTGCACCCTGGTGGTGATCGCCCACCGCCTCTCCACCGTGATGCGCTCCGATTGCATCTTCGAGTTCGAGGCCGGCAGGATCAAGGCCTTCGGCAGCTTCGAGCAACTGAGGCAGCGCTCCGATACCTTCAATGATCTGGCCTCTTTCGAGCGGCGTCTTTCCAGTCCCCTTGGCTGATCAGTTGGGAGCACAACGCAGGGATCTTTCGTTGAGGCTTAGGGGCGGTCGTGGGGCTGATTTGTTTTATTCAAATGTCGTGCATCTGATCCTGTCAACACGTTGAACGGGGCGGGGCTGCTAACGTCAAAAATCAATCGTCTCCGCCGGAGCCTGTGAGTTTTCTGGCCGGTCTGAACGAAGCCCAGCGACGGGCGGTCGATCACCACACCGGTCCGCTGCTGGTGGTGGCTGGGGCCGGCAGCGGCAAGACCCGGGCCCTCACCCACCGCATCGCCCACCTGATCGGCCACCACGGCGTCGATCCGGCCCAGGTGCTGGCCGTCACCTTCACCAACAAGGCCGCCCGGGAGATGAAGGAGCGGCTGGAGGTGCTGCTGGCCCAGCGGCTGGCCCAGAGCCAGTTCGGCCAGCCCTGGAGCACCCTTCCGGCCCGTGAGCAGAAGCAGCTGCGCAGCCGCATCTACCGGGAGGTGATCAAGGATCTCTGGATCGGCACCTTCCACGCCCTGTTCGCCCGGCTGCTGCGCTTCGACATCGACAAGTTCCGCGATCCAGAGGGGCTCACCTGGACGCGCCAGTTCTCCATCTACGACGAGAGCGATGCCCAGAGCCTGGTCAAGGAGATCGTCACCCAGGAGATGCAGCTCGATCCGAAGCGCTTCGAGCCCAAAAAAGTGCGCTGGGCGATCAGCAGCGCCAAGAACCAGGGCTGGCTGCCGGAGCGCCTTGAGGAGGAGCATGCCGGCCCCCGCGGCAAGCATGAAGCCGAGGCCTACCGCCGCTACCGCCGGGCTCTTGCGGCCAACAACGCCCTCGATTTCGACGACCTGCTGCTGCTGCCGGTGCAGTTGCTGCAGCAGAACGAGCAGATCCGCCACTACTGGCACCGCCGCTTCCGCCATGTGCTGGTGGATGAATACCAGGACACCAACCGCACCCAGTACGACCTGATCAAGCTGCTGGTCGCCAACGGCCAGGCGCCCGAGAGCTTCGATGACTGGGAGGGGCGCTCGGTGTTCGTGGTGGGCGATGCCGACCAGAGCATCTACAGCTTCCGGGCCGCCGATTTCACGATCCTGATGGGCTTCCAGAAGGAATTCGGCGACGGCTCCCTCGACGCGGACACCGGCACGATGGTGAAGCTGGAGGAGAACTACCGCTCCACGGCCACGATCCTGGAGGCGGCCAACGCCCTGATCGCCCACAACAGCGAGCGCATCGACAAGGTGCTGCGCCCCACCCGCGGCGAAGGCGAGCCCATCAGCCTCACCCGCTGCGACGACGAGATCGCCGAGGCCGAGGCCGTGGTGCACCGCATGCGGATGCTGGAGGCGGCCCACCCCGACCTGCGCTGGGGGGACATGGCCGTGCTGTATCGGACCAACGCCCAGTCCCGCGCCATGGAGGAGTCGCTGGTGCGTTGGGGCCTTCCCTACATCGTCGTGGGGGGCCTGCGCTTCTACGACCGCCGCGAGATCAAGGATGTGCTCGCCTATCTGCGCCTGCTGGTCAATCCGGCCGACACCGTCAGCCTGTTGCGGGTGCTGAACGTGCCCCGGCGGGGCATCGGCAAGACCACCATCGAGCGGCTCACCGATGCGGCCAACCAGCTGGGCTTGCCCCTGTGGGAAGTGGTGAGCGATCCGGAGGCGGTGCGCTCCCTTGCTGGCCGTTCGGCACGGGGGGTGCTGCAGTTCCAGGAACTGATCGCCGACCTAGGCCGCCGTCTGCAGGACGCTCCCCCCTCCGAGCTGGTGCAGCGGGTGATGGAGCAGAGCGGCTATCTGGCCGAGCTGCTGGCCGAAGCCACCGATGAATCGGAGGAGCGGCGCCGCAACCTGCAGGAACTGGTGAATGCGTCCCTCCAGTACCAGGAGGAGAACGAGGAGGGCTCCCTGGAGGGGTTCCTGGCCTCCGCCGCCCTGGCCAGCGATGCCGACAGCAAGGACACCGAGGCCGACCGGGTCACGTTGATGACCCTGCACGCGAGCAAGGGGCTGGAGTTTCCGGTGGTGTTCCTGGTGGGGCTGGAGCAGGGCCTGTTCCCCAGCTATCGCTCCCTGGAGGACCCGGCCGCCCTTGAGGAGGAGCGCAGGCTTTGCTATGTGGGCATCACCCGGGCCAAGGAACGGCTGTTCCTCTCCCACGCCAGCGAACGGCGGCTGTGGGGCGGCATGCGGGAGCCGGCGGTGCCCTCGGTGTTTCTCTCCGAACTGCCCGAAGCGTTGCTGCAGGGAGACATCCCCCGCAGTGGCGGTGCGGCCCTGCGGCGGGAGCAGCGGCTGGAGCGGCTCACCCGGGTGGATCGCGACGACAGCCAGCGGGTCGCGGCCGGTGGGGCGGCCGGCGATCCAGCCAATGCGGTGCGACGGCGCAGCGCGGCCCGTGCCTGGGCCGTGGGGGATCGGGTGCGGCACAGCAGCTTCGGCGAGGGCCACGTCACCCATCTGTTCGGCAGCGGCGAGAAGACCTCCATCGCTGTGAAGTTCGAGGGCATGGGGCCGAAGATCCTTGATCCACGCCTGGCGCCGATCGAACCGGCATGACCCCGCCGCTGGTCACCGCCGTGGTGCCGACCCGCAACCGCTGTGAGCTCAGCCTGCGCTTCCTGGCGCGCATGGCCGCCCAGACCTATCCGGCCCTGAGGATCGTGGTGGTCGATGCCAACTCCAGCGACGGCACCGTGGCGGCGATCCGCCAGCAGCATCCGCACGTGACCGTGCTGGAGGCCGGGGATCGGGATTTCTGGGCCGGTGCCACCAACCGGGGCGTACGGCAGGCCCTGGCGGCCGGAACCGACTATGTGCTCACCATCAACGACGATGCTGTGGTTTCCGCCGATTACGTGGCCAGGATGGTGGCCCTGGCTCAGCAGCATGGCTGCGCCATCCTGGGTAATCAGATCAACCTCCTGGGGGAGCAGGATCGGATCTGGTCCCTGGGAACCGTCACGGTCTGGGGCAGCTCTGATTTTCTGAGGTTGGCTCACACGGGGCAACGACAGCAGGATCTCGAATTGGAAGTGGCCACGGCCGAGGTGCTTCCTGTCGATGCCCTCCCTGGCAACGGGGTGCTGATTCAGGCCGAGGCCTTCCGCCGCATCGGCCTGTATGACGCGCTGTTCCTGCCCCATTACCACGCGGATTCGGAATGGGTGATGCGGGCGGTTCGTCGGGGGATCAAGGCGTGGGTCACGCCGCGGGTGATCCTGCTGAATGACTTCACCCCCGCGCAGAAGCAGTTGCCACTCGAAAGCTTGGGGGGGCTGATCTATGCCCTGGGCCACCGCCGCTCGCACCTGTACCTGTTGCCGGTGCTCACCATCTTCTGGCGCTACTGCCCCCGGCGCCAGAAGTGGCGGACCTTAAGGGCTCTGGCCAGCCGATTCCTCAGGATGCGATCGTGAACCGGGTACGGGGATGGCGCGGCGACCTGTCGCCCCGCAGGCGCCGGCCGACCCAGCGCAGGTAATCCAGCAATCCGGCCCAGCGCCCCTTGGCCCGGTCCGGATCCTTGGCGAGGAAAGTGACGGGACGCAGCGCAAAGTAAAGAAGATTCAGCCCCAGAGCCAGGGGGGTGGCATGGCGATGGAGCAGGTAGAGCTTGCTGAAGGTGGCATGGCGGAACTTGGCACCGGGAACCCGCTGGGTGATGGCCGACACCTGATGCTCCACCAGCACCGCCTGGGTGACACGAACTCGATGGCCGAGTCGTTCGTAGCGCAGGCAGATATCGGCATCCTCGTAATCGAGAAAGTACTGAGGATCGAACCGGGGGCAGGAGTCGAAGGCCGCCAGGTTGAACACCATGCTGCAGCCGGAGAGCCAGCGGGTCGGGTGGGTGGTGATTGGCCGAGGGGATGCCACCACGTCGTCGAATCGGTGTTTGAGGGTGCCCAGCCATGGGTTGAAGCTGCCCTGGCTGAACCACAGCCTTCCATCCATGTCCATGATCCGGGTTCCCAGGATCGCGATCGACGGATCGTTGCTGATGCAGCTGCGCACGTAGCTGATCGCTTCGGGCAGCAGATGGGCATCGGGATTGATCAACCAGGCCAGCGCCTGGGGATCGCGTTGGTGGACGTGATCCAGGGCCAGGTTGCAGCCGCTGCCGAAGCCCAGATTGTGCGAGGCCTGAAGCAGGGTCACCCCGTGCTGATTGGCGACGGCATCAATGGCAGTGTCGCCGGGGGAGTTGTTGACAACAATGAATTCACAGTCCGCCTCTCCGTAGGAAGTGGTGGAAGCGATCAGCTCGCCGATCAGGTTACTGCAGAAATAGTTGACCGTGATGAAGAAGAGGCGTCGTCCGCCAGATGCCTGATAGGGCTTTGGCATGGATTCACTTCCTCAGGCGCTCAATGACGCGACGGAATGGATTGTTGGGATGCGGTTGAGGTGATTTGGGGGAAGGATGTTGGGGCTGGATCTGCTCCTGGCGTTTCCTGTTGATGTTCAGGTGCGTCTGAATCTCGTCATAGGACACGGGATGATCAACCCTGAACCAGGGTTCTTCGACGAAGGAATATCGCTTCTTGTCGATTGCAGCTCCGGCCTTGAGCAGGAACAGGAACAGGGAGGCCACCGCAGGGCCGATCAGTGAGATGGCCTCCAGGTGATAATCGGCGCGACGAGAACTGCGCAGCCACATCCCGTAGTCGATGAATGTGTTCAGGTAGTTGATGGCCGAATCGATGATGGTTGAAGGCTCAGGCTTGAAGACTTGGTGGATGACCGTGGTGATGTAAAATCCCATGGTCTTACCGAAGGCAATGCTTCCGGCCGGATAGGGAAGGTGATGATCTTGGGAAAGGATCGACTCCTTCAGCAGGCAGATGCCGCAGAGGCAGAGCATTTCATGAAGGATTTCCGTCCTTTCTCCGGACTGAGTGGGGATTGTGAAGCTCATGCCCGGATCGACTTCGCATCGAAAACTTGGCCGCATCTCTAAAAGAAGGTCGATTGCTTGGTCCGCCCAGCCGTTGTTGACAAAATCCTTGAACAGGCGGTAGTGCATGGCCAGCCCCAGACGAGAGATCTTCTCTGTTCTGGACAAGGCGCTGTGGCGGTAGGTGGCCAGGTACTCCCGGGTGTAGGTGGTGGCGTTGCCGCTCTGGGCCGCCTCCGCCAACGCAATCGGGCCTGGAGAGCTGGCGGCGTAAGCGATCAGATTCGAGCTTCGGCGTTGCTTCACGGCGAGATGGCTGAAGCCTGCTTTGCTCAGAAGCAGGCTCAGGCCTTTGGCGCTGAAAAGAATCTTGTGTTCTCCAGGAAACAGGGCGCTGTAGGCTTCTGCTGCAGGGGATTCCGGCGTAATGAACTCGGCGTTGGGAGTTGTGAAGATTGCAACTCCCTCAGATTTGATGTGCCGGGAGACCGTGGCGGCAAACTGCTTCGGGGTAGGAATGTGCTCGATCACTTCGGAGCTGAAGATGATGTCGAACTGTTCCTGATCGTGATGGCTGCCCTCGCCAAGCAGGGTGGCTGAAATGTCTGCCCCGAGATATTGCTGACCAAGTCGGCCGTAGCCCCCCGGTTCGATGCCTGCAGCTTGGAAGCCCCGGCATTTTGCCGCATAGTCCACAACGAAGCCGAACCCGCATCCCAGTTCCAGAAAGGTTTTACCCTCCGTGGAACGACTGGCATCGACATAACTGCCGATAGGAGCAAGCATCTCATCGAGGCCTGCAATGATATCGATATAGTAATTCATAAATGGTGTGTCTTGCTCCTTTTCATAAAAACTTCCCTCCTCTGAAAACTCATTCAGGGATCTGCAATCCTCACAGCGATGGAATAGGTATTCGCAGTCTTCGAATGCGGCCGTCATTCCCTTGGAGCTGGCACACACATAGGGGGTGAGGTTGCTGCTGCCACAGGCTCGGCAACGTAAGGCGTGTGAAGAATTGCCATCACCATCATGTGAGATAAAGTGCATGTGAAAATCTCTGCCACGGTTGAAAACATACAGACATCCATGCTTCTAAGTCAAGCATGACAGGACGTCTATCCGTCATAGGTGAAGGGATAGACAAACCCATTGGTAATTCCCCTGATCGCGGCTTCTCTCGTTTTGCCTGAATAGCTCATGGGAACTCCCTTCGCATAAATAAGTTGCTTGAACTCTTCCAGGAATGGTTGGATTTGAATCCCTGTTTCAGGAGAAGTTGCTGAATACTCTAGCAACTCTTTGAACAGATTAACTGCCTGGCCGATGGTAAAGCTTCCTGCAATGCAGAGATCGTGTTTGACCAGTGGGCAATGCAGAAAAAATGGATAGAGAAATGCGGCAATATGGCTTGGATTGCTGTTTTCAATCAGGTCTGCTATGGTAAATGCCTGAAAAGTGGTGAGTGGCTTGCCCTTGCTGACGCTTTCAAGCAATTGCCCAAGTGAATAGCCTATCAAGCCATTTTCAGCCGTTCGCGATGGCGACGGCATCAGTCTCAAGAGATCCCCGCCTGGGACCCCTCCCTCGTGTTTGTATGTAGCCAGCAGCACTTCAATCAAGTCATCGCTCGTATAGAGGACTTCAACTGGATAAAAGTGTCTGTAGACTTCACTTGAAAGGGCAATCTCACCTTGGTAGATGCAGTGGCCTCGGTGGGAAAGGTGCTGATAGTTTTGCCAGAAGTCAAGAAAGCGATTGGATCGGAAGATTTCAGGTTTGAGAATCTGAAAATAAGATTGATAGTGAGTCTGTATTTGATGGCTGATGTGGCTGAAAAGTCCCTTGGCAGGACTTTCCTTGAATCGTTGTATTCGTTTGATCAGCTCATCAGCATTTCTGCCTGGAATGAACTGCATGGAATCGTTAGCGATTGCCAGGTACAGGCAGCGTTTTAGGTGCCCTTCGTCGTTCAGCATCAAGACGCCGTCTTTGAAGGCTCCGAAGTCGCGTCCAATGTTCTCGCGATCAAACATTCGCCAGACAAGGCTTGATATCTCTGCTATATCTTCTGAGTCAGTGGTGCAATTATTGATAAAAAAGGTGGAAAATCCTGCTTGCTTGAGAGCCTGGAGATAGGCTCGATTAGAATGGGTTAATTGATTGGAATAGGCAACAAAGATAGCGATTGACTCGGGAGTTTCTGCCCCTGGCGAGGGAGGTTCCTGAGGATTTGCCAGATCGTTGGACGATGTCGCCAGCTCAGTGAGTCTTGTCGAAGGGCTTCCTGTGCGACCATAGGGGCTTAGAAGGTAGTCTGTGAACGCCGCCGTGAAGTCAAGGCAAATGTATGTTTTGCGTCTCAACCTGCACCATGCACTTCGAACACGGTTGATGATTCGTGTCTTCATGGTTCAAGCCTCTATGGAGGAATTTGCCTCCAGATTGACGGCTGGAACTCTGCTTAAACTGAAACTCTCCATGCTTTTTTTCAGCCGTTTGATCAGTGTACCCCCATCAACGCTCACCTCCGCTGCGTCCCAGCCACTTTCGACTCATGCCACAGCCTCATCCAGGAGCAGAGAGTCCGGACATCCAGGCATGTGCGGCTGACGCCGCCTCTCTGGCTGGTCCTGAGTCAGGTGCAGGAGCGCTGGAAGCCATGGTCGTCTTCGACGAGCTGCCGCTGCCGTTGTCGCTGCGCCGCGGACTGATCAGTTGCCTGGGGCTGTTCCGCCTGGCGCTGGTGGGAGGAGCCGTCCGCGATCTTCTCTGTCACCGACTGCATCGGGATCCCTGGCTTGGGGTCCTCGACCTTGATCTTGTCGTACAGGATCTGCGGCCCACCGCCCTTGATGGCGGTTCCCCTGCTGCCTGCCGGCTTGCAGCCACCCTGCTGGATCAGGCCGAGCGGAACGGTTGGCGGGTGGGCTTCTGCCATGTCCATGAGGCCTTTGGTACGGTTGAGCTTGAGATCGATGAGGTGCTTTTCGACTTGGCCACCGCCCGCCGGGAGGTCTATGCAGCCCCGGGGCAGAATCCAAGCGTCAGTTTTGGCACCCTTGAGGAGGATCTGGCCCGAAGGGATTTCAGCATCAATGCGATGGCCCTGGAGTTTCATCCCTCAGGCGAGAGGCTTTGTCTACTGAATACCCACGGCGGCCTCACGGATCTGAAACAACGCCAGCTCCAGCTGTTGCACCATCGCAGTCTTGAAGATGATCCCACCCGGATCGTGCGCGCTGCGCGCTATGCGGCTCGTTTGGGTTTCGCTCTGGCTGCCGACAGTTTGGGGCAGTTTGAGGTCACAATCGCTCGCTGGCCTTGGGCAGATGGACGCGGTTCGCTGTCCGTGCCGACTTTAAGAGCTGTCCCGCCGGCGTTGGGAACCCGCCTGAGAAAGGAGTTGGAGCTGATGCTGGAGAGGGAGCCATGGCCCCGCGCCCTGTCGCTGCTGCAGCAGTGGGGGGGGATGGTTCTGATTGATCATTCCCTGCAGATGGATACCGGCTGGCTCAGGCGCCTGCGCTGGACTGATCGCTTCGGGCTTTCAAAGCTCACGGCGCTGTTGGCGGGTGCCGTGGATCCTGAGATTCCCGCAGGAAGGTTGCAGCTCAACCACCGCGAGCAACAGCTCTTGGCCCAGTTGGGCCGACTCCGCAGGGCCTGGCAGGAACGTGGTGAGGCGAAGAGGCTTGGTCGCCAGGTCTGCAGTGCAGTCTGGAATCCATTGGATTGGTGCCTGTTTCTTGAGCAGCCGGGTTGGAGCTCCGATGCCGTTGCGCTGGCTCTGATTTGCGGGGCGCTACCCCGCCGGCCCCTCCTCCGTTGGTGGTTTCGCTGGCGCCATATCCGTTCGCCTGTCCGAGCCGCCGACCTGATCGCCCAGGGCATGCACCCGGGACCGGAACTGGGTGAGGCCCTGCGGCGCCTGCGAGCCGAGCGGCTTGCCGCCGAAGACGTTTAGCATCCATTCATCCATTCATCCATCCATCCATTACCTCAATCAATGAGCGTCGCCGCTAACGCATCCAGGCGAGCGCCGCCCACTGATGCCATTCGCCACCAGCGTGTCTCCTGCCTTGATCGCAGCTTATCCATCACTGCTGGATCGGCTTTCTGGCAGATGGCCGGCCTTCCCCAGATGTCTTCTTTCACGCGCATTCTCATCAGGTCTCCCTTTGGACACCATCCAAGTCCGCAGCCAGGAGAATGCTTGTCGATGGGTGCTTTGAGAGTCAAACATCGCCGTTGGGGGTAAGGTCCATAGAGCTTCCGCTTGTTTCCATGGATCTGGCCCCTTCGCCGATTCGCACCATCTGTTGCATCGGTGCCGGGTATGTGGGAGGGCCCACGATGGCGGTGATCGCCGATCGCTGCCCCGGCATCCAGGTCACGGTGGTCGACCTCAATGCCGAGCGCATCGCGGCCTGGAACGATCCCGATCTGACGCGCCTGCCGGTGTACGAGCCCGGGCTGGATGCGGTGGTGGGCAGGGCCAGGGGGCGCAATCTCCACTTCACCACTGAGGTGGAGGCGGCCATCGCTGAGTCCGACATGGTGTTCCTCTCGGTGAACACCCCTACCAAGACCAGGGGGGTGGGGGCCGGCCAGGCCAGCGACCTGCGCTGGATCGAGGCCTCGGCCCGCCAGGTGGCTGCCTCCGCCCATGGCCACACGATCGTGGTGGAGAAGAGCACCCTGCCGGTGCGCACCGCCGAAGCGGTGAAGGCCATCCTCGGGGCTGCCCAGCAGAACGGCTCGGGCCCTGCCGATGGCGAGACCAAGACCTTCTCGGTGCTCTCCAATCCCGAGTTCCTGGCCGAGGGCACCGCCATCGGCGACCTCGAAGCGCCGGATCGGGTACTGATCGGCGGAGAAGATACCGCGGCGATCGAGTCCCTGGCCAGCATCTACGCCACCTGGGTTCCGGACGACCGGATCCTGCGTACCAATCTCTGGAGCAGCGAGCTCTCCAAGCTCACGGCCAATGCCTATCTGGCCCAGCGGATTTCCTCGATCAACAGCATCGCCGCCCTGTGCGAAGCCACCGGCGCCGATGTGCGGGAGGTGGGCCGGGCGATCGGCACCGATTCCAGGATCGGTTCCAAGTTCCTGAAGGCTGGTCCCGGTTTTGGCGGCAGCTGCTTCCAGAAGGACATCCTCAATCTGGTTTACCTCTGCCGCCATTACGGCCTTGAGGAGGTGGCGGATTACTGGGAGCAGGTGGTGACGCTCAACACCTGGCAGCAGGATCGCATCGCCCGCATGGTGGTGCAACGGCTGTTCGGCACGGTCACCGGCAAGCGGCTGGCGGTGCTGGGCTTCGCCTTCAAGGCCGACACCAACGACACCCGGGAGGCGCCCGCCATCCGCATCTGCCAGAACCTGATTGAGGAGGGGGCCCGGCTGGTGATCGTGGATCCCAAGGTGTCACCCGGCCAGATCGGCGCCGATCTGGGCCAGCCCGCTTCGGCGGCCGACGGCGGCTGGCAGGCTGCGGCTTCCCCCGAGGAGGCGGCCAGCGGCGCCGACGCCGTGCTGATCCTCACCGAATGGCGCGATTACGCCCAGCTCGACTGGGGAGCGATCGCGGCGGTGATGCGCCGCCCGGCCTGGCTGTTCGACGCCCGCGCCATCGCCGATGCTTCTGCCGCCCGGGCTGCTGGCCTTAACGTCTGGCGCGTAGGCGAGGGCTGAGCGATGCACCGCAATCTGATCACCGGCGGTGCCGGTTTCCTGGGCTCCCACCTGGTCGACCGGCTGATGCAGGCCGGGGAAGAGGTGATCTGCCTCGACAACTTCTACACCGGCCGCAAGGACAACATCCGCCACTGGTTGGGCCACCCCAACTTCGAACTGATTCGCCATGACGTCACCGAACCGATCCGGCTCGAGGTGGATCGGATCTGGCACCTCGCCTGCCCGGCTTCCCCGGTGCATTACCAGTTCAACCCGATCAAGACGGCCAAGACCAGCTTCCTCGGCACCTACAACATGCTCGGCCTGGCGCGTCGCGTCGGGGCCCGGCTGCTGTTGGCCAGCACCAGCGAAGTGTATGGCGATCCTGAGGTGCACCCCCAGCCCGAGAGCTACCGGGGCTGCGTCAACACCATCGGCATCCGCTCCTGCTACGACGAAGGCAAACGGATCGCCGAGACGCTCTGTTTCGACTACCAGCGCATGCACGGCACCGAAATCCGTGTGATGCGCATCTTCAACACCTACGGCCCCCGCATGCTCCCCGACGACGGCCGGGTGGTGAGCAACTTCATCGTGCAGGCCCTGCAGGGTCAGCCCCTCACCCTCTACGGCGATGGCAGCCAGACCCGCTCCTTCTGCTACGTGGATGACCTGATCGAGGGCATGATCCGGTTGATGAATGGCGAGCACACCGGTCCGATCAACATCGGCAATCCCGGCGAGTTCACCATCCGCCAGTTGGCGGAACGGGTGCGGGACCGCATCCAGCCTGGCCTGGAGCTCACCACCCAGCCCCTGCCCCAGGACGATCCCCTGCAGCGCCAGCCCGTGATCGACCTGGCCCGTGAGCTGCTGGGCTGGGAGCCGACGGTGAGCCTGGAGGAGGGGCTGGAGCCCACCATTGCCTACTTCCGGGAACGGGTACGGGAAGGACGTTGACGGCGAATGGGCCGATCCTGGTCACTGGGGTCGCCGGCTTCATTGGGGCCGTGGCGGCTGAGCGCTTGCTCGCCCGTGGCGAGCGGGTGGTGGGGCTCGACAATCTCAACGCCTACTACGACCCGGCCCTGAAGCGGGCCCGGCTGGAGCGGCTGGAGGCCATGGCCCAGACAGGGGCTTTCCGCTTCCATCAGCTCGATCTGGTCGACGCCGAAGCGGTGGCCGCGCTGTTCGCCGCCGAACGTCCCGCCCGGGTGCTGCATCTGGCCGCCCAGGCCGGTGTGCGCCATTCAATTGATAATCCCTCGCTTTACATCCAGAGCAACCTGGTGGGCTTCGCCACGATCCTCGAAGCCTGCCGCCATGGGGCCGTGGACCATCTGGTGTATGCGTCAAGCAGCTCGATCTACGGCGGCAACCTTCATAGGCCCTTCTCTGAGCAGGATCCGGTGAACCATCCGGTGAGCCTCTATGCGGCCACCAAGAAGGCCAATGAACTGATGGCCCACACCTACAGCCATCTCTATGGCCTGCCGGCCACCGGCCTGCGCTTCTTCACCGTCTATGGCCCCTGGGGCCGGCCCGACATGGCCCCGATGCTGTTCGCCAAGGCGATCCTGGCGGGCGAACCGATCCGGGTGTTCAACCACGGCCGCATGGAGAGGGATTTTACCTACATCGATGACATCGTCGAAGGGGTGATCCGCTGCCTCGACAAGCCCGCCACAGCCGATCCTGGCTTCGACCCGCTGCATCCTGATCCGGCTACGGCAGCCGCCCCGCACCGGCTGTTCAACATCGGCAATGCCCAGCCGGTGCCGCTGCTGCAGTTCATCGACCTGCTGGAGCAGGCCCTGGGACGCGCCGCGATCAGGGATCTGCAGCCGATGCAGCCAGGCGATGTGCCGGCCACCGCCGCCGACACCACGGCCCTGGCGGCCTGGGTGGGGTTCCGCCCTGCCACTCCGATCGAGGCGGGGATCGAGCGCTTTGCGGCTTGGTACAAGGAGTTCCACGGCCCCTGAGCCGACCCCTTCGGGCACAATGAAACTCCGCTGATCTGCACCGTCTTGAAACCGCTCCAGAGCCTGCGGGGCATGGTCGACCTGCTGCCCGGTCAGACCCCCTTCTGGCAGCGGATCGAAGCCACCGCCCGGGACCACTTCCGCCGGGCCGCCGTCGAGGAGATCCGCACGCCGCTACTGGAGGTGACTGAACTCTTTGCTAGGGGCATCGGTGAGGCCACGGACGTGGTGGGCAAGGAGATGTACAGCTTTGAGGATCGGGGCGAGCGCCACTGCACCCTGCGGCCGGAGGGCACGGCCTCGGTGGTGCGGGCCGCGATCCAGCATGGCCTGGTGGCCCAGGGGCCCCAGCGGCTCTGGTACGGCGGGCCGATGTTCCGCTACGAGCGGCCCCAGGCGGGCCGGCAGAGGCAGTTTCACCAGATCGGTCTGGAGTTTCTCGGCCACGCCGATCCGCGCAGCGACGTGGAGGCGATCGCCATCGCCTGGGATCTGCTGATGGATCTGGGGGTGGGCGGCCTGTCGCTGGAGCTCAATTCCCTCGGCAGTGCCGACGACCGCCTGCGCTACCGCGCCGACCTGGTGACCTGGCTGGAGGCCCACCGCGAAGATCTGGATCCCGATTCCCAGCAGCGCATCAGCACCAACCCCCTGAGGGTGCTCGATTCCAAGAACCCCCAGACCCAGGCCCTGCTGGCCGGGGCCCCCACCCTGGCTGACGCCCTCAATGGTGAGAGCCGCGAGCGCTTCCTGCGGGTGCGGCAGGGCCTCGAGGCCCTTGCCATTCCCTTCCGGCTCAATCCCCGCCTGGTGCGCGGCCTGGATTACTACGGCCACACCGCCTTCGAGATCACCAGCAGCCAGCTGGGGGCCCAGGCCACGGTCTGCGGCGGCGGCCGCTACGACGGCCTGGTGGAGCAGCTGGGCGGCCCGCCCACGGCGGCTGTGGGCTGGGCGCTCGGGATGGAGCGGCTGGTGCTGCTGCTGCAGGCGGGCGGTGGTGAGGGGGGGAGCGCTCCCGCCCCGGATGTCTATCTGATCAGCCGCGGCGAGATGGCCGAAGCGCAGGCCCTGGCCCTGGCCCGTGGTTGGCGGCGACAGGGCCTGGTGGTGGCGCTCGATCTCAGCGGCTCCGCCTACGGCAAGCAGTTCAAACGGGCCGACCGCAGCGGCGCTCGCTGGGCAGCGATCCTCGGCGACGCCGAGACCGCCGAAGGGGTGGTGATCCTCCGGGATCTGCGGGGCGAAGCCACGGAGGACCGTCGCCTGACGCCTGACGCCGTAGCAGGGGTTCTGGGCGCCGCCTGAAGGGAGCTGACTGCACAGACTCCGATCGCCTCAATGACTAACATTCAAAAACCTGCTCCAGCAAGACATGGGCTACGTGCAAGCCATGATCGAGCTGAGCAATCCGCGCCAGCCCGAACTCCATCCCCTGGAGGTGTCAGCCCTGGCCGACACCGGTGCTCTGATGCTCTGCATTCCAGAACACGTGGTACTCCAGCTCCAGCTGGAGCAGGAATCCCTGCGGGAAGTCACCGTGGCCGATGGCCGTGTGATGCAGGTTCCCTACGTGGGACCCGTGAGGGTGGCCTACCAGGGACGCTCCTGTTTCGTCGGGGCGCTGGTGCTGGGGGATTCAGTGCTGCTGGGCGCGGTGCCGATGGAAGACATGGACCTGATCGTGCACCCGGCACGTCAACGGTTGGAACCTGATCCACGCAGCCCCAACATTCCCCACGCCCTGGTGAAGACGGCACGGCGATCCGTGACCATCAAGGGAACTCAGGCCGAACCGACGCCCACGTAGGCGCCGTAGAAGAACAGGCCGACCACGAAGATGACGGCCATGCCGCCGGCGGTGGCGACCATCCAGAGGGGCAGAACCCCTTCGGTCCAGCGACTTTTCCAGGCCACGGCTGGACGGCCATCGGGAAGGCGGTCGGGAATACGACCGTCAGGAAGTGAGGATTTCTTGCCGCTCATGGATGGGGTGCCTCCCGATCAGTTGAAGAAGTAGCTGGAGAAGAGGATGCCGATGACGAAGACGAACAGCAGGCCCAGGTAAAGGCTGGTGCGGTTCAGTTCGACCGGCAGGTTGTTGGGGTTGGAATTGCGCTGCATGGATGTCTCAGCGACGGACGAACTGCATGGCGGCCAGGGCACCCAGGAAGAAAACCGTGGGAATGCCGAGGGCGTGGACGGAAAGCCAGCGCACCGTGAAGATCGGGTAATTGCGTGGCGTGGTGGGGGCAGTGGACTGGGTCATGGTTCCTGGAGACGCAGATCAAGGCTGCTCTTGCCCTCGTAACGCTGGCTCACAACGGGAGCCTTGGTTTCCTGGGCCTGGAAGTAGGCATCCGGACGGGGCGTGCCGAAGGCGTCATAGGCCAGGCCGGTGGACACGAACATGAAACCGGCCAGGAAGATGGCCGGCAGTGTCACCGCATGGATGACCCAGTAGCGGATGCTTGTGATGATCTCGAAGAACGGGCGTTCCCCTGTGGAGCCGGCAGCCATAGCGACAAGCGTTCAGCCTGGAAATCCTAGGGGTCGACCGGGGGGAGCCGCCGGCGCGGCGGGGGGTTGGTTACAGAGGGACGCAGTTCAGCCGATCCAGCGCAGCAGCACGCCCCGCTCGCCCAGGACGAAGCCCTTGTCGCCGGGAGCAAAGACGATCCGGGAGAAGTTGGTGGGCTGCTGGGTGCCCACCGGATCCCGTTGCCAGCTGGCGCCGGCATCGTTGCTCACCAGCAGGGTGCCGTTGCCGCCGCCGGTCCAGATGGCGCCGCGGGGATCCCAGGCCATGTCGAGGTAGCCGTAGCCATTGGTGATCGGGATCACGGGCTTGCTCCAGTCGCCGCTCTCGGTGGTTTCGGCGGTGCTCGGGTCACCGTCGAAGCGCAGCTGGGCCCCGCGGGCCACCATCCAGAGATGGCCATCGGGCTGGAAGCCCATCGACTGCAGCCGCTGGCTGCTGACCCGCTGGTGCACCTGCCAGGCGGGCAGGCCCGGTTCCCAGGTGGCGAAGAAGTTGCCCAGGCTGCTGACGCTCACGTAGTCGCCCTCGGGGCTGCGGCGCAGGTCGCGGATGGCGCCGGCCGCGTCACCCACCAGGGCCTGCCAGCTGGAGCCGGCGTTGTCGGTGCGGTACACGGCGCCCACGCTGGTGGCCAGCTCGGCACTCTTGGGCCCCTGGGCCGTGACCAGGTAGGGCTCACCCGGGAGCTTGGTGTCCAGCAGCAGCCGGCTCCAGCTCTTGCCGGCATCGTCGCTGTGCAGCAGCAGGCCGGGCTGGCCCACGATCCAGCCCTCGTTGCCTCTGAAATCGATGCTGATCAGGCGGAAGTTCTCCTCCTCGGGCAGATCCAGCGCCCGCTCCTGCCAGCTGGCGCCGCCATCGTCGGTTTCCATGATCAGCCGGTTGCTGCCCACCAGGAAGCCGTGGTCGGCGCTGGTGAAGGCCACATCGAGGGGGTTGGAGCGGGTGTCCAGGGGAACCGCCTGCCAGGGGCTGGCTGCCGCCATCGGCAGTCCGGTGGTGACGCAGCCCGTGAGACCGAAGGCGAGCACCAGCGACAGCGCCAGGCTGATCAGGGGGCGCAGCGGGCGCAGGACGGCCGGCAGAGGAGGAAGGGGCGCAGACATCAACGCAGGGAGTAGAGGGAGAGGAAGAAGGCGAACGCCAGGGCGAAACCGCCGAAGATCAGCACGTTCTTCTGGCCGGGGGTGAGGCGGTTGACCCCCAGGCCGAAGTTGAGGTTCTCCTCAAAGCCACTGGGCTTGTTGCGGGGGCCGATGTCCTTGAAGGCACCCACCCGGCTGCGGCAGACGGGGCAGCGGAACCCCACCGGGTCGAGGTCGAGGAAGGAGGTGCCAGCGGGGATCGCCAGCTTCCTGACGCCCTCGCCCGGGTCGTAGACGAAGCCGCAGCTGCGGCACTCGAAGCGGTGGCTGGCGGGGTCGTCCACGACGGCTTCGGATGTCTCGGTGGGCGGTTCCGTGCTCATCCCGTGCCTGGCCATACCTGACGACTCTATCGACGGCTACCCCCGCTCCCGGAGGCAGGTGGCAGAATGCGCGCCAGGTTGGGTCTGCCGATGTTCGTGCTTTCCGGCTACGACGCCTTTCTGGGCTTCCTGCTGATTTCGGCGGCGGTCCCGGTGCTGGCGCTGGTGGCCAACAAGCTGCTGGCTCCCAAGAGCCGAGCGGGGGAGCGCCAGCTCACCTACGAGTCGGGGATGGAGCCGATCGGCGGGGCCTGGATCCAGTTCAACATCCGCTACTACATGTTTGCCCTGGTCTTCGTCATCTTCGATGTCGAGACCGTCTTCCTCTATCCCTGGGCGGTGGCGTTTCACCGGCTGGGGCTGCTGGCCTTCATAGAAGCCCTGATCTTCATCTCCATCCTGGTGCTGGCCCTGGCGTACGCCTGGCGCAAGGGCGCCCTGGAGTGGAGCTGAGCACACCCCCACCATGACCCTCACTCCCCCTGCAGGCTCCCTGGCCGTCGATGCGCTTCGCGATCTGCGAGAAGCCAGCTGCGGCCCCGTGGGCGCCCCCGGTGTCACCGCCGACCTGTCCGAGAACATCATCCTCACCAGCCTCGACGATCTGCACAACTGGGCCCGGCTCAGCAGCCTCTGGCCGCTGCTGTACGGAACCGCCTGCTGCTTCATCGAGTTCGCCGCCCTGATCGGCTCCCGCTTCGACTTCGACCGCTTCGGCCTGGTGCCCCGCTCCAGCCCGCGCCAGGCCGACTTGCTGATCGTGGCCGGCACCGTCACGATGAAGATGGGCCCGGCGCTGGTGCGGCTGTATGAGCAGATGCCGGAGCCCAAGTACGTGATCGCCATGGGGGCCTGCACGATCACCGGCGGCATGTTCTCCGCCGACTCCACCACGGCGGTGCGCGGTGTCGACAAGCTGATCCCCGTGGATCTCTACCTGCCGGGCTGTCCGCCACGGCCCGAGGCGATCTTCGATGCGGTGATCAAGCTGCGCAAGAAGGTGGGCAACGAAACCTTCGCCGAACGCGGCAACCTGCGGCCCACCCACCGTTACTGCACGATCCCCCACCAGATGAAGCGGATCGATCCGATTGTCACCGGCGCCTACCTGCGGGCCGAAACCCAGCAGGCGGCCTTTGCCGCCGCTGCGGGCCTGCCGATGGCTGCCACCGTCTCCGCCACCACCAACGCCCCTACCACCGATGCCTGAGGAGTCTTCGCTCACGCCCCCAGCCGCCGGAGCGGTCGGCACCTGGCTGGGTGGCCAGGGTTTCGATGCTGAGGCCCTGGGCCCCGACCATGACGGTGTGGAGATGTTGGGCGTGGAGCCGGTGGCGCTGCCCTTGGTGGCCACGGCCCTGAAGGCCTCCGGTTTCGACTACCTCCAGTGCCAGGGCGGCTACGACGAGGGGCCGGGTGGCCGGTTGGTGAGCTTCTATCACCTGGTGAAGATGGCGGCGATGCTGGATCAGCTGGAGGCCCTGGCCGGTGGCAGCGGCCCACTGCCCGCTGATGTGCGCCCGGAGGAAGTGCGCCTGAAGGTGTTCCTAGCCCGCGACGGCGCCCTCACCATCCCCAGCCTCTACGGCCTGTTCCGCGGTGCCGATTGGCAGGAGCGTGAAACCTTCGACATGTTCGGCATCACATACGAAGGCCATCCCCATCCCAAGCGGCTGTTGATGCCGGAGGACTGGAAGGGGTATCCGCTGAGGAAGGATTATGTGCAGCCTGATTTTTATGAGATGCAGGATGCTTATTAAGATTCGCTTGGCAGTTTAAGCTGGGCATTCACAGATTGACTACATGGCTGCAGTCCATAGTCTTCTGAATCTCTGGGCGTCTTGCCCAAACTTGATGAAGGCGTTCTTTCATGGCCAAACCAACGTTCTTGGCTGAGAATCGTTCCCTGTAATTGGCGATTTGCGCAGGTGAGCAGAATGGCTGCTTCATTCGTTTTTCTGCGACGACCCTCATGGCCTCAACTGCTCGGCCCATATCGGGCTCGGCCCAAATCATTCCTTCATGGTCTGGATATTCGCCTTCTTTGACGGGTACCAATCGGTAGGGAATTGGATGGGCGAGAGGACCCTCACAAAAATCCACGTTGCCCCCGTAATCCGTTGCTATTACGTCCAAGCCGAGCTGAAACGCTTCTGCCAATCCCATGCCCAGTCCTTCGGTTCGATGGAGAGAAACAAACGCATCGCAGCAGCCATAGAGCGTGAGGATGCTCCGGCGATCCAGGTCTTTTTCAATGATGGTGATTCTTGGGTCCGCCGCAGCAAGCTGTTTGAGTGCTTCCCACCTGGGTTCAGGCTTTCTGGGGGGAAACGACTTGACGACCAGGCCAACGGAAGGAGCGGAAGGGCTGGAGGGGCAAGGCTTGGGGAAAGCGATCTGAAAGGCATCGATCACGGCTTCAGGATTCTTGCGTGAGATCATGGAATTGAGGTCAAATGAAAACGTGAATAGAACGTCGTTGCTATTCAGTTCAAACATTTTGCGTGCGTTGGCCCGGGCCGCTGGAGTAGTGAAGCCTTCGAATCCTCCCAGATCAACGACGGGTGGAATCGTGATGATCGGTTGGCAGGCACTCAACGCAGGATCTCCTTGAGCCACCGAGTCCCTGGCTGTTGTGAGAGCTGTATGGATCAGATCCGTGCAGGGCCAGTATTCGTCTGCAAGAGCTAAGGCGCCGGTCAGTCGCTTTGGCCAGCGATCAAACTCCCAAAACCAAACTGCGATTTCGTAGGTTTGATCTGAGCAACCTTCCTTGATGACAGTATGAAGGTGCGTTAATGCTGTCATGCAATAGAGGGAAAATGCATAAAGCTGATGCTCGGGGGCGGGAGCAATCTTTGGCCTAAGTGTGAAATCTGTGGAGGGCGATCCATTTTTTACGGGAATATCGACGACCACGAAGGGAATGTCAGCGGCTTCCAGCGCCTTGGCCATCATGCGGAGATACTCACCAAGGCCGAATACGCTGTATGCATGCCCGATCAGATTGACGCCAAAAGGCTTTTCGGCAAAGCGGACGGCTGGCTGATGCAGGTCAGTGTCTGCTATTGCATGCAGAACGCGATCGGCTTCTTTGTAATGCTCCAGTCCGTTTGCGATCCACCATCTGTTGAAGCTCTTGGTTCGCAGTGGCAACGGGAAACGCAGCTGAAGGCTTGGGGTCTCCATCCAGTAGAGGCATGCAAAGAGAGGCAGGCCCAGTTGCTCGCGCGTGTAGCGGCAGACTGTCAAAAGGGTGGAATCTTCTGCGAGAATTCGGTTGGCCGGAATGGCGTAGGCTATTTTCTCCGTGACGAGCTGTTCATGCAAGCCTTCTCCGTGACGTGAACGTTGATATTGAGCCCCTACTGCGTACAACCTTGCCCCTCTAGAGTCAAGAATCGCCGCATGGGCCTCGCGCAACTTGTGGAGCGTCTTGCCAGAAACGGGCTTGCTGATCAGTTGCAGCAGGGTGGCCTTGATTGACTCTCTTGATGCGTACATTCTGGCCCAAAAAACCCATTCTCTTCGCGCAGTTTAGGTCAGGAGCCAGAAGCGGTTGGACGCTTGGGGCAATGCGTGCCTCAGTTCGGGTTGGCTCCGCTTGCCTCATCGCCATCTCCTGCTCTGCCCTGCCGCCCTGGCGGCGTGGCAGGCGGCTACTTTTCGAGCGGCCCCGGAGCGCCCCTGCGTGAACACCGACCGCTGGTACTACCAGGTGTTCAAGGGCGTCCCCGACCTGATCCGGGCGCTGCTGCCGGGCGCTGCGGTGATTCCTGCTGGGCTGGGGCTGGATGCGGCCGAACCGGGTGACCGGCTGTATCGCTTTGCGGCGCTGGAACTCAAGGAGCTCAGCCACCGGCTCGACGGTATGCAGTGGCCGCGGGAGAGCACGGGCTGGGGAAAAACGGGCAGCCCGGAGCTGCCGGTGGTGGTGCTGGAGGTGCAGATGCAGAGCGACGCAGGCTGTCACCACCGCCTGGCGGCGCAGACGTACCGGTTTCTGCAGCAGCATCCCGCGGTGAGGCACTGGGCGGTGCTGGTGATCACGCCGCAGCAGCGGCTGAGCCTGGAGGAGCTGAGCCGTCGGCCCCGGCTGGATCCCCTGCTGAACCTGCTGACCCTGCCAGTGCGCCCAGAGGGTGAGCTGGCGGTCAGCAGCCGTCAGATTCTGAGCTGCCGGCCCGATCTGGGCACGGTGGTGCTGCCTATGCTGATCCAACGGTTTCCCGAGTTAAACGAGGAGGAGATCATGGTGATCGCCGGCATTCCGCGGGAAGAGATCCGCCAGACGCGCGCCGTGCAGGAGTGGCTGGCGGAGGGTCGCCAGGAAGGCCGCCGAGAAGGCTGTCAGGAGGGCCGTCAGGAAGGCCGCCAGGAAGCGGCGGCAGTGTGACGATGCGTCTGCTGAACCGTCGCTGCGGCCCGCTGAACCCGGAAACCAGCAGCCGGATCGACGCCCTGCCGCTGGAGCGGCTGGAGGCCCTGGCGGAAGCGCTGCTGGATTTTCAGGGCCCGGCCGACCTGGCGGTCTGGCTGGCCGCCCATGACGGACCTGAGCAGGCAGCAAGCTCCGCAGCCCCCAGAAGCTGAAGGCCCGGGACAGACCCAGCCCAGGGCTGCTGGCTCGATCGACGTACAGCGTTTTTTCTGCGGGTGTCATCAGCACCGCCACCCCGTTCTGTCGCCCGTTCAACAGCCGCGGCGCATTCAGCTGCTTGGCAGACAGTCACTGGATGTCGCTCGTGCGGGACCGGCCGCTGCGGAGAGCGTCATGGAACGGGCTGAGCCTAAATTGAATGTGTCGCTGTGTTGCCTGCCATGTCCCCGGCATCGCCGGACACAGGCCTGAGCGCGGAGCCGTTTGCCCTGGTGTGCGATCTCGAGCTCCATGCCAACGGCCGCCTGAGCAGCATGACCCTCACCGGTGGCGAGACAGGTTCGCGTCATTCGGCGCTGATGCTTGCGCTGCAGAGCTACGCCAGAGTTCAGGGCGGCTGGAAGGTGTTTGTGTTTGACAGCTCAACAGGGTTTCGTCGCCTGCCCGTAGCCGCAAGGCTTCTCCGCAGGAGTTGGCTCGGTGCTCAGCCCTGAGGAGCGCCGCGGCTTCGCTCCCCTCTGCCCCGATCTTGAGGTGGAACTCGCCAGCCCCAGCGACGAAGGCCCACGCGGCCTGAGCGCTCTGCGCCAAAAGATGGCCGCTTACCAAGCCAACGCACGACGGCTCGAGCGGATCGCTGTGCTGGAGGCGGGACCTGAATTCCATGCTCTGCAGATACAGCTTGCTGATATCTGGGCGGGGTGAGACGGCCTCCGATTGTTCAGCCACCCCGGATGGATAGCGGCCGCATGGCGACCGATGGTCAGCTGGGCGTGGGCTGTGGACGCAGGGGTCTGAGGCGCTCCCGTTGCGTGGTCTGATGTGCACTGCCGCACTGATTGGCTAGATTCCGGCTCCTGTACAGCCTGTACAGAAGCAAGAGTTGGCGTGCGTCGGCCTGTGGCTGCCGCCGCCAGGAGAAGCCATTCGCCACCGGAGCCCGCAACCAATGGCGTGCCGCGAGCTGGGCCTGGCAGCGCGTTGTGAACCTGACACTGGTTTGTCCGCGTCCTCCCGAGTGCACCGGATCTTGTCACTGGGCTGCAGCTGGTCTGTGGCGGCAAGACTGGGTGCGCGACGGGCACACACGGGCAGGGAACGGCACGCCATTTGTTCATCACCAGCATCCGCACCATCCCGGAAGCCTTGCTGGCGGCTTGTATGCGTACGATTTCGCGGCGCTCGTGTTTCATCCCATCCCCATCCACGCAGGCAACACGGGCCCCGGCACGTTCTGATGGCCAGCAGCCGCTTGAGACCTTGCCGGCGGGCACTCTGGTTGGCCTCCTCCGCGCCAGTCGCTGACCGAAGCAGACGACAGCACCCGGGCTGCAGAGGCGGCGCAGATCAGCCGAACGGCTTAATGGTGCTTAGCCCGCTGATGCCCTGCCCCTCAGCCTTCAAACAGGCTTTACAAAGGGCCATCTGGGGCCGGTCGGATACGGCAAATCCCTTGGCACAACTACGCTCCTCCCTCCTCCATCCCCCTTGGCGCACCCTTTCTGGAGCCAGGAATGGTGCGGAATCGGGCTCAGCGCGATCGCCTGGGACAGGGGGGCGGAGACCGTTGCAAACTTTATTGAGTCTTTACGCACAGAACGGCCGGTGAAAACCTAAGCCAGTTTTCAGCTTTGGCGATAGAACTCTCCCTGCGAATTGGCCTGGACACAAAGGCTGCAGGGCTGCTGCTGAACGATGATGAATGCAGGGGAAAAGCTCCCATCCATCAGTTTCCCCGAAAGCAAAGTCAACCTCCCCCAGTGCCCTGGGCTTCATGACTTTGATGATTCCCTAGAGCATCCAACTGTTGAGAGTTGGAGGCTACGGAGGTCGATGGGTGGTGTTTTCTGCACTCCCTCAATTCGCCATGGCCTATACCACTCATGCAGGGCGCCAACAATGGCTTTCCAGCCTCTTCCCTGAGCTCTCCAACCAAGCAAAACGTTCAAGCGATACGACCCTCTCCCTGTTCACCGACGCTCCTGCGGTGGCGGAAGTCACCAGCCCGCTGATCACCACTGTTCGGGCCACCACCAAGGCCTCAACGCCTCTGCCGGCCGACGCCGCCCTGGAGACGCTGGAGTCCAGTGACCTGGCCCAGACCAGCCAGGGGGCCATCTTCCAGAAAGGTGTCGTGATCTCCGCCACCCCAGATGTGGCGATGGACAGCCATCAGGTCCTGAGCGATTCCCTGCCTGGGGCGGCAACGGCTGCGGGCTCGGCGTCGATGGCCACCAGCTGCGGTTGCCGTGCCTGCAGCGTGCTGGCGGTCAGCAACGGTGATGGCGCCGCCGCCTGGGACATCACCAACGACCAGGCCCCCCTAGTGATGAACGGCCTGGTCACACTCGGTACGGGGGTGAATCTGAGCAGCGTATTCCAATTGCACAGCAACCCAACAGCCACGAAGACGATCTTCCTCGACTTCGACGGCTATGCCATCGACAAGACCCCCTGGGAAAAAGGCGGCAGCCTCAGCCTGAAGAGCTTCTACAGCACCTTTGACAGCACCGCCCTCACGGAGATTCAGCGAATCTGGCAGAGGGTGGCCGAGGACTATGCACCCTTCAATGTCAACGTCACCACCCAGGATCCCGGCACAGAAAGCCTGCGCAAATTGGGCACTGGCGACGACCGCTGGGGCATCCGGGTGGCCTTCACCAGTAACCTCAACCTGCTCACCGGCAATCCCATCATCTATGCCGGTGGTGGTGGTACGGCCTACTACGGCAGCTTCAACTGGCAAACCGACGATGTGGCCCTTGTGTTCAACAGGGGCGAATACTCCGCTGCGGAAACGGCCAGCCACGAAGTTGGCCACACGCTTGGCCTCGGCCATGACGGGGGAGTCGGCACCGCGTACTACGCCGGCCATGGCGGCACCGGCCCCACCAGCTGGGGCACCATCATGGGTGCTCCCTTCCTGGGTCCCGACGAAAACCTCACCCAGTGGAGCAAAGGGGAGTACTTCGGCGCCGACTACTTTCAGGACGACCTCGCCGTCATCACCGGAAGCAACGGCTTCGGCTACGCCGCCGATGACCACGGCAACAGCTTTGCCACGGCAACGGCTCTGACCGGCCTGAGCTTCAGCAGCTTCGGTGTCATCGAGCGCAACACCGACATCGACATGTTCCGCTTCGAGACCCTGGCCGGTCAGGTGTCCTTCAACATCGTCAACGCCTCGCGGGCCTTCATCGGTTCCGCCGGCAGCTACGTCACCGAATACCTCACCTCCCGCGGCCCCAACCTGGACATCGCCGCGACCCTCTACCGGGCCGACCAGAGCATCGTCCAGACCTTCAACCCCGCCGATCTCACCACGGCCAGCTTCTCCACCTACCTCGACGCCGGCACCTACTACCTCGGCATCGACGGCGTGGGCTTCGGCACCCCTCTCGCCAGCACCCCCACCGGGTACACCGACTACGGCAGCCTCGGCCAGTACATGGTGAGCGGCACGCTGCCATCCACCAGCCAACCGCCGCCGATCCTCCAGGTGCTGGACCCCAACGGTGCCGTTGAGCTGCTTCGTGACCCCAACACCGATCTGGTCTCGGTGCGCAGCAACGGCGTCACCACAGCGGTCCGCGCCAGCGGCGCCCAGATCAAGGCCTCCCAGTACAACGGTTGGCAGATCCTCGCGGCTGAAACCGTCGCCAGCAACCAGAACCAGATTCTCTGGAAGGAACTCTCCACCGGCAGCCTCCACACCTGGTCCGTCGACAGCAGCTGGAACTTCATCTCCGCCGGTGCCACCGTCACTCCCTCCAGCAGCGCGGGCCTGCTCCTCCAGCAGCAGTTCATGGTTGATGCCAACGGCACACCCCTCACTTCCACCACCACCCTGCCCCTCATCTCCCTGGCCGTCTCGCCAGCCACTGTTCTTGAGAACGGTGCCGCCAACCTCATCTACACCTTCTCCCGCACCGGCGCCACCACCAATCCCCTCGCCGTCAGCTATTCCATCGGCGGCACCGCCACCAACGGCAGCGATTACGGCCTGATCCCCGCCTCCGTCACCTTCGCGGCCGGCTCCGCCACCGCCACCGTCACGGTCGATCCCACTGGTGATTCGGACCTCGAGCCTGATGAGACCGTTTCCCTCACTCTCCAGCCCAACGCCGCCTACAGCATCGGCACCGCCGGTGTTGTCACCGGCACCATCCTCAACGACGACGCCGCCACCCCACCGCCGCCCACCAGCACCCTCCAGGTGCTCGATCCCAACGGCATCGTTCAACTCCTGCGCGACACCAGCACCGATCTGGTCTCCGTTCAGGTCAACGGCGTCACCACAGCGGTCCGCGTCAGCGGCGCCCAGATCAAGGCCTCCCAGTACAACGGTTGGAAGATCCTCGCGGCTGAAACCGTCGCCAGCAACCAGAACCAGATTCTCTGGAAGGAACTCTCCACCGGCAGCCTCCACACCTGGTCCGTCGACAGCAGCTGGAACTTCATCTCCGCCGGTGCCACCGTCACTCCCTCCAGCAGCGCGGGCCTGCTCCTCCAGCAGCAGTTCATGGTTGATGCCAACGGCACGCCGCTGGCCTCCGCGCCACTGAACGCCGCCCCAGAGGTGGTCGACCCGATCATCGGCGGTGGCACGAGCTTCGCTCCGGCCGCCAACGACGCCTTCGCCTACGACCGTATGGTCCTGGCAGAGGCCCGTCCCGAAGATCTGATCTTCAGCAGCGAGCCGATCCTGGCCCTGGCTGAGCTCACCTCCCTGGGCGAGATCCATCTCATCGCCGCCGACCCCCTGACCTCGCCGTTCCCGGCCGCCGGCTTCGGCGCCACACCGACCACCCCCTGGCTGGTCGCCACCCAGCCCCTGCTTTGAGAGGTCCCCACGCGCCGGCGTTTCACGGCCCATAGATCCAAGAGCCGCTGCCTGACCGCAGCGGCTCTTCTGTTTGGACGGGGCCCGATTGGACAGTGGCTCCGGCGCAGCTCCTCAATCAGATCCTCGGGCACCGCGTACCCCCTGAGAACCTTCACGGCCGCCTCCAACCGCATTGGCGCGGCCACGGCTTCCACATCGGCGTAGATCCGTTCGCCGATCGGGCCGACCACGGCCACCAGGGCCGAGCGCAGTTGCCGATCGGCATCCTCGGTGCAAGGAGCGGTGCCAGGTGCCCTCTCAGCGGCAGGATCCCTGGGCGCCTTTGGCTCTGCACGCCGTTGTCTGGCCTGGGCCAGGAGCTCCCGCACGACCGCGTCGGGGAGATCCAGGGCGGAGAGGGCCGCGGCAGCGGAAGGGGCGTCTCGCATCAGGGCACCGACCCGTTCGGGTGTGAGCAGCAGATCGGCGACAGGCCCGATCGCGCGACGCCACCCCGCCAGGAGCGCAGCCTGGTCCGTGGAATCCGTGGGGCTGGCAGCAACCGGCGTCGGGGCTACGGCCTGGGGACTCCATCAACAGGGGCGACAGCCAGCTGACCACCTCCGGGTCAAGGTCACCCACAGGGCTGATTAAAAGTCTCCTCAAGCCTCCCAACCCGGCCTGATCCCTGCCATGGCGAGCAGCTTGGCGATGTCGTGGGCCACGGCGGCCAGACCAGCTCTCACCGATTGGTGGCCGTGCAGCGCGAGCAGGTTCAAGGCCAGAGTGCGCAGCGTGGCCAGCACCGCTGCACCGGGGCCGCCATAGCGGTGGCCATCCTCATGAAGCTGGGTGTCACGGAGCCAGTGCCAGCTTTCAATGCACCAGCGGTCCCTCACCAATTGCAGCAGAGCTTTGGGCGTGGTGCGCAGGCTCGTGAGAAAGAGGTGCCGCTGGAGGGAGGGCTTGCCGTCACGCTTGCCGCTGACGACCAGTTCGACGATCCAGCTGCTACCAGGCCAGGCGCTGACAATGAACTCGGGCGCCTGTTTGGCCCTGAGGGTCCAAGTGGTATCTCGTCCGTGACCTCGCTCTGAAACCGTTGCAGTGAAAGGGATCTTGCGGGAATAGAGGAAGTGCTCGCTGATCTGGCGGTGCAGGGTCCGTTGGTTCGCTTTTACCGTCAGGAGAAAGTCGGCCCCCTGCTCCGTGAGCTGCCGAAAAACGGTTTCTGCGTGTGGAGCGCGTCGGCCTGGATCAAGACGCCCTCGAGATCCATGGTGGAGAGCAGCTCCCGCAGAACCGCACGCTCGTGGTTCTCGCGGGTTTCATAGGTGGCCTGGGCAATCGCCGCTCCGAGAGCCTTGGAGTAGAGCGTCACCTGAGCAATGAAGGCACCGCCACCGCCGTCGGTTCGGACAATCGAACCGCGAAGTGTCTTGCCGTCGCATACGAGTTGATCAAGACCCGTTGCGCCACCTGGGATCTGGGCGAGCATCCAGACCTGTAGCTGCCGGCATATCTCGGCCACATCCACCTGCAAGAACAGATAGCGGAAGGTGGAATCCGTAGGAGGCCGCCTGAGCTCAAGCCCCAACGCCTGGTTCAGCGCCGCGTGATGGCGGATGGCAAAGCGCTCCAAGTCCCGCAGGCTCTGGCAGCCACTCAAGATCCCGAGCACCGCCACCAGGAGCAGAAACCATTGAGGGAAGCGCACCCCTCGGCGCATCCGACCCTCCGGGATCGCCTGCAGAAAGCTGATCAGGTCGGCAGAGCCATGGACAGGAGAGGGTTCTGGCAAAGAAGTGATCCATTCCCGCCGACCAAACCCAATGGTCGCAGCCCTGCCGAGGGCACTTGTGACGGACTTTCAATCAGCCCTGAGGTCACCCAGGTCCCAACCGCCGTCGAGCTGGTTGTAAAGCTCTCCAGCCTGACGCCCCGTATGCAGGCAGAGGGCCGTGACTCCGAGAGCGTAAAGATCCACACCCGGCCAGATGTGTCCGAACCTGGTCCGCTCCTGGGGACTGAAGAACAGGCGCGCCACACCACCCACCGCCTGGGTGGTCTCCAGGTGCCGTGTCGGGAAGGCACTGTCCCTGCCGGCCCCCTTCTTGGCGGCACAGGGACCGGCCAGGGAGCGGACCATCGCGAAATCCACCAGGAACAGCTGACCGCTGTCCTTCCCCACGATCAGGTTGCCCGGATGGATGTCACCGTGAACGATGCCGGCGTGATGAATCAGCGAGAGAAGGTCAAGCACCTGGCGCAGCAATTCGGATAGGCGCTGCTTCTTGCGCAGATAGTCGAAGGATCCCCTCCAGCGAAGGCCCAGGGATCCATTCCTGAAACAGGCAGTACTGACCATGGCGCACATAGCCATCGAGAATGCGCGGGATTCACGGATTGCTCAGGCGGTCCAGGCAGGCCACCTCCACCTCAATGGCAGATAGTTCTCTGGGTGACCTGGAAACAGCTTCAAGACCGCATGGCGATGGCGTTGCGGATCCTTGAGCAGGAAGGTGCGACAGGACCCCGTGCGGCCGAGGGGCCGCTCGATCCGGAAGGGCGTTCCCAATGACCTGGACGTGCACCTGATCGTGGGCAACGACTGCACTCAGCCTGGGCGGGGAGTTTGGTCTTAATCTTCCCTCGCAACAGGACGGGCTGAAGCCTTTACCCCCTGAATTCTCACGCCTGTAGGCCCTTCCATGAAAGCCGTGATCCTGTAGGGGGGGGGGCTGGGTCCAGCATCAGCGAGTTTGTATTTTGTTGCGGCTATAAGGGCTATCTGATCAAGGAGCATTTCGCCAATTACTTCTTGCATATGAGTGATGTGAACTTGCACATGCGCACCAATTCGATGGAGGTGCATGAAAAAAAATGCCGAGCCCTGGGAGGTCACCCTGGTGGATACCGGTGAAACCACCATGACTGGCGGCCGCCTGAAGCGGGTGCAGCCCTATGTGGGCGATGAAACCTTCTGCTTCACCTATGGCGACGGTGTCTCTGATGTGGACATCGCCGCCGCCATCGCCACCCATCGCGCCTCCGGCCTGTTGGCCACCCTCACGGCGGTCCAGCCTCCTGGCCGCTACGGCGCGCGTTGAACCTCGAGGCCGACGATCGAGTCGCTGGCTTTCAGGAAAAACCTCAGGGTGATGGCGGCTGGATCAACGGTGGCTTCTTCGTGCTGGAGCCTGCCGTGTTTGATTGCATCGCTTCCGATGCCACCGTCTGGGAGGCCGAGCCATTGCAAGGCCGAGTCCCTTTGCGTGGTGTAAAACCCGAGGCCCGAATGCCCTGATCAGAGGGTGAACAGGGTGGAATGACGAGCTGTCATCCCGGAGGCGCAGATGCACCTCGTTGTTCCATGATGAATCGGGAGGATTGACTTGTCAAGCCTCTCATCTGATTGCCGCTGTGTGTTGTGAGCGTGAGGGGTCTTTACAGCGCTGGGGTTACAGCACCGGCCCCCGGGCGGCGATCGAGGTTGCTGCGCCCTGTGGGGGGGCGCTGCAACCTCGATCACCTGGGGCCTGCGTGTGCCCTTCTCAGGTGCTGAAGGTCTGCAGGGCGGGGAGTGCCTCCAGTTCCGGGATGGCAGCCATGCTTTCGGCGGAGAACATGCGGCGGCCTTCCAGCTGCCAGTGCTC
>NZ_JAGQCD010000026.1 GCF_024345975.1 Cyanobium sp. Cruz-8D1 | reverse complement strand
TTGCGCACCACGCCAGAAGCTCTGCTGCGACAGGTGCGGGACCGTTGGAGCATTGAGAGCTGGCACTGGATCCGGGACACACAGCTGCATGAGGACGCCCACCGTTACCGGGGCAATGGCGCTGGCGTGATGGCGAGCCTGCGAACGGCAGCCCTCAACCTGCTGCGCCTCGCCGGATTTCAGTCGATCCGAGCCGGCCTACAGGCGGTGATGCATGACATCACGACGCTGCTGGAGATGGCGATGCGCCAGCCAGAACCGAACCCATGCTGAAACTTTGAATCAGCCCTGCTTGGGGTGGGGACTACTTCCTCTTGACGATCATAGCCAACCTGAAGATGCTGCATCGCTGTTCGGCGACGATTAGGTAGGCGCGACCGCCTACGTAGTTGACATCGGGCCGGGCAATGGCTTCGCACGATGGCCACGCTGCGGACTGTAGCTTTCAACCTGCCGCGGCTCGCCGGATTTCAGTCGATCCGAGCCGGCCTACAGGCGGTGATGCACGACATCACTGCGCTGCTGGCGACTGCGACGCCAGCAGCCAGAGCCTAACTCATGTTTAAACTTTGAGTTAGCTCTGGCTAAAGAGGCGATGAAACCAGCCAAAGGCAGGGCGAATGGCCATGGCTTTGGCCACGGCCAAGACCTGTGCGATACTTGTTCAATGATGCTCTATGCACCAATGAATGACTGGAGAGTCTTTGTCAAGGAGACGCAGGTTCTTTTGAGCCAAAAATCATATTTTCAAGCAGAGATCAAAATTCAAGAGGGTCTTTACAGCTACCCCTATCAGGCCAGTCTCCTTTCCGTTGCCAGCGCTGTCTATCGTGCGGCGGGCAGCCGAGAGAAGTCTTTAGAATGTGCACAGGCCTTGATCAGTCATCATCCAGGCAGCTGGAAAGGTTATGGCCTTGCGGCACAGGATCTAATTGCTTTGCAGAGACTGGAAGAGGCCAAGCTTCTCACTCAGCAGGGGGTGGAAAAGTTCCCTCAACAAGCCAATATTCTGACCATTGCAAATGATATTTATCGTACTTTAGGCGACCGCAACAAGTCCCTTGAATATGCTCTGGGCCTGATCTTTCATCATCCTGATAATTGGAAGGGATATGCTCGTGCGACGCAAGACTTGATTGCGCTCAAGCGATTTGATGAGGCGCGTAACAAGATCCAGGATGGCTTGGATCGCTTTCCTGGGCAGGCAAATATCCTTGATGTTGCATATGATGCTTATCGTGTTTCAGGCGACCGCAACAAGTCTCTTGATTGTGCTCTGGAACTGATCTTTCATCATCCTGACAATTGGAAGGGATATGCTCGTGCGTCGCGAGACCTGATTGCGCTCAAGCGATTTGATGAGGCGCGTAACAAGATCCAGGATGGCTTGGATCGCTTTCCTGGGCAGGCAAATATCCTTATTGTTGCAAATGATGTTTATCGTGCCATAGGCGACCATAACAAGTCCCTTGATTTTGCTCTGGGCCTGATTTATCATCATCCTGGCAATTGGATGGGCTATGCCCGCGCGACGCAAGACCTGATTGCGCTCAAGCGATTTGATGAGGCGCGTAACAAGATCCAGGATGGCTTGGATCGCTTTCCTGGGCAGGCCAATATCCTTATTGTTGCAAATGATGTTTATCGTGCCATAGGCGACCATAACAAGTCCCTTGATTTTGCTCTGGGCCTGATTTATCATCATCCTGGTAATTGGATGGGCTATGCCCGCGCGACGCAAGACCTGATTGCGCTCAAGCGATTTGATGAGGCGCGGGTAAAGGTTAAAGTGGGATTGTCGCGCTTCCCCGGTATCGGTAGCATGCAAGTGCTTGCAGCACAGCTGCATTGAGCTTGTGCATCATGGTTCATGGCGATTGGCCGGCCAAAGCGGTTTCGGCCATCTGCTTCGTGGGTTGGGGTGGCCTCCAAGTCGTGTGGGACACATTATCCCAAGAACTACAAAGCCGCGCAGGTTGAGGTGCTCAACTCTTACTTTGTCAATGAGTCTACAGTCACTGTTAACTCTGAGTGGGATGGCTAACTTGCTAATTCAGTGTAGGCCACTTTGAGAGTTCTTGACCCCAGTGAACAGTGAGGTCTTTCATGGCAGTTCTCCCAAGTAAAACGAGTTAGCAAGACCTTCGCATCCTAGCCATACTCATAGGTCCTGACATACGCCGCCCCAGAATTATGGTTCGCCACCGACGTTCCACCAAGCTGTTGTTAAAGTAGCGCTTCCGGTGGAAAGCTGACGAGAATGATTGGGCTAGAATGGAATGATGCTTGGTGGGGCCTCAAGAACCTGACCTTCAATTTCCTTCGTTATCTCTAGCGCTCTTCCCATGTAGCAACTGTTGCATGAATCTCCTGGAGAGGGTCCCATGATTCAAGCGATCTCGTCGATGGTTTAGATAAGATTCTCTTGCTCTGCCGCCTCTTCGGCGGCTTTTTCATGTCCGTAGAGACCTTGCAAATTGCTGATTATTCGAGGTGCTCATTGTAATAATGGTGCTATCATGATTGGACTGGCTTCTCATGTACCATACAGCTAAGTAATGCAGATGCCGCCGTAACGGAGTAATTCATCATTTCAACAGCGGTTTCTTGAAGTTGACGTGCAGTACGTTCGCGCGCTTCTTGGCTCATTGACTCAAAATTGAAAACAGCATTCCGGACTGATGCATGCATATCATCATTGCTTGAGAAGATATAGGCGTCATTAACGTTACGCATTTGGCCAGCTGGACCTCCGTCTTTATGGACTACTGGAATGCAGCCATTAACCAATGCTTCAAATACAGAAATCCCAAAATGTTCAAACTTTTCAGGACTCTTTTTGGGCTCCGATCCCAGTCCAGTAGCATGAATATAAATAGATGATCTCTGGTAGAAACTTAGAATAACTTCTCTTGACGCATTGGGGAGGACTTCCGCATGAAGACCGTCTAAGATTCCACATACATCAGAAAAGTGGCGAGTTGACGATCTCTCCGTATGATTTACAGAGCCGGCTATCACAAGCTTCCAGTCACTTGAAATAAATCCATTTGAAAGTAGATTTTTGAACATGTTGGCAATTAAATGCTGATTCTTGCAGTGACCGTCATAATTAAAGCGACCGATAGATAAAATTATCTTTTCCTTCTGAGCACTTTGATCTGTGTGCAAGAATGGCTTTTTGGCGATTTCCTTGTAAAACCCCAGAATTGGATTTATGACCATCATGCTGTGCTCACCCCAATACGTCTTTGCCCATTCCTGAGTGAAACTTGAATTGTGCAAGAACAGGTAGGAAGCCAAAAACTCTTGACTCACATTCTTATGCGGAAACGAAACGATATAATATGATTTGGTGGCGCGGGAAACCAAGTTTGATTGATATGTAGAATTTACAAAGACGTCAAATCTTTGTGTTAGGCTTTCCGATATGTTAGAAGAAATGAGCTTTTTGACACCCTCGAGATTTATGTTATAATACGTAGCCAGTTTGCGCCTGGAAAATCGTTTCTCCGATATGAGATAGACTTTGTAGCCAAGGCTCATCGCGAGACACGCGAAATCGAGTGCATGCTTTTCGCCTCCACCTAGTGAGCTCCAATATGAATTATAGATCCCAATAGTAAATTCTCCATGTGCTGATATAAGCTTGGAGGGTTGAATATTGATTAGGGCTGCATCGTAAGCCGAAAGTCTCTTGGTTAGGCCCGCATGCTTGCCTTCGCTAATCTGCATGTAATCTATGTGTAATCTATCGATTGCTCTCTGTCCTGAGCATGAGGTGATGGATTGGTAAATTATAGAGCTTCTATTAACGAGAGTATTCCACAGCCTGCTGCCCTCACTAGTACTCTCAGAATGCCTATGATAAACAATTGCAGATGGCACATAAAGTATATTCATCTTGTTTGATCTAATCCAAAAGCTGAGCTCTGAGTCCTCAAAGTAAGCGAAATATTCACTTATAAAGATTTTTCTGGCTACAAACAAATCTCTTCTTAGTAGTACGCAGCATCCGCAGAATGCATCGCGATAAGCCCTCTGTCCGTATTGTCCATGGTCAACTTCGCCAAAACCAACATCAAATACTTCCCTGCTTTCAGCGCGAATACCAGAGCCGCAGTTGTTGATCAAATATCTAGATGCTGAATGAATCTGGCGGCTTAGGTCAATCTTGTAAAGTCTTTTCTCAAGCGTAGCATCAATGTGGAAAGGAGTCTCACCGCTGCCTTCAAAGTCAACAGCTACATCCGCATGACTGCAGCTTGAATCGGAAAGATGTAGGAGGAATTCAATGCTTGAGCTCAGCTCGTCAATAGCTATATCTAATGAAATTCTCGAATTCTCGTCCGACTCCACAATCGAGCCTGCTTTTAAAGTCCCTTCCCTTACAAAGAACTTCTTGTAACTTGCGAATTTGAGAATGGGTGCAATATCTAGGGTAAAAGGTAGATGTCTTGTTGAGCTAATTGTAATCTTAGTAAATGGTTTGGAAAAGAAAATGCGCGGGGAAGCCGCAGCGGCAGTGTTGTCAATTGATATTGCGTGGACCAATTCTTTGAGCGTCTCACGCTGGAGCTCCGTGTCTGGGTTCAAAAGGAGAAGAAGCTCCCCCGATGCATACTCTAGGCCAATGTTATTACCTTCGGCAAACCCAGGATTGTCAGCTTGGACATAACGCAGGCTATCAACATGGTCTTGCACTAAAGAATACGTGTCTTCGTCCCCATTCTCAATGAGAACCAGCTCCCAGTTTAGATAGCTTTGCAGTGTAAGTGTCGGCAGAAGGCGCAACAGATCACGACCTGAGTTATAGGAGACAACTATTATGCTTACCAATGGCGATCCTTGGATTCCTCCAAGATCCCTAAGTTCTTGGTGCCAGGGATAGATGTAAGGGTGCGGTTCGCATGAAGTAACTTCTTCGCTTGCAAACGAATCAAGAATGCTCTTCGGGTAGCCTGCTTTGGTGAGCTCCTTGACTAACCGGCGAAGATCGCTCCATTGGCCATTGGCCTTTAGTTTTCTAAGCTCTAGAATTGGACTTGTCATTTTAGGTATTGGGTTTGTCTGACTGCCTGATTGGTTCGGAGGTGGGATGAGTGAAGGTATGCCATGAAAATTGGCAAACATCAGGACTGCTTGTGATGCAAAACCTGAGGCTTGCTTTGAATGGTAGCTGGTGTGGTGTCCTCATTGGTACTGGGAGAAGTGCCTTGGTACTATGCTTCGATGAGATACTATAGGCCTAGTCATAGTTTTTGTTGTGAAAGCAGTTGGCTCTGCTTCGCATTGGCTGCCAGCGGCTGCCGTAGCAGAAGGAATGATGCCAAGGTTCCCGTCAAACTCACCAAGGGGCTCTCCGGCATAACTGGCCCTATCACGTACATGGCTATGTCAATTCCAATGCTCCAAGATCCAGCGCATAGTGGTTTCCAGACATGCTTCAAAGCTGGGGCTTGGCTGTCAACCCAGCTCAGTGTTGACGCGCGTTGGCTAGTTGGCGTAATGGCGATCATTGCCCCAAGCTGATCACGATGCTGTGAGGATCCCATGCAAGCAACAACTAGTTGAGAGCGCTGTAGAATGCTGTAATCAATTGCTAATTTGTGGGTTCGCCATGGCCAACCACGCGGAAACTGCGGCCTAACTCTTCGAAGGCCGCTGCCAGTAGCTGGGCCTCGGAGTGATCTTCTACGTACAGTCAGTTGCTCAAGTTCTGGCCGTCGCCAAAGAGTGAGATCGGCTTGCCAGCCTCCGCCTTGAGGATCACCACCGGGATCTGGTTCACCGGAAATTGCCACGGGCGGTAGTTGCTGCTGCAGTCGGTTGTCACTAACGGTAGGCCAGAGGTGTGGTGCTAGGCGTTCAGCAGGTTGTCGCCCACCATCAAGGCCGCAGGCCCTTCCGCCAGGAAATCCGCCCCAATCAGGAAGGCCTGGGCTAGACCATCGGGACTGGGCTGGATGGCGTACCGGATGGCCATCCCCCAGGCCACTCCATCTCCCCAGCAGTCGCTTGAAGGCGGGCTGATCCGTTGGCGTGGTGACGATCAGCACCTCCCGGATCCCCCCAGCATCAGTGTGGTGAGGGGGTAGTACACCATCGGTTTGTCGTACACCGGCATCAGCTGCTTGCTGACGGCGCTGGTGAGGGGGGGCAACCGGGTGCCGCTGCCGCCCGCCAGGAGAACGCCTCGGCGCTGGGCTGAAGCCATCAATGGAGCAATGCTGCAGTAATGCAGATGATCCCACAGGAAAACCCGTTGGCGCTGCCAGCGAAGCCAAATTGTCGAGCGTTGATCCGAAAGGCACGGTCAAGGCACTTGGACACCGTCTCGATTCGCAAGGGCGTTCCTTAAAATCTGATTGGATTGGACGGGTTTCCCATGAACAGGCCAGTTATCAGAAAGAACCAGGCAAAAACTCGGGAAGAGTGACCAGGCATTGGCCGTGAATTGAACAGCCCCCATCAACCCACCTGCTGAACCCCCTCCAGCCAATGCCCAATCGGAGCCACTCGCCGCACAGCGGCCATCTTCAGGCGGCGCGACAATCGGACCCGTCGCTGCTTGTTGGCCAGCCTGTCGCAGTAGAAGGATTCCTGGATGGTCTGGCTGTTGATGGCCTGGAGGTGACGCAGGCAGCTCAGCGCATCGCAGAACTGGCCGTTGCTCCAGTTGAAATAGCGCGGATAGTGCCCCAGCATGATCGCGGCGAGTTGATGGAGGTTCAGTTGGCGGTCGCGGCCGGTCTGCTCGGCCCAGTCGTTGGTGAGCCCCCAGCCCGCGTAGGCGGGGGTGCCGTAGGTATGCACAGGCTTGGCGCGGATCAGCGCTTCCAGGCCGGCCGTGGAGGAGATCACGTGCACCGCATCCACGGCATCCATCCAATGGCTGATGTCGCTGTCGCAGGCCAGTTGGTCGCAATACTGATGCCATCGATGGGCACGGTTGCCGCGTAGGTAGCCCTTGCGTACATCATTGGGATGGGGGCGGTAGACAATCCACGCCTCCGGATGCTGCTCCCGAATCGCCTGGAGCAGGGCCTTGTTGCTGCGGATGGGGCTGAGGCTTTTGCGCAGGGCCTGATCGCCTTCCACCTGGCCCACGGCGAGGATCGTGGTGCGGTGCCGCGGAGGCAGTGAGGTTGTATCCAGGGCAGGCTGGGAGAGATTGCATTTGTTGAGCCGATGCTCGCGGATGAAGGCCACCAGCTCCTGGCCAAGCTGTTCGTCGGCCGTGCTCAACGGGTGCTGGTTGAGCAGCTGTTGCAGTTGCGAGGGGGCCTGGGCGTCGTAATGCACGCCCAGACGATCCAGCAGCAGGGAGTAATAGAAGCTGCCGGTCAGCCCCAGCCCGCGTGAACTGATGAAACCATCCTCCGCCGTGACGATCTTCAGGTGCGGATGGGCGGCCAGAAGCTCGTCAGGGATGGTCGTCTGGCGGCCCCACACCAGCAGGTGGTCGACCTGGCGGTAGGCCGAGGCGCTGCGGGGTAGCCTCGTGCAGAAGCGAACACTCGTGGCCCCGCGCAGATACTCCTGCAACACCACCCGTTTCCAGCGGCGGGCCACCACGCACAGCCAGCGGCCATGGTTGCTGGCCATGGTGGAGGCGTGGAGGTCGTCAGTGGCTGTGTTCACCAGGCCCTCGGTTGGCGGCGTACCTGCTCGATGGCGGCGCGGTAGCGGGGCAGCAGGTTGCTCCAGCCGAAACACTGGCCAACCCAGGCGGCTGCCCGCTCGCTCTGCTGTTGCCGCTGTTGGCCTGTCAGGGCCAGCTGGGCCTGAATCCCCTGGGCGAAGGCTTCCGCATCCCGTGCCGGCAGCAGTGTTCCGTTGGCATCGCTGATCACATCGGTGATGCCTTCAATCCGGCTCGCCAGGCAGTAGAGGCCATGGAGGCCAGCTTCCAGCATCACAATCCCGAAACCTTCCATATCCCGATTGATTCGCAGGTTTGGCATCACGAACAGATCGGCCAGCCGGTACACGCTGGATAAGTCCCCATCCTCTAGGAGTCCCAGCGGAAACACTCTGTGCTGTAGGTCACGTTTTTCTATGGCCCTGCGAATCTCACTGGCCTGGGGGCCGCTGCCCACCAGCCACAGGTGGACATGCTCCGGCAGCAGGGGCATCACCGCATCGACAAACCAGGCAAAACCCTTGCGCGGAATCTGGCGCCCCACGGCGAGGCACACAAACGTGCCGGGCACCTTGGTCGGGACGCGCTCGCTGCCGGTGACGGGGGGGAGTGATGACCACCGCTGGCCGATGCCATTGGGCAGCACCTCCAGGCGATCAGCAGGACAACCCCGCTCCAGGCAGGCGTGGGCGGTGGCACGGCTGACGCCGATCACGCCGTCCAGCTGGCCCAGGCTGCGCCGGATCCACCACTGCGCGATCGCTGGCCCCTGGGTGATGTCCAGCCCATGGGCGATGGCCATCAGCCTCAGTCCCCGGCGTCGCAGCAGCGGTGCCAGCAGGGGCAACAGCAGTGCCGGGTTCAGCGAGGCAAACAGCACCACATCGGCGCGCCCCAGCCAGACCTGCCTGATCAGCCGCCAGGGCAGGGCCAGAAAAAACAGGGGCACCCGCCAGCCGATCTCTCGCCTCGGGCAGGCCAGAACCACCCTGCTCAGCGTCACGTCGTCCAGGCTCCCCAGCTGGGTGAGCAGATCCCGGGCCGCCCGTTGCATACCCCCGGCGTTGCTGCTTGGGGCCCGAGCCGGCGCCATGCAGTGACTCACAAACACGAGCCTCAGGGCGCGTGGTTTCATGAGACTCTTGGCCCCGGCAAGCTTTTAGCCCATTGCGCCCGAACCTTAACCCAGGTGTATTTCTGCGCTCCCCCACCGGTGAGCAGCCCCACCCGGCCAGGCGGCGCCATCTGCTGCGGCAGGTGCCGGAGGTGAAACGCCTCTGCCGGCCCTACCCGATCACGGCCCTCTGGATCCTCGCCCTGGTGGCCACCCAGTGGGGGCTGGCCCTGGTGGCCGTCCCCCGCTTGCCCTGGCCGGCTGTGCTGCTGCTGATCTGGCTGGTGGGTGCGCCCCTCAGCCACGCCCTGTTTGTGCTGATGCACGACTGTGCCCACGATCTGGTGTCACGCCATCGCTGGCACAACCAGGTGCTGGCCATCCTCTGCGACCTGGCCCAGGCCATCCCCTCGGCCGCCAGCTTTCGGCGGTATCACCTGCGCCACCACGCGGCCATGGGCCAGCTGGGTGTCGATGCCGATCTGCCCACACCCCTGGAGGCACGGCTGGTGGGCCACTCCACCTGGCGCAAGGCGCTCTGGATGTGTGGCTTTGGCCTGAGCGTTGCCCTTCGGCCCTTCTCCAGCCAGGCCATGGCAGGGCCCAGGGGTTGGATGGCCCTGAATCTTGTGCTGGTGCTACTGGCCGATCTGACGGTGCTGAGGGCCGGAGGTGGTGTGGCCCTGGCCTATCTGCTCGCTTCCACCCTGGTGGCCCTGGGGCCCCATCCCCTCGCGGGCCGCTGGCTTGCGGAGCACTACGTGTTCTTCCCCGGGGAGCAAACAGCGTCGATGTATGGATGGGCCAATCGCCTGGCCTTCAATGTGGGATACCACATCGAGCACCATGATCTGCCTTCGGTGCCATGGGTGGCCTTACCCCGGATCAGGGAGTTGGCTCCTGATCTCTATCAACAGCCGTCCCATCGATCCTGGGGAGGCTGCCTGTGGCGATTCATCACCGATCCCAGCCTTTCGCCCTACTCCAGGTACCTGAATGAGCGTTCCTACTAAGCCGCTGAGCCTCGATGGCGTCCATGGGAGGTGAAGGCCCCCGCCTGAGCACAGACTTGACCGGTACCCACGACGAGTCCCTGCCGGAATTGCGGGTGGCGCTGTTCACCGGCAACTACAACTACATCAAGGACGGGGTGGCGCTGACCCTGAACCGGCTGGTGGCCTTTCTGCTGAAGCGCGGCGTGGCCGTTCTGGTTTTTGCGCCAGCCGGCCCCGTTGCGGCCTTTGAGCCCGCGGGCGAACTGGTCCCGGTACCCTCCATGGCCATTCCGGGCCGCTCGGAATACCGTATCGCGCTGGGCTTCCCCGCAGCCGCGCGGCTGCGGCTTGCGGATTTCAGGCCCACCCTCATCCACATCGCCGTGCCAGACATTCTCGGCTACAAGGCGCTGCGCTATGCCAAACGGCAGGGGCTGCCAGTTGTTGCCTCCTTCCACACCCGCTACGACACATACTTCCGCTTCTATGGCGCGGGCTTCCTGGAGCGGATGGCCACCGCCTATCTCCGCTGGTTCTACAAGCGGTGCCGGCGTGTCTACCCGCCCTCGCCCTCCATGGCCGACATCATCCGGCAGGAAGGCATGTCGGACCATATCGAGGTGTGGGCGCGGGGCGTGGACAGCGGGCTGTTCAGCCCTGCCCGGCGCGATCCTTCCTGGCGGCGCTCGCTCGGCATCGGCGCTGATGACGTGGTGATCAACTTCACCGGACGGCTGGTGAAGGAGAAGAACACCGATCTCGCCGTCCGTGTGCTGACGCTGCTCAAGAAGCGCGGCGTTGCGTTCCGCGCGCTGTTCACAGGCGATGGCCCCGAGAGGAAGGCGATGCAGGCCGCCTTGCCCGATGCGCTGTTTCCCGGCTTCCTGCATGGCGAGGAACTGGCGCGCGCCTATGCCAGCTCCGACATCTTCTTCTTTCCAAGTGAAAGCGAGACCTTCGGCAATGTGACGCTGGAGGCCATGGCGAGCGGGTTGCCGGCAGTCAATGCCTTGGCCAGTGGCAGCAACTCACTGGTGGTGCCGGGGGAGACCGGCTTTATCGAGCCTGCGCGCGATGCCGGGGCCTTGGCAGACCGGCTGGAATTACTGGTGCACGACGGAGCCTTGCGCAGCTGCATGGGCGAAAAGGCCCGCCAGCGGGCCCTCACCTTCAGCTGGGATGCGATCCTCGCCGGCCTCCTCGACAGCTACCGGCAGGTGCTGGTGGAAACCGGCCGTGGCCGCGGCGCCTGAGAACCCCTGCATTGGACTCCCGTGGCGCCGCCGCCCTGCAGGGCTGAGAAGATGACGTTTCCCCGTTCGTCGCCGTGTCTGCCCTCAGCCGCTGCTTGCAGGAAGAGGCGGCAGCCATCGCCCTCGCCGCCGATCGCCTCGATGCCGCCCAGGTGGAAGCCGCCTTGGAGCTGCTCGCGAGCGCTCGAGAGCACCGCGCCAAGCTGGTGCTTTCCGGAATCGGTAAGAGCGGCATCGTCGCCCGCAAGATCGCCGCCACCTTCTCGTCCCTCGGCCTGACAGCGGTGTTTCTCAACCCCGTCGATGCCCTCCACGGTGATCTGGGCATCGTGTCGGACAGGGATGTGGCCCTGCTGCTCTCGAACAGCGGCGAAACCGAGGAGCTCCTGGCGATCCTGCCCCACCTGAAGCGCCGTGGGGCCGCCTGCATTGCCCTGGTGGGTCGCCTGGCTTCCAGCCTGGCCCGGCACTGCGATGTGGTGCTGGATGGCTCCGTCGACCGGGAGGTGTGTCCCCTGAACCTGGCCCCGACCGCCAGCACGGCCGTGGCGATGGCCGTGGGTGATGCCCTGGCCACGGTGTGGATGGAGCGGGCGGGCATTTCCCCTGCCGACTTCGCCGTCAATCATCCCGCCGGGATGCTCGGACGGCGTCTCACCTTGCGCGTGGCCGATCTGATGGTGCCGGCCCACGAACTCACCCCCCTGGCGCCCGATGCGCCGCTGCCGCTCGTGATCACCCAGCTCACCCAGGGCAGTCCCAACCGAGGCAGCCTCGGCGCCACTTGGGTCCACGCCGAAGGGGACCCGCAGCGCCTGGCAGGATTGATCACCGATGGGGACCTGCGTCGTGCCCTGCAGCGCCATGGCCCCCACCACTGGGTGTCAATGACGGCCGTTCAGATGGCCACCGTCCATCCGATCACCGTGGCCCCCCAGACCCTTGCGGCCGAAGCCCTGGCGCTGATGGAGCGCAATCCGCGCCAGTCGATCTCCGTTCTGCCCGTGGTGCACCCCGACCAGCCATGGCAGCTCCAGGGGCTGCTCAGGCTCCATGATCTGGTCCAGGCCGGCCTCTGCCCTGGGGAGCGATGAGCCCTCCTGGCGCAGCAACGGTGCCCTTCCGCCTCATCGCGGGCCCTTGTGTGATCGAGAACCGCGATCTGGTGTTTCAGGTGGCGGATCAGGTCAGTACTCTCTGCCGCCGGCTGGGGGTGGAGTACGTCTTCAAGGCCAGCTTCGACAAGGCCAACCGCAGTTCCGGCCAGTCGTACCGCGGCCCCGGCCCCGACGAGGGGCTGGCCATCCTGGCGGAGGTGCGCGAGCACTTCGGGGTGCCGGTGCTCACCGATATCCACGAAAGCCATCAGGCGGCTGCCGCCGCCGAGGCGGTGGATGTGCTGCAGATCCCGGCCTTCCTCTGCCGCCAGAGCGACCTGCTGGAGGCCGCCGCCCGGGCGGTCGCCGGCACGGGGAAGTGTGTGAACGTCAAGAAGGGCCAGTTCCTTGCTCCGTGGGACATGGCCCAGGTGGTGACAAAACTGGCCGATAGCGGCCTGGAGGCCGGCAGCGGCCGGCTGTGGCTCACCGAACGCGGCAGCAGCTTCGGCTACAACACCCTGGTCGTCGACTTCCGCAGCCTGCCCCAGCTGCAGGCCCTGGGCTGCCCGGTGATCTTCGATGCCACCCATGCGGTGCAGCAGCCCGGCGGGCGCGGCACCAGCTCCGGCGGCCAGCGGGAATTCGTGGCGCCCCTGGCGCGGGCGGCCATGGCCGTGGGCGTGGACGGGCTGTTCCTTGAGGTGCATCCCGACCCGGAGCAGGCCCTCAGCGACGGCCCCAACATGGTGCCGCTGCATCGGCTGGAGGCGTTGTTGCGCCAGCTGCTGGCCATCCGCGCGGTGCTGGCAGGCGGTACGGCCGACAGCAGCCTCTGAGATGGAGAGTCTGGGCGGCCTGGGTCTGCGCTCGTTGTTGCAGCGGCAGCTGCTCACGCCACGCCTGCGCCAGATCCGTCTGCTGGTCTGTGATGTGGATGGCGTGCTCACCGATGGCGGCCTCCTCTACGACGAGGACGGCCGGGTGCTGAAGCGCTTTGACGTGCGCGATGGACTGGCGGTACGGATGTTGCAGCGGGCCGGCATCTCCGTGGCCCTGCTCAGCGGCGGCCGCGGCGGCGCCACGGAGCAGCGGGCCCGTCACCTGGATATCGAACACTGCCGCGTGGGTGTGGGCGACAAGCAGCAAGGCCTCGTGCAGCTGCGGGCCGACCTGGGCCTGGACCGTGACCACACCGCCTTCATCGGTGACGACCTCAACGACCTGGCCGTGCGGCCGGTCGTCGGTCTGCTGGTGGCGCCGGCCGATGCCGCCCGGGGGCTGCGCCGCCAGGCCGATTGGGTGTTGCGCCACCGCGGCGGCGCCGGCGCCCTGCGCGAATGCGCCGAAGCCCTGCTCGCCAGCCAGGGGCTGCTGGCCGCGCTGCACCGCCATGGCTGGCGGGAAGGCAACAGCTGATCAGGGTCCTCAGGCCTGTGACAGGAACAGGGCACGGGCCTGCTCCAGCTGGGCGGGGGTATCCACCGCAAAGCAATCGGCCGCCACGCGGAAGGTGGCGATGGGGATGCCGGCTTCGATCAGGCGCAGCTGCTCCAGCTTCTCCAGCCGTTCCAGCGGTGACGGGGGCAATCCGCTCCAGCCGGCCAGGACATCGGCCCGATAGCCGTAGATGCCCACGTGGCCCCAGTAGGTGGTGCGGCTGTGCCAGTGCTCCGGCGTCAGGTCGCGCACGTGGGGCAGGGCACTGCGGGAGAAGGTGATCGCCCGGCCATCGCTGGCGCGCTGCACCTTCACGATGTTGGGATCGTGGATCTTGTCTGGAACGAGTGGATAGACCGGTGTGATCACCGGCAACCAGACGGCCGCCCCAGCGGCCTCAGCCGCCGCTCCAGAGGCCTCAGCGATCATCGTTTCGAGAATGGCTGGATCCAGCAGGAGCTGATCAGCCTGCACATTGATCACCAGGGTGCGCTCCGCCGGCGCGCCACCGGCAGCCACCAGGTCCGCCACCACGCTGGCCAGCCGCTCGCTGCCGCTGCCGCAGTGCTCAGAGGTCGCCAGGGCTTCGTATCCCCAGCGTCGGACCGCTTCCAGCACCGCGGCGCTGTCGCTGCAGGCCAGCACCGCCGCCACGCCCCGAGCCTGGCCGCAACGCTCCAGCACGTGGCGCAGCATCGGCTGGCCGCCGACATCGGCCATCACCTTGCCCGGCAACCGTGACGAGGCCAGCCGCGCCGGCACGGCCACCACAACAGCAGAGGCGGATCTTCGCTCAGCCATCCACCCGGTGCCTGGACAGTGGACCGGAGCGTAGGCGGCCAGAGGTGGCAAGATGGGAGAGCTCGTCTTCGGACGAACTAGGTGGTCCACACCAGTGTCTCGGACAGCGGTTCGATTCCGCTCAGCTCCATTCCCCCCCGACCCACCGGTCATCACGGGGCTGCAATGGTTTCGACGGGGCATGAGGAGGGTGACTGAAGCCTGCTCGGTAAGAGCGAACCCGTAACAGCGAACAACATCGTTCGTTTCTCCCGTCAAGCCGCCCCTGTGGCTGCCTGACACTCTTAACGGAGACGGGGTGAGGTCAGCCTTGTCACCCAAATGACCCATGGGGCCTGGAAGGGCCCTTTTCAGTCGGTGGCCACCTGCCGGGGTTCCGAATGACCAGCCAGCGCCCCGATCCCATCGCCGTCCTGCGCCAGCAGGAAGCCCATCGCTTGCCCTGGCTGCTGCCACTGCGCCATGCGCGCATGGCGGAAAGCCCGCTGGCCTTCTTCCGTGGTGCTGCGGCCCAGATGGCCATCGACCTGGCCTGGCAGCCCCCATTCGGGGGTGATGGTCCAGCTCTGCGGTGATGCCCACCTGATGAACTTCGGCTTCTATGCCTCCCCGGAGCGCACGCTGGTGTTCGGGGTCAATGACTTCGACGAGACCCTGCCCGGCCCCTATGAATGGGACCTCAAACGGCTCCTGGGCAGTGTGAGGCTGGCGGCCGACAGCCTCGGGATCGCCGCGGACGACGCCCGTTCGATCGTGCGCCAGAGCGCCCGCCGCTACCGGCAGACGAACCGGGATTTCATCCAGCTCGGCTATCTCGACCTCTGGTATTACCGCGTCGATGTGGCGGCCTACCGCGAGGGGGTGAAACACCGGCCCCTGCGGGAGTCCCTCGATGCCATCGCCGAGCAGGCCCAGCACAACGACAACCGTCGGGCGGCGCGCAAGCTCTGCCAACGGGACGCCGAAGGCGTGCTGCGCTTCCGCCATGACCCGCCCCTGCTCTGGAGCCTGGAGTCGTTGGCCGGCCAGGGCGCTGACCCCAGCCAGCTGCGCCGGTTCGTGCAGCACTCCATCGAGCGCTACAGCGCCTCCTTGCGACCGGAGATGCAGTGGCTGGTCGGGCGCTACAAGGTGCTCGACTTTGCCCTCAAAACCGTTGGCGTTGGATCGGTGGGCACCCGCTGCGCCATCGTGTTGCTGCAGGGCCGCGATGACGACGACCTGCTGATCCTGCAAGGCAAGGAGGCGGGAGCTTCGGTGCTGGAGGCCCACCTGGGTGCGAGCACGGCGGGCTCCCCGGGCGAGCGCGTCGTGCGCGGCCAGCGGCTGATTCAGACGGTGAGCGACAGTTTCCTCGGCTGGGTGGAGGCCTCCCCCGGTGGCGTGGCCAGCTATTGGCGTCAATTCCGCGACTGGAAGGCCATGGTGCAGCTGGAGAACCTGGATCAGGAGGCTCTCGCCGACTACGGCGCCCTCTGTGCCGCCGTGCTGGCCAAGGCCCACGCCCGTTCGGGCGATGGCGAGGCCATCGCGGCCCATCTGGAAGCCCAGGGCGACGCCGATGACGCCCTGGCCGACGCCGCCTCGGCCTCTGCCGACCAGACCCGCGCCGATCACCAGCGCCTGGTGGCGGCGATCGCGGACGGCGAACTGGAGGCTCAGCCGCTGGGCTGAGCGGGAGGCCCAACCGGGGGCCGCTCGATCACGAGGTGGGGGTAGGGCAGCGCGATGCCCAGCACCTGGAACCGCTCCACGATGGACTGGAAGACGGCGCTGCAGAGGCTGCGGTTTTTGAACGGAGTGGCGATCCAGAACTTCAGCACGTAGTCCGCTCCGCAGTCCCCCATCCCCTGCAGGTAGGCCTGCGGGGGGAGATGGGTCTCCACACCCGGCACGGCGGCGGCGATCTCCTCCAGCAGGCCCAGGATGGTGCTGATCGGCTGGCTCTCATCGACGCTGATGGCGATCTGGGTGCGAAAGAGGGTGCGGCCGACGCTGAATTCAACGGTGCTGCTGTTGAAGAAGGTCTGGTTGGGGATCACCAGCTCGGCATTGTCACGGTCGCGCCAGAGCCGCGTGGCCCGCAGGCCCAGGCGCCGCACTTCGCAGAAATCGCCATCCAGGGCCACGATGTCGCCCGGCCGCAGGGAGCCCTCGAACAGCAGCCACAGGCCGCTGACGAAATTGCCGAAGACCTCCTTGACGCCAAAGCCGAGGCCCACCGACAGCCCCCCGGCGATGGCCAGCACGGCGGTGCTGTTGAAGCCGATCGTTTCCAGCACCGCGATGGTGCCGAGGGTGATCACCGCGTAGCGCACCATCAACCCCATGGCGCGCACACTCACCCGTTCCAGGGCAAAGACCCGTTTGAGCAGCCAGGCCACCCCCAACGACGGTGGCCCCGAAGAGACCATGAGCAGATAGAGGGCCACCACCAACCGCGTCAGGTCGCCGACATTGACCGTCGCTCCCACCCACCGCCCCAGCGGGATCAGCGCCAGTTCGGCGCGGGTGTCCAGCAGTTCGATCAACGACCACACCAACCCACCGAACAGGAAGGGGCGGATCAGCAGATAGCGCAGCGGCTGCATCTGATCGGCGGGGAGCCAGCCGGTGCTGCGACGCAGCAGCAACTCCGACAGCTGCAGGCTGGCCACGAAGGCGATCAGCAACAAGGCCAGCGTCACCGGCTGCTGGGCGATGGCCAGCAGGCCGCAGCCCAGGCCTCCCATCACCACGGTGGCACCGAGCTCCAGCGCCCAGTGCCGAGTCGTGCGCCCAACGCGCCTGGCCAGCAACTGACCGCCCACCACGACCAGGCCCACCAGGGCGAGCTGGAGGAGCACCTGGGGCCGGCTCAGCATCGGCAACCAGCCCAGGATCTGGCCGAACAGGTCGTTCATGGCGCCGGAGCCAGGGCCTTGATCACAGCTGCGGTGGCGTCCGTTGCGGTCAGCTCACCGAAGGCCACGGCGGTCACGAGGCGACTGAGGGCACGGTCGCGCGGTTCACCGGCAGGCAGCAGCTTGGAGATGGCATCGCTGGCGTCGGCCTGCTCGACGGACCGTTGCATGGCCTTGAGCACGGGGGTGTGCAAAGCCGAGGGCGGCACGAAACGGTTGGTGGGCAGCATGTCCTGGTTGTTCGTGGTCAACGTGCTCTGGATCCAGGGATTCAGTGCAAAAAGGGCCAGGGCTTCCGCCACGTTTCGCTGCCGGGCCGTGGAGCCCGTGCCGAAGGCCAGCACCCGCAGTCGCGTGATCGGCGTGGCTGGTCCGTGGGGACCACTGGGAAGCTCGCTCACCCCGAGGGCGGTCCCCAGGGTCTCGCGCAACCGGCTGAGGTTGCCGCTGTTGCAGGGAATCCAATCCAGGCGCCGCTCCAGCAGACCTTGCACCAGCGCCTCCTGGTCGGGCTCAAGGAAGACCTGTTGGTTGAAGTTGGCGGCGGAGAGCCATTCCAGCCAGCGCATCAGTCCCTGCCGTTCGTCGGCCTTCAGGGGGCGCCCGGCCGCGGCGGCAATGAGCGCCTGATCGGCCCCCAGCGGGCCGGTGCTCCAGAAGAGGCTGCGCGATTCCACCGCCAGTCCCACCCGCAGTCCCCGGCGGGCCTGGTTGATCAGGGCGACGGTGGTGGCAGGGCTGGCGGCCACTCGGTCGCGGTTGTAGCAAGCCAGTTGTGGTCGCCTCAGGATGGGCAGTCCCGCCACAGTCGTGGGCGTGATCTCCAGTCGCGCCAGGGAATCCGGGTCCAGCTGGTTGCGGGTGGCCCCGGGAAGCCTGAGCCCCCTGGCCAGATCGGCGTCCACCAGGGTGTGGGCGGTGGAGCCAGGCAACAGCATCAGATCAGGGCCGAGGCCTGCGGCCTGGCGCCGGCGCACCTCCGCGATGAATTCACTTTCGCGAAAGAGGTTTGTTTCGATCGCCACATGGGGGTGCAGTTGGCGAAAGGCCTCGACGATCGTCTGTGCCTGAAGCACCTCCTCCTGCAGGATCGCTTTGGTCAGCGGCTGGTCGCCCTCGACGCTGATGGCCAGATAGGCGGTTCCGCTCACGTCCTTCGAACCGAGGCCGCAGGCGGAGAGAAGGGTGAGGGGCAGGACCACCAGCAGGACAGCCTTGGTTGTTGCTCTCATGGGAGGCAAGGAGCGTGCAGCGAAGGCCGGGTGGTTGGCCTGGGGGGAAGCCGACGAACGTTGTGGTCAGGGTTGTTGCCCATGCTCCTCTTGCTCTCTGCCGTGGTCCAGACGTTCTGAAGGGAGTGGTCGATCGATCCTGGGGTCTTCCCTGCGTGGATGGGCCGTGAGGGACCTGGCATGTGGTGCTGTCTTGATGGTATGAGCAGCCTTTCGCTATGGACCTTCCTCGCGCCTGGCCTGCCGGCTCTAATCAGGAGACCGCCGCGTGGAGATTGACAGAGTGAGGAGCCGATCTTGCTAGGAGAAGGTTCTGTCTCGAATCTCACGGCCATGAAATCCTTCAAGCACTGCAGCGCTCTGGCGTTCGCGGTGGCCGCCCTCGCTGTGGCGATCCCCTCGCTCAGCCATGCACGACCCAACCCCGGCGGGGTCGGTGGTCCCGCCTCGGGAGCCGGGGTGCGCCCTGGCCTGGGCTACGGGGCTCCCGGGGCGGGGATGGATCGCCGCTGATCCCTGCGGAAGGCGTCGGCGAGTGCCGTGTTGCAACCATGCCGAGACAGAGCGTGGCTGTGAGGGTGGAAGGGCGCAGCGTCATGGCCGCTGTCGCGTTGACGCCGAGAGGACTGGCGAACTGACCAGATGTGACTCGAAGGCGGGCACAGTCCTGACTGGTTCAGGCAGGGTCCGTTTTGATCAACAACCTTAGAAATGTCTTGGAAATGTCGAAGCCCTCCTCAAACCTCAGCCCGATGTAGTGGGCGCCCCTGAGTTGGTTCATCCAGACCAGCTCTCCCCTGGCCTCGATGAACTCCGCCTCGGAGGGGTCGTGGAAACGGATCTGGGCCGGCGATCCCAGGGGAACCTGCTGGAAGCTGCGGATGCAGGCCCCGGAGCGACTCACATCCCAAAGGTGTCCTAGATAACAATCATCCTGAAAAATTACCTCAACTTTTATGAGAATCTGAAAAAAAGGTGCTGAAAACTTCGGTTCTCGGGCCGGAAGTGTTGATTCCTTCATGTCCCTGAGGTGAGGAGATTGGCTCCAGACAGGTTTCAGTGTTCTGCAGAAATCGGTTGAAAGACTCTACCAAAAAAAGCAATTTAGTCTACCCGGACTTCCGCGCTATGGCGCCACTTGGGTGGCGCGTTCAGCACAGCCAATCGCACGCCAGGCCCTGGTTCAGGGAGTGCCGCTGGCCGGCGTCTGGGAGAAACCGCTCCAGCGCTTCAGCTCTTCGATCGTCTGCACCCCTTCCACCCGTTTGCTCCCCAGGACCCAGGTGGGGTAGGCCTTGATGTCAGCTTGCTGGCAGCGCTCCCGACCCTGCTTGGTCTTGTCGCACTCCACGTAGGGCAGTTGATTGCCCGCCTGCTGGCCGAAGAGGCTTTTCTGGCGGAAACAGGCCGGGCACCACCAGGCGCCATAAAAGACCGCCCCGATACGACGCAGGTGCTCCGTCAGCTCCAACTGGGCGCTATCGGATGGTGCCAGGGCCTCCCCCAGCGTGGGGGTGGTGGAGCTCCCGGCCTGACCCCCATGGGCGGGGGTGGTGAGGGTCAACGCCCAGCCCAGCAGGGTGGGCAGTCCGCCCAGAAGCAGCAGTGTCCGCAGCGCCGATGCTCGGGTGGCCTTCTCGGAGGGGGAGGTCAAGCGCTTCGGCGGGCGAACTCGGCTGAAAATCTAGGCCGCACCCCTGGCCCCGTACGGGCTTCCGCCCTGCCAGGGCGTGGGAATTCAGCGACCGGACTGGGACAATTTTCTCGATGAACGGTGACCGGCGCCCTGGCGACATGAGCGTGACGAGATGAGTGCCAACGGGTACCGCGACTATTTCAAGGTGCTTGGCGTCGAAAGGGGCACCGATGCCGATGGCATCAAGCGGGCCTTCCGCAAGCTGGCCCGCCAGTACCACCCGGATGTGAATCCCGACGATGCCTCCGCCGAGGGCCGTTTCAAGGAGATCAGCGAGGCCTATGAAGTGCTCTCCGATCCCGAAAAGCGACGTCGCTACGAGCAGTTCGGCCAGTACTGGAACCAGATGGGTGGCGGCGGCGGGGCTCCCGGCGTCGATGTCGATTTCGGCCGTTACGGCAATTTCGACGACTTCATCAACGACCTGCTGGGCCGTTTCGGCGGCGGGGCTGCAGCCGGTGCCCCCGGCGGCTTCGGCTTCGGCAGCGGTTTCCCCGGCGGTTTCGCCTCCGGTTTTGGTGGCCCCGCTGCCGCACGCGCCACCCAGGTGCAGCTCGATGCGGAAGCCACGATCAGCCTGCCGGTGGCCGATGCCTTCCGCGGCTGCGAGCGCACCCTGGCCGTCAACGAGGAGCGGGTGCAGGTGCGCATCCCCGCCGGTGTGAAGGACGGCAGCCGCCTGCGGCTCAAGGGCAAAGGCAACCTGCAGCCCGGCACCGGGCGTCGCGGCGACCTTTACCTCACCCTCAAGCTCCAGAGCCATCCCGTCTGGCGTCTCGACGGCGACCAGCTGCGGGCCGAACTTCCCTTGAGCCTCGACGAACTGGCCCTTGGCGGTGAGGTGCGGGTGGCCACCCCCGATGGGGAAGCCACGATCCAGGTGCCCCCCGGCATGACCCTGGGCCGCAGCCTGCGGCTCAAGGGCAAGGGCTGGCCGGTGAAGGACGGCAGGGGAGATCTGCTGTTCACCCCGACCCTGAAGCTGCCCGACAGCCTCAGTCCCCAGGAGCGGGACCTGCTGGAGCAGCTGCGCCAGGCCCGCAGCGTCGACCCCCGCAAGGACTGGATCAGCGCCGCCCTGCTCTGACCCCCCAACCGGCCCGCCGATCAAGCGCCGGAAGGGCTTTCCGTAGGATCCGGCCAGTCAGAACGGCCCCATGGAGCTCACCTATCGGCCCCGCCGGCTGCGTCGCACGCCGGCCCTGCGGGCCATGGTGCGGGAATTTCAGCTCAGCGCCGCCGATTTCATCTATCCGCTGTTCGTCCACGAGGGCGCGTCCAACGAACCGATCGGCGCCATGCCCGGCGCCCAGCGTTGGAGCCTGGAGGGCCTGGTGGCCGAGGTGGGCCGGGCCTGGGATCTGGGCATCCGCTGCGTCGTGCTGTTCCCCAAGGTGGCTGATGGCCTCAAGACCGAGGACGGCAGTGAGTGCTTCAACGAAGGTGGGCTGATCCCCCGGGCGATCCGCCGCCTCAAGCAGGAGCACCCCAACATGGCGATCATGACGGATGTGGCCCTTGATCCCTATTCCTGCGACGGCCACGACGGAATCGTGAGTGCCGAGGGGGTGGTGCTCAACGACGAGACCATCGCCCTGCTCTGCCGCCAGGCGGTGGCCCAGGCCCGGGCCGGAGCGGATCTGATCGGCCCCAGCGACATGATGGACGGACGGGTGGGGGCCATCCGTGAAGCCCTCGACGAGGAAGGCTTCGAGCACGTCGGGATCATCAGCTACACCGCCAAGTACGCCTCCGCCTACTACGGACCCTTCCGGGAGGCGCTGGATTCCGCCCCCCGGGCCGTGAGCACCAAGCCCATCCCGAAGGACAAGAGCACCTATCAGATGGATCCGGCCAACGGCCGCGAAGCCCTCACCGAAGCCCTGCTCGATGAACAGGAGGGGGCCGACATCCTGATGGTCAAGCCCGGCCTGGCCTACCTCGATGTCATCCATCGCCTGCGCGGCGAGAGCGAGCTGCCCATCGCCGCTTACAACGTCAGCGGTGAGTACGCCATGGTCAAGGCCGCCGCCGAGCGGGGCTGGATCGACGAGCGGGCGGTGGTGCTGGAAACCCTGCTCTGCTTCAAGCGCGCCGGCGCCGATCTGATCCTCACGTACCACGCCTGTGACGCCGCCCAGTGGCTGCGCGACGGCTGAGCCGCACCGCTTGAATGGGGGAATGAACCGACGTTTCCCCTTCCGATGACGCGTCTCGGCCACGTGGCGGTGCGGGTCCAGGACATGGAGCGTGCCAAGCACTTCTACGAAGGGCTGGGGCTGCGCCTGACCTGGGACGCCCACGACTGGGCCTACATGCAGTCGCCCGGCAACGGCGACGGCATCGCCCTGCTCAGCCCCACCTACACCGCCGCCGGCCCCCACTTCGCCTTCCACTTCAGCGACCGCGCCGAGGTGCAGGCGGTGCACGACCGGCTTGAGGCGGCGGGCCACCGGGTCGGACCGGTGCACGACCACCGCGACGGCACCGCTTCCTTCTACCTGCAGGATCCGGATGGCAACTGGCTGGAGATGCTCTACGAGCCCGCCGAAGGCATTCCCTCCAACGTCGGAGTCGCCGCCATCCCCGCTCCAACTTCCCTCGCGCCGGCTGGGTGAGCGAGATCCATCAGGACACGCTGGAGCTGCTGGAGTGGCCCCGTCTGGCCGCCCACCTGGCCGGCTTCGCCAGCACCGCCGCCGGCCGGCGCGATTGTGCCGGGCTCGGCCTGCCGGACCAGCCGGCCGAAAGCCGCCGTCTGCTGCTGGAAACCACCGAGCTGCTGGCCCTCGATGGCCTCAGTGAGGGCGGCCTCAGCCTGCAGGGGGCCGGGGACATCGCCGCCACCGTGGCCCTCTGCGCCAAGGGTGGCTGCGCCGGCGGCGAGGAGCTGCTGGCCGTGGCCGCCACCCTGGCCACCGCCCGGCGGCTGCGGCGTCAGATCGAGGACCCAGAACTGCGGCCGATCACCACGGCCCTGGTGGCCGAATTGCGCACCCTGCCGGAGCTGGAGCAGCGGCTGCACTTCTGTCTGGAGGAGGGCGGCCGGGTGGCGGATCGGGCCAGCGGCTCCTTGGAGGCGGTGCGGCGCCAGCTGCTGGGCCTGCGCGCTGAGCGGCGCGAGCGGCTGCAGGAGCTGGTGCGTCGCTACGCCTCCCTGCTCCAGGACACGGTGGTCAGCGAGCGCAGCGGCCGGCCGGTGCTGGCGGTCAAGGCCGGCGCCGCCGCCCAGGTGAGCGGCCTGGTGCACGACAGCTCCGCCTCCGGCAGCACGGTGTATGTGGAGCCCCAGGTGGTGATCCCCCTGGGCAACCGCATCCGTGATGCCGAGGGCCAGGAACGGGAGCAGGAGCGCCAGGTGCGCAGCGAACTCAGTGCCCTGGTGGGAGAGCAGGCTGAGCCGCTGGGCCATCTGCAGCAGGTGTTGGTGCGGCTCGATGCCGGCCTGGCCCGGGCCCGTTACGGACAGTGGCTGGGGGCTGTGCGGCCCGAGCTGGCCGAGACGGCCGACGCCCCGTTCGAGCTGCGGGAGCTGCGCCACCCCCTGCTGCTCTGGCAGGAGCGGCGCGAGGGCGGCCGGCCCGTGGTGCCCGTGAGCATCAGCGTGGGCCCCGAGCTGCGGGTGGTGGCGATCACGGGCCCCAACACCGGTGGCAAGACGGTGACCCTCAAAAGCCTCGGCCTGGCGGCCCTGATGGCCCGCGCCGGCCTGTTCCTGCCCTGCGGCGGCACCCCCCGGCTGCCCTGGTGCGGCCAGGTGCTGGCCGACATCGGCGACGAGCAGTCGCTGCAGCAGAACCTCTCCACCTTCAGCGGCCACATCCGCCGCATCGCCCGCATCCTGGCGGCCTTGGCGGACGGGGCCACCTTGGCCCAGGGTGCCGCGGCGCTGGTGCTGCTCGATGAGGTGGGGGCCGGCACCGATCCCACCGAAGGCAGCGCCCTGGCCGCTGCCCTGCTGCGCCACCTCGCCGATCGCGCCCGCCTCACCGTCGCCACCACCCACTTCGGCGAGCTCAAGGCGCTCAAGTACGCCGATTCCCGCTTCGAGAACGCCTCGGTGGCCTTCGACGTGGAGACCCTCTCGCCCACCTACCGGCTGCAGTGGGGCATCCCCGGCCGCAGCAACGCCCTGGCGATCGCCTCCCGCCTGGGCCTCGACCCTGCGGTGCTGGCGGCGGCCGCCGCCCAGCTGGAGCCCGGCGGTGAAGGCGACGTGAACCGGGTGATCGAGGGGCTGGAGCAGGAACGCCAGCGCCAGCAGGAGGCGGCCGAGGCGGCGGCGGTGCTGCTGGCCCGCACCGAGCTGCTGCACGAGGAACTGCTGCAGCGCTGGTCGCAGCAGAAGGAGCAGTCGGCGGAACTGCAGGAGCAGCGCCGCCAGCGGCTGGAGCTGTCGATCCGGGAGGGTCAGGGGGAGGTGCGGCGCCTGATCCGGCGGCTGCGCACGGTGGGTCAGGAGGTGCGCGTCGGCGGGCGGGTGGCGGGGGAAACGGCCCGCCAGGCCGGCCAGCGCCTGCGCCGGCTGGAGCAGCAGCACCGGCCCCTGCCGGAGCAGCGCGACCACGGCGGCTGGCGGCCCCGGGTGGGCGACCGCATCCGGCTGCTGGCCCTGGGCAAGGCCGCCGAGGTGCTGGCCATCTCGGCGGAGGGAACGGAGCTCACGGTGCGCTGCGGCGTGCTGCGGCTCACGGTGGCGCTGGCGGCGATCGAGGGACTGCACGGCGAGAAGCCGGCGCCACCCGAGCCGCCGCCCCAGGTGCGCATCCGCAGCCGTCGTTCCCCCGGCAGCCGCGGCCCGGACGTGCGCACCGAGGGGAACACGGTGGACGTGCGCGGCCTGCGGGTGCATGAGGCCGAGGCGGCGGTGGAAGAGCGCCTGCGGGGGGCCAACGGGCCGGTGTGGGTGATCCACGGCATCGGCACCGGCAAGCTCAAGCGGGGCCTGCGCGAGTGGCTCTCCGGCCTGGCCTGGGTGGAGCGGGTCAGCGATGCCGAGCAGGGGGATGGCGGCCCCGGCTGCAGCGTCATCTGGGTGAAGTGAGGCCCGGGCCGCGCCGCTCAGTGGCTGATGGGGGGCAGCTGGGGTTCCTTCCGCGCCGCTGGGGTCACCTCGGCCGGCAGCAGGGCGGCCCCGAGCCCGTCGAACAGGCGCCAGCCCGTGGGGTCAACGTCGAGGTGGACGGTCTGGCCGACGCTCACGCTCTGATCTGGTGTGGCCCGCACCAGCACCAGGTGGCTGCCCTCCAGCAGCCGGCAGGTGAGCAGTTGCTCGTTGCCCAGGGCCTCGCAGTGGCTCACCTCCGCGGCCAGGTTGCGGTTGGTGGCGGGGGCCAGCCGCAGGTGCTCGGGCCGCAGGCCGCCGGTGATCCGGTGGCCGATCCAGTTCCCCAGCAGGTCCGCCATCGGCCCCTCCACCGGGAAGCGCCGTTCCCCCAGCAGCAACTGGCTCGTGCTGGCCACCTCCACCGGCAGCAGGTTCATCGCCGGGCTGCCGATGAACTGGGCCACGAACAGGTTGGACGGCCACTGGTACAGCTGCATCGGCGTGCCCAGCTGCTGCAGCCGGCCCTCGTTGAGCACGGCGATGCGGTGGCCCATGGTCATCGCCTCCACCTGATCGTGGGTGACGTAAAGGGTGGTGGTGCCCAGGCGCCGCTGCAACTCCACGATCTGGGTGCGGGTGCCGGTGCGCAGCTTGGCGTCGAGGTTGCTGAGCGGTTCATCCATCAGGAACACCGCCGGCTGGCGGGCGATGGCCCGGCCCAGCGCCACCCGCTGCTTCTGGCCCCCGGAGAGCTCCTTGGGCCGGCGCTCCAGCAGCGGCTCCAGCTCCAGGGTGGCGGCCACCTCATCGATGCGCGCCGCGATGCGGCGCTCCCGCTCGGAATCGATCCGCAGGGCCGCTGGCAATCCGCGGCTGGCCCGGTGCAGGCTGTCCTGCAACTGCTGGCTCAGGCTGCGGTGGCGGCTGCGCCGCAGGCCGAAGCCGATGTTGTCGGCCACGCTCAGGTGCGGGTAGAGCGCGTAGCTCTGGAACACCATCGCCACATCCCGCTGGGCGGGCCGCAGGCGGCTCACGGGCCGCTCGCCCACGTAGATCTCGCCCGACGTGGTGGCCTCCAGGCCCGCCAGCAGCCGCAGCAGGGTGCTCTTGCCGCAGCCCGAGGGGCCCACCAGCACCAGGAATTCACCGTCCTTGATGTGCAGGTCGAGCTGGCGCAGCACTTCTACCGGGCTGCCGCCGCGACGGGGCGGGTAGGTCTTGCCGACCTTCTGGAAGCGGACCTCGGCCAAACAAGCGCTGCAACCGGGGGATCCTAGGGTTGTTCCTCATCAGAGCCCCGGCCGAAACCCTTCCTTGCAGTTCATCGATCAGGCCCGCATCGCCGTTCGCGCCGGCCGCGGCGGCGACGGCATCGTGGCCTTCCGTCGTGAGAAATACGTGCCCGCCGGGGGCCCCTCCGGCGGCGACGGGGGTCGCGGCGGAGACGTGCTGCTCGTGGCCGATTCCAACCTCCAGACCCTGCTGGATTTCAAGTACCGCCGCCTGTTCGCCGCCGATGACGGCCGGCGCGGCGGCCCGAACCGCTCCTCCGGAGCCAGCGCCTCCACCCTGACGATCCGGGTGCCGTGCGGCACGGAGGTGCGCGACTGCCGCACCGGCATCCTGCTGGGGGATCTCACCAACGCCGGCGAGGAGCTGCTGGTGGCGGCCGGTGGCCGGGGCGGGCTGGGCAACGCCCACTACCTCAGCAACCGCAACCGGGCCCCGGAAAAGTTCACCGAGGGCAAGGAGGGGGAGGAATGGAAGCTGCAGCTGGAGCTGAAACTGCTGGCCGAGGTGGGGATCATCGGCCTGCCCAACGCGGGCAAGAGCACCCTGATCGCCGTTCTCTCGGCTGCCCGGCCCAAGATCGCCGACTATCCCTTCACCACCTTGGTGCCCAACCTGGGCGTGGTGCGGCGGCCAAGCGGCGACGGCACCGTCTTCGCCGACATCCCCGGACTGATCGCCGGTGCAGCCCGCGGCGCCGGCCTGGGCCATGAATTCCTGCGCCACATCGAGCGCACCCGGCTGCTGCTGCATCTGGTCGATGCGGGCGGCGAGGACGTGCTCAGGGACCTGCTGGTGGTGGAGGAGGAGCTGGCCGCCTATGGCAACGGGCTCAGCGAGCGCCCCCGCCTGGTGGTGCTCAACAAGATGGAGCTGTGTGATGACGAGGAACTGGAGGAGCGGGTGGCCGCCATTGCCGCCCATACCGGCCAGCCCCCCCTCGTCATCTCCGCTGCCGCCTCCCAGGGTCTCCAAACCCTGCTGGCCGCCGTGTGGCAGCAGCTGGGCATCGTCTGACGCTGGGCCTCAGTCGTCGTAGACCCGACACTCGGGCGCTTCGGGGTTGAGGTCGCAGTACACCTCCAGGGGGCTGGGGTCGTGGCTGTCCTCGGGGTGGTGCTCCTTGTACTCGTTGAGGGCCTTGAGCTCCTCCTCGAGATGGCGCACCTTGCCGAGATTGCCGTCGGCCTTGGCCGACGCAATCTCGACCTTGTCCTTCTCGATGTGATCGTCGATCGTCTTCATGCAAAAACCGGCCTTCACGAGCCGGAACTCACCGGAGACACCATACGGTCGTGGCAGGGGCGCCGCCTTTTCCTGTGGGTTCCCGCACACCCTTGGTTGAGGCACCGGCTTCAGGTGGCCAGCTCGCTCAACGCCAGCCAGCGCTCCTCCGCCGCGTGGATCCGCTCCACCAGGGCCGCCAGCTCGTGGGTCAGCTCCTCCAGCCGGGCGTAGTCCGGGCCGCTGGGGGTCGCCAGGTGCTGCTCAAGTTCCTGGCGTTGCTGTTCGAGCTGGGGCAGCTCGGATTCGAGGCGCTCCAGCTCCCGGGCCTCCTTGAAGCTGCGCCGCCGGGGTCCTGCCGCCGCCGCCCTGGCCGCTGGCGTCGATCGCCCGGCGGCCAGGGCGGGGGCGGTGGCGGGGGCGGTGGCAGGGGCCCCTCGCTCCAGCCAGCTGGTGTAGTTGCCCTCGAAGCGCTCCAGCCGGCCGTCCTCGAAGTGGAACAGGCGGTCGACGGTGCGATCCAGGAACCAGCGGTCGTGGGAGACCACCACCACACAGCCGCGGAAATCGTCGAGGAACTCCTCCAGCACGCTCAGGGTGTGGACATCGAGGTCGTTGGTGGGTTCATCCAGCAGCAGCACGTTGGGGGCCTCGATCAGCAGCCGGCAGAGGTGCAGGCGCCGCCGCTCGCCCCCCGAAAGCTTCGCCACTGGTTGGTGCTGCTGGGCGGGGGGAAACAGGAAGCGCTCCAGCAGCTGGGACGCCGTCAGCTCCACCCCGTCCACCTGCACCCGGCTGGCGGCCTCCTGCACCACCTCGATCACCTTGCGCTTGCCGTCCTTGGCCAGCAGCACGTCGCTGTGCTGGTCGAAGTAGGCCAGCTTCACCGTGGACCCGAGCTCCAGCAGGCCTTCGCTGGGGGGGCGCCGTCCGGCGATCACCTCCAGCAGGCTGGATTTGCCGACCCCGTTGGGCCCGATGATCCCCACCCGGTCCTCGGGGCTGAAGTCGTAGCTGAAGTCCCGCAGCAGGGTGCGTTCGCCCACGGCCACCGCCAGCCCCTCGGCGGTGATCGCCCGTTTGCCGATGCGCCGGGCGGTGGCGGCCATGGCCAGGCTGGTGCGACCCTGACGGGCGGGCGCCTCCAGCAGGGCATCGATGCGTTGCAGCCGCGCCTTCTGCTTGGTGCTGCGGGCCTTGGGGCCCTGGCGCAACCAGGCCAGTTCCCGCCGCAGGGTGCCCTTGAGCTTGGCGGCGGAGGAGGCTTCGGCCTCCTCTTCGGCCGCCTTGAGGCCCAGGTAAGTGCCGTAGTTGCCCTCGTAGGGCCGGGCCTCGCCCCGCTCCACCGCCACGATCCGGCGGGTGACCCGATCCAGCAGGTAGCGGTCATGGGTGACGAGCACCAGGGCGCCGGCGAAGCGATCCAGGTAGCTCTGCAGCCACTCCACCCCCTCGGCATCAAGGTGGTTGGTGGGTTCATCCAGCAGCAGCACTTCCGGTTCGGCCACCAGGGCCGCCGCCAGGGCGACGCGGCGCCGGTTGCCGCCGGAGAGTTCGCCGATCGTGCGCTCCTGGTGGGCCGCGTCGATGCCCAGGCGCTCCAGCACCTCCCGGCAGCGGCGCTCCAGGTCCCAGGCCTGGCAACCGTCCATGCGGTGCTGCAGGGCGCTCAGGCGGGCCAGCAACGGGCCATCCTCGGTGCCGCTGGCCAGCTGGTGGCTCACGACGGTGTACTCCCGCAGCAGGGCCATGGCTTCGCCATCCCCGGCGAACACCTGCTCCAGCACGGTCAGCGAGGGATCCAGGCGGGGCTCCTGGTCGAGCAGCACCACCCGGGTGCGGGAATGGCAGCGCCGCTCGCCCCGATCGAGCGGTTCGAGACCCGCCAGCACCCGCAGCAGGGTGCTCTTGCCGGCGCCGTTGGGGCCGATCAGCCCCAGCCGGTCGCGCTCGCCCACATGCAGGTCGAGATCGGAGAACAGGCTGCGCAGGCCGAAGTCCTTGGCGGCCCCCACCAGGCTGATGGCGCTCATGGGGTGTCGCCGTTCTGGCCCAGGCCCAGGCGCTGCTGCTCCAGATGGGCGAAGACGCTCTTGTCGCCCACATCAGCGGCCGCCGGCATGGGGAACTTGCGCAGGCAGAGCACCAGCAGCAGCAGGGCTTCGGCGGCCAGCAGGCTGGCGGTCGTGGCCGTGCTCAGCACACCGGCCAGGCGCCCGAGCAGGGCCAGGGGCAGCAGCAGGGTGACGCCGATCGCCTCCGGGCGCTGGAAGCAGAAGAACTCCTTGAAGCCGATGCCGGCCAGGGCGGCGAAGAAGGGCCCCACCGCCAGGATCCACAGGGGTTGCTGCGCCAGGGCGGGGAGCATCTGGTCGGGGCCGGCCCGCAGGGCCAGCAGCAGCCCGCCCAGGCAACCGGCCAGCCAGAACAGCTGCAGGGCCCGGTGCAGGGGACGCAGGTAGATGTGGATCCAGCGCAGGGCCAGCCCGAGGCCGGCCGCCATCACCAGCAACCAGGGCCAGAGCCGGTCGGGGCCGAGCTGGCGCCACTGGGCCAGCAGGGCCAGCTGGCCCAGGGCCACGGCCGTGAGGGCCAGCCGGTAGCCCAGCACCTCGCGGCGGTCGGTGGCGGTGATGCTGAACGTGCCGTAGACCCCTTCGAAGACGGGGTCGGTGCCATCCGGGGGTGCCAGGGTGCTGCTCATCGGGTGGGGGCGCCGGGGGCGGCAGGGGGCGGGCTCGCCACCAGTGTGGCCAGGTCCGGTCCCGCCGGAACGATGCCGGAGGGGTGCAGGGGGAACAGGGCCCCGAAGTAGTCGCGGCGCCAGGCCGTCGGGAAGCAGGTGGCCGCCACCCCCTCCAGGCCATGGAAGCGTCGCCGCCAGTCCCACAGCCGGGGCAGTTGCCACAGGGGCCGGCGGCTGCAGCCGAACAGCGGCGCATAGACCAGTTCCATCCGGATCAGGGTGGGAAACAACACCACGTCCGCCAGGCTGGGCTGGGTTCCGCCGCAGAGCCAGCCGCTGCCAGCCTCCCCCTGGGCCACGAGGCTGGCCTCGACGGCCTCCAGGGCGGCGAACAGGGCCGTTTCCGCTTCGTTGTAGGCCGCCTGGTTGCGGGCGAAGCCGCAGCGGTACACCCCGTCGTTCACGTCCCCCTGCAGCCGCTCCCGCCAGGCGGCGATGGCGGCTTGATCCTCCGGGGGCTGCAGATCCGGGGCCTCACCAGACGCGGGCCAGGCGTTGAGCAGCTCGATCAGGCGGGCGCTCTCGCTGACCAGGATCTGCTTCTGGCGTCGGGAATAGAGGGCCGGCACGGTGGCCCGGGCGCGGGGATCGGCGCCGCTGCGGCGGTAGAGGTCGATCAGGGTGTGGCAGCCCTCAAAGGGGGTGGCGAAGCGCCAGCGGCCGGCGGCCGGATCGGGATCCACCACCACCGTGTCGATCGTGGGCGCCAGGCCGCGCAGGCTCCAGGTGAGCCAGGCCCGATGGGCCCAGGGGCAGCTGCGGCCCACGATCAAGACGTGGCCGCCGGGGTTCGCGGCGTCCTGCGGCAGTGGCGGCAGGCTGGTGAAGGCCCCGGCCGGCCGGCGGTAGCGGCCCTGGCCGTCGGCGGGGCCGAGCCCGCCCATCAGCAGACGCCACTGGCACTGCCAGAGCTGCCGAGCGGTGCGCACCAGGGTGGCGGGCGGGGCCATGGACATCAGTGCAGTGCAGCCATGACTCTGCGCCAGGCTGGAGCCCTGTGAGCGAGCAGGCGATGGCGGCGGGCAGGGTGATGGTGGTGGGGGGGACCCACGGCAACGAGCGCAACGCACCCTGGCTGCTGGAGGCCTGGCGGCAGCACCCGGCACTGCTGCAGCGCCATGGCCTCGCTCTGGAGCTGGTGCTGGGCAACCCCGCCGCCCACGCCGCCGGCCGGCGCTATCTGGACCAGGACCTCAACCGCAGCTTCGTGCCGGCCCTGCTGGACGCTGACGAACCGGGGGACCGGGAGCTGCAACGGGCGCGGGAGTTGCTGGCCCTTCATGGGCCCGAAGGCAGCGCCCCCTGCCTGGTGGCCCTCGACCTGCACAGCACCACCGCCGCCATGGGCAATTGCCTGGTGGTGTATGGCCGGCGGCCGGCCGATCTGGCCCTGGCGGCGGCGATGCAGCAGCGCCTGGGGCTGCCGATCTACCTGCACGAACAGGATCAGGTCCAGACCGGCTATCTGGTGGAACGCTGGCCTTGCGGGCTGGTGGTGGAGGTGGGCCCGGTGCCCCAGGGCGTGATCCAGGCCAGCCTCTGTCTGCAGAGTCAGCTGGCCCTGGAGGCGGCCCTGGCGGTGCTGGCGGAGGCTCGGGCCGGAGCCTTGCGCCAGCCGGCCTGGCTGGTGGTGCATCGCCACCAGGGCAGCCTCGATCTGCCGCGCCATGGCGATGGTTCCCCGGCGGCGGTGGTGCACCCCCAGCGACAGGGTCGCGATTGGCGGCCGATCGGCGCTGGCGAGCCCCTGTTCCTCACGGCGGAGGGCACCACGATTCCCTTCCACCCCTCGGGGGATCAGGTGGAGGAGCCCGTCTGGGCCGTGTTCATCAACGAGGCGGCCTATGGCGAGAAGGGCATCGCCCTCAGCCTCACGCGCCGGGAACGTTGGCCCGTGGCGCCCGCCTGGGGCCAGGCGCTGACGGACCTGGCCCAGAACCTTCAGAGTCCAGGCTGAACCTGGGGCTGCGACCGGGGCGGGCCGTTGTAGAGCACGCTCACGACGGTGCGACCATCCGGGGAGACGAGAATCTCGCTTTCCACGGTCGGCGGCTGGCCGAGCTGGGCCCAGCCGGGGCCGCCACCGTAGAAGCGGAACAGGTGACCTTCGGCGTCGGAGCGCACCAGGCAGTCGCCGCCACTGCGTTCGTACATGCAGGCAGCGGGCCGGTAGACACCGAGACCGCCGTTGATCACCTCGGCCCGCATGCGGGCCAGGTTGACGGCGCGGCCGCGCTGGAAGGCCAATTCCTGGGTGGTCTGGGAGAGGACGGGGGCGTTAGGCGCCAGGGGGGTGGCCAGCAGCAGGGCCAGGCAGCCCAACAGGGGTCGCAGACGGGTGGAGGGCATGGTCAGCCGCAAACGAGGGTGGTCTGTTCCTTGGTGCAGGGGAGATCGGTCTTGCTGCCGTCGGCCCAGTAGATCCGCAACCGGTCGTCCTCGGTGTCAGTGCGCAGGGTCAGCGACTTGACCACGCCGGCCGGGGGCTTGCCGGCCGGGTCGGCGGTGTCGGGGCGCAGGTTGGCCTTGTTCAGCCGCTGCTCGAGCTGCTGGATCTGCAACTCAAGCTGATCGATGCGGCGGCTATCGGCATTGGGCACGGCCTGGCAACCCGCCGCCAACAGCGGCAGGACCAGCAGGGCAGGGGACAGCCGGCGCAGGCGGGAGCCGGCACGACGCGGTGGCTGGGGGGAGAGCGACGAACGCGAGACCATCGGCGGGCGGGCGTGATGACCGGTGCAACTCACCATCTAGCAGCGGCAGGGCGGGGCAGGCCAAAAAGGAAGCTCAGCTTTTCTTCATGAAGGGCCACTCAGAAGCTGCAACAGTCTGTTACAGTCTGGTCAAGCGATTCGTCGCTCTTCCTTACGCCCACGGCCAGCGCAGCTGCGCTTGCGCCTGACGGCACTCTTCTCTCGCACTCATGACCGCCACTCTCCAGCAGCGCTCCGGCGCTTCGGTGTGGAACCAGTTCTGTGAGTGGGTCACCTCCACCAACAACCGCCTCTATGTGGGTTGGTTCGGTGTGCTGATGATCCCCACCCTGCTGGCCGCCACCATCTGCTTCATCGTCGCCTTCATCGCGGCGCCCCCTGTCGACATCGACGGCATCCGTGAGCCCGTCGCCGGCTCCCTGATGTACGGCAACAACATCATCTCCGGCGCCGTTGTTCCTTCGAGCAACGCCATCGGCCTGCACTTCTACCCCATCTGGGAAGCCGCCAGCCTCGATGAGTGGCTGTACAACGGTGGTCCTTACCAGCTGGTGGTCTTCCACTTCCTGATCGGCGTTTTCGCCTACATGGGCCGCGAGTGGGAGCTTTCCTACCGCCTCGGCATGCGCCCCTGGATCTGCGTTGCCTACTCCGCCCCCGTGGCGGCTGCCAGCGCCGTGTTCCTGATCTATCCCTTCGGTCAAGGCTCCTTCTCCGACGGCATGCCCCTCGGCATCAGCGGCACCTTCAACTACATGCTGGTGTTCCAGGCTGAGCACAACATCCTGATGCACCCCTTCCACATGCTTGGTGTGGCAGGCGTGTTCGGTGGCTCCCTGTTCTCCGCGATGCACGGTTCGCTGGTGACCTCCTCCCTGGTGCGTGAAACCACCGAGAGCGAGTCGCAGAACTACGGCTATAAGTTCGGCCAAGAGGAAGAGACCTACAACATCGTGGCCGCCCACGGTTACTTCGGTCGCCTGATCTTCCAGTACGCCTCGTTCAACAACAGCCGCAGCCTGCACTTCTTCCTGGCAGCCTGGCCTGTGATCGGCATCTGGTTCACCGCCCTGGGCGTGAGCACGATGGCCTTCAACCTGAACGGTTTCAACTTCAACCAGTCGATCCTCGACGGTCAGGGCCGGGTGATCAACACCTGGGCCGACGTGCTCAACCGTGCCGGCCTCGGCATGGAAGTGATGCACGAGCGCAATGCGCACAACTTCCCGCTCGACCTGGCGGCTGCCAGCGCCACCCCTGTGGCCCTGACCGCCCCGGCCATCGGCTGATCTTGCTCTTCCACGAGTCCATGACCCCCTGCTCCGGCAGGGGGTTTTTTGATGGTTGTCCGCCGCAGCCATCACGTGCTGCCGCTGCAGAATCGAGCCATGCACACCTTGCCTGCCATGACAGCTGACGCTGGCCATGACCCCTTGCCCTCCTGGCGGGAGGGCGCGCTCAAGACCAACCTGCTCGCCTTCGTCGAGCGCGTCAGTGACCCTGGCAGCCCCGACTTCGTGGCGCCGCAGGAGCGGATTGCCGTGTTCGACAACGACGGCACGCTCTGGTCCGAGCAGCCGATGTATGCGCAGATGGCCTTTGCCCTGGATCGGGCCCGCCAGTTGGTGGCGGAGCGCAGCGACCTGGCCCGCGATCCGCTGGTGGCCGCGGCGGCGGCCGAAGACATGGACACCCTGCTGGGCCAGGGCATGCGGGGCCTGCTGGAGTTGGTGGCTCACACCCATGCTGGGATGACCACTGCGGCGTTCGCGGACCTGGCCCGCGATTGGTTGCGCGACGCCCGCCATCCGCAACTGGGTGTGCCCTACACCTGGCTTGTGTACCAGCCGATGCTGGAGCTGCTGGCTTACCTGCGGGCCAGGGAGTTCAGCAACTGGATCGTGACCGGCGGTGGTGGCGAGTTCGTGCGGCTGTTCGCCGAAGAGATCTATGGCATTCCCCCGGATCGGGTGATCGGCTCGACCTTGCTGTTGCGCTACGCCGACGAGAACGGCCAGCCCACCCTGTGGCGCGAGCCCGTGGTCGACTTCATCAACGATGGTGACGGCAAACCGGTGGCCGTGCAGCGGGCCATCGGTCGCCGCCCGATCGCGGCTTTTGGCAATTCCGATGGCGACCTGGCACTGCTTCGCTGGACCACCGCCGGTCCGGGGCGGCGGCTGGGGTTGCTGCTGCACCACGATGATTCCGAGCGGGAGGTGGCCTACGACAGGAACTCCCGCTTCGGTCGGCTGGATCGGGGGCTGGAGCTGGCAGCGCAGAATGGCTGGAGCCTGGTCAGCCTGCGCCGTGACTGGAGCCAGGTGTTTCCCGCTTCCCCTGCCAAGCCGTGACCCTTCGATGACCAGGCGTCCTCCCACCTCCACCTGGCACGACCGCCAGCGGCAGCGGCGCGCTTCGCCCTTCTTCCGTCTGCTGGACCGTTCCTTCGGTTTCCGGGTCCTGATCGCAGCCGCCCTCTCCTTTGGCTTGCTGGCCGCCGTCAACCGTTTCGAGAACTGTCACGATCCCTCGTCGCAACCCGATTGCCTGACCACCGACTTTCTGGACATCATCAGCATCGGCAATGTCGAGTCGTTCAGTATTATTACGGCCGCGATTGTTTACCTTCTCGAAGCGGGCAAGCGCAAAGAGTGGGAGCACCATGAAATGTTCGAACTCCTGCTCGCCCAGCGCGAGGCAAGGGCGTCCAACAGCCTCGGCCGCTTGAGGGCTCTGGAACATCTCTCTGCCGCCGGACTCTGGCAGGACGATTTCGATCTGCAGGGGGCCAATCTTGAGGGTCTCAGAATTCCATTCAGCCGTTGGCGGGGGGCAAACTTCGCCAACACGGTGCTGTGCCAAGCCGATCTCCATGGCGCTGATCTGGCCAGGGCTGATTTCAGCCATGCCGATCTCACCGGCGCCGATCTCAGTGGTGCCGATCTTCGGGCCGCCAGCTTTGTGGGCGCCAAGCTGAGCCTGGCGGATCTCCGAGGCGCCAAAGTCGATGGGGCCAGTTTCCGGGAGGCTGAACTGAACCAGACACGCTGTGACGGGCCGCTTCCCGCTCAGCAGACAAGCCTGGTCAGGGATTCCGCCGACAGCGACGAACTGATGAAAGAAAGGCCCACGTAGGTCCAGAATCCAGTGGCCCTCACCCAGCGCACCTTGCAGCGGAGTTTGATCGTCGCACCGGAGTCGTAATTCCGGGCCTCGAAGATGACGTCATCGTCCTTCTTGACCTCAAGAGTGCCTTGACGCAGCACGCAGGCTCCCTTCTCGCTGACGTCGCGGAGATTGACGAACACCGACTGCTTTGTGGGCAGGGTGAGGCTGACGGAGACGCCCACGGGGACATGAAGCCTTGGGGTGCTTCGTTTTCCCTCGGGATGTTGGTCTTGGGACATGAATGGCGCGACAGGTCATCGCCGTGGAGCGATTTACGAGCCTTTGTCAACTGTAGGCCTGGTTTTTCCCTTGGCCACCGCCTGATTTCGGTGGATTTCTGAGCCGGCCCGGCTGAAGCGGCGCCAAGACCGGCTATGGTTTTTATCTTCGGCAGAAGCCGGCGAACCTGGTGTTCGCCTTTGCCGGAGCCAGCACCGAGCCGCCCCGCGCTTCCTGGGGACGGTCCACCAGGTCCAGCAACGGCTGCCGTGTGCGATTCCCCGCGTGGGAACGGCAGCCTCCCGGTGCGAGATCCATATCCCCTTGTTGTCCTTTCCCATGAACACCCTTTCCAGGCGTCCGTCGCCCTCGACACGTCCCAGTTCGTCCCCCGCCGTCTCCGGCAGGGGCACTGCCTATCCCAGTTGCCTGCTGGTGGCCAGGCCACCGCTCCATGACCCATCCCAGCACCCCCTCACCTGGGAGGACCTGCTCGGTCGCCGCTGAAGCTCCGGCTCTGATTGGCCCTCAATCGTCGTCGTCACCCCAGCCACGGCGCTTTTCCACCCCGTAGCCGAACACCGGCGGCGTGCCCTGGTAGCGGAGGCTGATTGGCCCGGCGTAGCCCGGTTGGCCCAGCTGCTGGGTCAGGGAGTTCTGGGCTGGGCCGGGGCCTAGACGATGCCGGCGCCACAGACCACCACCAGGGCGGCATGGAGCAGGCGGATGACTCAGCGCTGACAGGGGTGGGGGGGCACCTGGGACCGGACGTGACTAGTCGGCGCGTCATCGGTCCGCAGCAAGGGGCTCCAGCAGGCCGTAGGGGGAGTAGCGGCGTTCGATCCGACAGCGAACATCGGCGTCGACCTGCCAGGTGAGCGAGACCTGCACGGGCCCCGGCGGGGTGGGGGGATGAACGATCACCACCTCGACGTTCTCGTCCAGGCACCAGCGGCTGGCCGCTGCGCTGTCCGCCTCGACGGCCTGCAGGCTGGCGACCAACGGGGTGGCGGGGCCTGCTTCGGTGACGCCCGGCCGCCATTCCCTGGCGTAGGTGAGGCTCTCCAGGGCGTCGACGCCATGGCGCAGCACGATCCGGCGGCGGCGGTCGCCATGGGCGACGCACAATTCGGCGATCCAGGGCCAGGGACCGGTCCGATCGATGCCCAGGCTCCAGTGGCCGGCGGCGCTGATCTGCATGGCCGCTGGCGGCTCGTTGAAGCGCATCGGCACGGTGCGCCCGGAGTTGAGGTAGGTAAGGGCGGCTTCGATGCTGCCGTCCTGGTCGGTGACGAGCAGGCGGGTGGGGAACCGTTCGATCTCGCGGCCATCGGGGCCCAGGCGAACGAACAGGCCCTCCCAGCAGCCGCCGTTCACCTCCAGCAACCTCTGGCGGGGTGGGGTACTCAATGGCATGGCAGGCAAGGGAGAGGAACCCCAGCATGGCGACACCATTCGTGCCCTCGGAGCTGATCAGGTGATGGCCAGGGGTTGGCTCTGGGCTTGCCGGGGCGGCTGCGGCAGCCTCAGGCTCACCAGGGCCGCCAGTCCCACCAACAGGGCTGAGGCCCAGAGGCAGGCCTGGATCCCGCCGACCAGGAACAGGGCGCCCGAAAGCAGGGTGCCCACCAGGCGGCCAGCGGCGTTGGCCATGTAGTAGAAGCCCACGTTGAGGCTCACCGCATCGGCATCGGTGTACGCCAGCACCATGTAGCTGTGGATCGAGGAATTCATGGCGAACACCACCCCGAACACGGCCAGTCCCACCACCACCGTGAGCCCGGGGTTGCCCACCTCGCGCCAGAGGGTGATCGCCATCAGGGCGGGGATGGCGGTGAGCAGGGCGGCCCAGAACTGCACGGCGCTGGGCCCTGGCGGTCGGGACTGACCCCAGGCCTGGCGCAGGCTCGGCGCCGACCCCTGCACGATGCCGTAGCCGATCACCCACAGGCCCATGAAGCCGCCCACCTCCCAGAAGCGCCAGCCCAGGCTGGATTGCAGGAACACGGGCAGGGCCACCACGAACCACACGTCGCGGGCACCGAACAGGAAGAAGCGGGCCAGGGAGAGCACGTTGATGCCCTCGCTCTTGGAGAACAGCGCCTTGAAGGCCGGCTTGCTCTTCATCCTGCCGATGTCCTGCGGCAACAGCAGCGTCACCAGAAAAGCCAGCGCCAACCAGGCCGCCATCACGATCACGGCTTTGTTGAACCCCACCGTGTAGAGCAGCAGGCCGCCCACGAAGAAACCCAGGCCCTTGAGGCCATTCTTGGCGCCGGTAAGGATGGCCACCCAGCGGAACAGCTGCTGCTCCCCCCTGGCCTGATCCTCTGGGGTTTCCGGCACCACCACCCGGATGGCGCTCTTGGCGCTCATCTTCTCCAGGTCCTTGGCGATACCGCTGATCGCCTGGGCCCCCATCACCCACCCCACCGACAACGCCTTGGGCCAGGTGTCGGCCACCGGCACCAGCAGGAGCAGGGCCGCGATCTGCAGCAAGGTGCCGATCCAGAGGGTGAGCTTCAGGCCGAAGCGGGCCCCCAGCCAGCCGCCGTAGAGGTTGGTGAGAATCCCGAAGAACTCATAGAAGATGAACAGGAAGGCGATCTCCAGCGTGGTGTAACCCAACTGCAGGAAGTGGAACACCACGAGCATGCGCAGCGCCCCATCGGTCACCGTGAACGCCCAGTTGTTGGCGGTGATGATGGCGTACTGCTGCAGGGGGGACAGCGTGCGCATCACGTCTCCTCCAGGCTGGCCACATGGCAGGCCAGATCAGCCATCCGGCAGCTATAGCCCCATTCGTTGTCGTACCAGGCGAACACCTTCAGCTGGGTGCCGCCCGTCACCATCGTGGAGAGGGCATCCACGATCGAACTGCGGCTGTCGTTGAGATAGTCGACCGACACCAGGGGCCGCTCCTCATAGCCGAGGATGCCCAGCAGGGGGCCTGCCGCCGCCGCGGCGAAGGCGCCATTCACCTCCTCCACGGTCACGGGGCGCTCCAGCTCGAACACCGCGTCGGTGAGTGAGGCATTGAGCAGGGGCACGCGCACGGCGTGGCCGTTGAGCTTGCCCTGCAGCTCCGGAAAGATCAGGCCGATGGCCTTGGCCGAGCCCGTGGTGGTGGGAATCAGGCTCTGCAGGCAGGAGCGGGCCCGGCGCAGATCGCTCTTGAAGCTGTCGATCACCACCTGGGTGTTGGTGATGTTGTGCAGGGTGGTGATCGAGCCATGGCGGATGCCGAAGCTCTCCTGCACCACTTTCACCACCGGCGCCAGGCAGTTGGTGGTGCAGGAGGCGGCGGTGAGGATCCGATGCCGCTCAGGGCTGTAGGTGGCGTGGTTGATGCCGAAGACGATGTTGGGCACCTCGACGCCGTCCAGCTCCCCTTTCACGGGGCAGGCCACGATCACCCGCCGTACGCCGGCCTGCTGCAGGTAGGGGGCGAGGGTCCCGGGGGTCTTGACCTTGCCGCTGCACTCGAGCACCAGCTCCACCCCCGCCACCTGCCAGGGCACCTCGGCCGGATGGCTGAACGTCGACCAACCCACCCGGCGCCCCTCGACCGTGAAACCCCCGCCGTCGGCCTCGGCCAGCACTGGCCGGCTCCAGCGACCATGCACCGAGTCGAACTCCAGCAGGTGGGCGGCGGTGGCGGCGTCACCACCGCTGTCGTTGACGTGCACCAGCTCGATGCCGGGCCGCCCCCAGAGGGCGCGGAACACCAGCCGTCCGATGCGTCCGAAGCCGTTGATGCCGATCTTCACAGCGCCTGCCGCGACATCGCCCTATCGTCACATCAGCCGGAGTTGATGGATTTATGGCCGGGTTAAGGACAGCCCGCTCTGGGTCGGCGCTCTGCGAGCCGCCCCCCCTGCAGCCCGAGCAGGCGCGCCTGCTGCTGCGGGCCCTGGCCGATCCGATTCGCCTGCAGGTGATCGAGGCCCTGGGCGATGGGGAGCGCTGCGTCTGCGACCTCACCAGTGAGCTGGCCCTGGCCCAGTCGAAGCTGTCGTTCCACCTCAAGGTGCTCAAGGACACGGGCCTGCTGGCCGACCGTCAGAGCGGCCGCTGGGTGTACTACCGCCTGCAGCCCGACGCCCTGGAGCGCCTGCGGGCCTGGCTCGCCACCCTGGCGGCCAGCTGTATCGCCCCGGCCCCACCCTGCTCCTGATCCCTCCACCAAGCGAGTCCCGATGGGAATCTTCGAGCGCTTTCTGAGCCTGTGGGTCGCCCTGGCGATCGTGGCCGGTGTGGCCCTTGGCGCCTTGATGCCCCAGCTTTCCGAGGCCGTGGCGGCGTTTGAATTCGCCCGCATCAACCTGCTGATCGCCCTGCTGGTGTGGGGAATGATCTTTCCGATGATGCTGGCGGTGGACTTTGGCTCCATCGCCGGCCTGCGGCGCCAGCCGAAGGGATTGGTGGTCACGGTGGTCGTGAACTGGCTGATCAAGCCGCTGACGATGACGGCCATCGCCTGGCTGTTCATCCGCGGCCTGTTCGGCGCCTGGATTCCGGCCGCCGTGGGTGATCAGTACATCGCCGGCATGATCCTGCTGGGTGTGGCGCCCTGCACCGCCATGGTGTTCGTGTGGAGCCGGCTCAGCAACGGCGATCCCAACTACACCCTGGCCCAGGTGGCGATCAACGACCTGATCATGGTGTTTGCGTTCGCGCCGATCGCCGCCCTGCTGCTGGGGGTGAGCAATGTGCTCGTTCCCTGGGACACCCTGGTGACGGCGGTGGGCCTGTTTGTGGTGGTGCCCCTGGCGGCCGGCTGGCTGACCCGGGTGCTGCTGCGTTCCCCCACCCGGATCGAACGCCTGGAGCAGCGGCTCAAGCCGGTGGCGATCGTGAGCCTGATCGTCACGGTGCTGCTGCTGTTCATGGTGCAGGCCCAGGCGATCCTCTCCAACCCGCTGGCGATCGTGCTGATCGCCATCCCCCTGACCCTGCAGACCTACCTGATCTTCTGGATCACGGCCCTGTGGATGCGCTTCTGGCACCAGCCCCACGCCATCGCCGCCCCCGGTGCCATGATCGGTGCCTCCAATTTCTTTGAGCTGGCCGTGGCCGTGGCCATCAGCCTGTTCGGCATCGATTCCGGAGCGGCCTTGGCCACCGTGGTGGGTGTGCTGGTGGAGGTTCCGGTGATGTTGTCGCTGGTGGCGATCGCCAACCGCAACCGGCGCCTGTTTCCTGCGGCCGTGTCCTGAACGGACGGGGATGGGGCGCTCCTTGCCGCCATGCTGGAGACAGCACCGGCCCTCCCCCCATGCTGCGTTTCCTGCTCAACGTCCTCTGGTTCGTGCTCGGGGGCTTTGTGATGGGCCTGGGCTGGTGGCTGGCTGGCCTGGTGGCGGCGATCACGATCGTGGGGATTCCCTGGGCCCGGGCCTGCTTCGTGATCGGCAATTTCTCCTTCTGGCCGTTCGGTTACGAGGCCGTCAGCCGTCGCGAGCTGACCGGCCGCATGGATTTCGGCACCGGCCCTTTGGGGCTGATTGGCAACGTGATCTGGTTCCTGCTGGCCGGCTGGTGGCTGGCCATTGGCCATCTCAGTGCGGCGGTGGCCTGTTTTGTGACGATCATCGGCATCCCCTTCGGCCTCCAGCACATCAAGCTGGCCCTGATTGCCCTGGCTCCGATCGGTCTGCAGGTGGTGCCGGTGCGGCGCTGAAAGAGCGATCAGGTTCAGGGAGCGGAAGCCGTTCAGCACCAGATGGGTGAGGTCCGAAACCTGGCTGGTTCTACGGGTGGGCGACGGCCCCGGGCAGCTGCCGCACCAGCGAGCAACAAGCCGATCGGCAGCAGGGCAAAGAGCTCGCGCAGCACGCCATCCGCTCGCGACGATTTCTTGCTTTGCCAGGCGGGAGGCGGACGCCAAGGCGGCCTGAATCTCTCAGTGGAGCGGCTGCGCGGGTGATCGGAAGAACAGCCAGAGGGGAGGAAGGGCAGAGCGGAGAATGGCAGACGATTGCACGCACCGGCCTTGATACCGTCCGTTCCAGCCTTTTTGGGTCGTCTCTGGCCCAGGCAGATCGGCAACCAATGCCTGCTGCTGCTGGCCGCTGGCATCCTGTTTGGTCTGCTTGCGCCGGCCCAGACCCCTTGGCTGCAACCGCTGGCGACGGTGTTTTTGCAGGCCTCACAGATCGTGGTGATGCCATTTCTGATCTGCGAGCTGATCGTCGGGTTTGGGCGGCTGCGCGAGGGATCACTCAGCGAACTGGCGAGCAGGGGCGGGGTGGTGCTCCTTGGGCTCTGGCTGGCCGCATCGTTGCTGGTGGTGGGGTTGCCCCTGTTTCTGCCGCCCCTGGTGACCTCAGAGTTCTTTCACGCCGGTCTGTTTGAAACCAGTGAGACCGCCGACCTGCTCACCACCTATCTGCCCGACAACATCTTTGGAGCCCTGGCTGCGGACAACTTTCCCGCCGTGGTGTTGTTCAGTTGCCTGCTGGGCATTCTGCTGCAGGGGATCGATCGCCGCGAAGATCTGCTCAATCCCCTGGCGGTGATGCGCACGGTATTCGGCAAGCTGAATAAGCTTGTCGTCCGTCTGATTCCCTTCGGTATTTTTGCACTCATCGCACTCAATGTATCCAGGCTAGACTTGCAGCAGTTGATCCGGATTCAGGGTTTCTTTCTGATCAGTCTGATCGCTTTCTTGGTCTTGAGTTTCGGCTGTGCCATGGCGGTCTTGGCCTTGACACCCTTGAGCCCCATGGCCCTCTGGCGGATTGTGCGGGGCCCCTTGGCCCTCACGGCCAGCAGTGCCAATCTGCTGATCTCGCTGCCGATGCTGGTGAGCAATCTGCAGGAGCAGTTACCCGCCCAGCTGAATCAGCAGGCCAGGCCGGATCTGGCCGCTGAGAGGCGTGATGAGCTGGCACCGTTGGTGTCGCTTGGCTTTGCCCTGCCCAACCTGGGCCAGGTCGCCAGCTTGATCTTCATTCCCTTCTCCGCCTGGTATGTGGACCGGGCCCTGGAGCCCGCCACCACCGCCCGCATGTTGCTGAGCGCGATTCCAGCGTCGGTCTCGGGGCTCAAGGCGGTGATCCGGCAGGAATTGCTGCATCTCGGGTTGCCGATCGACCTGCTGCAGCTTGTGTACATCAATGGTGAATGGCTTTACAGGATCGAGAAGGTGCTCTCCCTCGAGGGCTTGGTGGTACTGGCGGTGCTCGTTTATGCCCGTGGCGTAGGAGCGTGGAGACCGCGGCCGCTGCTGGTGCTGGGCAGTTTCGGTGCGGCCTTGGCCCTGGCCTTTGGCCTGGGCTGGGGTAGCCGCCTCGGCCTGGCGGCAGCCCTGGAGAATTCTTACCGTAATGATGACCGTTTGCTGGCCCTCGCCACGGCGCGTAGCGGCGGGCAGCCCCAGGAGCTGCAGGGCGTACAGCCAGCCCAACCCGTCAGCTTGGAGGCCATCCGGGCCCGTGCTCTCTTGCGGGTGGGCTTGCGCCAGGACGGCCTGCCCTGGGCCTTTCGCAACCAGGCCGGCAAGATTGTGGGCTTTGACGTGGACCTGCTGAAAAGCCTGGCCTCCAACCTGGGAGTGCGACTACAGGTTCAGGTGGCACCGATGGCCCAACTGGAGCAATGGCTCGCGGATGACAGGATCGATCTCGTGGCCGGTGGCATCCAGACGAGCCCACGCCATGCGATTCGCCACGAGCTCAGCATCGGCTACCTTCCGGTGCACTTGGCCCTGGTTGTGGCCGACCGAAAGGTCAAGGAACTGCAGCGCGGATTCACACACTCCCAGGAGCACACAGTGACCCTGGCCGTGCGTGATGCCGCCATGATCAGCCCCGGCCTCCAGGACCAAATCGCAAAGTATCTCGGTGACGGTCATCGGCGTGCCAAGGTGGAGTTGATCCCAATTGAATCCAAGCAAGATTTCTTTTCAACAGCAGGCCAGAGGAAGTTTGATGGTCTACTCACAACGGCTGAGTCGGGAGCCGCCTGGGCCGTGTTGTATCCCCGCACGTCATTGATCACTCCCTTCAGCGACGATCTGAGCAGCGAATTGGTGCTCTTGATTGGTGGTCAGGATGCCACCCTACGCCGCTACCTTAACGGCTGGCTCTCCCGCGAAAGGGCTCAAGGCCGCATCGACGAACTCTTCAATTATTGGATCTTGCTCAAGGATTGAAAGCCCAAGATCTACGCCCATACCGGACTGCCGTCGGTGATGCACTCAAGGTGGACGAGGAGTTCCAGGAGTGCCCATAGGCATAGGCCTTGAGCGGATCCAGCGACAGCGGTGGCACAGTTCACGCTCCAGTGGCGGACCTTGCTTGTAGCCTGCTCGTCAGGGATGGGCTGTAGAAGCAGATGAAGAATCAGAACCACCTAAAATAGCTTGTGCAAAAACCGTCGTGTTGATTCCAACGTTGTGGGAATCGTTAATGACATGGCAATAAGCTTGTATCGGCTATGTTTTAAACGAATTATATCCATCATCATGCCGTTCCTGCAGCCTAAGGCCCACCAGCCACAAGCCCTAACGGCTTCCGCTTTGATGGGCGGCCTGGTCGTGGCGGCGGTGGCGGTCTGTGGCGACGGCTTGGCAAAACCGATGGCGTCCATACCGCGGGTGGAAGCCACCGGAGGTCTGGTGTTCCAGAGCCAGGGTGGTGGCACCCCCAACACCATCACGGGCTATCTCTTTGCGCCCCTGAGCCAGGGAGAGCGAGGCCAAGTGTTGTTTTTGGATGTGGCGGCAAACATGAACCTTGGCGGAGCACTTGGCCCAGGATCTGATGTGTCCGCTGGCTTCAGTACGCGCCTTGGCTATCGCTGGCTCAGTGGTGATCAGCGCTGGATGTATGGCTTCAGCGCCGGTGTTGACACGCGCCAGGCGTATAACGACTATGTCTTTCAGGCGGGCGTTGGGGCCGAGGCCCTTAGCCGCAACGTGGAACTGCGTTTCAACGGCTACATCCCCTTCTCCAACCAAGCCGATCAGTACCGGACCGGTTACAGCAATGCTTCACTGCGCAACAACCAGTTGATCGTCGATGGCTGGAATCGCTATGTGGTGTCGCTGGGTGGAGTGAATCTTGAGGCCGGCATCCCGGTCGCCCGCTGGAAGAACGAAAGCCTCTGGCTCTACGCCTCCTATTACTACCTTAACGGCGACTATGTGAATGCCAGCTCAGGGGTCCGCGGGCGCGGTGAACTGCGCATCGGCAATCAGCTGGCTCTGGGTGCCACGATTTCCTACGACTCGATCTTCAAAACCCAGGCCACGGGGTACCTGCGCTATGGCGCCAAACCATTGGCGGGCAGCGCGACTGACGCGGTGGATGCCGCCGAGCGCAACTTCTTGGCCTTGCGCGGGTTGCCGATGCAACGGGAGACCTCTCTGCGCTTGGTTTCGGCGCAGCAGAACTTGCCAGACAGCGTGGCCACCAATCCAGGCAATTTCGACGCGAGCTGGGTCGTGCGCTGCTCCGGCACTACCACCAACACCGGCACGGCTCAAGTGAGCTGCGTCAATCCGAGCCTTGATGCGTTGCTGGCGGCGGCCGGTCCCGGAGATGTGCTGTTGGTGGGCGGTGGCGCCAGTTCCGACCTGGGCGGCAGAATCCTGCGCCTCGCGGCGGGCACCAGCCTCACCGGCAGCGGCAATGCGCCCACCCTGACCACGCAATTCGGCCCTGTGAATCTTAATCCGGTGTTCGGCGCAAGGGTGGGGGCGCAGCCCTCCGTCAGCAACGGCATCATCAGCATTGGCAGCAATACCACCATTGCGGGTTTGAGCTTCACCAATAGCTCAATTACCAATTACAGTACCCGCAATGTGCTGATCGCCGACAATATCTTTACAGGCTCCTACACCGACAGGCCGACAGACCTGGCAACGGCCCAGGCCTTTGGCGCCATCAACGTGTCGGCCAATGCGCTGCCAGCCATTCAGCTGGACGGTGTTGACAACCTTGTGATCTCCAACAACACCTTCCTGTATCCACAGGTTCAGACCTACCAATCACAGCTGGGAACGCTTGATGGGGGAGGCATGGCTCCAGTCTGCAATCAGAACGGAGTCAACACCAGTGGCCTTTGTCTCAGCGGTAACGCCATCCGGCTCAACAACAGCACGAATGCCGTCATCTCAGGAAACACGGTGATCGGTGCTCTTGATGAAGCCTTCCGAATCAATAATCCCTCAGGCACCTTGCTGATCGACAGAAATACCATCTCCAACATGCGCATGGGTCCTGACAGCAACATCGGCACGGCCATCATCATTGGCCAGAATCAGGGCACCAGCACTGTGACCATCAGCAACAACTCAATCAGTAACAACAGCCCTGGTGTTTATCCGATTGTCGCATCCCCCACTCAGGATGGTGTCGCCGTAGCCTCAGCCAGTAATCAGAAGCTCAACAACATTGACCCGATTGAGGTTGGCCTTTGCCGCGGTAGTGCCAGTTATCCGCGTGCTCAAGACCTGTATGCCGATCCGAACTTCTCGGGCAATTGCAGTGGACCCACCACGATGAATGTCTCTATCATCGGCAATACCATCAGCTTGCCTTCCATCTCCGGCGGAATCAGGCAAGACGGCGACGGAATCGACTTCAACATCGGTAGCAACAGTATCCTGCGTGCCAATGTCTCCGGAAACACTGTTTTGACCCTCGGCGGCAGCAGGGGTGGAGATAATGGCATCACCTTCGATATTCGCGGCAAAGCCGACGCCAGGGTCACCATCGCCGACAACAAGATTAATGACGTTGGTGACGAGGCTATCGACCTCGGCTTCACCAACACGGTCAGCAATAACCAGCCTGGATTTGCTGAATTCACTTTGTCGGGCAACAGCTTCAGTGGCAGCACAAAAGGCCTGCTCAATATCGGCCTGATCAAGAACCCCGGCATCCCAGTCTCCAGCTTCTTCGTCACGGGCCAAGGCAACAACGCCAGTCAGGTGGGGGCTGTCAAGCCTGACCCTCAGAAGTTCAACACCGGCAGCTTCCCCAACCTTTATCTCAATGGCTCGCTTTTCCTCCAACCTTCGCCATGAGCCAGCCCCATCCGTCGTGATCTAGCTGTTCTGGACAGGAGCCAGCCACTGGGATCGAGCGCAGAGCCTTGGTTGCAGCGCGTCTGAAATCGGGGTGAAACTCTGGCGGTGGCTGGCCGTTGCAACGGGGTCCTGACGTGTCTTGGCCGATGCGAGTCACAGCTCAGATGGCCAGTCCGGACGGCTCCAAAGCCGAGATCCCCGCTTGTTTCCATCAACGCCCCCTGATGGATTCGAACCATCGACCGGCTGCTTAGAAGGCATGGCTAAATTCTAGTGGTTGACTGGGTTTTCGCTCGCTCTTGCCGGCCATTCGCGCACGGTTTCGCGCAACCCTGCCCAAGCAAGTGGGGCCCGTTCTGCGCGAATCCTGCGGCTGGCGGCAGTTGGGGCATCCGCTCCCTGCCTGAGCATGAGTTAGTAAAGCCCGCTGGGAACTGGCTCGAACGGCGCTGGCATCAATGCCTTGTTTCACCGCAGGGCTCCGGTCGGCCGCGGCCGTCCTCCGCTCCGGGGCCGGTGATGGGGGGGCTCAGCTGCTCTCCCGCGGCTGCGGTGGATCGGCAAGCTTTCAGCCAGGAGGGGCCTGGAGTGAGGCCAGAGGCAAGCGCGCGCGACTGCGCGGCCATGTGTTCATTTAAGGCTGACTATGAGTCTTCCGTTGATTACCTGCCGAGCCGTCAGCGTACGGCGCTGCTTTGCGTAGGTCCATTGCCCCGCAGTCAATTTGCAGGGTCTGGAATGCGTTTGTACTAGTAGATTAAGGGCTGCGCCAAAGGCCCCGAGCCCATCGCCTGCGGCAACGTCATCCCCTGATCTGGCCATCACTGCCGTGTTCGCATCAGCGGCATGATGCCCCGGTCAGTTGTCCCTCAAGGCAGCTGATTTTATGGTTGTTTGTCATTCATCCGGGCCAGATTCAGGCCCTGCCCGCTCGCTTGTGATCGCAGCCGGCGGCGGCCGTCATCTGGCCTGGCCCGACCAGCGGGTGGCGGCTGAGCTCCTCGCCCGCAGCGCCGGGTGGTCTGTCCATCGGCTGTTCCATGGCGGAGCCCGCGGCGCCGATGCCGCCATCGCCCGCGCCGCCCATCAGCTGGGCTGGCCGGCTCTTGCTCTGCCTGCCGCAGGGCTGATTCAAAGTGTGTCACAAGCGCGCTGGTCTGAGCTGCCAGCGTTGGGTTCGCTGAGCGAGCTTGCTCCTTCTCTGTGCGCGAAACCGGCTCTGCTGCAACCGATCTAGATCTGATCAGCTTCCTCAAGGCGATCCCCGACGTGCGGATGCGGCGTGGGATTCGTATCCCCGCCTGGTATCTGCTGCTGGTGGCCGTGCTGGGCATCCTGAGCGGTTGCGAAAGCTTGAGGGATCTGGAGCGGTTCGCACGGCGCCACCATGCGGTACTTGGTGAGCAGCTGGGGCTGGCACTGCGGCGGCCACCTTCGGATTCAGCGTTTCGCTACTTCTTCCTGCAGGTGGACGTGGTGGCCCTCTGCGCTGCCATCC
>NZ_JAGQCD010000025.1 GCF_024345975.1 Cyanobium sp. Cruz-8D1 | reverse complement strand
CCTATCCTGGTGTCCATGGCGCTGTGGAACCACACCGATCCATCTCGAACTCGGTTGTGAAACGCAGCAGCGGCGACGATAGTTGGGGGGAAGCCCCCTGCGAAAATAGCTCGATGCCAGGTAAAAACTCCGCTCCACAGTTGCCGTCAGGCCATGTGTGAGCCAGCAGTTCTTTTCTGAGCTGTAGGAAAAGCCACCCGAGAGGGTGGCTTTTCTGTTGGCTGGCTGCAAGACATAAGATTCAGAGCACAATCTGATCCAGGCTTGTGATCGCCTCAAACGGACCGGGATCCTTGCTGGGATTCTCCTGGCGCACACTGAAGCGGGTGGCCATGCCGGCGGCCTGGGCGGCTTCCAGTTCGCTCCGGGAATCGCTCACAAAAAGAATCGACGCTGGTGCCATTCCCAGCTCCTTGGCAATGGTGCCGTAGCTGGCGGCTTCGCCTTTGGGGCCCGTGGCAGTGTCAAACCAATGACTGAACAAGCCTCTGAGATCACCGTCGGTGCTGTGCCCATAGAGCAGTTTCTGCGCTTTCACCGATCCGGAGGAATAGACAGCCAGCTGCAGCCCGTGGGATCGCCAGGCGCGCAGGGATCGGGCCACATCGTCAAACAACGGACACCGCAGGGTGCCGCTGGCATACCCCTGGTCCCAGATCAGCCCCTGCAGTTCCTTCAAGGCGGGAAGTTTGCGGTCGTGATCGATCAGCGACTGAAGGAAACGCACCCGCTCCCCATGGGTTGGCGCCCTTCGCGATGACACTGGATCGCCTGCTTCGTCTGCGGCCATGGCCCCATCAATGGCTTGGAGCAGCGGAGCAAGCGCAAGCTTGTGAGCTTCGCTGCGCAGAAAGCCATCCAGGCGCTCCCGGGCATAGGGGAAGAGCACCTGGCTCACGAAGGGCACCGGACAGGTGGTGCCTTCGATGTCGAGCAGGACAGCCCTGATCTCTTGCCTCTGGGGCTTCATCTGTCCCAGGCTCTCCAGGAGCAGGCGCCGCCATCGTTGCTCCAGCAGCCATTCGAGGATCTCCAGATGCCGACGCGCCTGGGCCAGATCGCTTCCCCAGGCGTAGAGGCCATGCCCGCCGATCAGCAGTCCCTGGGGAGCGCCTGCGAGCAGGGGGCCGGCGGTGGCGCTGAGCCGGGCCAGGTCCTGGTCATTGGCCAGCACCGGCAGCTTCACCCGGCTGCGGTGACTGCCGATACCCTCCAGCCCTTTGAGCATTTCCAGGTCCTGCAACAGCAAGGATCCCGACGGCTCCTGGTCCCCCAGGCACCAGTCGGAGAGCAAGGTGGCGGACTGGGAGTGGGTGTGCAGCACGGCGCCGGCCCCGGTGCGGGCTACGATCTCCAGATGCAACAGCGTTTCGGCGCTGGCCCGGCCTGCGCCCGCCACCACAGTCCCGCCAGCGTCCACCGTGATCAGTTCTTCCGGCAGAACGGACCCCTTGTCGACACCGCTGGGGGCCATCAGCAGGGTCAGGGGGGCACGGGCTAGGACGCAACTGAAGTTGCCTCCGGTGCCATCACACCACCCGCGGGCATGGAGGTCCGCCATGGTGCTGCTGAGCTGGTCGGCAAGGGCGCTGGTCACGCGGGTTGGAAAACAAGGGGATCGGTGGGGCCTGGACGCCGGTCTTCAGTTCTGGCAGCGGGGACACCAGTGGCTGCTGCGCCCCCCCAGCTTCTCGCGCAGGATCTCCGTGCCGCAACGGCGGCAGGGTGACCCGCTGCGTCGGTAGACCCAGGCCTGGCCGCCGTAATTGCCGTTGGTGCCCTGCAGGTCACGGAAATCGCTGAAGGTGGTGCCCCCGGCGCCGATGCTGGCTTCCAGGACATCCACGAGGGACGAGCGCAGCCGTTCCAGGTCGTTGCGCCCGAGACGGCCGCTGGGGGTCTGGGGCCGGATCCCCGCCGTGAACAGGGATTCATCGGCATAGATGTTGCCCACCCCCGCCACCAGCGATTGGTCGAGAAGGGCGTTCTTGATCGGTCGCCGCGAGCCCTTCAGGCGCTCCCGCAGGTAGGCGCCCGTGAAGTCCTCCCCGAAGGGTTCAGGGCCCAGACGCTGCAGTCCGGTCATCACGGCCCCGTCGGCGACCCCGGGCGGGATCCACCACATCTGGCCGAAGCTGCGGGTGTCGACGAAGCGCAACTCCTCGCCGGCCCCGTTCCAGACGCGCACCCGGGTGTGGGGGCAGGGGGGGCGCTCCTCGGCGAGCCAGAGGAACTGGCCGGTCATGCGCAGGTGCACACCCCAGCGACCGGCTGCGCCCCCGCCTGGAGTTTCGAGATCGGCCAGGAGGTATTTGCCGCGGCGGTGCCATTGGCCCACACGAAGGCCCCGAAGGGCCCTGCAGAAGGCGGCAGGGTCTTCGGGGCTGGCGATGGCACGGGCCCTGAGCACTTCGACGCCGTCGATCAGAAAACCGCGTGTCTGTTGCTCAAGGCCCCGTCGAACGGTTTCAACCTCCGGAAGCTCGGGCATGCCCGGATCGTAGGGCTGGCGAGGACTCAGGCCTTGACGAGTTCGCTCTCGGCGAAGTTGTTGGTGTTGATGCCGCCGTCGGAGCCGCTGTAGCCGTTGTAGTTCACCTTCTCGAAGCGAACGACCACGGGATAGCGGATGCCGGAGGTGTCAACCGACGCCACGGTTCCGACTTCGTTGAACCAGTAGGACTCCGGACGCTTGATCCGTACTTTGTCGCCGCGGGAGATGGCCATCGCTGGGCTGGAAGATCGGGTGGTCTGCGCAGCGACACTACCGGTGAACCGGAGCCGACGCCCAGGCGATGTCACGGTTCGTAGCCGGCCCCGTGGCAGCATCCCCCAACCCACCGCCGGCCCCGCCGATGGTTCCGTCCATGGCCTTACCCGAGGCCCCCCAGTTGAGCCTGGATCTGCCCGATCCGGAGAGCGACAGCCTCAGCACGATGGAGTTTCTGGCCCGGCTTGAAGAGGCCTGGGCCGTCTGCGACCGCTTCGATCTGCAAACCGAAATCTGGCGCGGCCGCATCCTGTGTTCGGTGCGTGACCGGGAACGGCGCGGCGGCGAGGGGCGTGGCACTGGCTTCCTGCAGTGGCTGCGGGAGCGGGAGATCAGCAAGACCCGCGCCTACACCCTGATCCAGCTGGCCGAGTCGGCCGATGGTCTGGTGGGCGAAGGCCTGCTGGAGGAGGGCAGCGTCAACAATTTCTCCAAGCGGGCCTTCCTGGAGACGGCCCAGGCCGATCACGAGGTCCAGCAGATGATCAGCGAGGCGGCCAACGAGGGCCAGCAGATCACCCGCAAGCAGGTGCGCCGCCTCACCGATGAGTTCACCGCCGCCACCAGCCCCCTGCTGCCGGAGGAGATCCGCCAGCGCACCGCCGATAACCTCCTGCCCCCCCGGGCCGTGGCGCCGCTGGTGCGGGAACTGGCCAAGCTGCCCGAGGAGCAGCAGAACGATCTGCGCCGTGTCCTGCGGGAAGAACCCGAGCTGGAGCGGGTTAAGGATGTGACCCTCACCGCCCGCTGGCTGAGCAAGGCGGCCGAGGCGGGGCTGGCGGTGCGGGCGTTCCAGCAGGGCAATCTCGACCTGGAGAAGGCCCTGCAGGAGGCCCAGCGCCTCGATGCCCTGGGCCTCCTGGCCGATGCTGTGGGCCAGGCCCAGGCCCTGGAGAGCGCCGTGCTCAAGCTGCACACCAGCTGGCGCCGGCTGGGGGGCCTGCAGGAGCGTCTCTGGGTGGAGAGCGGCAGCAGCACCCCCCACCTGCGGGAGCTGCTCACGGTGTTGCAGAGCCTCAGCGGCACCACCATCCGGGTCTCCCTGGGGGAACTGGCCGGTGGCAAGCGCGTCCGTCTTCAGCTGGTGGAGGAATCCCCCGACCAGCTGGACCCGCCACCACTGCCCTGACGCCTGCGGCCCTGAGCTGGCAGCCACCACATCTGGTGGGAGCTAGGGTCAGGCAGTATCAGCGCTGGAGTCAGCTTGGGGTCTGATCCCCTCGGCGAGAGCCTGCGGCGCCATTTCGGCTGGGAGAGCTTCCGGCCTGGGCAGCGGCCGGTGGTGGAGGCGTTGCTCTCTGGCCGCGACTGTCTGGCGGTGTTGCCCACCGGAGCGGGCAAGTCGCTCTGCTTCCAGCTCCCCGCCCTGGTGCGGGATGGCCTGGTGGTGGTGATTTCTCCCCTGGTGGCCCTGATGCAGGACCAGGTGAGTCAGCTCCAAGCCCGGGGCATTCCGGCGGCCTGCCTGCATCGGGGGCTGGAGCTGGGCGAGCGGCGCCAGCTGCAGCAGCGCCTGGCGGCCAACCGTCTGCGGCTGCTTTATCTGGCGCCCGAGAGGGTCCAGGCGGAGGCCACCCGCCAGTTGCTTGAGGAGGCCCTCGAATCCGGCCGGCTGGTGGCCCTGGCGGTGGACGAGGCCCATTGCATCAGCGCCTGGGGCCATGATTTCCGCCCCGACTACCGGCGGCTTGGGCAGCTGAGGGCGCTGTGCCCGGGCGTGCCGCTGGTGGCCCTGAGCGCCACCGCCGCGCCCCAGGTGCGGGCCGACATCATCCGCCTGCTGCAGCTGCGGCGGCCCCTGGTGCAGGTGCGCTCGGCCCGTCGCTCCAACCTCACGTACACCATGCGGCGGCGGCCGGCGGACCCCCTGGCCGAGGTGGTGGCGGCGATCGACCAGGCCAGTGGGGCGGTGCTCATCTATGCCCGCACGCGTCGCTCGGTGGAGCACTGGGCCGCGCGCCTGACGGCGGCCGGGGTGGAAGCGATCGCTTATCACGCCGGCATGGACCCCGAGAGCCGCCAGCTGGCCCTGCGCCATTTCCAGGAGCATCCCTCACCGGTGCTGGTGGCCACCGTCGCCTTCGGCATGGGAGTGGACCGGCCGGATGTGGGGCTGGTGCTGCACCTCGACCTGCCGGCCAGTGCCGAGGGCTATCTGCAGGAGTCGGGGCGGGCTGGCCGCGATGGCCAGCCCGCCCGTTGCCTGGTGCTCTTCGATCCCGCCGACCGCACCAGCCTCGGCTGGGCGATGCGCTCCGCCGGCCAGCAGCTGCCGCCGGATCAGCGGCTGCTGGAGCGCCACAGGCTCGAGCTGGCCCAGCAGCAACTGCGGCGCATCGAGGCGGTGGCCGAAGGCGAGGGGTGCCGGGAACAGGCCCTGCTGCTGGCGGTGGGCGAGCTCTCTCCCCCCTGTGGGCGTTGCGATAACTGCCTTTCGGCGCCATCGGCCAACGACTGGACCCACCAGGCCGCCGTGCTGCTCTCGGCTGTGGAGGAGCGCAGCGGCCGCGACCTGCGCAGCCTGGCCGAGGACCTGGCCGGTGGCCACGCCAGTGAGGAACCCTGCTGGGCCTGGCTGGCCCGCCGGCTGGTGCAGGAGGAGCTGATCAGCGAAAGCGACGATGGTGCCCAGCGCCTCTACCTGCGGCCGGTGGGCCGTAGCTACCTGAAGGACCCCTGGCCCCTGCGTTGGTCGGCCTGAGGGGAGACTTCAGGCCCCCCTTCAGCTGCCCCGCGACTTGCAGAGGTCGGCGACCAGTTGCTGCTCGAAATCGGCCTGGGGATCATCCCAGCTCTTCCACTGGCCCGCCTGGCTGGTGGCATTGAGCTTGCGGGCACTGCAGTTGACGGCCAGGTAAAGCGACTCCCCCTGGGAATTGAGGGTGGGCGCCACCATGCTGCCGCCCATGGGCTGCCAGTTGGCCCAGTCCACCTGCAGGGGGCCGTAGTTGCGCCAGTCGGGCTTGCCGGGGCTGGCCGTGGTGGCCGGCCGGGGGGCTGCCGCCACCACGGCAGGCTGGGGTTTCGCGGCCGGTGCGGGGGTGGCACGGGCGACGGTGGGGGCCGGCTGGCTGGTGGGAGTGGGTCGGGCCGCCGGCTTGGCCGCCGCCGGTGCTGGTTTGGCTGCTGGCTTGGTGGCAGGAGTGGGCTTAGCGGCAGCAGCGGGTCTGGCGGCCGGCTTCACGCTTGGGGCGGCAGCCGGTCTGAGCCGCAGGCGGGTGCCGGACTCGACGAAGTTGGGATTGCTGATGCGGTTGATCGCGATCAACTGCTGCATGGGGACGCCGTAGCCGTCAGCGATCTGCGACAGGCTTTCGCCGCTGCGGACCACATGCTCGGAGGCCTTGCGGTTGAAGCCGGAGGCTGGGCTGGCGCCGCGGGAGGAGGACGGCACCACCAGATTCTGGCCCGCTTCGATGTGGTCGGCCTTGCTGAGACCGTTGAGCTGCATCAGGCGGCTGACGGTGATGCCGTGGCGGTCGGCGATTTCGGAGAGCGTCTCCCCCGGGGCCACCGTGAGGTTGCCACCGGCCGTCCGGGGGCGAACGGCGCCGCCCGGCAGGGTCAGGGTCCGGCCTGCTTCGACCAGATCGGGATCGCTGATCCCATTCACCTTCATCAGCGTGGACACGCTCACCCTGTGGCGGGCCGCGATGTCGGAGAGGGTCTCACCGGGCTTGACGGTGACCTGGGCGGCCAGAGCCGGCAGCGGCAACACCATGGCTAGAGCCAAGACGAAGAGGGGGCGGCGCATGGGCACTAGGGAGAGCTGCGCGCACGTTAAGGTCCATCTCCCGGCCCGCCCAGCCCCCCCCCTGGCGATTCGCGGGTGCTGGACCTCAGCCCATCAGGCGCCGGATCAGGCCGAGCTTGCCGGCGTAGGGCGGGTAGCGGACCGGGGGATCGGGCCACAGCGGCCGGCTGAGCACGCTGCGCTGGTGGGAGAAAGTCAGGAAGCCGGCTTCCCCGTGGTAGGTCCCCATGCCGCTGGGGCCGATGCCGCCGAAGGGCAGGCTGGCCACCCCCCCCTGGACCACCACGTCGTTGACCACGACGCTGCCGGAACTGGTGCCCGCCAGCACCCGCTCCCGCTCCGCTGCGCCGCCGCCGAACAGGTAGAGGGCCAGGGGCTTGGGGTTTCGGCGCACCAAGGTCAGGGCCTCCTCCAGGCTGCCCACCGACAGCAACGGCAGGATCGGGGCGAAGAGCTCCTCCTGCATCAGCGGGTCGCTGTGGGGCTCGTCGACCGCCACCAGGGTGGGTTCGATCTTGCGATTGGCTGCATCGGAGCGACCGCCCAGAAGCACCTGGCCCCTGTCCCGGGCCTGGGCCAGAAGCCCTTCGAGGCGCTCGAAGCGCCCGGCGCCCACGATCTGACCCAGGTCAGGGCTGGCGAGGGGATCCTGGCCATAGAGCGCGTGCCTTTGCCCATGGAAGGCTGCCATCAGGGCGTCCCGCACCCCTGGCAGCACCAGCACATGGTTGGGGGCGAGGCAGGTCTGGCCGGCGTTGAGGCTGCGCCCCCACAGCAGCCGTCGGGCCGTGATGGCCGGATCCGCGCCGTCCAGCACGATCGCCGGGTTCTGGCCCCCCAGCTCCAGGGTGACGGGGGTGAGATGGCGGGCGGCGGCGGCCATCACCAGCCGCCCCACCCGCTCCCCACCGGTGTAAAGGATGTGGTCGAAGCGTTCCTGCTCCAGCAACCGACTGGCCACGGCCCCATCGCCGCAGATCACCTGGACCACCTCGGGGGGAAAGTGGCTGGCCAGCAGCTCGGCCAGCAGGGCCGCCGCCGCCGGGCTCTGCTCGGAGGGTTTGAGCACGGCGGTGTTGCCGGCGGCCAGGGCATGCACCAGGGGATGGAGGCAGAGATCGAAGGGGTAGTTCCAGGCGCCGATGATCAGAACGCAGCCCAGGGGCTCGGCCCGCACCGCCCCCTGGCCAGGCCAGGCCCACAGCGGCAGCGAGCGGCGGCGGGGACGCATCCAGCCGGCCAGATGGCGCCGGGTGTGGCGCAGCTCCTGGCGCAGGGCCGCCAGCTCGAAACTGGCCTCCACCTCGGGCCGGCCCAGATCGCTGGCAAGAGCCTCCACCATCCTTGGGGCCGCCGTCTCCAGCAGGCGATCGAGGCGCTGGAGCTGCTCAATCCGCCAGGCCAGGGGCCGGGTTTGGCCCGCGCTCACGGGAGCTCGCATCGCCGCAACCGGCGGGATCAGAAGCGGAGTGGTGGTTGGGGCGGAGGCCACGGCGCATGGGGCGAGTTCTGCCCAAGCTGGCAAATTGCTTGTTGCTTCGGCTGTTTAAAGCCAGGCCAGATCCGGCAGTTGCTGAGAAGCCAGCTGGTAGGCCTCGCGGATTTGGGCGATCAAGGCTTGCACTGCTGGCTCCTCAAGATTCTCCTGGAGCAGCACCACCGCATCGAGATTGGTGCTGCTGCAGCTGGCTTGGACTGGTTGGCCGCTGATCTGGATGGAATGACGCACCAGACCAATGGCTACAAGATCGCCGAAGGGAAAGGGTTGGCCGCTGTCTTCCCAGCCCGGGGGCAGGGCATCGAGGCCGTGGATCACGGCCAGATCCAGCACCCGCTCGCGCACCAGCGCCAGGGTGCGATCTTTCTCGTGGCAGGAGTGGGGCAGGGGTGAGCAACTGCCCATCGCTTGGAAAGCCGGGTCATTCCAGCAGTTGTCCTGCCACTGCAGCTGACATCGGCGAAAGCGCAGCACCTGGGCGGCTTGCCGCAGTGAGCCCCAAACGGCGTGGTTGGCATGGGCCCGGTATTGGCCTCTGTTTTTGCGGAAATCCAGCCCGAGCTTATCGTTCATGCAGCGGTGAAGGCGTGAGACGGAGCTTTGGTTGCAGTTGGTCAGGGACGCAACGAGCGAAGTGTTGGTAGTGATTTCCAGTAGATCCAGAATGGGCAATCCGTCTAACAGGATGTCACGCACTCTGATCTACCTCGAATGGCGAAACCCTATGGACCGGTGCCTGACCACCGTTCGCCACCTACCCCATATTGGGTAGGTGGCGGGTCCGGAGCGGCGGGAAAAATCAGTCGCCCTTCGGCGCCGCCCAGGTTGGATCGTCCGATGGCCAGGGAGCCCCGATGGTTGTCCATGGTGGTCTGCACCACATACAAGCCCAGGCCACTGCCATGGGCTTTGCTGGTTTCCAGGGGTGCCAGGGCCGTTTGCGGCGTCTGAAACCCCGGGCCGTTGTCGGCGACGCTGAGCACCACGGTGTCCCCTTCGCTTTGCAGCCGCACCGCAATGGTGGCGGGGTCGGCTGCAGCAGGGGCGGCAGTCTCCAGCGCTTCAAGGGCATTGCGCAGCAGATTAACCACGGCGATCTGGATCTGGGCCGCGTCCCCCAGCACCTCCAGGCTTTCCTCAAGTCCCTCGCGCTGCACTGTGATGGCTGCGGCCTTGAGACTCGGGCCTGCGTAGAGCAGGGCGCTGCGGGCCACGTTGGCCAGGTTGAGTCGCCGGTGGTGGGTCTGCACGTTGCGCAGCAGGGTGCGCATCTTTTCAATCGTTGTTACGACCTCAACGGCGTTGCTGGCGATCGCCTGGAGAGGCTCGTTCAGGTTGGCGGGCAGGGGAGCGTCTTGCTGGTCCAGCAGCAATTTGCTGTTCAGTAGCAAGGTGCTGAGGGGCAGGTTGATTTCGTGGGCAACGGCTGCGGCCTGCAGGCTGCTTTTGAGCTTGTCTTCCAGCACCAGCACGGTCTGGGCGTCCTTGAGTCGCTCCCGTTCGATGGCTTCAGCGAGTTGTCGCCGGGCCTGGGTCAGCCGCTCCACCAGGGCTCCGAACGCCTGGGAAACGGCCTCGATTTCTCTGGCGCTGCCCTTGGGCAGTCCGGCTTCAAACACAAGATTGGCGTCCCCCTGGCCCACCTGCTCGGCGGCGCTCTGGCAGCGCCGGCGCAGCAGCTCCAGCGGCGCCAGCAGCCAGTCGCTACGCGTTTGGTTTTGGGGCCCGTGCCTGTGCTGGTCAGGCCAGGCCGGGAGCTGGCCACGACCATGCCGTTTCTTTCCACGATCAGGGCGAAGCCGTTTCTGTCTTTCCAGACTTCCGCAAGCCAGGTATTGAGCTGGCTGAGTACGAAGTCGACGCCGATGACGCCGAGCAGTTGGCGCCCAGGGCCGTAGAGGGGTTGATTGAAGGCAATTGCCAGCACCTCGGGCTTGTCTTCCCACTGGTAGATCGAGCTCCAGGTGGCCTGGCCGGCCCTCACCGTCTCGACATACCAGGCTTCCTCGTGGGTGTCGCTCATGCCTGGAATTGACTCCAGCAGGGCGCCCCGTTGTCCCTTCGCTCCCATGGCGTAGACGCCCATCGTGCCCTTGCCGAGCGGGCTGGCGAACGCGTCTTCGTTGATCACAAAGGCGCCGCTGTCGAGCCTTTCCACCCCGAGGAATTCCCCTCGAACGCTGCCGTAGTTGATGTAGCCCACGGGGAAGAGCTGCATCTGACTCCAGAAGCGCTGCCCCATGGCGTCGAAGTCGTTTAAGGAGAGCTGGCCCTGCTGGATGGCGAGCACGTTGAGGCTGTTGATCAGCTGCGGTGCCGCGAGGCGGCCAGAAAGCTGCTCAGACAGGTCGGTGATGGCGTCTTGCTGGCGGTAGGCCTCGGCCAGGCCTAAGCCACCGCGTTGGCCGCTGAAATAGGCCAAGCTGCCCACCGCCCCACTCACCAGCAGCAACTGCAGACTCGTCGCCCAGACGATTCGGTTGCGCAGTCCGCTGCCCCTCATGGCACCGGGCCCAGATCCAGGGCTGCCCGGCGCACCAGTTCTGCGCCGCTGCAGTGGAGGCTGCGGGCAATGGCCTTGCGGTGGGTTTCCACCGTGGCCAGTGCAAGTCCAGTGCTGCCGGCGATGGCCTTGTTGATGAGGCCCTGGCCAATCAGGTTGAAAATCTGCCGCTGGCGTGGGGTGAGCCTGGTCACCTCCCCGTTCGGTTCTACGCCATGTTGCCTCTGATGCAGCAGAGCGGCCTCGATCACACCCCGCAGGGTTTCGCAGGTGGAGGTTCTATCCACCATTCCCACCAGCATCGCTTCGAGGTCTTCCGGGCACACAAAGCTGCTGGCCTGGGCTGAGAGCACCAGTGCCTTCGCCTCGGGTTGGAGCAGCCGCAGGAAGCGGGCCACCCCCAGGCCATCGCCGTCGGGCAGGGCCAGATCGAGGATCAGGGCATCTGGGCGGAGTTTGCGACAGGCTTCAAATCCATCGTGGCAATTCGTGGCCGTACCCACCACCTCCAATCCCGCCACGCCCTGCAGCATTTTGCAAAGCAGCTGCAGGAACATGACTTGGTCCTCCACGATCAGGCAGCGAAGGGTCAACCAGATGCAGCAGGTAAGCCATTTTGCTTGAGGAGCAGTGCCAGTTCCACTTTTTAGCCCTTGACGAGGCTTGAGCTCGTGACCTCTCCCTTGCCAAGGGAGTGCCCTACCGCTGAGCCACCTGGGCATGGACCAGGGGATGGAGGCAGGGATCGAAGGGGTCGTTCCAGGCGCCGATGATCAGAGCGCAGCCCAGGGGCTCGCCCCGCACCGTCCCCCCTGGCCAGCTCCCGCATGGCCGCCAGCGGCAGGGGCAGAAGCGAGGGGCTGCTCAGACGCTGCCGCAGCCGGCCTGGAACACCGCCCGCCTGAGGTTATCGATCCTGGGTGAACCGGGTCCTTCGAAGGCGTAGAGCAGGGCCAGCCCCAGGCTGATGTCGTCGCGATCGAACGCCAACTGAATCGCGGCCCACCAGGCGACGGGATCGCTTCCCAGGCTGTCCAGATCCTTCTGGGCCCGGTCCATACGGCTTGCAGGATCCCCCTCCAGCACGATGAGGGCGTAATCGTCGGCCTGAACGCCCTCGGGCCGCAGCAGCAGCACCAGCCGCTGACCCGGGCGCATCGGGGCCAGGGGCCACGGGATCGGACCCTCGATGGGTTCCTCCGGCAAGGCACGCCGCTGCCACAGCAGCTCTCCCTCCCTTTCGATCCTGACCTCCTCCAGGCGTTCGGTGCTGAGGATCGTGGGTGACGGGATGGGCACGGCCGCCACCGCTTCCCCCTGGGCGTTGAGCGCGAGCCTGGGGGTGAGCACGCAGACCGTGCTGGCCCGAAGCGGGGCTCCGCAGGAGACCAGGGCCAGACCGAGACCGGTCGCCAGGCAGGTCCGGCGGACGGTGGACAACAACGGATGACCGGAGCACGGGGGGCTGTGACGCTAACGGCCACCGCCGCTCACCCGGCCAGGGTCATCAGATTCAGCCCATGCAGCCCCTCAACCAGCAGGTAGGCCCCCAGCACCAGGGCCAGCACACCCACGAGCCACTCGGCCTTGTGCTGCAGCCAGTCCTCGAGGCGCGTGATCGGTTCGCGGATCGCCCCGCCGCTCACCAGCCAGGCCAGGGGAGGCAGGAGCAGCAGGGAGCTGGCCATCAAGGTGAACAGCCCCGTCACCTCGGCATCGGCGGTGAGGCCGGGGTCGTTGAGCAGCAGCAGGCCGGCTTCTTTGAGATAGAAGACCAGATTCTCCGGAGTCAGTAGGGCGCTGGTGGCACCGATCAGCACCAGGGTGAAGGTGCTGAAGTCGGGCAGCTGGTTCATCAGCCGCAGGGCCATGCCTTCTTCGCCGATGTTGGCCTGGGGTGTGAGCTGATAGAGCCCCAGGCCTACCAGAGCTCCGGCCCCGAGCAGGTCGATCAGCACCTGCTCCCGTTCCCCATGGCTGAGGCTGATGGAGAACGCTTCGCCCAGCACCATCAGCAGCACGATGGCCAGGGCATTGGCGGCGGCCCAGCCGGCCACGTAGGCCATGGCCCGCTGCAGCGGCGAGCGGCCCAGCAGCAGCAGGGTGACCACCGCAATGTGCAGGGGGCTGAAGGCGATGCCGATCCCGAACAGGGACGACTGGGTGATCAGGGTCGGAGAGAGGAGCGCGGGGACGCCGAGGCCGGAGAGGGACAGGAGGGGCGGCAAGCTGACCGTCCGGAAAGCTGGGGCCCTGCATTCTGGGCCTGCTGCCGGCCCAGCGCGACGGAATGTTCAGCCCAGGTGGGTGACCCTTTCGAAGGGAAGGGGGCTGGAGGAAAAAGCCCTTGACGAGATTTGAACTCGTGACCTCTCCCTTACCAAGGGAGTGCTCTACCACTGAGCTACAAGGGCATGTGGAAAGGTGGGCCGGGTTGGATTTGAACCAACGTAGGCAGAGCCAGCGGATTTACAGTCCGCCCCCATTAACCACTCGGGCACCGACCCGAACCACACCTTCAGAACTTACCAGCCGACCTTCCACCCCCCATGCGCCTGCTCGTGCTCCATGGCCCCAACCTCAACCTGCTCGGCCAGCGGGAGCCCGGCCTCTACGGCAGCAGCAGCCTGGCGGCCATCGATGCCGCCCTGGAGCAGCAGGCCGCGGTCCTGGGGGTGGAGCTCGCCTGCTTCCAGAGCAACCATGAGGGGGCCCTGGTGGACCGCATCCAGCAGGCCGGCGCCTGCGACGGGATCCTGATCAACGCCGCTGCCTACACCCACACCTCGGTGGCGATTCGCGATGCCCTGCTGGCCGTGTCCCTGCCCTTCGTGGAGGTGCATCTGAGCAACACCCACGCCCGCGAGAACTTTCGCCATCGCTCGCTGCTGGCCGATCGGGCCCTGGGGGTCATCTGCGGCTTCGGCCCCACCAGCTATCGCCTCGGCCTGGAGGGCCTGGTGGCCCATCTGCGGGCGGCGGCATGAGTGGCACCGCTTGGCCCACGGCCGCTGGAGCACCGGTGGCCCGCGTGAAGTGGCTGGCCGCCCCCAGCAGCGCGGCCTGGCTGGAGCAGGCCCTGGCCCACACGGAACTGCTGCTGATTGACCATGCCCACTGCGAGCGCAAGGCGGCTGGTGCCGCCCTGCAGCTGATGTTCCGCTATCCCTCCGATGGGGAGCTGGCGGCCGTGCTCAGCCCCCTGGCCCGGGAGGAACTGGAGCACTTCGAGCGGGTGCAGGCCCTGCTGGAGCGGCGGGGCCTCGCCCTGCGGGCCCTGGCCGCCCCGCCCTACGGCGCCGCCCTGGCGGCCCTGGTGCGGCGCAAGGAGCCGGAGCGCCGGCTCGACAGCTTTCTGGTCGCGGGTCTGATCGAAGCCCGCAGCCATGAGCGCATGGCCCTGCTGGCTGCCCACAGCCCCGACCCGGAACTGCGGGACCTCTACGGCGACCTGCTGGCCAGTGAGGCGCGCCATTTTGGTCTGTACTGGGTGCTGTGCGAACGGGGCTGGCCCCGAGATGACGTAACCGATCGGCTCGCAGCGCTGGCCCACCACGAAGCGGCCATCCTCGCCACCCTCCATCCCCAGCCACGCATGCACAGCTGAGCCGGGCCCTCATCAGGCCGCGGCGGCGAGCACCTGCTCCAGCAGGGGGAAGCGGGTCGCGATTGGATCGCCGGTGAAGTTGGCCACCCAGCCCTCACTGTTGTTGAAGAAGCGCAGGGCGCAGAAGCTGGGGCGCTCGCCGGTGTCGAACCAGTGGGGGGTGCCGGCGGGCACGCCGATCCAGTCGCCCTGCTCGCAGACCACCTGCACCACGTCGCCGGCGAGGTGCAGGCAGAACAACCCACGGCCCTCGACGAAGAAGCGCACCTCGTCTTCGGCGTGGGTGTGCTCGGAGAGGAATTTCGCCCGCAGGGCAACCCGGTCCGGGTGATCGGGGCCGAGGCGGATGGCATCCACCGTCCGATAGCCCCCCTCGGCCTGGACCCGGGCGATCTCAGCGGCATAGGCGGCCAGGATCGCCGCCTGGTCGGCGTCGGCCGCCAGCTCCACCGGTGTGGCCCAGCGCTCGAAGCGCACGCCCCTGGACCCCAGTTCGCGCGCAATCGTCTCTGCGTCGCTGCTTTGCACCAGCGCAGCGTCGTGGCCGCCGCCTGTGGCGGCGCGGATCACCAGGTGGGTCATCGGAGCGCTCCAGGGCGTTCATGGAAACGGCAGCCTAGAAAGGCCCGACGCCGCGCTCACCGCCATCGCTGACCGTGCACCCAGCGCCGGCCTCACCCTGGTGGGGGTGGGTCCCGGTGATCCCGATCTGCTCACCGTCGCCGCGGTGCGTGCCATCGAATCCGCCCACACCGTGGCCTACCCGGTGGCCCGCGAAGGGGCCGTGGGCATGGCGGCCAGTGTGGCCGAACCCTGGCTCGCCCCAGGGCAGCGCCGGTTGCCTCTGGTGTTTCCGATGGTGGCGGCGGCCGAGCCCCGCCGGCAGGCCTGGCATGGCGCCGCCGACCGGCTGGCCGCCGAGGTGGCGGGCGGGCGGGCGGTGGTGCTGCTCTGCGAGGGCGATGTGTCGCTGTTCGCCAGCAGCAGCTATGTGTTGCTGGCCCTGCGGGATCGCCATCCCGCCCTGCCGGTGCGCCTGATCCCGGGCATCAGCGCCGTGGCGGCGGCGGCGGCGGCCGGGGCCTGGCCCCTGGCGCTGCAGCAGGAGGGGCTGCTGATCCGGCCCACCCCGGAGCAGCCCGCTGAGCTGGAGGCGTTGCTGGCCCAGGCGGCGGCCGGGGGGTGGGTGCTGGCCCTGCTCAAGCTGGGGGGCCGCTGGCCCTGGGTGCGCCCCCTGTTGGCTGTGCGGGGTCTGTTGGCTGATGCGCTGTTTGCCCAGCGGGTGGGCTGGCCCGATCAGCAGCTGTGCCCGGCGGCCCAGGTGCCGGCCACTGAGGCGCCCTACTTCTCCCTGCTGCTGGTCCGACAGGGGTGGCCGGCGGTGCTTCCATGACCGTTCGCACTTTGCTCCGCCCTTGCCGATGCCTACTGCCGGGATGACCGCCTCCGGGTTGGGCGCCACTGACTGGTTCGCCCTGCTTCACCCGGTGCTGATCATCCTGTTCGTCTATCCGGTGGTGGGAGCCACCATCCGGCTGGGGATTCTGGCGCGGGAGCGCCGCCTCGACATCCATCCCCTGCCGCCGACAGTGGGGGTGGAGCACACCGACCACGGCCGCTGGGTGACCTCGGGTGTGGTGGTAGCCGTGCTGATCGCCATGGCCGCCACCTACGCCAGGGGGGGCGCCGCCGGCAGCGGCAGTTCGGGTGCGGCGCTGCTGCTGGCCGGGGTGGGCTGTCTGGTGAGCTGCGTGGCCCTGTGGCGGGCCAAGGGGGCCTGGCTGCGGGCCGGATTTGCCCTGATCTGCTGGCTGGGGCTGCTGACCCTGGGAAGCCAGCCCGCCCTGTGGCACCTGGGCCGCAGTCCCTTCGACGGCTCGGTGTGGGGCTCCCACTACTGGAGTGGGGTGCTGTTGTGCGGCCTGCTGCTGTTCGCCATGGCGGCCGCCCCCGAGACCCTGCGCTCCCCCCGGATGCGGCGGCTGCACGTCAGCGCCGCTTTCCTGACGGCCCTGCTGCTGGCCGTGCAGGCCATCAGCGGCAGCCGGGACCTGCTGGGCATGGCCCTGGGGTCGTGATGTCCAGCTCCGCCCGGTGCAGCAGTTCGAGGGCGCTCTCCAGGCTGGGGGCCACCATCAGCTCCCGGCGCAGCTGGGCCGCGCCGGCGAAGCCCTGGCAGGTCCAGCCCAGGTGCTTGCGGGCGATCAGCAGCCCCTGATCGCCGCGGGCGGCCACCAGCGCCTCCAGGTGCTCCCTGGCCAGGGCGATCCGGGCGTGGCTGTCCGGCTCGGTGGGCAGGGGCCGGCCGGCGAGGGCCGCGGCGATGCGCCCCACCAGCCAGGGCTGCCCCAGGCTGCCCCGTCCCACCATCACCCCGTCGGCGCCGGTGACGGCCAGGCAGCGCAGGGCCTCCTCCGGGCTGGTGATGTCGCCGTTGGCGATCAGCGGGATCCGCAGGGCCGCCTTCACCCGGCCGATCGCCCGCCAGTCGGCCCGGCCGGAGAAGCCCTGCTCCCGGGTGCGGCCGTGCAGGGTCAGGGCGCTGGCGCCGGCGTTCTGCAGGGCCAGCGCGAAGCCCACCGGATCGGCACTGGCCCCGCACCAGCCCAGCCGTGTCTTCACCGTCACCGGCAGCCGCACCGCCGCCACCACCGCCGCGACGATCCGCAGGGCCAGGTCGGGCTGGCGCAGCAGGCCGCTGCCGCCGCCCTTGCGGGCGATCTTGCGCACCGGACAGCCCATGTTGATGTCGATCAGCCAGGCTCCGGCGGCCTCGGCCCGGCGGGCGGCCTCCGCCATGGCCTCGGGCCGGTGGTCGAACAGCTGCACCCCGACGGGGCCGGGGTCCCGATCGAGGGCGGCCATCTTGGCGCCGCCGTGGCCCAGCTCCAGGGCCGTGGCGTTCACCATCTCGGTGAACAGGAGCGCCTCGGGGGCCCAGCGGCGCACCAGTCCGCGGAAGATGCCGTCGCTCACCCCCGCCAGGGGCGATTGCAGCACCCGGCAGGTGAGCAGCCTGTTGGTGCCGTTGCCGTCCAGGCGCAGGGGGGCGGTGGGGCAGGGATGGGGGGCGGGACTGGGCATGCTGGGGGCACTCTCGGATGCCAGCTGCCGCCGTGGACGCTTCCGCCGCCCCTGGGCCCTTTCCCCTCAGTCGCGCTCTGCTGGAGGCGGTGCTGGACGACCGCACCAGCGATCGCTTCGTCTGCCGGCTGATCTGGCCGCGGCTGGGCTACCGCCCCGACGCCGAGGACCTCTGGCAGGCCGGACCCGACACCCCGCCAGCCTGGGCCGAGGCCTTTCCCCTGGCGCCGCAGCTGATCGCCGAACGCCCGGCAAGCGTGCGGCTCACCCGCTCGATTCCTGCCGAGCACAAGCAACTGCTCAAGCAGCAGCTGGGGTTTGCCGGCTATCGCATCGGCGGGCTTTACCCCCGCCGCACCCGGCGGGCCACGGCGGTGAACTGGTTGCTGGCCCACCTGGCCGAGCGGGGGGAACCGCTGCCGGACACAGGGCCGCTGCCGGAGCTCCTGGATCCTCCCGGTGATCCGGTGGCCGGCCACCCCGGGGATCTGCCGGTGGTTGGGGCCGACGGTCCCTCTGTAGGGTTTATGTAACGCATCCGTCGTAAGGAATAAGTCAGATTGGCGCTACCCGTCGTCGCCGTGATCGGACGCCCCAACGTGGGCAAGTCCACCCTGGTCAACAGGCTCTGCCGCAGCCGTGAGGCCATCGTTCACGACCAGCCCGGTGTGACCCGGGACCGCACTTACCAGGAGGGCTTCTGGGGTGACCGCACCTTCCGGGTGGTGGACACCGGCGGTCTGGTGTTCGATGACGACAGCGAATTCCTGCCCGAGATCCGGGAGCAGGCCAACCTGGCCCTGGCCGAGGCGTCGGTGGCGGTGGTGATCGTGGATGGCCAGCAGGGGGTCACCGCCGCCGACGAATCCATCGCCGAGTGGCTGCGGGGCCAGTCGGTGCCGGTGCTGCTGGGGGTGAACAAGTGCGAATCCCCCGACCAGGGCCTGGCCATGGCGGCTGACTTCTGGGGCCTGGGCCTGGGCGAACCCCACCCCATCTCCGCCATCCACGGCGCCGGCACCGGCGACCTGCTCGACCGGGTGATCAGCTTCCTGCCGGCCACCAACGAGACGGAGGGGCCCGAACCGATTCAGCTGGCAATCATCGGCCGCCCCAACGTGGGCAAGTCGAGCCTGCTGAATGCCATCTGCGGCGAGAACCGGGCCATCGTCAGCCCGATCCGCGGCACCACCCGCGACACCATCGACACCACCCTTGAGCGAGAGGGTCTCCCCTGGAAGCTGATCGACACCGCCGGCATCCGGCGCCGGCGCAGTGTCGACTACGGCCCGGAGTACTTCGGCATCACCCGCAGCTTCAAGGCGATCGAGCGCAGCGATGTCTGCGTGCTGGTGATCGACGCCCTCGACGGCGTCACCGAGCAGGACCAGCGCCTGGCGGGCCGGATCGAGGAGGACGGTCGCGCCTGCGCGGTGGTCGTCAACAAGTGGGACGCCATCGACAAGGACAGCCACACCATGAGCGCCATGGAAAAGGAGCTGCGCGCCAAGCTCTACTTCCTCGACTGGGCACCGATGCTGTTCACGTCCGCCCTCACCGGCCAGCGGGTCGAGAGCATCTTCGCCATTGCTGCGGTGGCGGTGGAGCAGCACCGCCGCCGGGTGAGCACCTCGGTGGTGAACGAAGTGCTGCAGGAGGCCCTGCGCTGGCGTTCGCCCCCCACCACCCGCGGCGGCCGCCAGGGCCGGCTCTACTACGGCACCCAGGTGGCGACACGCCCCCCCAGCTTCACCCTGTTCGTCAACGACCCCAAGCTGTTCGGCGACACCTATCGCCGCTACGTCGAGCGCCAGATCCGCGAGGCCCTGGGCTTCGAAGGATCGCCGGTGCGCCTGTTCTGGCGCGGCAAGCAGCAGCGCGATGCCGAGAAGGAGCAGGCTCGCCAGCAGAGCCGGGGCGGCTGAGATCGATGGTCGGGGACTTGGCCTGAATGGACTGGTTGCGGCAACTGCCGATCGGGCAGTACGTCGATGACGGCGATGCCCGTGGCGAGGGTGGCGGCAGCTGGCTGAAGCGGCTTGATCCGCGGCTGAAGCTGGTCTGGACGGTGGCGTTCCTGGTGACGCCGATCCTGGCCGGACCGCTCTGGCGCCTGGCTTTGGTGGGACTGCTGTTGCTGATCACCGCTGTCAGTGGACTGCCCTGGCGCCTCTGGCGGCAGAGCTTGCCGCTGCTGATCGCCCTGGCGCTGCTGGTGGGGCTGCTGAGCGCCCTGTTGCCGGCCGGAGGGGGGGCGCCGGCCAGCCTCCAGCGTCCCCCCGGCGAGCTGCGCTTGGTCCCCGGATCTCCCGGTGCTGCGGCCCCGTCGCGGGCCGGCCTGCCCTGGGAGCTGGTGCGCTGGGGCCCTGTGATGGCCGGCCCCCTGGAGCTGGGCCCCCTGGTGGTGACCCGCCGCTCCGCCGAACTCGGCATCAATGGCGCCACCCTGCTGTTCACCGTCATCCACAGCGCCAACCTGCTGCTGCTCTCCACCCCGCCCGAGGAGCTGGTCTGGACCATCTCCTGGTGGCTGGGTCCCCTGAAGGCGCTGGGCTGGCCCGTGGAGCGCCTCGGTTTCACCCTGTTGCTGTCTCTGCGCTTCCTGCCCCTGGTGCAGGAGGAGCTGCAGAACCTGCTGCGCTCGATCGCCACCCGGGCGGTGAATCTGCGCCGGTTGGGTTGGAAGGCCAGTCTGGGGCTGGTGCTGGCCGTGGGGGAGCGCCTGCTGGCCAACGTGCTGCTGCGCTCTGAGCAGGGGGCCGAGGCCCTGATGGCACGGGGCGGACTATGGCTCCCTCCCGACCGCCTGCATCAGCCGGCGGCCACCCCCAGCGGCGCCAGCCTGGCGGCGGCGCTGGCCCTGGTGGGCCTGCTGGCGCTGCGCTGGAAAGTCGGTGCCCTTTAATGGCCCCAGCCTGCAGGGAGACGTGAGTACGGAGCGCTATCTGAACCACCCCACCTTTGGGATGCTCTATCGGGTAGCGCCGGTGGCCGAGAGCCGCGACCTCTATGCCACCCTTTACGCCCAGCGCATTTTTTTCCTGGTCACGCTCCAGGAGCGAGGAGCCCATTTCGAGGTGATCCCCCTGATGGATGCCCGCCACTTCGCCGAGCAGAACCTGGCCCGCTGCCGCCGCGAGGGTCCCGAGGTCCAGGCCCGCTGGCGCCAGCTCTTCGACCAGACCTTCATCTGATGGCGGAGGCGTCGCCGACGCCGGCGGAAAGGGTCGGCTCCAGCCTTGAGGAGCGGCTGCAGGCCTTCCGGGCGGCGCTACCCGCCACCACCCGGCTGCTGGCGGTGTCGAAGGGCCATCCGGCCGATCTGGTGCGCCAGGCGGCGGCCCTGGGCCAGCGCAGCTTCGGGGAAAGCCGGCTGCAGGAGGCCACCGCCAAGCAGGAGGCCCTGGCCGACCTGCCCGATCTCGATTGGCATTTCATCGGCCGGCTGCAGGCCAACAAGGCCCGCGCCGTGCTGCGTCGCTTCAGCACGATCCATTCCGTCGACAGCCTGGAGCTGGCCCAACGGTTGCAGCGGATCGCCGCCGAGGAAGGGCGCTCCCCGGGGATCCTGCTGCAGGTGAAGTTCCGCCCCGACCCGGCCAAGACCGGTTTCGACCCTGCCGAGGTGCGGGCCCTGGGGGCCGACCTGGAGCGCCTGCAGCCCCTGCGATGTCTTGGACTGATGACCATCGCCCCGGCGGGTCTCACCCCTGAGGCCCGCCTGGCCCTGTTCCGGGAGTGCCGCGCCCTGGCCGATGGGATGGGCCTCCACGACTGCTCCATGGGGATGAGCGGCGACTGGCGTGAGGCTGTGGCGGCCGGCAGCACCTGGGTGCGCCTCGGCAGTGTTCTTTTCGGAAGCCGCCCAATCCAGTCATGAATGGGCGTCTGGATCTTGCCGGCACGGATGTGGGACGCTATTCAAGGCCAAGCATCCCTCCCGAGGTCGACTCCGTGTCGTTGTTCTCCCGCCTGCGTGCCGTCGTCTCCGGTGACGACTATCTCGATGGGGACTTCGATGACGAACTGGACTACGACCCCGGTGACACCACCACCACCGGCACCACCACCGCTTCCGCGGCCTCCAGAAACATCGGAGCCCTGGCTCTGAGCACCGATTTCTCCACCGACGATCCCTTCGCCGGAACCAACGTCATCGGCATGCCTGGGATCCCCAGCTCCGTCGCTGAGGTTTGTCTGATGGAGCCGCGCAGCTTCGACGAGATGCCCCGCGCGATTCAGGCCCTCAGGGAGCGCAAGACCGTGATTCTCAATCTCACGATGATGGAGCCGGATCAGGCGCAGCGCGCCGTTGATTTCGTGGCCGGTGGCACCTTCGCTATCGACGGCCACCAGGAACGGGTGGGTGAAAGCATCTTCCTGTTCGCCCCCAGCTGCGTCACGGTCACCACCGCCGGTGGTGAGGATGCCGCCTCCCCCACCGTGGTCTCCGGGCGCACCGGCCCGGTCGATGACCAGCAGGACGCCGCTCCCAGCCCCGCCTGGGGCCGTTCGGATGCCATGGTCTGAGACCTTCGGGGTGGTGGGCCTGGGCCGGATGGCCCGGGCCCTGCTCCTTCCTTTGCTGGACAGCGGTCTGGTCGACCGCTCCGATGTGCGGGCGGCGGTCTCCACCGAGGCCTCCGCCCTGAGGCTGGCAGGCGAACTCGGCGTCCAGGTCTCCACCGACGCGGCCCAGGCCTGGTCGGCTCCGGTGCTGCTGCTGGCGGTCAAACCCCAGCAGATCGAAGCGGTGGCCCCGGCAGCGGCGGCGGCCCTGGCGGCTTCTGACGCAGCGATCGATGCGGCCCCGCCCGGCCGCGAGCCCCTGCTGATCTCCGTACTGGCGGGGGTGCCGCTGCGACGGCTTGAGGCCCTGTTCCCGGGGCGGGCCTGCGTGCGGGCCGTTCCCAATACCCCGGCCTTGGTGCGGTCCGGCCTCACCGGTCTGAGCTGGGGTGAGGGAGTGAGCGAGGGTCGCCGCCAGGAGGTGCGCCAGCTGTTCGCCCAGGTGGGGGAGGTGCTCGACCTTCCCGAGCCCCAACTCGATCCCTTCCTGGCCCTCACCTCCTCGGGCCCGGCTTTCCTGGCCCTGGTGGCCGAATCCATGGCCGATGGGGCGGTGGCGGCGGGCTTGCCCCGGTCGCTGGCCAGCCATCTGGCCCACCGCACGATGGCGGGCACGGCGGCCCTCCTTCAAGGCCAGGAGCTGCACCCCGGCGCGCTCAAGGACATGGTGACCAGCCCCGCCGGCACCACGGCCGCCGGCCTGCGGGAGCTGGAGCGGGCCGGGCTGCGTTCCGCCCTGATCGAAGCCGTGCTGGCGGCGGCCGAGCGCAGCCGTCAACTGGCCTGAACCCCTTCACGGCAGAGCCCCGACCCAGCCCGTTCAGCTGCGGCCGGCCCCCAGCTTCGGTTCGGTGCCGGCCATCAGTCGCTGCAGGTTGCTGCGGTGGCGCCAGAGCACCAGCGCTGTGGTGAGCAGGGCCAGGCTCAGGTAGGCCGGCCGCAGTCCGGAGGCGCCGAAGGAGCCGAGCATCAGCAGCGGCAGGGACAGGGCCGCCACCACGCTGGAGAGCGACACGATCCGGCTCAGGCTCAAGGTGGTGAGAAAAATGCCGAAACAGGCCAGTCCCACGGGCCAGGTCAGGCCCAGCAGCATGCCCAGGCCGGTGGCCACCGCCTTACCGCCTTTCCAGCCCAGCCACAGCGGCCAGATGTGGCCCGCCAGGGCCGCCAGGCCCGCTGCCACCACCCCCCAGTCGCTGGCGCTGCTGAAGTCCCCGAGGGGTTGCAGCACCGCCTTGGCCAGCAGCACGGCGGCGGTGCCCTTCAGCACGTCGAGCAGGAACACCGCCAGCGCCGGACCTTTGCCCAGCACCCGCAGCACGTTGGTGGCACCGGTGGAGCCGGAGCCCTCCTGGCGCAGGTCGATGCCGGCGAGCCAGCGGCCCGCCAGCCAGCCGAAGGGAATCGAGCCCAGCAGGTAGCCCACCGGCAGCAGCAGCAGATCGGGAAGGAAGGCCATGGGAGAAGGAAAGGGGTGCGCGCCGGGCCCACCGGTTTTGAAGGGTCAGTAAAGATCGGCTTCGGCGTCGATCTCACCGGGACCGGCCGCGAAGGCCAGCCACAGGGGGAACTGCAGGATCGGAATCTCGATCACCTGCTCGGCGGCGTCGATCACGATGAAGGGCAGCTCGCCCCGTTCCTCGAGCCGGTCGGCCCGCTCGATCAGGGCATCGGGGCGCTCGAACAGCACGATGCCGCTGGCGGGGCCGAAGTCGTCACGGCTGAGCCCCAGGCCGTCCTGCAGTCCCCGGCGCCATTCCCCCAGCCGCTCCGGCTGGCTGGCCAGTACCAGGGTCTGGAAGCGTTCCCCGTAGAGCTCCCCCAGGATGGCGATCGCCGCCGCCGCCGCCAGGGCGTTGCGGCTGCGGCTGCCGCCGCTGGCCTGGGCGCCCCTCCCCCCCTGGGACAGGAACCAGTCCTCCAGCCTGGTGGCGGCCGAGGTCTCCAGGGTGCGGCGAAGCTTCCAGGGATCGGCGTAGAAATCGGGCTGGCCGCCGAACTGCCCCAACCGTTCCCGGATCAGGTCAGCATCGTCGCTGAACAGGCCGGCGGCGGCGGGGGCCACGGCGGCCTCCCGGGCGTCGCTGGTGTCGAGGCCGCCCGGCGTCTGATCGAGGGGGGAGGGCTGCACCACCAGCGGTTGGACCACCAGCTCCATCTGCTCGGCCGCGGCGGCCAGATCCTGCAGGGCCCCCACCAGGTACTCCTGGAAGCCCTTGAGCCGCCGGGCGATGGCATCCGACTGGCCGGCGAAACTGCCGGCGATCTCCTGGTTGATCTGCTGCCGGCGGGCCTCCAGCTGGCTGATCTCCCCCAGGAGTTCGTCACGGCGCTGCCTCAGCTCCGTCAGGGCCAGGGCAATCAGATCCCCGTCGGCTGTGGCGGGGGCCTGGGGGGTGGGTTCCGCTGGGTTGGTGGCGGGCGGTTCGGGTTGGTCGCTCATGGCAGGAAGGGAAGCAAGGCAGCAGGGAGATTCAGGAGCGAGCGTGGGGAGCGGGGCTGGCGGGTGGCAGGCGGAGCTCCAGCTGCTGCCGCAGGGCCGTGGCGTCGAACAGCATCGGCAGCAGATGGAGGCTCTTCTCCTCCCGGAAATAGAACAGCACCGGCAGGGCTGGCCACCAGACCCGCCAACCGATCCAGGCGTCGTAGGGGAAGCGGCGGATCACGGTGTCGCGGCGGGCCACCAGCAGAGCCTCCGGCGCGAAGCGCAACCGCAGCAGGGCTGTCTGCAGCAGCAGGAACAGCCCCATCACGCCCGTCCCCAGGGCCAGCCAGACAACGCCACCCCAGAGCGGCCGCAGGCCCAGCGAGGCGGCCGCCAGCAGCAGCATTCCAAGCGGTACCCAGAAGCGGGGCTGGAGCACCACCTCGTCAGCGGTGCTGTCCGGGGGGGAGGAGGGGGTGGTGGTCATTGGCCGAAGAGCAACTGGGTGAGCAGCACGTCGACGAGGGCGACGCTGACGAGAATCATGACCACGGCGCCGGTGGTGCTGGTGCCCACCTCCTTGGGTCCGCCGCGGGTGGTGAGCCCCCAGCCGCAGGCGATGACGGCGATCATCAGACCGAACACCACCGCCTTGAGCAGCATCGAGGGCAGGTCGTCGGGCTTCATCCAGATCCTCACCGAGTTCCAGAAGACCGTCGGTGGAATGCTGTACAGCAGCGTGCTGCTCACCTGGCCCGACCAGATCGCCATCCAGAAGAACAGCAGGCACTGCACGGGCGCCATCACCACCATGGCCAGCACCCGTGGCACCACCAGGTACTGCACCGGGTCGGTGCGCAGCATCGTGATGGCATCGATCTGCTCGGTCACCTTCATGGTGCCCAGCTGGGCGGCATAGGCCGTGGCCACCTTGCCGGTGAGCAGGGTGGCGGTGAGCAGCGGCGCGATCTCCCGCGACAGGCCCAGGGCCAGCAGCCCTCCCACGGCGGAGCTGGCCCCTTGCTTGGAGAGTTCCGCCGCCACCTGGATGTTGAACACCGTGCCGGCGGCCAGGGCCGTGATCAGCACGATCAGGAAGCTGCCCGGCCCGGCTTCCAGCAGTTCCTGGATCAGATCCACCATGCCGATGCGGCCGCGGGCGATGGCGCTCACGGCCTGACCGCCGATCATCAGGCTGGATCCCAGTCGCTGCAGCCACCGCGGTGGCTTCATGGTGTGGTGGCCGTCAGGGTCTCCGGGTGGGGGCCCCGCTCAGGCCAGCGACGCATCACCACCAGACCCAGCACCACCAGCAGCGCCGGGATCAGGCCCATGCACATCCGGATCGCCAGCAGGGCGCTGTCGGGTTGGAGGATGCCCCGGGCCGCCTGGTACCCGCTGAGGCTCATCAGGTTGCCGAAGAAGAACAGGGCCAGGCTGATGCAGATCTTCTGGGTGAACACCATCCAGGCGCTGTAGAGCCCGGCGGGCTTCTCCGGATCGGCATCAATGGCGTCCGGCAGCAGGGCCCAGGGGATCAGGTAGGCGGTGGAGGCCCCCAGGCCCACGATCAGGATCGTCACCACCAGGGCACAGAGCCGCAGCAGATTCCCTGCCGAGGCGGTTGGACCGATCGTGGTATCGAGCGGCACCAGCAGCATGGCCATCAGGCAGGCGGCGATCCAGAGGGCGGCGCCCCAGTACAGGGCCGTGAGCCGACCGCGCTGCCGGGCGATGCCGGTCCAGAGCTGGAGCCCGATCAGGGTGCTGACCTGGAAGGGCAGCAGGATCCAGTTGCTCCAGCCTTCCGGCAGCCGCATCACCACCGGCAGAAAGATCAGCGCCGCCGTCTGCATGATCTGCAGGGCGCACCAGAGCAGCAGGTACAGACCCAGCACCATCTGGAAGCGCCCGTTGCTGCCGACCCGTGCCAGGAGCCTCCGTGTCGTTCCCCGCTGGCTCGTGGGCCGCTGGCAGTTTCGCGCCGCCGGGGCGATGCCCCAGCCACACAGCAGGGTGGAGCAGGTGATCAGCACCCCCGAGATGATCCCCACCTGCAGGTAGCTGTCGGGGTTCTGGAGATCCTTCAGCAGCACCCCCCCCAGCACGATGCCCACCAGGCCGGCGATGATCGAGCCGGTGAAGCGGGCGCTGTTGAGGCGGGTGCGCAGGTTGACGTTGGTGGTGAGTTCGGCGGCGAGGGCGGAATAGGGAAGGTTGACGCAGGTGTAAAGGCTGTTGGCCACCACGGAGATGGCCACGAACAGGGCAAACTTGACCCACGGCCCCCCCGGCGGCAGCCACCACATCAGGGCCATGGCGAAGCCGAGGGGCACGGCACTGCCGAGGATCCAGGGCAGCCGGGGGCCCCAGGAGCTGCGCGTCTTGTCACTCAGCCAGCCCACGACCGGGTCGTTGATGGCATCCCAGAGCCGCGACACCATCAGCACCAGGCCGGCCATCCAGGCCGGCAGACCGGCCGCTGAGGTGTAGAAGATGAACAGATAGAAGCCGATCAGGGAGGCGGCCATCCCCGTGCCAGCGTCACCCATGCCGTAGGCCAGCAGCACCCGGCGGCGTTCACCGGCAGGCAGGTCCGCCGTATCCACCACAGCCATCGGCAAGTCCGACGCTGTCGGCGGCGGGGTGGACGGTGTGGGGGGGGTCAAACCTGGAGACGCTCAGGAGGGGATCTTCCGGTGTCGGTGATCCGGTGCAGGCCATAATGCTGCAGCTGGATTCAGGCAACCAGCTCCAGTACGTCTGTACTGACGCGGGCGTAGTTTAGTGGTAAAACCTCAGCCTTCCAAGCTGATGATGCGGGTTCGATTCCCGCCGCCCGCTTCCTTTTCTCAATAAGGGTTTTCGGCTCAAAGCCCTTGCTGCGACTGGCGTTAGGGCTTCCAGCCTCTGCCAGCGCCTGATTGCCCGTGCCAGGCTGTGAGACGAAACATCTCACCAAACGTCTCACATGCCGGCGGCCCGTGACTGGGAGGACACGATCAGGGCGGTGGTGTCTCACGCCCTGTCTCAGAAGGGCTGCCGTCGTGGCTGGACGGTGCTCAATCACCGTGGTCATGCGCGCCTGAACATCGCTGCTGGGGCTGGACGGGGCAGGCGCCGGCAGGTGCTTCTTCCCATTCCGTGGGAGTGCGACCAGATCGACCACATCCGCGATGCGGTGGTTCAGGTCTACGAGGAGTTCCAGCAGGGCATCGAGCCCGATGCCTGCGTGGCACGCATGCCCCGTGCCGATGGATCGAGGGCAGCAGAGGTGGAGTTCGGTTCAGGCCGCGGTACTCAGACAGGGCACCCCGGCAGGCCCAGGCACAGGGGAATGGCGGCAGTGCTGGCCCCGGCGGACTGGGAAGAGCTGATCGCTGCTTTCCGGGAGCACAAGCTGATCAGCGGCGAGATCAAGCCGTCGACCTGGCATCGGGTCTACCGGCACCACATGAACCACGTGCTCGGTGCGGTGGCTGCGGTTGCCCCGCCGCAGAACGCAAAGCAGCTGCTGGAGACCCTGGCCCGGATCTGGGCGGACAAGCCGGGCGGACGCACCCGCCAGATTCAGATTCAGTCGACTGCCGCCCTGCTGCGTTGGGCCGTTGCGGAGCGGCGGCTGGGCGAGGACTGGGAGCCGCCTCAGGATCTGGCGGTGTTCGTGGGCCGATCGCGTGCGGCGAAAGCGATCACGACGCCCCTGGAGGTGGAGCACATCCTGGCGTTGGTGCGGGCCATCCCGGATGCCCGCTGGCGCTTTGCCTTTCAGCTGATGGCGGCCTACGGACTGCGCCCGGAGGAGCTCCAACATCTGCAGATCCGCCAGGGTCGGCTCTGGTGCATGTATGAGAAGGTCGCCTCCCGCGGCAAGACCCGGCCAAGGGTGTTGCGCCCGCTGCCCTGTGATGACTGGGCAGACGGCTGGCGCCTGGAGGAACGCTTCCTAACCCAGGAGCTGCCGCCGATGCAGCCTGGTTTGGGCGGTGGCTACGTGGGCCATTACCTGATGAATCGACCGCTCTGGAAGGAGCTACGGCGTGAGTACGAGGCCAAGGGCGAGAAACTGGTGCCCTACTCCTGCCGGCATGGCTACGCCCACCGGGCCCACGTGATCTGCGACCTGCCGCCCAAGGTGGTGGCCGCTGCGATGGGTCACAGCGTTCAGACCCACCTGGCGGCTTACAGCCGCTGGTGCGGGGATGACGTCGTGGATGACGCCTTCGCCAAGGCGGAACAACGGCTGGGCCAGGGGATACGCGCTCAGAGCTCAGCGGCGTAGTGCCGCACGGCCTGCGAGAACCTGCACAACCCTTGCTCCTCCATGGTTGCCAGGTACTCCTCAACTGTCTTGGGCCGCTTCTTCAGGCTGGCCCGGTGCTGCCGCATCGCCATGCAGACCCGCTCGGCATCCAGGTTCAGCTGATCCACCAGAAACGGATCGGGATGGCAGGCGCCAATGCCGTAGCTCGCGAGGGCCTGCTCTGGGAAATCATCCAGGTTGAAGGTGAGGATCAGATCAGCTCCGCACTGGATGGCGGCGGCCAGAACATGGCGGTCATTCGGGTCCGGTAACTCCAGGGCTGGGATCAGGGGCTGATGGCCATCCACCAGCGCATCACGCACATGGGCATTCATCAGTGAGCGGGTGCGCTCCAGCTGCGCTCTGGAGAGATCAGGCCGGTTCCGCAGGACGGCGTTGATCCACTCCTCATGAATCTGGTCGCTCCAGCGGGCCCGGTAGAGATCCGTGAGCGCCAGGCGCATCAGCAGATCGCGTAGTGGAGCGGGATAGAGAACGCAGGCGTCGTAGACGACGGTGAAGCGATTCACCTCAGTAGCCCATGCCCAGCTCCTGGGCCTGGGCTGCCAGCTCATCGAGGGCCGCGGCTCGCTGCTGATCGATGGCGTGCTTGTAGGCCATCAGGTCGGTCAGGCGGATGCGCCGGTGGGTGCCGACCTTGCGGAAGGGGATCTCCCCTTGCTCCAGCCGTTCGATCAGGAAGGGCCGCGACACGTTCAGCAGATCAGCGGCCTGCTGGGTGGTCAGCTCGGCGTGCACCGGCACCAGCGTGACGGCATTGCCCTGGGCCATTTGCACCAGGATTCCCTGCAGCAACTCCAACACCGCGGCTGGGATGGGAACGGATGCGCGCTGGCCACCTTCCAGATCGAGGGAGAGGCTGGCTTGCCGCAGGCCATGGCTGGCCCGGAAGCCGGCGAGATCGCGCAAGCTCGCCCCTGCGGCCTCAGCCGCCTCAGCCGTGGGGATCACGGGCTCAATGGAGCTGGGGAGAGCGACGGCCATGGGCGGGAGGAACAGAAGGCCACTCGAACCATAATCGAAATAGTCGCAGCAACCGCAGCATCCGCAAGGGCATCGAGGCAGTGCGGGCGCTGCCTGCAGGGGCCCAGGCCTGCTCAGGTGGGCTGCATATCCATTGCGGCCATTGACCTCTACAAGTGCCGCCGGCTCCAGCCGGTGATCGTGGCCTCCACGTTCTCCAGATGCCACTGCAGGGGCCCACGGCCCTGGGTGCAGCCCCAGCGGCGGTAGTGCTTGCCTGGGGTTAGCACCCCCCGGAGCCGCAGCTGGCGGAGGGTTTCGCGGCTCATCCCCAGAGCAGCGCAGGCTTCTGCCGTCGTCACCCAGACACGGTGACGTCCGGATGGGGGTGGGGTCGTCTGGTTCTCCATCAGGCCACCTCCGAAAGCAGGACAACCGCGGCGGAATCCCTGCAGTGCCCACCGCCAAGGGGGTCAGCTGAAATGACACCCCTCTCGTCGGCGCTCACCTCAGTTAAGGCCTGGCGAGGATTGCCGATGTCCAGCACGTTGCAGACATCGGTGGCAGCCTGCTTATTGCCAGGGGTGTGAACTGAATTCACACCCTTCGAGCCGCAGGCTGGTGGGACACCCTCAGTTGAAATGAGGGTTCTTGATGAGGTCGAACCATCCTGAATGGGACTCAGGGAGGGCGTGGACCACGCCCTCAAGGTCGTCAGATTGTTCATCGGTCTGATAGCGGTGTGCCGGCATCGGTGCCAAAGATGGTGTTGGTGCCAGCCATCAGCCCCCTGTCAGCTGGGCGCGGAAGCGCTGGAGGGTCTCGATCAACCAGGAGCGGCGATAGCTCTTGACCTGGCGCGGTGCCCCATCCACAAACTGTTGGCGGCGAGGGGGTTCTTCTCCGAACTCGTCGCGGTATGCCCTGGCTACGAGCTTGCCGGCTGCGCAGAACTGGCTGCGCGGCAGCACTTGCTGGAACACCTCCAGCCAGGCATCCCCCAAGGTGAGCTCCTCGTCAGTCGGGGCGCCAGGCAGCAGGCCCGAGCTCGCGGTCAGCACGTTGCTGCGCACGATGTCCTTGAACAGGAGCTCGTCGCGTTCATCCAGGCCGCCGAGCCGCTCGAACACGACGATGCTGCGTTCCACCAGGTTGATCACCTCGGCTTCCCGAAGCCGGGGCGCAGTCGTTTCTATCGGTGCCGGCTGCGCCTGCTGGACGCTCTCCAGGAACCAGCCGTCCATCCACACCGCGAACGGTGCGCTGATCCAGCGGGCCAGATCGACCGCGACCTGGGGATGGACCCAGGTTCCGCCGCCCTGACCCTGGCGGGACTCGATCAGGTCAAACATCCGAATTTCGGAGGTTTCAGCCAGGGCATCGAGATAGGTCTGGCAGCGGTCGCTCTCCCGGTACTTCGACCATTGCTTGCCGTTGGCCCTGCACATGGCCGTGGCATTGACATAGCCGTCGGCGGTGCGCCGAGAAATCGGCGTGCCATTCCAGGAGCGGGAGACCAGAGCGGGGTGATCCATCGAGGCGAGAGCTGCAGCTGAATGGGATGACGTCGTCGTCTTGTTCATCGGTCTGAGTGCGGTGTGACGGGTGGGACTTCACCGGCATCAGTGCCGGCATCGGGGCGGAAGACGGTGTTGGTGCTGGTCATCTGCCGGGGCGGCACGGGCCCGGCGAGCACGAGCAGCAGGGTGCTGAGCTGAAACGCCAGCCCCAGCAGCACCAGGAGGCGCAGGGCGATGAGGCTGCTGGCCGTGACCGCGACGGTGGTTGGCCGGCGGGTGCGGCAGAACGCAGGCAGCTGAGGGCCGGGCAGGTGAGGGGGCCTGCCGCTCCAGGCCCCGGAGCTGATGCCCTGACGATCGAGCGGCATCAGAACAACTCCTCACCGTCGTCGGCAGCGCTCCAATCACCGGCACCACTGCCGGTGGTGGTGTAGCCATCGACCTCCTCAAAGCCATCGGTGGGATCGACTTGCTCGTAGGGCACGAACTCGACGACCTGAACGGCACGCGGCTGGAAGGTCATGCCGCAGCCGTTCTCCCCATCCCAGCTATAAATATCAAAGGCAATGATTACCTTGGAACCGTTGCCAATCGCTGCCCCATCCCAGGGCTGCTTCTTCGCGTCAACGATGCGAGGCCCCTCCGAAAGGGAACCGTCGCGGCGCTGGAACTGCGGTACCTTGAAGCGCACCACGGTGAGCTCACTCGGCTTCTCCTTGTCGGGCTTCCAGGGGAAGCCCTTCTCGGCACGGCGCTTGCGACTGCCGTGCAGGGCGATGAACTGATCCTCCATCGCCAGCAGGAAGGACTGGGCCTTCTCGTTGTTATTAGGCAGCAGCAGGTCGCATGTCCAGGCCTTAGGTTTGCTGCGATCAAGCTGATGCCTGGGATCAATAAGATGGGCCCAACGCGCTTCGGCGAGGGGCGTGCGGAAGATGTCTCTAGCCATGGGACGAATCGGTGGACGTTTGTTGTTGATCGAACGGGGGAAGGGGCGGCAGACCAAAGCGTTCGCGCAGCAGGTGATGCACCGCTCCGCTCGCCGAGAGGTTGCGGGCCTCCATCAGCTCGCGCACCCGCAGGTAGACGTCGGTGCGCACCTGGGTCTGGATGAAGTGCCGGCCGGCCTGGGAGCGGGGCTGCTCGCCGTAGCGGCGTGGCGGCCGGGGGCGATGGCTCTCGCTCATGGGCCTGGCTCCGCAGCAGGCTCGGGCTGCACCTGACCCTGCGCCTCTTCAAGGAAGAGCGCGATGAACTCGCTGTGCTGGCGCTGGGTGATGCGATCACCAATGGAGCGGGCATTGCGTGGCACCTGGAAGTGCTCGCGGAAGGCCTTGGTCAGCTCCTGGCGAGCGGCCTGGGACAGGTCGAGCACACGGCTGCGGACCTCGCTGACCTCCTCAGGGGTGAGGGGAGCCAGTGCTGGATCACCGTCTGCAGAAGTGCCGTCATCGCTGGAGTCAGCCAGGGGGACTGGCTCCTCAGCCGACGGACCTTCGACCAGCCGATCGAGGCAAGCCTGCTGCGTAGGATCCACATCAGACTCTTCAGCTATCTGCCCGTCTGGAACTGCATAGGGCTGTACAGCCCGAGCCGATGCGGACACAGGAATGCCCAGCAGCATCGCCAACATCAGGCCGGTGGTTTCGGCCAGATCGCTGGCCTCATCAGCCCAGGACTCGCTGCAGAGCTCGGCCCCGGCGACATGCATCACCGTGACCTGCAGCCGGGAGCGCCCTTGCTGCTCGCGCAGGTGAGCGGACCAGCCGATCCCGCGGCGGAAGGCGGGGCGGGCTGAGTGCACCACCTCCGCCAGATCGGCGGCGGCGATGGGGGGCACCTCGGCCTGAAAGCTGGCCAGGGCATGGGTGAGCTGTTGCTCGGGGGTGGCGTCGGCCGGTATGGCCGGCGGCGCCTCAATGTCGGCCTCTGGAGGCCTGAGGGGTGGAGCCATGACGGATCGGATCGGGCGGTTGCCCGCTGGCCCGGATCTTAGGGCTCTTTGCTGGAAGCCGCACTCACAGCGGCTGTTAATTCCTAGCAATCAGGCTGTGACTGGCTTCTTGCCTTTGCGGCCGCTGGGCTTCCCACCCTTTCTGCTGGCGGCCTCCCACTGGTCCAGCCAGCGCTTGGGCTGGTAGAGATCGCCCTCGATCCACAGCGGCGCCAGCTCCTCTGGCTTGTAGTCGCCGAAGCCCGTGAGCACGGCAAAGAAGCGCTTGCGGTGCTCTTCGCTGGCCTCGACCGCCAGGGAATTCAGGGCGTCGCTGGGCTCAAGGCCGCATTCATCGACAACCCGGCGCATCTGGTTGCGCCACTTGGCCGAGAGCTCCGTGGCTTTGCGCTGACCAACGGTCGGCGCGGGGGTGGTCTGGAACGCTTCCGGCACATCCCTGAGGCCGCAGTAGCAGGCCCAGAGCTCCAGCGGCGTCCAGGCCGGGCACTCGTCGTCACCCAGCGGGATGGCGTTCTCGAGCTTGTCCTTGATCGCCTGGCTCTTGACCGGTCCCCAGTCCTTCTCGGCGATGCGGCGGTTGAGCTCGCCCAGCTGCCAGAAGGCCTTCTGGCGCAGCTCGCCAGCCTTGCCCTGCTCGATCACCGAGAGGTTGCCGTAGGAGATCGCATCGAAGCCGGCCTCTTCCGCCCAGCTGCAGGCGGTGTACTGGGTCCAGCCGTTGGTTCTTCGCCAGTTCAGCAGCATCCGACCGAACGCTGCGCGGTTCTCCTCCTGGTGCTCAAGCAGCTCCGCGTAGGTGATGGCCACGTTCAGGATCCTGAATGGGATTTCCCGAACCATACGGCAAACTTGGCACTCCTAGTCACTTCCTGACACGTCCTGGCATATCAGGTCTGATCCTGTCCGAGCTTCTGCAGGATCTGCTTGGCAAGCTGCCCAGTGATCACCTTCCCTGTCTCTGCCTGCAATCTCAGAGCAAGGGTGTAGGGGTGCTCGCCTGGGTGGGCCTTGGTGAGACGCCTCAGCCGCTGCTGCAGTTCTGCCGGATCCATCAGTGTCCCAGCAGCACTTGCCTCGGGGTGCCAAGCAGCTGCTCGGCCTCCTCCACAGAGCGGCAGACCGCCGCCACGCCACCGAGCTGCTGCACGAGGCGCAGGAAAGCCTGCTGCTCCGGTCTGAGCACGCCCTGGGCTGTCTTGATCTCCAGGGCGACGAACTGGGCGAGCCGCTGGCCGACCAGCTCTGGCGTGATCTCCAGCGAGCGCAGGCCGATCAGGTCGCTGCTGCCCTTGCACAGCCCAAAGCGCACGAAGCGTCCCTGCTGGTCGACCAGGGCACCGGTGTTGTTGCGCCAGAGCCGCACCGCCCCGCGGCCGCAGGCCAGGCGGATGCGCTGCTGGATCTCGTGTTCGCTGGGGGAGGAGGCCATGCCTCCTGTTGCCGGGCGGGGCTACTCGTAGTGGCTCCAGAGCCGCAGCACCTTCACGATCTGCTCCTCCTCCAGCACCTGATACACGAGGCGGTGCTGGATGTTGATGCGCCTTGAGCAGGCCCCTCGCAGATCGCCGACCAGGGCCTCGTAGGGAGGGGGCTGCTGATAGGGGTCGACGGCAAGGATGTCCAGCAGGGCCTGAGCTTTCTGCTTGAGAGCAGGGGATGCGGAAGCGAGTTTGCGAGCGTCCTTCTGGGCCTGCTTGGTGAAGAGGACCGTCCAGCTCACCAGCCCGGTTCGGTGCTCAGTTCGGAGACATCGGTCGCCATCCCCTCGATGATCGATTCACGCATGCCAGGGATCGAGACCAGATGCAGGGTCTCCTGGATGGCGCGCCAGTCGTCCTGGGACAGCAGCACAGCGTTGCTCCGCTTGCCGGTGATCTGCACCGGCTCGTGGGACTGCCCCACCTCGTCGATCAGGGCGTAGAGCCGCTTGCGGGCTTCTGTGGCGGACACAGTGGTCATGACATGGCCTTCACCCGTACGTCAAAGCGTACCGCTCTTGGCCGTGTGGTGCTGCCTTGCCGCCCACACATGCCGGGCCCAGCCTGGTTTGTAGCCACGCTCCTGCTCGCGCTGCAGCAGCTGCTCGAAGGTGCGGCATCCGGCTGCAGGGTGCGTGCGCCGGGGCCTCTGCTGCTGCCTGGGTTTGGGCCGGTGGCGGGCGGCGCCCGTGACTTCAACCAGCTCGCCCTCCAGCTGCTGCAACCCGCGCCGCTGCTCATCGCGTTCCTCGGCGAGGAACAGGTGGCCGCAGTCAGGACACACCTGGGCGGCGCTGGGACAGCTGCAGAAGCAGACCGGGCAGTCCTTGATCGGGATCGAGACGCTTTCCCGCCGGCGCCGGCCGGCCAGGTTCCACTCGCGTTCATCCGTCGGCAGGCCATGACGATGGGCGTTGCCGACGTGATCGAGGATCACCGCCTCCTGTTTCCCCGGCGCGGGCCGCAGAGCCCGGCCGACCATCTGCAGATAGAGGCTCAGGGAAGCGGTGGGGCGCATCAGGATCGCGCCGCCGACTGAGGGGATGTCGGTGCCCTCAGAAACGATCATGCAGCTGCTGAGCACTTCCACCTCCCCAGTGCCGAGCCCGGCGATCAGGCGTTTGCGCTCCTCGGCCGGCGTGCCGCCGCTCACCGATGCGGCCCGGATTCCCGCAGCGCGGAAGGCACCGGCCATCTGCTCGGCGTGCTCGATGGTGCAGCAGAAACAGATGGCGGTGCCCGGATGCAGCCGGCGGCGGTAGTGCGACACCGCATCGCCAATGGCGGCCCGGTCCCCGTAGGCGCGTGCCGCCTGCTCCAGGTCGAACTCGCCCATCCGCCGGCGGAGTTTGCTGTTCCTGGCCCCTGGCCAGGAGAAGACCTTGGGCCTGGCCAGCCAGCCCTGCTCCACCAGCCAGGCCGCTGAGGGGCCGAGCACCAGGGCCTCGAAATAGCCGCCGGCCTCTACGCCCAGTCCCTTCCCGTCGAGGCGTTCCGGAGTGGCGGTCTTGCCGATCAGGTGGGCGCCAGGCCAGGCCTCGATGATCCGGCCCCAGACGTTGCCGGCGACCAGGTGGTGGGCCTCGTCCTGAATGATCAGATCCGGCGGCGGCAGCTGCCCCAGCCGCCGGGCCACGGTCTGCACCGAACCCACCGCCACCTGTCGGCCCTGCAGCCGGTGGCCGGGCGCGATCACATCTGGCTCAAGGCCCCAGGCCCGCACGGTGCCGCTCAGCTGCTCGATCAGTTCAGCCCGGTGGGCCAGCACCAGCACCCGCCGGCCCTTGCCGGCTGCGCCCTGGACGATGGCGCCGATGGTCTGGCCCTTGCCCGCACCAGTGGGCATGACGGCACAGACCCGGCGGTGGACCTTGAGGGCTGCGCGGAGGTCGGCCAGCAGCTGCTGCTGGTAGTCGCGCAGGACGATCGGGGCCATGGGCGAGACGGCAAGCTTTGCGCTGGGCATAGGAGCTCAGCAATGTCTAACTTATCAAGCCCTGCCGGGCGGGCTTAGGGTGTGCTCAGAACGTCAGACATCCATGGCCTCCTTTGCGCCGCCCCTGAGCGTCTCCATCACCGAGGCGCAGCTGGCTTGGCTTGACCAGCGCCGCTCCCACGGCACCCTCAGCCGCTCGGCGGTGCTGCGCCAGGTGATCGATGCCGCGATCGCGGCAGAGACGTGCGCCTCGGCCGTGCCAGGGCCTGTGTTGTCGGCAGCTGCTGAGCGTCGTTGAGCTGCAGCTACACCCATGACAACCGACGTGCTCACGGCGGCCTCAGGCCGCTGGCGGGAGATCCTCGAGGCGTTGGCGGGGCTACGCGCTGAGCAGCTCAGCAACCGCCACCAGCCCTGTCCGGCCTGCGGGGGGCGGGACCGCTTCCGCTTTGACGACCGGGACGGCAGCGGCTCCTGGTTCTGCAACCAGTGCGGCGGCAAGGACCACCTCGGTGGTGGTGGCACCGGCATCGACCTGCTGATGCGGGTGCGGCGCTGGAGTTTTCGCCAGGCCTACGAGGAGGTGGAGCGCCACCTGGGCCTGGAGCCAGGCGGGAGCGGGCGGCACCGGCCTCAGCCGGTGAGCACCGGCACCGGCAACGGTGGCAGGCCCTCTGCTGTCACCGGACTTCCCGGCCACGGCGGCCGGCCCTGGCGGCAACCCGAGCTCCCGCCCCCTGATGCCTCACCGCCGACCCTGGATCAGGGCGCCATCGCCCAGTGGTGCTACCGCGATGCGGCAGGCAACCAGCTGTTCTGGATTCAGCGCCTCTGCCTGGGCGGCAAGGGCCGCAAGGCCTTTCTGCATCGGGTGTGGCTCGATGGTGGCTGGCACCGGCCCAGCCGCCGCGATCCCTTCTCCTGCGAGTGGCCAGCACTGCGGCCGCTCTACGGCCTGCCTGGCCTGAGCGAACGGCCCAAGGCACCGGTGCTGGTGGTGGAGGGGGAGGGCACCGCCGATGCCGCCGCCAAGCTGTTTCCCGAGCACGTGGTGATCAGCTGGGCCAACGGCACCAACGCCATCGCCAAGGCCGACTGGCAGCCGCTGGCCCCACTGGGGCTGGCGGGGCGGGCGGTGACGCTCTGGCCCGATGCCGACGCGCCCGGCCGCAAGGCCATGGCGCGGCTTGCCGCTCTGTTGAGCGAGCAGGGATGCCGCGTGCAGCTGGTGGAACCACCGGCGGATCTGCCGCAGGGCTGGGACCTGGCCGATGCCGACTGGACGCCCCGGCAGGCCGCACGGCAGCTGTCGAAAGCAGCCCAGCCTTGGATGCCCTCAGAGACGGATGCCGCGGGCAGAAGTGATGGTGCTGCGCCACCGCCACCCCCTGCACCGGCATCACCCATGTCGGCAGCGCCCTTCCTCTGCCTGGGATTTGACGGCGACTCCTACTACTACCAACCGCACAACACCGGCCAGGTGATGCGCCTCTCGCGCAGCGCCCACACCGCCACCAACCTCGTTGCGCTCGCCTCCCTCAGCTACTGGGAGACGCTCTACCCCAGCAGAACCGGCATCAACTGGGCTGCTGCAGCCTCGGATCTGTTCGAGCAGCAGGCCAGCATCGGCGTCTATGACCCCGAGCGGGTGCGCGGCCGTGGCGCCTGGCTGGATGAGGGTCGCGTCATCTTTCACCTCGGCGATCGCCTCAACGTGGACGGCCGCCCCTGCTCCGTTCTGCAACCGCCAGCGTCCCGCTTCTTCTACGAGCAGGCACGCCACCTCGATGGCCCAGGCGATCTGCCCCTGCCCGATGCCGAGGCGATGCAGATCCGCTTCATTGCGGAGCGCTTCCGCTGGGAGATGCCCGCCTCCGCGCACTTCCTTCTCGGCTGGCTGGTGCTGGCCCCCGTCTGCGGCGCCCTGAACTGGCGGCCCCACATCTGGCTCACCGGTGGGGCCGGCACGGGAAAAGCCCAGCCTCACTCGGCCAGGGTTTTGACGCCTGCCGGATGGCGCCGCATGGGCGACATCGAGGTGGGAGACCTGGTCTCCACGCCTGACAATGGATTTGCAAGGGTGCGAGGTAAGTACCCGCAGGGCCTGCAGGCGACCTATCGGATCACCTTCGCCGACGGACGCTCGACTCGCGCCACCGCCGACCATCTTTGGAAAGTCCGCCTGAACCACGCCTGGCGCATCCGCACCACCGCGGAGATGATCGAGATCCTCGCCACCGGAACCCGGCAATCGCGCAGCCTGGCGGTGCCGCTCTGCCAGGCCATGACCGTTCGCAATGGTGGGGCTGCTTCTCTCCTGCCATTGCACCCCTACGCCCTCGGGGTCATGCTCGGCAATGGCTGCTTCTCCGCGTGCGGCGGCATCAATCTCACTGACTTCGATCAGGAGGTCGTCGATCGAGTTCGCCTGTGCCTTGAGGGGTCTCCCTTTTGCCTCTTTCACACAAACGTCGACGGCAGGTATCGCCTCGGTGACCTGTCGCGCTACGGCAAGCAGACCAGGCAGACGATCAAAGACCTGAGGCTTCTTGGCACCCACTCCCACACCAAATTCATCCCACGCGCCTATCTCGAGGCATCGATCGAGAACCGCGCTGAGCTGCTTAAGGGCCTGATGGACACCGACGGCACGGCTGATAAGACCGGCGGCATCAGCTTCTGTACCGTGTCCAAACAACTGCGTGACGATGTGCTCGAACTCGTTCGCTCTCTAGGCGGTATCGCCAAGGTCGGCACGAGACGCACCTCCTACACATACAACGGTGAAAAGCGCCAGGGCAGGACTGCTTTCAATATCAGCATTCGACTGCCTGATCCCACCATCGTCTTCTCGTTGCCGCGCAAGTTGGAGCGTGTGTCACCGACCCATCAGTACGCCGACTGCCTCTACCTCAACGTCGTCTCCATCGATCCCTGCGAGCCGGAAGAATGCTCCTGCATCGCCATCGACCACCCAGACCGTCTTTACGTGACGGACGACTTCGTGGTAACCCACAACACCACCATCCTCAAGTTGTTCCTCCGCCCTCTGCTGGGTGGCGTCGTCCAGTCCGCCACGGGCGGCACTACCGAGGCCGGCCTGCGCGGCACCCTCAAGTCCGATGCCATCCCGGTGGTTTTTGATGAGTTCGAACAGAACGAGCAGAAGGACAAGCTGATCGTTCAGAACGTGCTGGCCCTGGCCCGTATCGCCAGCTCAGAGGGCGGCAAGATCTACAAGGGCACCACCTCCGGCGGCGCGAACAGCTTCGAGATCCGCTCGATGTTCTGCGTCTCCTCCATCAATGTGTCGCTCATCCAGAAGGCCGACATCGATCGGTTCTGTGTGCTCGGCCTGCGCAAGGACCCGATGGACAAAAGCGAGTGGCTGGACTTCGAGCGCGAGATCGCAACAGTCGCCACGATCGACAACGGCAGGGCGCTGATCCATCGCACCCTGCAGCAGCTGCCCGTGATCATCGAGAACGCCCGCGTCCTGGCCCAGGCCCTCGGCCGTCGCTTTGGCCAGCGCTTCGGGGATCAGCACGGCACCCTGCTGGCCGGGGCCTGGAGCCTGGAGGCAGCAGGAGGCGGACACCTCAACCTGGTGATGGCGGATCAGTGGCTGGACCAGATGGACTGGCAGCACCAGCAGCCTGATCACACCGAGGCCGATGAGATCAAGTGCCGCGACACCATCCTCCAGCAGATCGTGCGGCACGACATTGGGGCCGAGGCCTCCTTCGGGGAGATGGTTCGCTGCGTCGCGTTGCAGGAGTCACTTGCCGGCACCCTCTGGGATCGGCTGGTGCCGGTGCTCGGCCGCTACGGCCTGCGGGTGTTCCGCGCTGGCCAGCCCCTGCCGGATGGAGAGCGCGCCGAGGGGCATTTCCTGGCGGTCGCCAACGCCAACGCCCAGCTTGACCACGTGCTCCGCAGTACCCCCTGGAGTGGTGGTGCTCACCGCTCCGCGCTCAGACGGATCGACGGGGCCTATCTCCCCAAGCGTGTGGTCCACTTCGCAGGGATCGGGACCAAACGCTGCGTCATGGTGCCCATTGATGCCGCCGACCTCGAAAACGTTTGATCCAACAGCCCTCCAACAGCGACTGTTGGACCGAGATCGATTGCGGCACAAGAGATCTGAGGAAATCTAACGATCTAACGCTTGTCCCAGCCGATACACCCCCATAGACACATAGTGCGTGTGCACCCGAGAGAGACCCCTTCTCATATCTATCTCTATTAAAATAGATGTTTGTTTGTTAGATGGGTGGTCAGACCGTAGTGGCGGCAAGGGTTTTCGATCTAACACTCGACCGTTAGATCGATGTTGGATCGTTGGATCCCGATTCCGCTTACCCTGCTGACATGTCGCATCACGACCTGCCCTTTGACTGCCTGGCCGTGGGCCAGCAGTTCGCCGTTGACCTGCCTCGTGAGCTGGTGATGCGGATGGCCAGGGCCTACATCCGAGAGAACCCCGGCACTGGCTTTGGCTTCATGCGAGAAGGCGGCCAAACCACTTGCACCCGGATGGCCTGAGCCCGTGGCCGTCCACTTCGCCACCACCTGGCTTGAGCCCATCCCCGGCCTCTGGCGGGACGAGGCGGCGCACCGGTACTGGCTCGGCGATCACCTATTCCCGGTGTCGATCACCGGTGTGCTGGCCCATGGACTGAGCGAGATCGCCAAGCGCTCGATCGAGGCCAAGCGACTGATCTGGCAGCCGCGTGGAACCACGGTGCATGCGGCTCTGGAGCACTACAGCCAGGCCCGCTTCCTGGTGGGCAGGAGCGCCAGCGATGCCCTGCTCGATACCGAGACTCTCCCCGGCCATCACCAGTACCGGGACTGGATCCTGCCGCTGCTGCAGTTGCCGCTCTGGGATGAGGTGCAGGTGATCGCCAGCGAGCGGCTCACCTGCTGCCTGGCCCGCAACGTGGCCGGGGCCTTCGATGGCGCCTACGTCTCACCGGCACTGAGCGAGCGGCGGGGACGCGATGTGCGGGTGCTCTACGACCTCAAGACCCTCTCGGCCCACGGCCGGGCCTATTCCACCGCCGCCCAGCTGGGGGGCTACATGGTGCTGGAGGCCGCCCAGGGGAACCACTACGAGCTGGGCCAGACGATCTGGAGCAAGCCCGGCGAGGCGTTCACCAGCACCTTCTACAGCCGTGAGCAGTGCCTGGCGGCCTGGGCCGCCGCCTGGAGCGGTTACTGCCTCGCCCACAGGCCCTTCTGAGCAGAGGGAGAGACCTGTTAGGAATTAACAGCCGTTGTGATTGCGGCTCTTAGGACAGAGCCCATACAGTGAAGCCCTGGCGGGCTCTGGTCTGCTGGCCTCCGAACGCCGTGCTCATGGTGATGCCTGCTGCCCCTGCTGAAGCCGCCCCTGCACCGTCAGACGCCATCGATGCGCTGCTCGATGCGATCACGGCCCTCAAGGCGCAGCAGAAGCAGCTGGAGCAGCAGCTCGAACCGCTGCTTGAGGCCCTCAGCGAGGCGATGGCGGCTGGCCAGCTGGATCCCTCTTTCTCCCATAACGACTGGGCCTTTGCACACAGCAGCGGGCGGCTGAGCTACGCGTTCCCGCCGGCGGTGCAGCAGATCGAGCAGCAGCTCAAGGCCGCCAAGGACGAGGCGATCCAGCAGGGGAGTGCGGCAGAGAAGCGCGGCAAGCCCTTCTGGACCATTCGCCCCCCAAAGAGCCAGGACCAACCGTTCTGAGCTGATGCCGCAAAGTGCCCACGCCCTGCCTCCAGCCGATCCGGTGGAGGAGCTGCGCGCTGCAGCCAGCGCGGAGGACGACAACGGCCAGCCGCTGTATGAGCCCACCGATCCGGCCCGGCCGATCGGTCATGCCAATCCACCGCGCCGCCCCAAGGGTGTGGCGGTTCATCGGCCCCCCAGGCCCTCGCGGCTGGAGGTGGAACGGCGGATTGCTCAGGCACAACTCTGGGTGGCTCAACGTCTACCTCTGGTGCAGATCATTGAAAATGCTCGTGAGAATTGGGGAATCCACAACACCCAGACGGTCAACCGCTACCTCAATCTTGCGCGTGAGCGCATGGTTCAGGAGCTGATCTCTGACCGGCGCCGACATCAGGCCGAGCAGATCTTTGCGCTGAACGACTGCGCCCGCCGGGCGATGGATGCGGGGCAGTTCAATGCCGCCGTTGGCGCATTCCGGGTGATCGCCGAGATCGGCGGCCTGCTCCGGGCCCCGATCAAGCCCCCCGAGGCGAAGAGCTGATGGGTCGTATCGCTGCGACGACCAGACCCAAGGCCACGGTGCCGAGCAATGGCGGCCTGCTGCTGGATCCCGCCACGGACCTGTGGGCCGACTGGGGACTGCTGGGTGTTCCGGATCCGGACCGGGCGACAACTACCCGCCAAGGCCTGCTATTTCGCGACTTCATCCGCTCGGCCTTCCCCAGCTTCCAGTTCCACCGGCTGTCCGAACTCCTGATCGACCTGCTCCAGCAGGTGGCCGATGGCCAGCTGACGCGGCTGATTGTCTGCACACCTCCGCGCCATGGAAAGGCCTGCAGTCACGACACGCCGGTGCCGACGCCCCAGGGCTGGCGGCGCCATGGCGAGCTCCAGCTCGGCGATCAGGTCTTTGGCTCCGATGGCAGGCCCACCCGCGTGCTGGCTCTCTCGCCGGAGACCTCCATGACCATGCGGGTCACCACCAGCCGCGGAGAGCAGATCTGGTGCCACCCTCAGCACGAGTGGACGGTCTGGAGCCGCAGGAGTCGCCGCTGGCAGACCCTGACGACAGCGGAGCTGGCCAGCCAGCCACTCCACAGCGGCGTGCTGGGGCAACGGGGCAGTCGCTTCCTGTTCCAGCTGCCCCATGCCGTACCCCTGCGCTACCCCCGGCAAGCCCTGCCGATGGATCCCTATGCCCTGGGCTACTGGCTGGGCAATGGCACCACCGGCATTCCCAGCGTCACCCACGATCGGCGCGACCTGGCACCGGTGGTCGCCATGGTGCGTGCCGGTTATGCGGTTTCCGCGGTCCACCACCACCGCGGCGAGGGCTATGAACGGGTGCAGCGCACCGCTCTGGCAGGTCTGCTCGCCAAGCGGGGTGTGCCTTGCCCCCTGCGCTGTGATCTGCAGTCCGCGGGGGTGCTGCGCCACAAACACATCCCCGAGGCCTACCTGCGCAGCGCGATCGAGCAGCGGCTGGGGTTGCTGGCGGGGCTGATCGACAGCGACGGACACGTCGACCCCAAGGGCCGGGTGCGTTTCGTGACGACCAGCTCCGATCTGGCGGCCGGAGTGCTGGATCTGGCGGAAGGACTGGGCTTTCGCCCCTACCGGATGGAGACGCCGGCAGGCACCAGCAGCAGCGGGGTGGTGGGCCGCCAGGCGGTGATCACCGTGGGATTTCAGCCCACGCTGCCGATCCCGACGCGCTTGCAGCGCAAGGCGATCAGCCGCCTGGCCCCGCAGCGGCGGGTGGCGATCACCCGAATCGACTGTGATCCCAGCTCGACCCACCGGGGCCGCTGCATTCAGGTCGATCGTGCCGATGGCCTCTACGTCGTGGGCCGCCAGCTGACGGTCACCCACAACAGCCAGCTGGTGTCACGGCTGTTCCCCGCCTACTGGGTGAGCCGGCACCCCGAACTGTTCTGCGCCATCGCCTCCTACTCGGGCGAGCTGGCCTATGCCCACAGCCGCGAGGCCCGCCACTACTACCGGATCACCGGCCACGCCCTCTCCAAGGACTCAGCGGCGGTGGGCAACTGGCTGACGCCCCAGCGGGGCGGCTGCATCGCCGCCGGCGTGAGGGGGCCATTCACGGGCAAGGGCTACAACCTCGGGATCATCGATGACCCCTACAAGGGGCCAGAAGACGCCAAGTCGGCGCTGCAGCGGGAGCGGCTGATCGACTGGCTCAAGAGCGTCTGGTTCACCAGGGCTGAACCGGGCCTGACGGCAGAGGGGGCGCTGCTACCGGCGGCCCAGGTGGTGGTGCAGACCCGCTGGGACCACCACGACATGACCGCCTGGCTGCTCGAACAAGAAGCCGAAGAAAACCCTGAGCACTGGACGGTGCTCAACCTGCCGGCCATCGCCGAGCCGGAGGCGATTTCGATGCAGATTCCGCATACCTGCACGAAAGTCCACGACTGGCGCCAGCCCGGCGAGCCGCTCTGCCCGGAACGGGTGCCGCTGGCGGTGCTGCAGCGCATCCGCACCCGCCTGGGCTCTTACTGGTGGAACGCCCTGTACCAGCAGCGGCCCAGCCCGGCGGAGGGTCTGCTGTTCCGCAAGGGCTGGATCCAGCCGCCGCTGCCGGTCGTCCCCGGCCAGCCCCGCCGCTATGCGCCCTTGGTGCTGAGCTGTGACCTGAGCTTCAAGGACGGCAAGGACAACGACGCCTGCGGCTTTGCCTTGCTGGGTCTGCTGGAGCCCCAGCGGCATCCGGCGGTGGAGGCGCGGCGGCAGGGCCTGGCGCTGGCCACGAACGCCAGTACCGCCCATCGCCCTGGCCAACAGGCCGCAGAGGGGGCTCATGCCCCTGATCCCTGGGCCGAACTGCAGATTGAAGCGCTCTGGGCCCACCGGCAGCGGCTCGATCTACCAGGGGTGATCAAGTTCCTGCTCGCCTCCCTGGCGTCGCTGGAGCGGCAGGGACTGCGACCCAACGCCGTGCTGATCGAGGACGCTGCCAACGGCCCTGCGGTCTGTCAGCTGCTCAGGCGCCAGGTGCCGGGGCTGATCGCCATCCCGCCCAAGGGCAGCAAGGCCTCCCGTGCCCATGCCGTGGCCCCGCTGGTGGAAGCCGGCCAGGTGCGCTTTGCCCGCAAGGCCGACTGCCTGGTCGAGGAGTTGCTGGCCTTCTCCCCTCGGGGCGGGGTGGACGACCAGGTGGATGCCTTCTGCCAGGGGGTGCTGTGGATCGAGGCCCAGTTCTGGCGGGGCCGGGGCTACGGCAGTTCGCCGGTGCCGATGGTGTTCAGCCGCTGAGCGATGACGGTCGCCATCGCCCGGCCACTACGGACTCCGGCCTGCCGCATCGCTGCAGCCGCCTTAGCTGGTCAGCTGGACCTGCCGCTGCGGCCGCCGGTGGTGGCGACGTGTCTGCCGCGGCCTCGCCGTGCTCAGCGCGCGCGACCCGCGCCGAGCCATCAGGCTGTTCAGCTGGTGATCGCCTTCCCGGCCAAGCCGCGGCGGCACCGGCCGGTGAACCCCCATGCCGCCGCCAATGCCCTTGCGCTGCAGCACCGCGACCTCGCCGCCACCGTGGCCGGCAACATCTCTCGCCGCACGGGGCACCCGAAAGAAGACCTGGAGCAGATCGCCATGCTCGGCATCATCCAGGCTGCTCGCCGCTACTCACCCGAGCGGGGTTCCTTTCGGCCCTATGCACGCACCTACGCCAATGGGGAGGTGTATCACTACCTCCGGGACAAGGGGTTCATGATTAAGGTGCCTGCTAGCTGGAGGGAGCTCTACGCACGTGGGCAAAAGCTACTCAGACTAGGTAATGCTGCAGCCGAAGTTCCTGGACAATTGGGCATCAGCACTGAACGATGGGCTCAGGTATGTCTTGCATGCAGCAGCAAAATTGTGGCACTCGACAATGGCATTTGCTAAGCGCTTTACAATCGATACGAGACTAATACAATTGCTAGGACCACGATATAGACTAAACCAAGGCAAATCAAGGGAGCCCGGTCAATACTTCTCAAAGCCCTCTGCTTGTAAGCTAGGAATACCGAAATAGATTAGTCAGCCAGCAATTGAGCTATAGCAGCGGGTACCAGCCTTGCGCTATCGGGATGGCTTCCAAAGATAACCCCCTGCCTTCTTCCGAGGCACCGACTGCCTACCCTGATCGAAAAGTTATCTACCCTTGTCAAGACAATATAGTAGGCATCTGCAGAAGGATCCCTGGGAGAATGCGCAATATTGGTTACGTCGGCACTCATTCGTATGAGGCGAGTGTGCTTCCCGACGTGCGATTCAAAGGTCTTTGATTTCTCGCAATGAATATCAAGAGATCTAATTGATGAAGCCCCCTGGACAAGCAAGGAAGTGATCCACTCTCTCTCGTCGCGCTTTTTGCCACTATTCCTTCGCAGACTAAAATACTGGAAAGGGTCTCCTTGGTAAGCATGCAATAGGTAGCGACCACTAGTTGATTCTTTTCCGGGGCTTGAGTCGGGAGGAAGAGCGCAAATTCTGACAATATCCTTCAGGAGCAAAAGAGTTGTAACAAGACCGGAAATACTTGGCTTGCCTTCTTGGTTGAGTCGGGAGTATTTTGCCTCCAGCCAGTTGTTCTGATAATATCCGTAGGAGGATAACTCGGGGGTAAATATCTTCATCGCGGCAAGGTCAAGATGAAGATCTGCCCTCCACTTTCGAGCGAAAGGATAATTGACTTCTTCTCTTAATGCAGCAACAGGATTTGGCACGTTCCTGGAATTCAACTCCTGCAGAACTGCCATGGAAAAAGCGGTAACAACAGTACCTTCATTCTGGTACTTTTTGAATGGCGCTCCAGTTAGAAACTCAGGAAGCGCCATGAATGCTTGCTCAATCAGCATTAGAGTAAAGCTGCAGGTCAGGATCACCGCTGACAAGCCAGCTCTCGCTCTGATCGTTTACTGCGTCGGGTAGGCAGGCAATAGGCGATGGCGAACTTTGTTTTCGATTCATCGTGATTTGCGCCCCAGTGCCTTGGCAGTCTCATTCCGGACTATGCGTCTTGCAACCCTCCCTGCAGATCACCGCCGACTGCTGGGCCCTGCTTGCCGCCCCTGACGGCAGCAGCCGCAAGGAGCACTACCTGCCCAAGGGTGAACGGGAACCGGAGACGGCCTACCGCAAGCGCCTGGACGCTGCTCGCCCCTCAGGCTTCTTCCGCGATGCCCTGCGCACCTACGCCGGCATGCTCAGCCGGGGCAGCTGGCTCAGCCTCCCGACCAGCCTGAGCTCGGTGCTCACCGACGTGGATGGCCGGGGCACGGACCTGGGCGTCTTCCTTGCCGCCGCCGACCTGCTGGTGCTTCGCGACGGCGCCGCCCTCGTGCTGGTGCTCCCTCCCGAGCACAGCTGGCCCAGCGAGGGCGACCGGCAGGAGGCTCTGCGCCGCGGCGATCGGCTTTCGCTGCCCCGGCTGCAGCTGGTGCCCAGGGCCAACTGCCTGAACTGGGAGCTGCCCGTCTCCTACGGCCTGCCTGGCCGGATCATTTGGCGCGAGCCGATCAACCAACCGATCAGTGCTGAGCCCCCCGGCAGTGAGGGGTCAGTCACCGAGCAGATCAACGCCCTGCTGGGCGATGCCGACGCCCCCGACCGCTGGCACTACCGGAGCCTGCAGCTGCTCACCACTGGTGACGCTGTCTCCGGCCTGCAGCTGGCCCACCACCCGATCTGCGCTGACCCCCAGACCACCAGCGGCTGGCGCTGCGAGGCACCGGCGACTACTACCTACGAGGGCATCAGCCGCCTGCCGGCCTGCTGGTACACCTCCGATGGTTCCGGCTTTGGCGAGGGGGACCTGCCGCACCTGGGTCTGGCGCACCAGTACCTCAATCACTTCCGCTGCAAGAGCGAATACGAGGAGCTGCTCTCTAGAACTGCCCTCCCTGTCGGCGTCCGCAAAGGGATGGTGGACGCCATGGGCAACAGCCAGGCCGGTCCGGTGGTGCTGGGTCCGAACACCTGCATGGACCTGCCCTCCGATGCCTCCTTTGAGTTCGTGGAGATCCGGGCGCGGTCTCTGGCGGAGCATCGGGCCTGGCTGCAGATCCTTGACGACACCATGCGCCGCGATGCCCTGATCCCCAGCCAGAACCGTGGTGCTGCCCGCACCGAGATGGAGATCAGCCTCACCGCGAGCCAGAGCTACGCGCTGCTGCAGGCGATGGCGATCCAGAAGGCCTCGCTGTTCTCCACCCTGCTGCAGCACTGGTGTGCCCTCACCGGCGAGCCACTTGACCCGGCCGCCGGTCTGCAGGTGACGGTGAGCCCGCTCACCCCGCCGATCCAGCCCCAGCCCCAGGTGAAGGAATGGATCGAGCTCTTCGACAAGGGCGTCATCTCCCGGGAGGAGCTCCGGCACCAGCTGGCCCTGGCGACGGCAAATGCGATCAGCAGCCCGACGCTGGATGACAGCCCAGCCACCAGGGCCGGGGACGGGAGCCGGTCCCCAGAGCCCAGAGCTGCCGAAAGCTCGGCGCCGGTGCCCCTCAGGCAAGAGGAGTCAGCCGCGCCTGCAGCCGCATGAGCCAGACCCCGACCGACTCGCCCTACCGCTGGCGTGCTGCTGACCTGGAGGGCATCCGCGTTGCCCTCTCGATTCCGGCCCAGATGGCCGCGATCCGCGCCATCAACGACGCCATGGCAGATCTCGAGCAGCTCTACCCCGATGCCATCCCCACAGCCCGCAGGGAGCTGGATGCCATTGCCGCCATCGAGACCGAGCTGGCGGGACTGGGCCCCGAGCAGCTACAGGCGCCCATCGAGACCCGCCGTAAGGCAGTGGCCGCGGACGCCTTGCCGGATGACGGGACGCTGCCGGTCAAGAAGGCGGACGTGATCGAGTACGACACCGAGTTGCTGCGGGAGGAGACGATCACTCGCTACGGCGTGGGTCTCTCGATCGAGCAGGCGTTGCGGCGCCAGCGGGGCAGCCATGCCCAGGCGCTGCTGCTGATGCTCCCCACCCTGGCGAACTGGAGCCGCGATCCCCAGTTGAGCGGCCAGGGCAGTGCCTTCACCGCACCCCTGGAGCGGGGCTGAGCCGTGACCAGCACTCCCGCCCCTGGGCCCTTGCCTCCGTCGGCGCTGCAGCCCTATGCCAATGCCCGCATCCTGCTGTTCTCCAACCAACTGCCGGGGGTGCTGGATTCAGCCCGCACGGGGAGGTTCCTGTTCGAGGGGTTCCTCAAGCGCCTGCGGGGAATCTCCAGCAAGGAGAACGCTCCGGGGCTCGATACCGGCGACTTCACCTACGAGGGCTACCTCACCCGTGGGGCAGTGCTGCCGCTGACCCCGTCCCAACCCTGGGACTGGCTGGCGGCGGCCATCAGTTGGAGCACCAGCGGCATCCGGCCCGTCTCAGCCACCACACCGGCACTGCTCACCCCGTGTTTCGGGGCGGTGTGGCTGGGGCCGCTCACGGAGCTGCGCACCCCAGGCCTGCTCCCTTCCCCCAGCCGCGGCCAGCTGGGGGCCTTCTCGGTGACCGAATTCGGCGGCCTCTATGGCGCCGGTGGAATCGGCTCCTTGACCCAGCCGCTGCTCGGCGAACGGATCCAGGCCGCGCTCAAACCCAACCGGGTGGCGGTGGTGGGCACCGGCGACAGCCTCAACGTGCTGGCCGAGCGCCACGGCACCACCGTGACCACCCTGCGCAGCCTCAACCCCACCATCACTGCCCGCCCATCCGACCAGCTGCCGCTGGGGAGCTGGCTGTTCATCCCCAAGCGCCGTGCTGCAGCCAACGCCGACAGCAGCACCACCAGCCTGCCGAGCGGCTTCTACACACCCGAGACCCTGGCCGCCTACCTGGGCGTGTCGCTCTCCACCATCTACAGCTGGAACTCCAGCGGCTATGGGCCTCCCTTCGTGAAGCTGGGCAACCTCGTCCGCTACACCTACGAGGACGTGGAGCTGTGGCTGGCCAGGCAGCTGGAGCTCTCGCGGGGCTGAGCGGAGCCGCTCTTGTCGCCTACTTCTTTGCCCCCTCGGTGTTGGTGCCGCTGCTGTTCTGGTGGCCGTTCAGGTGCTTCTCGCAGGCCATGGCCCCGCTGCCACCCAGCACCGCAGCAGTGAGCAACGCGATCGAGAGGAAGCGCTTCACGGGAGGGCAGGTATCTGAGGTTGACCGTAAGCAGCTCCTCGGCTTCCGGTCTTTGTCCGCTGCCGTCTCCTCACAGATCGATGGCTGGCAATAGCTGAGGAGCACAGCCCGGACGGGGTGCTCCTCCACGACAGCCGCGATGGGTCATGGCCACTGCCACTTCTGCTTCCCCCTCCAGCACCACCACCTCCAGCGGTCAGGGTGCTGACGACAATTACGCCGCAAATGGCCAGAGCACCGACAGTGGTGCCGATGGTCAGGGCACTGCCGATGCTTCGGCAGGCGATCCCCCCGCCCCGGCCACGGCTGCAGGCGCTGACACTGGTGGCGATGACCACCGCAGCTCCGAGCCTCTACGGGCCGAGCGGCGCAAGAGCAACCAGCTTGAAAAAGAGATCCGCACCCTGCGCCAGCAGCTGAACCGCTTCTCCGAGATCAACCCCGAGGAGTACGCCCGCCTGCAGGAGGCCGAACGGCAGAAGCAGATCCTCGAGCAGCAGATGGAGCTGCGCGAGCGGCAGATGGAGGAGGCCTCCGCTCAAAAGGTGGCCGCTGTTGCCGCTGAGCGCGATGAGGCCAAGCAGCAGATCCTCCAACTCCGCAAAGACCGCCTGCTGGAGCGCGCCTTCTCCCAGGCCGAGGGCCGCACCGGCGGTGACACCAGGGGCACGTTCTTTGACATCTTCAAGGGGCAGCTCGGCACGTGCTTCCGGCTCAGCACTGGCGGCGACGGCAAGGACGTGCTCGAACCGCTCGACTCCCAGGGCAAGCCCCTCCTCGGTGATGACGGCCGGCCGATGACGACGACCGAGTTCCTCGATCAGATGCGGGTGCACCCCGTCTACGGCTTCCTGTTTCAGCAGCGCGGCCCGGCTGGCATGCAGGCCGCCGGAGGCCTGACGGTGTCGGGCATCGGCAGCAACGGCGAGCCGATCAACCCTCAGGCGATGTCGGCCTCTGAGCTCTATCGGGCGTCCTTCGCGGTGAACGGCCGCGGGGCTCGTCGCTGAGACCAGTCGATGGCAAGGCGGCCCCGCAGCTTCTATGCCGGCCTTTCGTTCCGACCTCCGGAGCCGGTGGCGGCTGCAGCCCGTCGTGCCCTGGAGCGCCGGGCCCAGCAGCCTCCATCCAACCGGGGCATGACGCCTGTGGGGCTGGCGCGAGCCCGGCAGCTGCTCAACCGTCAGCAGTTATCACCGGCCACCATCGACCGGATGGTCAGCTACTTCGCTCGCCACGAGGTGGACAAGCAGGGCTCCAGCTGGGCTCAGTACGGCAAGGGCCGCCAGGCCTGGGATGGCTGGGGCGGTGAGCCCGGCCGCCGCTGGGCCACTGGTCTTGCCCGACGGATGGATGCTGCGGAGCAAGCAGCCCAGCGCTCAACCAAGCAACCCCGCCGCCGCTGACGCGCAACTGATTCAACCCCGCCAACGCCCGAACCTGGGAATACACAAGCGATCAATCAATCAACAATCAAAAAGGGAGAAACTGACGCGAAAAAAATTGCGAGATTTGCTCATAATTTGCGTTTCAAAATCAGCTCCCTGCAACTCCTTGCAGAAGCCTGCAGATCCCCGCAGAAAAACCCAAACTCGCGAGGGGTATTCCCCCTGTTTCCAGGAGCGGCGCAGGGTGCCTCGGAAATTTTTCAGGTTCTGGGAAATCCCTCGTCTCAGACCCTGCTGTCCTGGTCGGCTCCCGTGCCAGCCGCCTGATCGCCCGCCACCGGTGGTGGAGACAGGGAGCTCGTGCCACCATCTGTGGTGGCAGCGGACCCTGCGCTGATGACGGCCACCACCTTCAACGTCCAGAACCTGCGGGGCCAGTCCCTGCTGTTTCGCTGTCTGGAGACGGGCTTCGTGACCACGGCACCAGCACTCACCCGCTACCAGCAGGGCCGGGGAATCGACCCCAGCCGCCGCGAGTTGGTGGGTGAGCGACCCGAGCAGTGGTGCAGAAGTCGGCCGGTGACGATCTGCGAGCACTGCGGTGTGGCGATCAAGGGCAACCAGTGGACCGTCCGCCAACACCAGCAGAGCCAGCGCTGCAGAAGAGCGAGGACACCGCTGCCGGCTTGATGGACCATCCGCTCTGGCTTCTGGTGCCCTGGCTGGTCTTCGCTGTCGGCATGGGGCTCAAGGCCTGGAAGGTGACTCGGCTGATCAACCGTCAGATGCGCAGCAGCGCTTGGGGGATCGAGCGCTATCGGGTGGCGCTGGAGCGCAACTGGCAGCGGAATCAGTCGGTTCGCTGAGTCAGCTGAAAGCCCCGGGGGCCCGCAGGCCCGCCGGGGCAGGGGCCGCAGCCCCTGGCGGCTCACAGCACCGCCACGGTGCCAAGCCGCTTGGCCTGGAGCTTGCGGGCCAGCTGATGGGCCAGCTGGGCCGGAATGAAGCGGGGCTTTTTGACCGGCAGGCCGCGGCGGCCATAGAAGACCGTGATTCGCTCGGCATCATGCGCCTTGATCCCACCGGGATACACGAACACCGCCAGCTGACGGATCTCGCAGCGGGGGAAAGAGGAGGCCATCACGAAGGAGGCGAGGGACACCCGCGTCAGGCCCCGGCTGTAGCGACCTGGCAA
>NZ_JAGQCD010000024.1 GCF_024345975.1 Cyanobium sp. Cruz-8D1 | reverse complement strand
TAGAGAGGATCCCATGGTTCAAGCGATCTCGTCGATGGTCGAGATAGATTCTCCTGCTCTGCCGCCTCTTCGGCGGCTTTTTCATGTCCGTAGAGACCCTGGAAATTGCTGATTATTCGAGGTGCCCGATAGAGAAGCAGACGGTGGCCGCGAGCAGGGTGGGGATCATCAGCACGCCGAACCAGCCCACGTAGAGGCGGTTCTCGGTGCTGGTGACCCAGGTCTTGAAGCGATCCCAGGGATGGAACCCGGAACGCGACAGGTTGGTGGTGGTCATGGCTGGACATCCGAAGATGGACAGACCGGCAGGGGGCGGCGACACCGCCTTGCGGACAGGTCGCTTGCCACTGCCGAGCGATAAAACGATAGCGTTGATTCCTCCTAGGTCGGAACTCCTCCCATGCGTGCTTCTGCTCAATCCGGATCGGGATCTCCAGGCGCCCGCCGCCGCCTGTGGTCGACGCGGCTGCTGCCCCTGCTCCTGGGGCTGCTCCTGCTGCTGACCCTGGCGCCGGGCCTGGCCCGCGCCGACGACGCCCAGCGCTGGAGCCTGCGGGACCAGGACGACAACCGCTGGTCGCTGCGGATCTTCGCCCAGCCCGATCCCGCCTACCCCAGCGGCGATCGCCTGCGCCTCAGCGCCCTCACCCCGGGGATCGCCGTCGATCACACCCGGCCCCTGCTGATCAGCGATGGCACCGGTGGCGCCTGGACCCTGGCCAACCGCAGCGAGGAGCTGGTGCCCCCCGATGGCGGCGCCCTGCCGGAGGGGTCGGCCCAGTTCGACATCGCCGACCTGCTGCCCCGACCCAGCGGGGCCCTGCCCCTGGCCCTCAGCCTGCCCCTGGCCGGAGAGGCGTCGGTGTTGCTGGTGCTCGGTCCCGAAGAAACGGAAGCGCTGCATGCCTTGGACGACTCCGGGGCCCCGGTTCAGGAGGGGTGAGGTCGGGGCAGCACCGTGATGGAGCCGTTGCTTTCCAGAATGGCCACGTGCACGCTGTCAACGGCGGTGCAGCCTGCCGATCGGATCGCCGCATCCAGTTCATTCCGCGTCAGCTGCGAACGCCGCAGCACATCGCCATAGACCCCGCCGTTGTGGACCAGCACCTGGGGCCGGCCCTCCACGAACATCTCGATGGCCCTGCTGGAGCTTGTCGCCGCCCCGACGAGATGGTTCAGAGCGATCAGCGTCAAGGCGGAAATCAGGCCACCGATCAGTGAGTTGTCGCCGCCATTCATGGAGTTCTGAACGGCGTTGGACAGGATCAGCAGCAGCACCAGATCAAAGGTGGCGAGCTGGCCCACCTGGCGCTTCCCCGTCAGCCGCAGCAGCACCAGCAGAAAGAGATAGACAACGGCACCACGGAAGACAAACTCTCAGATTGGGATGGAAAGAGGGGCCATCTCATCGGCCGATGCGGATGCTGCGCAGCGAGTCCATCAGGCCAAGAATGTTGAGCAGCCACACCACAACCGCCACGACGACGACAATGTTCAGGATGCGTTTGATCTTGCCATCCATGGGGATGTAGTTGTTGACGAGCCACAGCAGCACCCCGACGACAATCAGGGTGATGATCAGTGAAATCAGGGACATGAACTGTTCTCCTCGGGATGAACGTTGAAGGGGTGGATGCCAGTGGCAGACTGTGCCCTGCCAGTCCTGAATAGGCTTGTTGCAGCCTATCTGCAGCCCATCCGCAGCCCATCTGCCGCAGATGGGCGCTTCATGCGTGCTGGTTTTCCAGGTGGGTCCACGATGCAGGTGGCCCCATTTTGCTGGTCCCATGTCTGATTGCTTTGGGGACTATCTGCGCACGATCGGTCGCATTCCCCTGCTGACACCTTCAGAGGAACTGCATCTCGGCGCCCTGGTGCAGGAATGGCGTTCCCACCCGGCTCCGGGCCCTGGTCTGGAACGGCGGGGGCGACGGGCCTTCGGGCGCATGGTGACGGGCAATCTGCGCCTGGTGGTGTCCCTCTGCAAGCAGCAGCACAACCGCATCCGTCTGATGCATCTGGATCCGATGGATGTGGTCCAGGCCGGCAACCTTGGCCTGATCCGTGCCGTGGAGCGTTTCCTGCCCGAGCGGGGCTGCAGGTTTTCCACCTACGGCTCCTGGTGGATCCGCCAGTCGGTGCACCGCCATCTCCAGGAGACGACGGGGCTGATCCGGGTACCGCCCCAGATGGCGGCCCTGGCCCGCAAAGTTCAGGCGCTTCGCATGGCCTCGGCCCAGCCCCTGTCGCTGGCGGCGATCGGTGCCGAGCTGGGTGAGAGTGTCAAACGGCTGGAGACCGTGGTTCAGGCGTCCCACGACCTGCAGACTCTTTCCCTTGATCAGACCCTCGGAAGTGGCGATGGGGAGGTGTCTCTGACCGATCTGATCGGTGATCCCAGCGAGCCCGGTCTGCAGGACGACTACCACTGGCTCCACTGTGAGATCACCCAGCTGAACCCCACCGAACGTCAGGTTCTTCGCCTTCGCTACACCGAAGACGGATCCCCGTCGTTGGCCCAGATCGGCACGTGCATCGGCATGTCCAAGCACAAGGTGCAGCATGTGGAACGAAAGGCGCTGCTCAAGTTGCGGCAACGCCTGGCCAAGGCCCTGTGATCCCTGGAATCGCCTCGCTCTCACACGGTCCGGCCGCTGAGCAGCCGGGAGACAATGACGATCAAGGCGATGACCAGCAGAAGATGGATGAAGCCGCCCATGGTGTAGGACGTCACCAGTCCAAGCAACCAGAGAATCACCAGAATGACGGCGATTGATTCCAGCATTGGGGTCTCCTGTTGATAGGGGGTGAATGGATTGGAATAGCGCTTAATTGATCTTGTCCGCCAGCTTGTCGGAGGCGTCACTGGCCTTGCGGGCCAGGGCTTTGGTGCCGTCCTTCACGGCTTCTGTCGCGTTCATGGCGGAGGCTTGCACCTGCTTGGCTTTGCCTTTCACCTGGTGGCCTGGATCACCGGTGATTTCGCCATAGGCGGACTCCAGCTTGCCTTCGGTTTCCTTGGCTTTGGCGGACATCTTGTCGGACATGGTGGCGATGGCGATGGCGATGGGGGTGATGGAGGAGGCATGGCTGGCCATGGCCGTGGCTGGCCATTGGATCATCAGGGTGACAACCAGGGCAGCCACGGAGGCCAGCGAGAGCAGGCGTCTTCGGAGGCGAATTCTCATCAGGTCTTCCTCCTAGAGGGTGCCTCCTTTCTCTACCCAGCTTCGGGCTCGGCGAAGACGCCCGTTGTCGCCACTTGGGCCCGCAGGATGCATCATCTGACGGTTGTTCAGTGGTGCCAGCCTGTCTGGCCTGTGTAGCGATTCATTTCTTTTTTGCTGCACTCTGCGTCGCTGCTGCCATAAGCAGCCAGATCCTTTTGCAGACGCCATGAATACCACCCGCCTGGAGGCCTTCAGTGACGGTGTCCTGGCCATCGTCATCACGATCATGGTGCTGGAGATCAAGGTGCCCCACGACACCGCACCGGCGGCCCTGGTGCCCCTGATCCCTGTCTTCCTCAGCTATCTGCTGAGCTTCGTCTATATCGGCATCTACTGGAACAACCACCACCACATGCTGCACACGCTGCAGCGCGTCAGCGGCCCGGTGCTGCTGGCCAACCTGCATCTGTTGTTCTGGTTGTCGCTGGTGCCGTTCGCCACCGGCTGGATGGGCCAGAACCACCGGGCGATCGCCCCGTCGTTCCTCTATGGCGTCGTGATGGTGATGGCGGCCCTCGCCTATTTCATCCTTCAGGGGCGGATCATCGCCAGCCAGGGCCCCGACTCCCTGCTGCGCCGCGCCGTGGGCCGCGACTGGAAGGGGCACACCTCCCTGACCCTCTATCTGGTGGCGATGCTGGCGAGCCTGCGCTCCCCGGCGGTTGGCCAGGCGGTCTATGCGTTGGTGGCCCTGATGTGGCTGATCCCCGATCGCCGCATCGAGCGGGTGCTGTCCGACTAGGCGCTCCCGATCCCCACCAGCTCCTGTTCACCGAAGCGGGAGGCCTGCTCCAGCAGGCGCCGTTCCTCTTCATCGGCCCGGGTGCAGGCGAAGCCGTAGCGGGCCCGCACCCGCTCAGAGGCCTGCCGCAGCGCCAACGTGCCCCTGGTCCGAAGCTCCGCCACCGAGAGCGTCTGGCCCGGGGCGAGGTGCTCGAGGATCACGGTGGACGGGGAATAGAGGCGGCTCCTGCCGCCGTCCGGCCATTCCAGCGTCAGCTCCACTTCCGGCATGGCGCCCCCCACCACCCATTGGCTGGATTGTGCGTCAGGGTCGTGACGGTTGTGGTGGCGAGCACGACAGCTTGATCACGACAGTGCCCCGAAACCGGTGAGGGGCTCCTCAGCGCGCCAGATCTCCTGCTGCTGTCCCCCCTGGTTCAGCACCAATCGGCGTTCCTGCGTGAACGTGCCCACCGGCGCCAGCAGCAGGCCGCCGCAGGCGGCGACACGCTCCGCCAGCCGGCTCCCCTGTCCGGGCCGGGCGGCCAGCAGGAAGCCGAAGCTGGGGAAGCAGGTGAGCCATGGCTCCAGCGCCACCCCCTCGGGGGGCTGGATCGCCGCCAGATCCAGGCTCAGGCCGCAGCCGGCCGCCTCGCAGAACATGGCGGCGGTGCCCACCAGGCCGCCCATGCTGATGTCCTTGGCGGCATGGACGCTGGCGTCGGCCGCCAGAGCCGCCATCAGGGCCAGCTGGCGCCGCAGCCGGGCGGGCTCGGCATCGGTGGCCGCATCCCAGCAGAGGGAGTCGCCGCGGAAGCCGCCGTTCGGGTCGATCAGCAGGTGGCAGTGGTCGCCGGGACGGGCGGCGCGGGCCGAGAGCACCGGGCCGGCGGCCGTGCCCAGCACCGCCACCGCCAGGGCGTCGTAGGGGCTGTGCAGGTTGGTGTGGCCCCCCACCACCGGCACCCCGAACACCTCCGAGGCCCGGCGCAGGCCCGCCAGGATCGGTTCCGCCTGGGCGGCGCTGCGGCACCAGAGGCTGTTCACCACCGCGATCGGCGTGCCGCCCATGGCGGCGATGTCGCTGAGGTTCACCAGCACCCCGCACCAGCCGGCGAACCAGGGGTCGTCCGCCACCAGGGCCGGGTCCAGGCCCTCGCAGGCCAGAAGCAGCGGCGTGGCCAGCGGCGGCAGCAGGGCGGCGTCATCGCCGAGGGCGGCGGCGGGCCCCAGGGCGGGGAAGGGCTGGTGGGGGAAGGTGGCCGCCGGGGACTGGATGTCGGTCTTGCCGGTGAGGCCGCTGAGCCGGCGCAGCCGGGCGGCCAGGGCCGCCAGGGGCGGATCCGGCGCCTCCGGCCGGCTCACGCCACCGCAGCCAGGGGCCGCCGCTCCAGACCGGGCTGGTAGTAGGCGAGGTCGGCCTCCATCAGGTGGTGGGGCAGGCCGCGGATCTCCAGCACCTCGATCGATGTCCAGTGCAGGCGCTGGAAGAAGCGCACGTTCTGGAGCTGCACCGTGGCCAGGAAGCGGTCGCAGCCCCAGCCATTGGCGGTGGTGACCGCCTTCCAGATCAGGCCCTTGCCGATCTGGTTGTGGCGGCGGTGGTCGCCGTGCACCCCGAGCCGGCCGCCGTACCAGAGGCGAGGGCGCTCCTCCAGGATCCGCACCACCCCCACCACGCCGCTGCCGCTGCCGGCGCTGTGGTCGAGGGCGGCGATGGGATAGGCGTGGCCATCCTTCTCATCCCGGTCGGTGGCCTCGAACAGGTGCTGCTCCTGGCAGAAGATGGCGCTGCGCAGCTGCCAGTAGCCCTCCTCCAGCGGCGTGCCGCGCCGCAGCAGGTGGAAGGAGAAGCGCTGGGAGCTGGCCGTGGGCGAGAGGCGGAAGTCCTCGGCCTCGATCGCCACCCCCCGCCGCACCGAGGGGGTGAAGGCGGCTGGGGCCGAGCTGGCGCTGCGGCCGATGTCGTGGCTGGAGGGGTCGATGAAGAACATGGCCGCGCTCAGGGGGTGGCCGGCTCGGGACCGGCTTCAAACAGGGACAGGGCTGAGCAGGCGCCGCACTTGGCGCAGCCGGCCGCCATGGCGTCGGAGCGCAGGTCGGAGGCCCGCAACCGGTCGCCCACGGCCGCGTACACCGCCACCATGAAGTCGGTGCTGGGGGCGGGATGGGCCTCCAGGGGGGTGCCGGCGATCGGCACGAAGGGCACCACGAAGGGGTAGACCCCCAGGGCGATCAGCCGCTCGCTCACCGCAACCAGCGACGCGGCGCTGTCCCCCAGGCCGGCCAGCAGGTAGGTGGACACCTGGCCGCGGCCGAACACCGCCACCGCCGCCGCGAAGGCCTCCATGTAGCGCTCCAGCCCCAGCTCGGATTTGCCCGGCAGGATCCGCTGCCGCACCCCCTCTTCCACCACCTCCAGGTGCATGCCGAGGCTGTCGACGCCGGCGTCCTTCATGCGCCGGTACCAGGCCGGGTCTTCGGGGGGCTCGCACTGGGCCTGGATCGGTAGGTCCACCCGGGCCTTGACGGCGGCGGCGGTCTCGGCCATCAGCCGGGCGCCCCGGTCGTCGCTGTTGGGGGTGCCGGTGGTGAGCACCAGCTGGCGTACGCCATCGAGACGCACCGCCGCCTCGGCCACCTCCGCCACCTGGGCCGGCGTCTTTCGCACGAGGGTGCGGCCGTCCTCCAGCGACTGTTCGATGGCGCAGAACTGGCACGACTGGGTTCGGTCCCGGAAGCGGATGCAGGTCTGCAGCAGGGTGGTGGCCAGCACGTCCCGGCCGTGCAGCAGGGCGATAGTGCGGTAGGGGATGCCCTCGGCGGTGCTCAGGCCGTAGAAGCGCGGCTCGGGCGGGGTCTCCACGGCCAGGGCCGAGGTTTCGTCGGCAGCGAAGCCCGCGGTGGTGCCGCTCACCTGCAGGCCGCCGCTGGGGGCGGATTCCAGCCGGTAGGGCGAGCTGCCGGCCAGGGCGTTGTAGACGGGCACCATCACCGTGGTGCCATCGATGCTGAGGGCGCGGTGATCCGACGGGCCGGCTCCGCCGCGGCGGCCGGGGTTGCCGGGCACCGCCGGGTCGACGACCCCGTGCACCTGCAGTTCGGTGAGCTTGCGGCCCAGGGCGCGGCGATCGTGCTCAGCCATGGTGCAGCTCCTCCAGCAGCGGCAGGCCCGGAGCCGTCTCGCCGGCAGGCTCGAGGGGGCGCTCATGCAGCTGGCGGGCGGGGCTGCGGTTGATCAGCAGCCCCAGCAGGTCGGGGCGGCTGTAGTGGCCGACGCTGTCCATCATGCGTTTGCGTTTGGTGATCAGGGTTAGGTCGAGTTCGGCGATGGCCAGCCCCTCGCCATCGGGCAGCGGCCCGGCCAGGTAGCGGCCCTCCGGGCTGATCACGGCCGTGTGGCAGCCCCCCTGGCAGGCCTTCTGCAGCACCGGATCGGGCGTGATCCGCTCGATGTCCTCCGGCTCCAGCCAGGCGGTCGAGGACACCACGAAGCAGCCGGCCTCAAGGGCGTGGTGGCGCAGGGTGACGGCGGTCTGCTCGGTGAAGATCGGCCCCACCAGGGAGCCGGGGAACTGGGCGCAGTGGATCTCTTCCCCCTGGGCCATCAGGCTGAAGCGGGCCAGGGGGTTGTAGTGCTCCCAGCAGGCCAGGGCGCCGATGCGGCCGAGGGCGGTGGGCACCACCTGGAGGCCGGCCCCGTCGCCCTGGCCCCACACCATCCGCTCGTGATAAGTGGGGGTGAGCTTGCGGCGTTTCAGCACCAGCTCACCGGCCGCGTCGATCAGCAGCTGGGCGTTGTAGAGGCTGCCCCCGTCGCGCTCGTTGATGCCCAGCAGCACGTGCAGGCCGAGCTGGCGGGCGGCGGCGGCGATGCGGCCCAGGGCGGGGCCGGGCACCGTCACCGCCTGCTCGTAGAGCTTCAGGTGCGAGGTCCCCATCAACACCGGCGGCTCCACGAAGGAGAAGTAGGGGTAGTAGGGCAGGAACGTTTCGGGGAAGACGATCAGCTCCACCCCGGCCGCGGCGGCCTCCTCCATGGCGGCGAGCACCCGCGCCACCGATCCCTCCAGGCTGTAGAGCTCCGGACGGATCTGGGCGGCGGCGACGGTGACCGTGGCGGGCATTCAGAGCGTCCAGGTGTCGAGGATGAAGGCGCCTTCCTTGCGGTGCAGCAGCACGATGTCGAGCACGTCGAGGGGATTGACGGGGATGATCCCGGGGATCAGGGCGCCTTCGCCGTGGCCGTAGAGGGCCTGCAGGGCGAAGCGGCAGGCGTAGACCTTGCCGCCCTGGCCGATGAACTTCTCGATGCGGGCGCCGAAGTTGAGGTGGCCGTCGAAGGCGGCGTCGCCCAGTTTTGGGAAGCCCCGCTGCAGACCCAGGGTCACGCCTGGCCCGTAGAGCAGGATCGAGGTCTCGAAGCCCTTGTTGATCAGGCGGCTGGCCTGCAGCAGGTTCACCAGGCCGATGGAGCCCTCGAAGGCCACGGTGTGGAAGGTGACCAGGGCCTTCTCACCCGGTTCGGCCTTGACGTCGGGGAAGACCTTTTCCTCGTAATCGACAAGGAAATCGCCCGTCTGGTTGGCGGGACGGCTGACCTGGGGCATGGGGAAGTGCAGTCGGTGGAATCGGCATGGGGGACCGTGCCACGGATGAACTTTTGTTCTGTGTCGCCGATGCCACCGAATCCCGGCGCCGCTCACCGCTACGGAGGGCGCCCAGCTGATCCGTGGCGGTCGTTACAGGAGGTATCGCCAGCGGCGGCCAGCATCGGCTTTCTTCTGGAGCTGGGGTGGCTGTGGCAAGGGGTTCGGACGCGGCGCAGCGGCACGCGGTGGTGGTGGTGGGCGGCGGCCAGGCCGGCCTTTCGGTGGCCCACTGCCTGCAGAAACGGGGGCTGCGTCCCCTGGTGCTGGAGCGCCACCGCATCGGCCATGCCTGGGCGCGCCAGCGCTGGGAGTCGTTCTGTCTGGTCACCCCCAACTGGCAGTGCCGCCTGCCTGATTTCCCCTATGACGGCGAGGATCCCGAAGGCTTCATGGGCCGCGAGGAGATCGTCCGCTACGTCCAGCGCTTCGCCGACCACATCCAGGTGCCGGTGCGGGAAGGGGTGGCTGTTCGGCGCCTGCAGGCGAGCGGTTCGGGGTTTCGCCTCAGCACCGACGAGGGTGCCATCGAGGCCGATCAGGTGGTGCTGGCCACCGGCGGTTACCACCGCCCGAAGCGCCATCCCCTCGCCGGCCGCCTGCCCGAGCGGATCCTGCAGATCGATGCCCGCGACTACACCAGCCCCGCGTCGCTGCCCGCTGGCCCGGTGCTGGTGGTGGGCAGTGGCCAGTCGGGCTGCCAGATCGCCGAAGACCTCTTCCTGGCCGGCCGCCGGGTGCACCTGAGCGTCGGCAGCGCCCCCCGTTCCCCGCGCCGCTACCGCGGCCGCGACGTGGTCGACTGGCTCGATCGCATGGGCTACTACGCCATGCCGATTGACCAGCACGCCGACCCCCGGGCGGTGCGGGGCAAGACCAACCACTACCTCACCGGCCGCGACGGTGGCCGGGAGATCGACCTGCGCCGCCGTGCCCTCGAGGGGATGGTGCTGCACGGTCGGTTGGCCGAGCTCGGCCACGACCACATCCACTTCGCCGGCGACCTGGCCGCCAACCTCGACGGGGCCGACGCGGTCCACAGCCGCATCTGCCGCAGCATCGACGACCACATCGCCGCCCACGGGCTCAGCGCCCCTGAGGAGCCCCCCTATGTCCCCTGCTGGACGCCGCCCCCCGGTCCGTCCGAGCCCCTCGATCTGGCGACGGAGCCCCTGGCGGCGGTGATCTGGTGCACGGGCTACCACCCGGACTTCAGCTGGGTGGAGGTGCCGGTCTTTGATGGCGCCGGCCATCCGGCCCACGAGCGGGGCCTCACCCAGGTGCCGGGCCTCTACTTCCTTGGCCTGCCCTGGCTGCACACCTGGGGCTCGGCCCGTTTCTGCGGGGTGGCAGAAGACGCCGAGTACCTGGCGGAGGCGATCCGGCTGCGCGCCTCCCGCCGGACCGCCAACCAGGAGCGGCTGGAGTGCACCGCCCTGCTCGGCACCTGAGGTTCAGGCCACCACGGCCGACCAGGTGAAGGCCAGGCCGATGCCCATCAGCAGGCCGGCGGTGAGACTCACCGCAGCGCTGGAAGCGTTCTGGCGCCAGCGCCTCACCGCTGTCAGGGCCACGAGAAGCAGCAGCGCCTGGCTGACCAGCAGTCCGGCCAGATAGAAGCCGATCGGGGCCGGTTCCCAGCCGAGGACGGCGCCGCTGAGGGCGTAGCCGTGCAGCAGGAAGGCGGGCACCAGCACGGCCGGCGGCAGGCGGCGCGCCAGCACCAGGCCGGTGAGCGCCACCGACAGGGCCACCAGCGGCTCGATCCAGGGGAAGCCCGGCAGGGCCAGCCCCAGGGCGTTGCCCACCAGCCCGCAGCCCAGCAGGGCCAGCACCCAGCGGAAGGGCTGGACGATGCCCACCAGGCCGATGGCCAGCAGGAACAGCAGGTGGTCGGGCCCGAGGATCGGGTGGGCCAGGCCGCTCAGCAGCCCGGTGAGGACACCGGGCTTCATGCCGGTGAGATCCATCACGTGGTGGGCCGAAGCCGGGGCGGCCAACAGCAGGGGCAGGGCGCAGACAACGGCGAGGGCGATCGGCAGGAGGCCGCGCCGCTCAGCCAAAGAAGGCAGTGTCATGAAAAGTCTCCGGTCCTCGCCGGCAGGAAATGGGTCGAGTGGGGGTGAGCGTTCTGACTGAGGACGCCGGGCCGGGAAGCCAGGTTTCCATCACAGCTGCGGGACAGCGGCGGACTCGGGAAACCCCTCACCGCCTTTCCTCCTTGCGTCCTCCCCGTGAAGGGAAGGAACCCTTGGGGGCCATCCTCCCCCCTTCCCGGTCAGAAGCTGCGGTCATCGGGCGGCAACGTCACCGGCTGCGGTCACAATGGGCTCACGGTTCCCGGGGTCCACCTCCGGGAGGAAACGAGGAAAGTCCGGTGCACGGCTGGGTTCGCCCCGTCGTCATTCCGGCGCTGTCCCGCAGCTGTGATGGGGTCACCCTCAGCCAGAACGCTCGCCGTGAACCGTTCCTTCCATCCCCGGCGCGGACCGGGAACCTCGATGACCCACTTTTCCGGCCTCCGCTCCTGGATCCTCTTGGGGGGCGCGGCCAGCCTCGGTTTCGTGCTGATCGGCCAGCCGGCCCAGGCCCATGGCCTGGCCCACGGCGGCCTCGGCCACGGCTTCCTCCACCCCATTTCCGGGGTCGATCACCTGCTGCTGCTGGTCGGCGTCGGTGCGGCCGCCTCCTACGTGTCCGCCGAGCTGCTGCTCTGGGGCCTGGCCGGTGCGGTGCTGGGGGGCCTGGTGGGGGCCACGGGCTTTGCCCTGCCCTTCGCTGAGGTGCTGGCCGCCCTGGCGATCTCGGCGGTGGCGCTGCTGATCCTGCGCTCCCACCGTGATGGCCGCAGCCCCGGGCTGGCCTTCGCTGGCTCCCTGGTGGCCGGTGCGGTGGCCCTGCACGCCCTGCTGCACGGCGGTGAGGCCCCCGTCGATGGCTCCGCCTTTGGCTGGTGGGCCGGCGCCCTGGCGGCCTCGCTGCTGGTGAGTGGTGGTTCGTTCCTGGCGATGCGGCGTCTGCCCCTGGTCTGGACCGCCCGCCTGGCCCTGCTCCTGGCGGTGCTCGGCGGCGCCCTGGCCCTGGTTCCGCTGGCGGCCTAAGTCGGAGGCCCTGCCAGCAGGGCGGCGGCCATCGCCAGGGCCCCCTGGCAGGCATCACCGGCGGCCGTCACCAGGCGGCTGCCGGGCAAGACCTGGTCCAGGCTGCGGGCGAAGGGGCGGCGCAGTTGCTCCAGATGGATCAGCGCCCCGCCCATCGGGCACACCGCTGGCTCCACCAGATCCAGGCCCCGGGCCACCCCCGCCGCCAGCGCCGCCAGCGCCGCCGCGTTTCTCTCCATCACGGCGACGGCCTGGGGGTCGCCCGCAGAGGCCAGCCGGTCGAGCACCGGCGCCAGACGGGCGAAGCCGGCGGGGCCGAACCCGTCGGCCACCACCAGCGCCTTGAGCCGCTGCGGAGACCCCGGGTCGTCCGGGTCCAGATCCAGGGCCGCCCACAGGGTCCGCCGCAGGGGGGTGTCGGGGAGGCGGCCGTCGGCCATCTGCAGGCTCAGGGCCAGGCCGTCCCGGCCGATGTCCATGGCTGAGCCGGCCCCATCCAGCAGCCAGCCCCAGCCGCCGCAGCGGTGCTCACGGCCATGGCCGTCACGGCCGACGGCGATGCTGCCGGTGCCGCTGATCACCACGAGGCCGGCCCCGTCCCCGAAGGCCCCCCGCAGGGCGGTGCGCTCATCGCCGGTGACCACCAGCCGCTCCGGGGCCAGCCCCAGGGCGGCCGCCGCCAGTGCCCGGCCCTGCCCCTGCACCGCCGTTCCCTGCTCAATGCCGCTGGCCCCGACGGCGGCCGCCACCAGAACGGCCGTGCCGGCGGGCTGGCGGGCGTCGACGAGATGGGCCCGGGCCCGCACCAGGCTCTCCCGCAGGGCCGCGCCGAAACGCCCAGGGCCCTCAGGGGCCGCCAGGTGGCACACCCCAGGGCCCTCGCCCTCGCCGATCACCCTGCCCACATGGGACGACTGGCCTTCCCCCACCAGCGCCAGGCGGCAGCTGGTGTGGGTCTGGCCGGCGTCGAAGCCGGCGATCAGCCTCATGGCAGGGGATCCGCCGCCGCGGCGGCGAGGGTGGCCAGGCTGAACAGACCGATCAGCTGCACCTCCGGCCGGAAGAAGATCGTGTCGGTGAGGCCCTGCACCCCCAGCCCGGCGAACACGGCCACCGCCGCCAGGCTCGGCAGGGCCAGGGGGGCGCTGCTGCGCCACTGGCCCAGACCCACCTTCACGGCGCTCAGCAGCAGGCCCAGCCCGGCGAGCAGCCCCGGAATGCCGGCCTCCACCAGCAGCTCCAGGGGGATCGAATAGGCGCTGAGGGCGTTGAACTTGGGCTGCTGATACAGGGGATAGATGAGGTTGAAGGCGCTGTTGCCGGGGCCGATGCCGATCCAGGGGCGGTCCTGGATCATCGCCAGGGCGGAGGTCCAGACGTTGATGCGGAAGTTGTTGGAGCTGTCTTCCCGGCCCGCCACCAGGCTCATCACCCGCACCCGCAGCGGCTCCACCTGGGTGACCAGCAGCACCAGCACGACGGTGGCGCCCACGAGCAGCAGCAGGGGGAACAGGCGCCGCCACAACGGCGGCCAGTCGCGGGTCTGCCGCAGCACCAGCAGCAGGGCCAGCAGGCCGAGGGAGGCCACCAGGCCCATCCAGGCGCCGCGGCTGTAGGTGAGCACCAGGGCCACCAGGCCCAGCACCAGGCTGGCCAGGGCGAACAGGCGCCGGCCCCGCCCCTGCCAGCGCAGCAGCGCCACCACGGCCAGGGGCAGGATCGGCAGCAGGTAGCCGCCCAGCAGGTTGGGGTTCTCCAGGGTGCTGTAGATGCGCACCGTGCCCTCGGCCACGGAGTTGTTGTCCGACCAGCGGGCCAGGGCGCCAGGAGCTTCGTAGAGCTGGCGGATGCCGATCATGCTGGTGATCAGTTCACCGGCCAGCAGGGCGCCCACCAGCCGGTCCCACCACACCGGGGCGGTGGCCAGCAGCTGGCGCATCAGGACGTAGACGCTCAGGTAGCTGAGCAGCTTGACCAGCCCCACCAGGGCGGCCTTGGGCACGGGCGAGAAGCCGGTGGCCACCACCGCGATGCCGATCACCAGCAGCAGCCAGAGGTTGATGGCGCCGAGGCGACCCGGCGGGGTGCGCAGGGCCCAGACCACCCAGAGCAGGGCGGAGGCGGCGATCAGCAGGCTCAGGCCCGCCCGGGTCACCAGGGGCAGGCCGGCCAGCAGGGCGCAGAGGATCCAGCCCGCCAGCAGGGGCAGGTGGGCGCCGAGTCGGCCGGCGGGCCGGCCGGCCAGCAGCCCCTGCCAGCGCAGCAGCAGGGGCACGGGAGCTGGGGCAGGCACCATCAATCCGCTGCAGCGTCGAGGCGATTATCGGTGCCGCTGGTGGTGGGCTCCAGCTGGGCTTCCAGATCGGCCAGCGGCGGCAAAGGGGCACTGCTGCGGCGGTAGAGGCTGCGGTGCACCGGCAGGCCCCCCGCCAGCACCTGGTCTTCACGCTCGGTGGCCACCGGCAGGGGATTGCGCTCGGGGCCGCACTCCTCGGGCCCGGCGGCCTCGAAGGCACCGCTGACCTCCACCAGCTGCCGCATCGGGGCGATCAGCGTCTCCACATCGCTCTGCAGGAACAGGCTGCGGCCGGGGGCGAGGGCGGCGGCGATCGCCAGCAGCAGGGCAGGCTGCAGCACCCGGCGCTTGCGGTGGCGCAGCTTGAACCAGGGGTCGGGGAACTGCAGCGTGACCAGCTCCAGTTGGCCGGCGGGCAGGCGTGCCAGCCAGTCCGGCAGGTTGACGTTGGCGTTGCCGTAGAGGAAGCGCAGGTTGGTCAGCCCGTCCCGGCGGCGGTCGTCCTCGGCGGCCTCCACCAGGGGCCGGCGGATCTCCAGGCCGAGGTGGTTGCGCTGCGGCGCCAGGGGGGCCATGGCCAGCAGGAAGCGGCCCCGGGCGGAGCCGATGTCGAGATGCAGGGGCCGGCAGGGATCGGCGAACAGCTCGATCAGCGGCGGCAGGGGCCGTGCCAGCTGGTGGATCCGGCTGAGCGGATTGACGTGCTGGCGCACCATCAGAGCGGCGCGGCGCTGCCCCCGGGCGGCTCGTTCGGCACCAGGAAGCCCCAGCTGGCAGTGTAGCCGTGCAGGTGGGTGGTGCCGCCCACCGGGCCGATCTCGCCGTTGCAGAACAGACCGGCGATGGGCACGGTGCCGAACACCTCCCGGCAGAGGCTCACGTCGCCGTCGACTTCGCCGTAGAGGCCTTCGCCCCGCCCCAGACAGGCGAACAGGAAGGCGGCCAGGGGCTCGCGGCGACGCCGCGACTGGCCGGCCAGCAATTGACGGGATTCGTCCCGGGAGGCCTCGGCATCGCGGAGCTGGAACTGCACCTTCTGGCCGACGCGCATGCGTTCGCCCACCGCGACCGCGCCATTGCGGGGATCGACGCCGATCAGGTTGCGCACCAGGAAGGAGCCGGGGACCTCCGCCACGGGGGTGAGGTCGGCCGTGGGAAGGCTGAAATCGCTGCGTCCCACACCGAGGAACAGGGAGTGCTTCACCTGCTCCCGCTCGGCCGGGGTGAGGTCGGTGAGGATCGACTGCAGGGCCGCCACGGGGCTGTTGCGGGTGCTGCCGCAGCTCACTTCGATCACCACATTGCGCTGGGCCTGCTCCACCTCCAGCACCGGGCCGATCGGCCGGCAGCCCTGGGCCACCAGCGGATCGAGCCGCCAGGAGCCGCTGATCAGGCAGCCCACAGCGCCGGTGCGGACGGTGTCGGCGGTGTCCGTTGTGCCGCGACCTGTGTCGCCGCTGGCCCCGCTGCTGAAGAGAAGCGAGCCGTGGGCGGCACTGTGGGGGCCGGCGATGCCGCCCACCTTGGTGGTGTTCGGATAGGCGTAATCCAGGCCGCTGATCAGGTCGTTGATGGCGGTGCCGGTGGGATCGAGCAGCAGCAGCATCGACTGGCCTTCCTCCAGCTCGGCCCCCACCCGCTCGCGCCAGGGCTCGGCCGGACCATCGAGGTCGGGCAGGGCGGTGGTGTCAATGGCGAAGGGGCGCAGGCTGGCGCCGGGGAGCCGCAACAGGGTGACCGCCAGGGCCGGCTGGTGCTCGATCTCATGGGGCGCGCCGGCCGGATCGGTGCCCACCACACCGCCGCCGACGCAGCCGAGCCAGTGGCCGGCATTCAATTTCTGCTGCAGCAGGGGCAGCAGCCGCGGCAGATCGCTGGCGTAGCTGGCGGAGGCGAACACCAGGGCCAGGTCGGCCTCCGGGGCGCCCCGGAGCTGCTCGAACACCTGGTTGACCGCTTCCTGCAGAGAGGCGTCCCGGCCGAGGGCGGTGCGGCACCAGGGGCCGTCGGGGCGACGCTGCAGCCAGGGAAAGGAGGGGAGGGAACCCATCACCGGACCCTATCGCCTGGGGAGCACACGGATAATGGCGTCTTACCGAACCGAGCGGACGTGCCGGAACAGCTCTATCGCTCCCTGGTCTGGCTCGACGTGCGGCTGGGAATGTTGTTCGCCGTTGGGCTGCCGCTGGTGCTGCTCCTCTGGGCGGCCCTCCGCAAGGAGCAGGCGCTGGTGCGTCTGATGGGTCTCTACTGGAAGGTGGCGAGCCTGCAGCTGATCGCCCTGCTGCTGCTCACCGACAACCGCCCCGCCGGCTTCCTGCTGCTGGTGGTGGCGCCGCTGCTGGTGGTGGTGACCCTGTGGTTCTGGGTGGATCTCAACGAGGAGCTGGCCGACATGCCCCCCTGGCGCGCCCTGCCCCTCACCCTGCGCCTCTGGCGCTGGAGCCTGACCCTGCTGTCGCTGGCCGGGGCGAGCCTGGCCGTGACCGCCCTGCCCTGCATGGGTGGCGCCGACGCCAGCCTGCGCCTCTGCCGGGCCTGGCTGGAGGCCCCCCTGGGGTTGCACGGGGTGGTGGCCAGGGTGTTCGCCTTTGTGTTCGGCGGGGCGTGGACGCCAGGGGTGGCCGCCTTCGTGGGCTATGTGGCCCTGGTGGCCTACGCGGTGGGGCTGCTGCAGTGGCTGGTGGTGCGCCTGCCGCGGCTGGGTCGGGTGGCCGGCGAGTTCTGAGCCCATGACCGACGCCGCCTCCCCCTCCGTTGCGGCCCTGCTGGCGGCGCTGGAGACGATCAGCCGCGAGCGCCCCGACCGGGTGCTGCGCCTGGTCGGCCTCCTGCCGGCGCCGGGGGAGGACGAACCCTTTGAGCTGCTGATCTTCCGGGGCTTCTCCAGCAGCATCACCCACCCCACCGCCTTCGACCCCGACCAGCCGGCCCTGCCGCCATCGGCCCGTATCACCGCGGCCGAACTGCTGGCCGGACCCCTCAACCCCAGCGATGAGCGGCGCCTGGCGGGACCGCTGCCGGCGGAGACCTACCGGGATCCGGGGGCCTGGGAAGGAACGGCAGCAGAATGATCTGGCTGCTTGGACCACTGTTGCGCTCCTGCATCCACCATGACCAACGTCACAGAGATTGCGCCGGATCTGTTCCGGTTATCCATCTACGTCCCAGAGCTTGATCTGCAGTTCAATCACTTTCTGGTTCGTGATGAACAGCCGTTGTTGTTTCACGCCGGCCTGAAGGGAATGCATCCCCTCCTGAGGGACGCGGTGGCGACGTTGATGGATCCAGGCAAGCTTCGCTACGTGGCCTGGAGCCATTTTGAATCCGACGAGATCGGTGGCCTCAACCACTGGCTGGAAGCGGCGCCAGAGGCCGAGCCGGTCTGCACGTTCGTCGGGAAAGTCGTCAGCGTCGATGACTACGCCATCAGACCTGCCCGTGGTCTGATGCCTGAGGATGTTCTGGAAACAGGGACGTATCGTTTTCGGTTCTTTCCTTCGCCCCATCTGCCCCATGGCTGGGATGCCGGCCTGTTGTTTGAGGAGACCCGGAAAACCCTCTTCTGCTCCGATCTCTTTCATCACTTCGGCGACGTTCAGCCCGTTGTCACTCACGATCTGATCGGCCCAGCCCTTGCTGGCATGCGGCAAATGCAGCAGGGCCCATTGGCCGGCTATCTGCCCTACACCCCACAGACGCAAGGGTGGCTTGCCGGTTGCGCCCAGCTTCAGCCGGAGACCCTTGCCGTCATGCACGGGTCGTCCTACTCCGGTGAGAGCGGACCCATGCTGAAGGACTTGGCGGACGCCATGCAGGATGTCTTTGCTGTGGCCTGACAACGAGCCGCTGCCCGGCCATCTGATCAGTCGTTCAGCAACCGCAGCGAATCCTGCGAAAGTCTCCTCCCTTGAGGGCCTCGGTAGAGTCGGCAACCGACAGCGAGTGACGCGTTTATTCCTTCCAGCCCTTCGATTCGTGGTTCCCCTGGGCGGTCTGGCCTTGGCCCTGGCCCTGCCTTCGGCGGCCCGCGCTGGCAGCTGCGAAGACACTTTCGCCCAGGTCGGCAACCCCCTGTCCGGGATTTGTTTCAACGCGGCAGTCAGCGTCGACGACCTGTCTGTGCCGGTGGCGATTCGCCAGCTGCGCGGCATTGCTGCCGGCCGGGGCTACGACATCCTCAGTGAAGAGGCTGACGATGGCAGCCTGTTGCTGGAGCAGCCCCGATCGGGTGCTGCCAGGCCGTTCCCGATCATCGCCACGGCCCAGTCGGCGGCGGGTGCCGCCACGGTCAAGATGGAGGCCAAACTCCCGGCTGGCATGTTGGCCGGTGCCAATGGCGCCCGCACCGAGTTGTGCGCCATGTTGGGCGCCTTGAAGGGTGGCTCCGAAGGCATCGCCGCCGCAGAGCGCAGCCGGGGGGCCATGGCGTCGGCCGCCCCGGTCGTCATCGAGGCCTTGATGCTGTCGCAGCAGATCTCCCAGGAAGCCGACACCAACGCGGCCACGATTCCCTCCCGCTACCAGGGAAAAACCTTCACGATCAAGGGCCGGGTGGCCTATGTCACCAAAGACGGTGGCGCTTATCGCATCGACTACGACATTCCAAGGTCCACCAACGATCTGGCCCTGAAGTTCGGCAAGTTCCGCTTCCTGACCCAGATCAGTTGTCTGGCCGCCAGGGCATCCAGCTGACGGGCCAGTACAAGGATTACGACCATGCCCGCCACGTGATGTGGTTCGAGGGTTGCCGGCCGGCCGGCTGAGCGTTCCTGGCAGACAAACCCTGAGGCCCTGGCCACCATGACCGTGGTGGCAGAGAGGGCATGGGCTCGAGGGATCCGATCCGGGACTTTTTCACCTTCCTGCTGGGAGGTGTGCTCTTTTCGATGGGCGCGTTCCTGTTCTTCAACCAGGTGATGGTCAGCTCCGTGCCGATGGGCCTGGGCCTTCGCTTCGGGCGGCGCGCCGCGGGCGGCTGGGGTGGTGCCGGTGCGGCCTGGGGCGGCGGCTGGGGCGGCGGTTTCGGCTTCTCCCAGGGCCTGGGCGGCGGTTTCGGCCTGCTGCTGATCCCGCTGACGATCGGGGTGTGTCTGTTGTTTGCCCTGCGCAACCAGCGCTGGGGCTGGTTCCTGGTGCTGGCCTCGGTGGCGGCCCTGGCGGTGGGGATCCTGCAGACCCTGATCATGAGCTTCCAGCCCACCTCGCTCTGGAACCTGCTGACGATGTTCGCCCTGATCGGCAGTGGCGGCGGGTTGATGTTCCGTTCACTGATGGCCTACGACGATGGCAAGGACCGGCAAGAGCGAGCCGAACGCGGCGAGCGGGAAGACCATTGACGACCTGATCGTCGAGATGGAACCGGTGCCCCCCGGGGGACGCCCCCCTTCGCCGCCGGCCCTTCCCCCGGCGTCCGGTCCCTCCCGGTTTCCGTTCCTGCAGCGGCTGCTGGCCCTGGTGCTCGTGGCGGCGGGCTTCGGCGCCGGCTGGATGGCGGCCGGCCTGCGGGCGTCCCTGGCCGAGAAGCCGGCCGCCGGCGGCAGGGGCGAGAGCCGCCAGGACCTGCTCGCCGATGGCTGGGTGGAATCGGATCAGGGGGTGTTCACCCGCCGCTGCCAGGGGATCTGCCGCAAGCCCCGCCTCTATGGCGGCGGCCTCATCGATGTGATGGAAGTCGCCTGCCTGGAGCGTCCCTGCGGCGACATCCAGGTGACGTTCGCTGTGCTCGACGGCCAGGGCCAGGAGGTCGACAAGGTGGTCGAAAGCCGAGTCGGACGGCAGGGGGAGCGTCTGCAGCTGGTGATCGAATCGCAGAAGCCGCAGGCCCGGCGCTTCGCTTTGGTTGACTTCCGTGCCAAGGCCAGGGTGGAGTGATGGGCACCTGGGGTTCACCGCCTTGAAGACACTCCACTTCGAAGACGGCGCTGCGATGCCGATGCTTGGCCTGGGCACCTGGAACGCCCCTCCCGGGGAGGTGGGCGCGGCGGTGACGGCGGCGCTGCAGCTGGGCTACCGCCACATCGACTGCGCCGCCATCTACGGCAATGAGGCGGAGATCGGCGAAGCCCTGGCGGCAGCGATCCGCTCCGGCCCGGTGAGGCGCGACGACCTCTGGATCACCTCCAAGCTGTGGAACAACGCCCATGCCCCCGAGGACGTGGCCCCGGCCCTGGAGCGCACCCTGGCCGATCTGCAGCTCGACCACCTCGACCTCTATCTCATCCATTGGCCCGTGGCCTTCCGGCCGGGCGTGCTGATGCCCGAGGGTGCCGAGGATCTGGTGTCGCTTGAGACCCAGCCCCTCGCGGCCACCTGGGCGGCGATGGAAGCGGCCGTGGAGCGGGGCCTGTGCCGCCACATCGGCGTCAGCAACTTCGGCATGGCCAGCCTCTACAGCCTGCTGGGGCAGGCGCGCCTCCGGCCGGCCATGAACCAGGTGGAGCTGCATCCCTATCTGCAGCAGAAGGGGCTGTTCGCCTTCTGCGAGGCCCATGGCGTGCACCTCACGGGCTATTCGCCCCTGGGCACCCCGGGCCTGCCCCCCCAGATGCGGCCTCCCGGCCAGCCGGTGCTGCTGGAGGACTCCACGATCACGGCGATCGCCACCCGGCGGGACCTCACGCCGGCCCAGGTGGTGCTGGCCTGGGCCCTGCAGCGGGGCACGGCGGTGATCCCCAAGTCGGTGTCGCCGGCGCGCCTGGCCGAGAACCTCGCCGCCGCCGAGGCCGAGCTGGCTCCTGAAGACATGGAGGCGATCGACGGGCTCGACCGGAGCCAACGCTTTCTCGACGGCTCCTTCTGGGTCAAGGAGGGCGGCCCCTACACCCTGGAGTCGCTCTGGGCCTGATCAGCCGGGCGCCAGCCGCCGACGCAGGTAGGCGATGGCCAGGTCGCCGCATTCGGCCACCAGCCGGTCGCGGCGGCCCTGCTCCTGGGTGGCCGCCAGCCAGAGCAGGTGGCCGACGGTCTTGACCAGCACCCAGGCGATCAGGTGGCCCTCCTCCGCGCTGAGGTCGGACCCCTCGGCGGCGGCCTTGAGGGCGATCAGGCCGCTCCAGTCGTTGATCAGCCGGACGTCGGCCTCCGCCTCGATGGCCAGCAGCTCGGGGGTGGCGGTCTGCACATCCAGGAAGATGGCCGGGTAGCCGGGGTGGTCGCGGAAGAAGCGATCGGTGAGGGCCACCGCGGCGGTGATCGAGGCCTCCAGCGAGAGGCAGCGGCCGTCCCCCCGGTCGAAGAAGGCCGTGAGCAGCCCGTGCAGCTGCTCGGCGTAGAGCTGGGCGAGGCTGCGCAGGATGGCCCCCTTGTCGGGGAAGAACTGGTAGAGGGAGCCGATCGGCACCCCGGCTTTGGCGGCGATGGCGTTGGTGGTGGTGCTGCCGACGCCGCCGGTCACGAACAGCTCCTCGGCCGCCGCCAGGATCCGCCGCACCCGCTCCTGGCTGCGGGCCTGGCGGGGCTGGCGGCGCAGGGGCGAGGGCTCGCCGGGGGTGGCGGGTGCGTTGGCCATGACGGGAAGCGACCCATCCTGAAAACCTGAGCGATCCTCGCATCTCATTGGCAAAGGCGAGGGATGCTCATAATTTCTCGGACGTGAGGACTGCTCATGTTCTTTCGTGTTCACCCCGATGACCACTGCCGTTTTCCGCCCCACCCCCGCGCCCACCGCGGCGTCGTTCGAGGCCCAGGAGCTGCCGCCCCAGCTGTTCCGGGTCCTCGGCACGTTCGTGGCCATGACCGGCGGCGACACCGACCTCGAGCTGGTGGGGGCCCTGGCTGAGGCCCTGCTGGAGACGCCCTCCTATGCCCTGATGGCCGAGCAGCTGCGCCGCGATCCGGCCTGCGCCGCCCTGATCGAGGCGCGCTCGATCCCCCCCCCGGCCCACGACCTGGAGCAGCTGGCCAACATGCCCGAGGGCAGCCTCGGCCAGGCGTATGCGGCGTCGCTGGCCCGGCTGGGCTACGACCCCAACCTGCATGCCGGCATGGCGCCCAGCACCGACGCGGCCTATGTGGAGCTGCGGCTCAGCCAGACCCACGACCTCTGGCACGTGGTCACCGGCTTCGACACCACGGTGACGGGCGAGATCGGCCTGCAGGCCTTCCATCTCACCCAGTTCCCCTACCCCCTGGGGGCCGTGCTCACGGCCCAGGCCCTGCTGTCGGCCACCCTCGGGGCCCCCGAGCTGCTGCCGGAGCTGGTGGAGGCGACCCGTATTGGGTTGCAGATGGGCCTGGAGGCGAAGCCCCTGTTCGCCCAGCGCTGGGAGGAGGGCTGGGCCCGGCCTCCACAGGAGTGGCGCGAGGCGCTGCAGCTGCGGCCTTTCGCTGAGCGGGTGGGGCGGCTGTGAGCGGGAAGGCCGTGGGCGGATCCCTGCTGCGGCGGCCGGGCTTCCGCTGGCTCTGGCTGGGCCAGACCCTCCTGTTCGCCGGCGTCCAGTTCTGGTTCGTCGCCGTCACCTGGCTGATGCTGCAGCGCACGGGCTCGGGCACCTACCTGGCCCTGGAGTTCGGCACCCGGCCGATCGATCAGGTGCTGGCGGCCCTGCGTGCCGATGCCTGGCTGCACGCCGTGCCCGATCGCCCCACCCCCGACCGGGAGGCGATCCGCCGCCAGGTGCGCGATGCCTTCCTGATCGACAGCCCCGCCTGGCGAACCGCCACCTACGGCCGCTGCGCCGATGTGGTGCTGCGCGCCTGCCGTGGGTTGGGGGGCTGAGCCGTAATACAGCCTGGCAGCAGGTAGGATCGGGTCGTCGATGGCTCGGTGCTTGCCATGGCGGTGATCTCGCTCAAGTTGACCGAGGCCCTTGATGCGCAGCTCACGGAGCAGGCTCAACGGCGCCATCTCAGCAAGTCTGAATTGGTTCGACGCGCGTTGACGGCGTTTCTCCAATCCTCAGAGCAGGGCGTGGATGACGCAGCACCACCCTCCGCGGCTGATCTGTTGGCCGATCTCGTGGGCTGTTGCGAAGGCGGGCCCGCCGATCTGTCAACCAACCCTGCCTTCCTGGCTGATTTCGGGGCGAATCGTTCATGACGGTTCTGCTTGATACGGGACCTTGGGTGGCGCTGTTGAGTCGCAACGACACCCATCACAAATGGGCTATTGAGCAGTTCAGGCGATTGCCGCCTCCACTGCTGAGCTGTGAGGCTGTGGTCGCTGAGACCTGCTTTCTGCTCAGGCGCTCCGGTTTTGATCCTGCGTTGGCCCTGCAGTTCATTGAGCGAGGAGTCGTTCAATTGCCTTTCGTACTCCAGGAGCAGATAGGCTCTGTAAGTGCACTTTTCAAGCGCTATGAGAATGTCCCTGCTTCTCTGGCGGATGCCGCATTGATTCGCCTGGCAGAGATCAACGACTCTCCGTTACTTCTGACGACGGATAGTGATTTCCAGATCTATCGCCGTCATGGACGACAAATGATTCCTCTGGCCAAACCGTAGACGTTGTGACACTTCAACCACCCACCTCAGGAGCAGTGCTAGAGATTGCTTTCAAATCGTCAACATTGGAGTTATGCTGGGCGAGCGCTGGCGTAGGCCAACCGACCCACTTCCAATGGAAAACATATTTGAGGCTCTTGTTGAAACAGGTGGGCGTATGCGAATCCAGAATCCTGTCCATCTGAAGACGGGGTCCAAGGTGTTCGTTTCTGTTCCCAGTGATGATCCTGAGTCTGTCATCAGCGGAGTTGTCTTGAGTGAAACGGCTCTGGCGGCCGACTGGCTGAACTCAGAAGAGGAAGCTGCATGGGCCCACCTGCAATAGGTGAGGCATACTCATTCCCTTTCCCTATTCCGACCTGTCGCAAGTTAAATGCAGGCCTGCCTCATCATTTCTGGAGTGGTCGGCACCTTGAATCGTGTGGAAATGTCTGAACTCCTGGATGTGTTGATCGTCATCCTGCGTGCGGGTGACCTTGAGCGTTGATGCGCTGCGGTATTGATAGGGCGGCTCTGGGCTCGGCGGGGGCCAGAGTGGACTTCCCCGGTGCCCCTGCCCGATACGATCCCCCCTGGTGGCCCTGTGTGCCGTTGCCGCCCTGGTGTTCCCGGCCCTCCCGGCAGCCCACGCCCAGACCGCCTGGCAGACCTGCAGCTTCAACGGCCGATCCGAAGCCTGCCAGGTCGCGGGCGGCTCCACCTCGTTCACGGTCACCTTCCGCTCCGATGGCAAGCAGATCGAGATGGAGAAGGTGGGCGAGCCCTGGACCTGCGGCTCGGGGGATCAGGAGGAATGCGGAAAGTTGCTGATCACCGAGCCCAGCAATGGCCGCACCACCCTGGCCACTTACCGGCAGATCTCGTCAGCCTTCCTGGTGCGCAGCGAGCGGGGGAACACCTACTCGATTCCCTATTGAAGGCGGTAGGCCATCGGGCAATGGTCGATATCCCTGCGCAGGCCTGAGCCGGCTATCGTTGAGTTGATGATGTGATGACGGATCCCGACAATCCTCAGAAGCGGCCCGTACAGGTTCTACTTCTACAGTCACGTGCCAAACGAACCTCCTCATGTTCATGTGGATAGAGATCAGGCATCATGCAAAGTCTGGCTCTCTCCTGTCGCACTTTCCTCCAGCCTTGGTTTTAAGGCCAACGAGCTTCGTGAGATTGAGCGGCTGGTCAGCAAGAACAGAGCTATCCTGCTGAAAGCATGGGAGGAGTTTCATGGCTAACCCTGGCGAGCGGGTCACAGGCGTTGCCTGCACAGAAGACAAGCTGACTGTCGACCTGGATGATGGACGAGCCATTTCGGTGCCTCTCGCCTGGTATCCCCGTCTTCTGCACGCCACCTCTCAGGAGCGTGTGAATTGGGAGATTGCAGGGGCTGGCTTTGGAATCTATTGGCCAGATATTGATGAGGACTTAAGTGTGGAAGGTCTACTTCGTGGAGCGCCGGCGCCCCAGGTCAAGACACTGATTAGCTAGCACCACCACGCACCAGAACCACCACCGTAAGGATGGCATCTGCATCCCCAGCACCGTGTGGCCTGGTGATGGAGAGCGCCAGGTGCTCCCGCTCAAAATCTATTCCATGAAGCCCATCCTTTCGCCATGAGCAACCCACAATTGCTCCTGGTCCTCGTCGGCAGTGTTTGTTGGCGTCGTCGTGCTCTGCGAGCGGGGCAACACCTACGCGATCCCCTATTAGGGCTCTCCAGGCTGGCTCACTGCAGCGAGCCGAGCGCACCACCGCCGCCACCGGCTTCCTCGGCATGGCCGATGCGGGCGAACAGATCGGTGCTTTCGCGGTTGAGGTGCACCACCTCCACCACGCTGCCACCCAGCTTGAGCCGGCGGATCACCTGATCGAGGGCGGCGACGCCGCTCTGGTCCCAGATGTGGGCGTCGGCCATGTCGATCGTCACCCTGGCCGGGTGTTCGTGGATCTCGAAACCCGCCCGGAAGTAGATGCTGCTCACGAAGAACAGCTGGCCGCGCACCGTGTAGAGCCGATGGCCCGCGTCGACGAGACGGCTCTCGACGGCGATCACCTTGGCCACCTTGCGGCTGAACAGGATCCCGGCCAGGGCCACACCGGCGAGCAGGCCGATCGCCAGGTTGTGGGTGATCACGGTGATTCCCACGGTGAGCAGCATCACGGCGGTGTCGCTCTTGGGAATCCGCCGGATCCCCGTGATCGAACCGATGTTGGCGGTGTTGATGGCGATCATCACCATCACGCCCACCAGGGTGGCCATCGGGATCTGGTTCACCCAATCGCGGGCCAGCAGGATCATCGCCAGCAGGCTCACCCCCGAGACCAGCGTCGACAGCCGCGTGCGGCCGCCGTAGCCCACGTTCATCACCGACTGCCCCACCAACGCGCAGCCGGCCATGCCGCCGAACAGGGAACTGACAATGTTGCCGATGCCTTGGCCCCGGGCCTCGGTGTTCTTGTGGCTGGTCTGGTCGGTGAGGTCGTCGAGGATGTCCTGGGTGAGGAAGGTCTCCATCAGCCCCACCAGCGAGATGGCCAGGGCCGTGGGCAGGATCAGGCCCAGCGTGCCGAAGCTCAGGGGCACCTGGGGCAGGGCGAACCGAGGCAGGCCCGCGGGCAGCGTGCCCAGGCTCGCCACCGTAGGCAGATCGAGCCCCAGGCCGATCGAGATCCCGGTGGTGATCAGGATGGCGATCAGGGCCGACGGCACCACCCGGGTGAGGCGCGGCAGCAGGTAGATGATCGCCAGGGTGAGCAGCATCAACGCCCACACCGCCGGCAGCTGGCCGGCCTCGACCACCACCGTCTCCGGGTGAAAGACATCGAGCCCCAGCTGGGGCAGCTGGGCCAGCAGGATCAGGATCGCCAGGGCATTGACGAACCCCGCCATCACCGGCTGCGGCACGAAGCGCATCTGGTGGGCCAGCCGCAGGTAGCCCCAGGCGATCTGGAAGACCCCGGTGAGCAGTCCCGCCGCCAGCAGGTACTGAAGGCCGAGCCCCTTCCCCAGCAGTTCACCCTGCTGCACCAGGCCCGTCATCAGCAGGGCCGTGGAGCCGGTGGCGGAGGTGATCATTGCCGTGCGGCCCCCCACCACTGCCAGGGTCACCGACAACAGGAAGGCCCCGAACAGGCCCACGCTGGGGTCCACCCCGGCGATGCCGGAAAAGGCGATCGCCTCCGGAATCATGGCGAAGGCCACCACCAGGCCCGAGAGGATGTCGCGGTGGGGCTGGCCCCACCACTCCTTGATGGAGAAGGTCATGGAAAAGCTTGGACGGATCAATCCCTTTCAGGTCTCCCGGCCGCGGGCCGACCGGGTGCAGGCACGGTGGCGGTGGACTACGGGGGAGTGATCGTCATGGGGCTGACCGTACCAGCCTTCCGGCTTCGGCACCCACGCCAGTGGTGCGTGGCTTGTCTTTTTCCATCGGCAGCGGCGGCGGCAGGCGGACACCCGATGGCGGCACTGAAGCCGATTGTGGTGCGCAGAGAGCGGGCTAACCGCGGCGCGATTCCCTTTGGAAGCCAGCCCTTCATCGGACAACGCCGGACATCCTGGAAACCTGATTTAGCCTTTTCATCCTTGTGGAATCGCCGCTTCGATGACCGCTCCGGAAGCCCCCCGGCCCCCCTTGCCCCCCTTCGATGCCGAATCGGCCGCCACCAAAGTGCGCCTGGCCGAGGATGGCTGGAACAGCCGCGATCCGGCCCGGGTGGCGCTGGCGTACAGCCCAGGCAGCATCTGGCGCAACCGCGCCGAGTTCGTCAGCGGCCGCGCGGCCATCGAGCAGTTTCTGGCCCGCAAATGGGCCCGGGAGCTCGACTATCGCCTGATCAAGGAACTCTGGGCCTTCCACGGCCACCGCATCGCCGTCCGTTTCGCCTACGAATGGCACGACGATTCCGGCCACTGGTTCCGCTCCTACGGCAACGAAAACTGGGAGTTCGATGATCAGGGCTTCATGCACACCCGCATCGCCAGCATCAACGACCTCCCCATTCAGGAAAGCGATCGGAAGTACCACTGGCCCCTCGGCCGCCGCCCCGACGATCACCCGGGCCTGTCCGATCTGGGCCTCTGACACGGGCATGGCAGCGACGACACCACTACCCTCCGATCAGTGATGGGTTCCAACCCATGGAGGAGAAACTCATCTTCGTGAGTGTGGGCGCCACCGCCACAGCGGAGCAGGAGTCGTTTGTGCGTTTGATCGAGGATCGCCTGCGCAGCGAATCGCTGACCCCGAAAACGGTCGGTCGCAACACCTTCAGCGCCGATGCGCCCCTGAAGGCCATCACCGAGCTGATGGAGCATTGCTCCGGGATCGTCGTCATCGCCCTGGAGCGCTCCTACTTCCCCGCCGGCCTCGACAAGCGCGGCTGCCCGCGCCAGGTGAGCCTCACAGATACCCGACTGCCGACACCCTGGAATCAGATCGAAGCGGCGATGGCCTATACGAAGCATCTGCCGCTGCTCGTCATCGTGGAAGCGGGCCTGAAGGCCGAAGGCTTGCTGGAATCGGGCTACGACTGGTACGTGCAGACCCTGCCCCTGGAGGCGACCGCGCTCAGCTCCAATGAATTCAATGGGGTGTTGGCCGACTGGAAGGACAAGGTGCTGGAGATGGGAGCGCCGCCGGCCGGGCCGGCCAGGCCAGGGCTGCAGGTGCTGAATCCTGCCGAGATGTCCGTCCTTGATCTGCTCGGGGCCCTGCGGCCGGTTCAGCTGTGGAGCGTGACGATCGCCCTGGTCGGCCTGCTGGCAGGGGCCTTCAGCCTTGGCGCCCAGCTGGTTCCACTGTTGAAGGAACGGTCGCAGCCGACCTCAGACCGGTCCACTCTCCGCGCGCGGTTGAATATCCGTACCGAAGGCCTCGTCCTGATGGACCAGGCCACAGTTGCGGCGCACCCAGTGTGGATTGGTCCCCCTTTCTTGATCCGTCAGGAGAAGTCGTCCGGCATTCCAGGCACACCAGCGGAGCGGGAATCCTGAGATGTGTTCCCGTCCGGCCATGGCAGCATGAATCATGCAGTCCGGAATGTAAATTCCAATCCGTTGTGTCGTCAGAAACTGCATCAGCTGCTGGCATCCTTTGCGCGTGATGGTGATCGCATGCAGGCAATACACGGGCCCCTGCACCACATCGCCCAGCAGTCGTGATGGCCAGGGCCATGCCTTCAGGCTGAAGCGGGTCAGCCGCCTGGATCGATTCAGTCGCCGAGCCGGGTGCCACCGATGCAGGCTGTCGTACTGAATCTGCGATCCCAGGTGCAACAGGTCGACGTTTTCAGGCGTCGCCTTCCTGTAGGCCGGTGCCAACCGCTGCCAGTGCCTGGAGAACCTGATGTCGTCTTCAAAGATGCTTGCGAATGGATAGCCTTGATCAAGAATGTGCTGTAGCAGCCTCAGCTGGGAAACGGAACAACCCTGGGCACCCGGCAGGCTCAGAAAATGGTCGATGTCCGCCAGCGTGTCGATCCCGAAGCTCCTCAGGCTTTCCTTCACATTCCCTGTTGCACCATCGAACGCAGGCTAGCGATGGATGCTGCTGAATCCAGCCGATTGTAGTTGATCGAAGTTGCTTTGCCAGCGTTCCGGCCGGCGATCGAGATTGATGAAGAAAGCTGGCCCGTTCAGCATGTCCTGCCAAGAGAGCTTGGACATACCTTATCCCTTTGGGCAGCGCATGGGGTGAGCGGACAACGAAAAGGCTGAACGGTGTCATTCAGTCATCACGATATCACCAGATTTTCCAGGGATGATGGATGTCATCGGTACCTGGAGGTATCACTGCAGAGGCCAAGTTGGGCCAGGGAGTTGATCGATCAGGCCGTGCCCACCCCCTGGCGCTCCAGCACACCCACGCAGCGCCCGCACAGGCTGGGATGGCTGGGGTGCGCACCGATGTCGTCCTCGTGGTGCCAGCAGCGCTCGCACTTGCTGCCCGTCGCCCGGGCGATCCGCACCGTGACGCCCTCCTCCCCGATCTCCGCCAGGATCGCGTCCAATGGCGGGCCGCCAAGGCGCAGGCCCGACACCAACAGCCAGTCGGCCAGGTTGTCGACGTCGGGGTGGGGGCTGGCGGCCAGCAGGGCCAGGGCCTCTCCCAAGGGGCTGGTGTCCGCCAGCTCCAGCTGCACCTGGGCCTCGAGGGAGGCGCCCAGTTCGCCGCGGCCCCGGCAGCCCTCCAGCACCCGGTTCACCTGGGCGCGAAGCTCCAGGATCCGCTGCATCGGCGCCACCAGCTCCGGCGCCGCCCAGGCCGGCGGCACCGTGGGCCAGCCACGCTCGAACACCGACGCCTCGGCCACCGGGTAGGGCAGGTTCTGCCAGATGTCCTCGGCCATGTGGCAGAGCACCGGCGCGATCAGCCCCGCCAGCCGTTCCACCACCAGGTGCAGCACGGTCTGGCAGCTGCGCCGCCGGGCGTCCCCCGCCGCACTCACATACAGGCGATCCTTGGCGATGTCGAGATAGACGTTGGAGAGATCCACCACGCAGAAGTTCTGCAGGGCCTGGAAGAAGCGGTAGAACTCGAAGCGCTCGAAATCGGCGCTCACCTCCTCGATCAGGCTGGTGGTGCGCTGCAGCATCCAGCGGTCGAGCAGGGGCAGATCCGAGATCGGCACGGCATGCTCCGCCGGCACGAAATCGTGCAGGTTGCCCAGCAGGTAGCGGGCCGTGTTGCGCACCTTGCGGTACACATCCGCCAACTGTTTGACGATCCCCGGACCCAGGGGAACGTCGGCGGAGTAATCCACCGAGCTCACCCACAGCCGCAGCACATCGGCGCCGTAGGCCGGCTCCTGCTTCTCGTTCTTGCCCCCCTCGACCAGCACGAGCGGATCCACCACATTGCCGAGGGATTTGCTCATCTTGCGGCCCTTCTCATCGAGGGTGAAGCCGTGGGTGAGCACCCGGCGGTAGGGGGCCTGGCCGTTCACGGCCACCGAGGTGAGCAGGCTGCTCTGGAACCAGCCGCGGTGCTGATCGGAGCCCTCGAGATACAGATCAGCGGGGTAGCCCAGTCCCCGGCCTTCGAGCACGGCGGCCCAGGAGGAGCCCGAGTCGAACCAGACATCCATGGTGTCGGTGCCCTTGCGCCACTGGTCGGCCTGGTCGGCCCAGGCCGGCGGCAGCAGTCCCGCCTCGTCCCGTTCCCACCAGACATCGGCGCCGTGCTCGGCGATCAGCGCCTCGGCATGGGCCAGGGTGTCGGCGTTGAGCAGCACCTCGCCCGTCTCGCGGTGATAGAAGACGGGGATCGGCACCCCCCAGGAGCGCTGGCGGGAGATGCACCAGTCGCCCCGGTCGCGCACCATGGCCTCGATGCGGTTGCGGCCGCTGGCCGGCAGCCACTCCACCGCCGCGATCGCCTCCAGGGCCTGGGCGCGGAAGCCATCGACGGAGGCGAACCACTGTTCGGTGGCCCGGAAGATGGTCGGTTTCTTGGTGCGCCAGTCATAGGGGTAGCGGTGTTCGTAGCGCTGCTCGGCCAGCAGCAGGCCGGCGTCCCGCAGGGCGGTGATGATCGCCGGGTTGGCGTCCTTGAGCACGTTGAGCCCGGCGAAGGGGCCCGCCTCGGCGGTGAGGGTGCCGGCCTCGTCCACGGGGCAGAGCACCGGCAGGCCGTACTTGTTGCCGGTGTGGAAGTCGTCGACGCCGTGGCCCGGGGCCGTGTGCACCAGGCCGGTGCCGGTTTCGGTGGTGATGTAGTCGCCGCCGATCACCACCGGGCTGGTGCGATCCAGCAGCGGATGGCGGTACTGGATCCCCTCCAGCTGGGCCCCCTTGAGGGTGAGCAGCGGTTCGAGCGGGCGCTCCAGGCTGGTGCGCAGCTGCTCCACCAGCTGGGCGGCCACCACCAGATAGCGGGGGGTGCCGCCGTTGGTGGTGCCGTCGCGGCAGATGGCGTAGTCGAGCTGGCCATTCACCGACACCGCCAGGTTGGCCGGCAGGGTCCAGGGGGTGGTGGTCCAGATGGCCACGAACAGCTGCTCCCGGTGGGCCGCATCGGTGGGTCCGTCGATGCCGGCCGCCGCCAGCAGCCCTGCCACGGGGTCCGGCAGCTCCACCACCGGAAAAGCCACGTAGACGCTGGGGGAGGTGTGGCCGTCGGGGTACTCCAGCTCGGCTTCGGCCAGGGCGGTGCGGGAGCTGGGGCTCCAGTGCACCGGCTTGAGGCCCCGGTAGATGTGGCCGGCCAGCACCATCCTGCTGAAAACGGCGATCTGGGCCGCTTCGTACGCCTTGTTCAAGGTCAGGTACGGCTCGTCCCAGTCGGCCCAGATGCCCCAGCGCCGGAAGCCGCCCATCTGGCCCTCCACCTGCTCGAGGGCGTAGGCGTGGGCCCGGCGTCGCAGGTCGATTGGGGTGAGCTGCCGCCGCTCCTCGCTGCCCAGGCCCTGCAGCACCTTCAGCTCGATCGGCAGGCCGTGGCAGTCCCACCCCGGCACGAACCGGGCCCGCTTGCCCTGCAGCAGGGCGTGCTTGTTGATGATGTCCTTGAGGATCTTGTTGAGGGCGTGCCCCACGTGCAGGGCGCCGTTGGCGTAGGGCGGTCCATCGTGGAGGGTGAAGGGTTCGCCCGGGTTGCCGCGGCTCAGCCGCCCATACAGATCGTGCGCCTTCCAGAACGCCTGGAGTTCCGGCTCCCGCACCTTGGCGTTCGCCCGCATCGCGAAGGGCGTCTGCAGCAGGTTGAGCGTGTCCTTGTAGGACGCCGGGCTTGCCGTCACGTCGCCGGGGCGCGAGAAGGCTGGATTATCCCGCCTCGCCGAGACCCTCCCCTTCCACCGACGTCGCCGGCTCGGGCAGGACTTCTGGAGCCGCCTGCTCCAGCAGGGCGTCGATCGCCTCGAAGCCGCTGACCACGGGGGGATCGTCCACCGTTACCGCAGGCGTCTCGATCCCTGCCGGCGCCACCTCTGCCGGCGCCGCTTCCGCTTCGGGCCGCACCCAGCGCTTGGTGCTGGCGGGGCGGGCCGCGCGCCGTTCCGCCAGCCAGGACCCCAGCCCGGCCACCACGCCGCTGGCCAGTTGCAGCAGGCGGCCGAGGGAGGCCCCGAGCTGGCTGAGGCTGGTCTGCCAGCGCTCCACGGACCAGAGCCGTTGGCGCTCCTCCTCACTGAGCAAGCGCCAGCGGCCCTGGCCCACCTCCACGCCGAGCCGGCCGATCAGCAGGCCGCCGCAGAGCACCGCCAGCATCGGTGCGCCCGTGAGTCGCTCGGCGCTGGTGACCAGCACCAGGCCCAGCAGCAGCACCACGGCCCCCCAGACCGAATCCCTGGCCCGACTCAGTTCGGAGGCCAGCAGGGGCAGCAGCAGCAGCAGCAGCCCGAGCAGCAGGGCCAGGAAGCCTCCGAGGGTGGCAAGCATGGCCGTGGTGACGTCTGGGCCCATTCTGGGCGGTGACGACGGGGCGGGTTCCTTCGGGTGGATCCGGCCTGCCTGTCTAGAGTTCCCAAGCGCCCACCTGGCGGAATTGGTAGACGCGCTGGATTTAGGTTCCAGTGGCTCAGGTCGTGGGGGTTCAAGTCCCCCGGTGGGCATCGAACAGCGATCCAGGCCGGCCCAGGGGTGTCGCACAGACGACACACCTACGCTCCAACCATCGGGAACAAAAGCATGAAGAGCCCTCTCCGCCAGCTCACGGCGCTGCTCCTGGGCGCAGGGTCCTTGCTGGCGGGGGCTCCTGGCCAGGCGCTGGAAGAGATCCAGCTGATGCTTCCCCTGATCGATACCCCATTCACGATCCAGCTCAGCGAGCTCCGGGATCAGCGCAAACTGCTCTCCGGCGACAGCGATCTCGCCGAGCTGGACCGGGCCACCGATGGGGCGATCGGCCGCCGGCTGGTGCAGGGGTTCCAGACCCCCCTCCCCCTGCCGATCAAGGCCTTCGCCGAGCAGTCGGTGGGGTCGCCCCTGGTCAACCAGGTGTTGTTGCTGCTCTCTTCGGTGGTGCTGGTGGAGGGGGTGCGTCAGCCGATGGACAGCAAGGAGCTGGCCGCCTCGCTGGCCACCAGCCAGGCGAAGGGGAGCCTGAACCTGCTGGAGGTGCTCGAGGCCCTGCCCGGCAAGAGCGCTTCGGTGGATCTGCAGCGGGTGGTCTTGGCCATCGATCGACTCACCAACCAGCAACGCCTGGGCAACGACCTGGTGACCTCCCTGCCCGCCGCCGGGATCAACCAGGCCCTCATCCAGGCCGGCCCGCTGGCGGTGAAACGGCAGGAGCTGGCGATCCCCGTCACCCACCGCCCCAACCCCCTGCAGGTGGTCACCATTCAGCCCGAATCAGGCGCCAATGGCCGCCTCGTGCTGATTTCCCACGGCCTCTGGGACGATCCCGAGAGCTTCGAGGGCTGGGGCCAGCACCTGGCCAGCCATGGCTACACGGTGCTGCTGCCCCGCCACCCCGGCAGCGACCGGTCGCAGCAGCAGGCCATGCTCTCCGGCCAGATGCCGCCCCCCAAGCCGGAGGACCTGAAGCTGCGGCCCATGGACATGGGCGCGGTGATCGATGCGGCGGCGGCGGGCAGCCTGGCGTTGCCGGCGGGCCTGCGCACCGACAACGTCGTGGCGATGGGCCAGTCCTATGGCGCCACCACGGTGCTGCAGCTGGCCGGCGCCCGTCCCAGCGCGGCCCTGCTCAATCGCTTCTGCAAGGACGTCACCAACCCAGAACGCAACATCAGCTGGGTGCTGCAGTGCAGTTTTCTCACCTCGGCCGACCAGGCCGGCCTGGTCGATCCCCGCGTCAAGGCGGTGGTGGCGGTCAGTCCGCCGATGTCGCTGTTGTTTGACCATGGCTCAGCCCGCACCATGACTGCGCGGGCACTGGTGGTGAGCGGCAGCCGCGACTGGGTGGTGCCCTCGGGGCCCGAGGCCCTCAGGCCCATGGCGCTGGAGGCGCGCAACGCCGGCGGCGGCCACCGACTGGTGCTGGCCAAAGATGGTGACCACTTCAACCTGCGCTCCACCTACGAGCAGGGGGGCGGGTCGCTGCGGGGGCTGCTGCTGGCCTGGACCGACGGTGCCTTTGCCGCTGGCGCCGCTGCGGCCCCGGGCCCGAGCGCCCCGTCGCTGCTGCCCCCCGATGGCTGGGGCTCCGCAGAGTTCCCCCTGGTGGACGTCACCGCCAACCTCCCCACCCTGCCAGTCGGCCCCAACCAGCCGTGACGGTTCCTGCCTGGCCCCAGTCGCGGCGACGGGGCGTCTTCCGTAATCTGGGTCCTCCTTTGGGACTCCAGAGCTGGCCCAGGTCATGACAGACACGCTGGCACCCTCGTCCGCCGCCGTGGCCGCGACCACGGCCGTGCCGCGGCGCAGCGTCCCGAGGGAATTCCTCGATCCGCCCGCGGCCTGGAACCCCACGGTGGGTCTGTTCCTGGCGGGCTACGGCCTGGCGGCCCTGACGATCTGGGGCTGGTTCGTGGGCGGCTGGCCCCTGCCGCCCCTGCTGGCCCTGGGCTTCCTGGCCCTGCACCTGGAGGGCACCGTGATCCACGACGCCTGCCACAACGCCGCCCATCCCCACCGCTTCTGGAACGCGGTGATGGGCCACGGTGCCGCCCTGCTGCTGGGGTTCAGCTTCCCGGTGTTCACGCGGGTGCATCTGCAGCACCACGCCCACGTCAACGATCCGAAGCTCGACCCGGATCACATCGTCAGCACCTTCGGTCCCTTGTGGCTGATCGCGCCGCGATTCTTCTATCACGAAGTCTTTTTCTTCCGGCATCGCCTCTGGCGCCGCAACGAGCTGTTCGAGTGGGTGCTGGCCCGCACGGTGTTCGTGTTCATCGTGGTGGCGGCCGCCCGCCACAACTTCCTGCCGTTCGTGTTCAACTGCTGGTTCGCCCCGGCCCTGATGGTGGGGGTCACCCTCGGCCTGTTCTTCGACTATCTGCCCCACCGGCCCTTCCAGTCCCGCAACCGCTGGCACAATGCCCGCGTTTATCCCAGCAGGCTGATGAACTGGCTGATCATGGGTCAGAACTATCACCTGATTCATCACCTCTGGCCGTCGATCCCCTGGTTCGAATACCAGCCCGCCTACCACGCCACCAAACCGATTCTCGATGCGAAGGGTTCGCCCCAGCGGCTGGGATTGTTCGAGAGCCGCACCGACAGCCTCAACTTCCTCTACGACATCTTCCTTGGCGTTCGCTCCCACAAGAAACGCCGCAGCCGGCTGCGCCCCATCGCCAGGCTGATGCCCACCCGCCATGCCCGCCGGCGGGTGCTGGAGCTCCTGCACCGCACCGCCGTCTCACCAGTGCGCTGAGGGTTGCGTCGGCCGGGATCGGTTCAGTCGGCCAGGATCCGGGGCACCCGGAAGAAATCGCCCTCACGCTGGGGAGCCAGAGAGAGCAACTCCTCCCGCACCGGCGTGGGGTCCACCACATCGGGGCGGGTCACGTTCACCACCTCCACGGCCCTGGTGGTGGGAGGCACGCCTTCGGTGTCCACCTGCTCGAGGTGGGCGACGTAGTCGAGGATCCGTTCGAGCTGGCCGGTGTAGGTGGCGATGCGCTCCTCGGGCAACGCCAGGCGGGCGAGCTGGGCCACCTTGCGCACGTCCTCTTCGGTGATCCGCTGCATTGTCGCTCCGCGCTTCAGGCCCTGAACTTAACCGGCCTCCCCTTCCGGCCCCAGGAAGGCGGCCAGGTCCTCACTGAGGGCCGCGGCCGCCAGCTCCAGGAAGCGGGCACCGTCGTCGGCCGTGGCCAGGAAGGGGTCGGAGCCCATGCGGCCGTCGGGATGGCGGCGGCGGAAGTCCTCGGGGCCGTGGATCGGCCCGGCGGGTGCCGCCTCGGGCAGGGGCCGCTGCTTGGCGCGGAGGCTGGGCTCCAGATGCAGGGTGAGGGCAATCTCGCTGGGGGTGGCATGGTGTCCCTCCCGATCGCCATAGCGTTCGCGGGCCTCCCGCATCACTGGACCTGCGGTGAACCAGTTGGCCAGTCGACAGCGCAAGCGCTCGGCGCCCGGCAGGCCCCGGGCCGCCGCGGTGCCATAGGCCTGGGCGAAGGCGGCCCGGGCCGTGGCGATGTTGCCGCCGTGGCCATTGATCACATAGATGCGCTCGAAACCGTGGCGCGCCAGGGAGAGCACCACGTCGTGGAGCACGGCCAGCAGGGTGGAGGGCTGCAGGCTGATCGTGCCGGCGAAGCCCAGGTGGTGCTCGGCCATGCCGAAGGCCTGGGCGGGCGTCACCAGGACACCCGTGCGCCGTCCCACCTCCAGGGCCACCGCCTCGGCGGTGAGGGCGTCGGTGCCGATGGCGCCGGTGGGGCCGTGCTGCTCGGTGGAGCCCAGCGGCACGATCACCCCGCGGCAGTGGGCCAGGTAGGCCTCCACCTCAGGCCAGCTGCGCAGCTGCAGCCGGATCTCCTCACGGCCGGCGACGGGGCCAGGAACTGTGCTGGGGCCTGGTGCGGTGCTGGGCATCGATCGGGTCATGGTGAACATGGCGGCCGGCGCCGTGCTGCCTAGGATGGACCCTATCCGCGGCGTCATGATGCTGCATCGCAAGCTCGAGCAATTCCGCCTGGAGCAGCGGCCGGTCTGGGTTTACCTGCTGGACCAGCAGCGCTGGATCGAGAGGGCTTTGGTGGCAGAGATTGAAGGCGATCTGGTCACCCTCCGCTACGACGACGAGGATGGCGACGAGCGCCACAGCTGGGAGGAGAGCGTCCGCCTCGCCTCGATCGGGGCCGTCAGCACCCGGTTGGCCTGCGTGAGCCGCTCCGCCGATGCCGACGACCTCCCCACCACCGGCGACTGTCCCGAGGCGGAGTGGCTCGGTCGCCCCTGATCAGCCCACCGAACTCAGTGGGCGCTGATCAGTGAGCGCTGATCAGTGAGCGGTGCCGTTGCCGTCGTAGTCGTCGGTGTCGTAGTAGCCGCCCTTGGTGCCGAAGTAGAGGGTGGTGAGCACAAACAGGCCGCTGACGGCGAGCAGAACGGTGCCGAGGTTGAAGCTGGCGGTTTCCATGGAGGATCTCTCGATCGGCGGGCCCCTGGCGATGCAGGGCTGCGGCCACTCTGGCCCCGCCACGCGGCGCTGGCCCTCCCGCGGCGGACCCGGTCCGCTTCCCCGCACCATTCCCCAGCGGTGCCACCCATGAACGACCCAGAGGCCGCCGCCATCGACCCTTGCTTCTTTGCCCGTCCCGCCGAGGTGGTGGCCCCGGAGCTGCTTGGCTGCCTGCTGCTGAAGCGCCAGGCCGATGGGGCGTTGCTCTGGGGCGTGATCGTGGAAACCGAGGCCTACTGCCAATCGGAGCCGGCCTGCCATGGCTACCGCCGCCGTTCGGCCAGCAACGCCACTTTCTTCGGCGAGCCCGGCCGTTTCTACGTGTATCTCACCTACGGGATGTATCACTGCGTCAACGTCGTCACCGGCCGCTGCGACTGGGCCAACGGGGTGCTGCTGCGGGCGGCCGCCCTGCCGGGGGAACCGGAGCGGGTGGCCGCCGGGCCAGGCCTGCTGGCCCGCCGTTTCGGCCTCGACCGCGGCCATGACGGCACCGTGGCCTCTCCGGCCTCGGGCCTCTGGCTGGCCCACCGGCCGCGCGAGCTGGCGGTGCAGCAGCAGCAGCCTCCAGAGGGCGACGAGGCGGGGGTGGTGCAGACCCAGCGCATCGGCCTCTCCCAAGGGCAGGAACTGCCCTGGCGCTGGTACCTGCGCGGCAGCCGCAGCGTCAGCCGGCGAGCCAGGGGCGATCGCACCCCTCGCCACGATGGGCTGCTCGCCAGGCTGGCCTCTACGGTTGGGACATTCGACGGCAGCAGGACGCCTTGAGCGGCTGGAGTCACCGCCACGTGCTCGACCTGGCGTCCTTCTCGGTCGCCGACTTCGCCACCGTTCTCGAACTGGCCCAGCGCTTCCGGGCCCTGCCGGTGGCCGGTGCGCGCCGGTTGCCCGCTTTGCAGGGCCGGCTGATGACCAGCCTGTTCTTCGAGCCCAGCACCCGCACCCGCACCAGCTTCGAGCTGGCGGCCAAGCGGCTGTCGGCCGAGGTGCAGAGCTTTTCCCCCTCCTCGAGTTCCCTCAGCAAGGGGGAAAGCCTGCTGGACACCGCCCGCACCTATGTGGCGATGGGGGCCGACATCCTGGTGGTGCGCCACCGCTGCACCGGTGTCCCCCACAGCCTGGCCCGCGACCTGGATCGCTGTGGCGAGCGGGTGTCCGTGCTCAACGCGGGTGATGGCCTGCACAGCCACCCCAGCCAGGGCCTGCTGGATCTGTTCACCCTGGCCCGGCACTTCTGCCCCGAGGCCCCCACTCCTGAGAGCCTGCGGGGCCGGCGCATCGTCATCGTCGGCGACGTGCTCCATTCCCGGGTGGCCCGCTCCAACCTCTGGGCCCTCACCGCCTGCGGGGCCGATGTGGTGCTCTGCGGCCCGCCGACGTTGCTGCCCGAGTGCTTCGCCGATTTCGTCCTGGCACCCCCCCCCGGTCAGAGCATCGATCCGGTGGCCGCCCGGGGCCGGGTGCAGGTGGAGCGTCGCCTCGAGGCGGCCCTGCCCGGGGCCGATGCGGTGATGACCCTGCGCCTGCAGAAGGAGCGGATGCAGCAGCACCTGCTGACAAGCCTGGACACTTACCACCGCCAGTACGGCCTCAGCCACCGGCGCCTGGCGCTCTGCGCCGATGGGGTGCCGGTGCTGCATCCCGGCCCGGTGAATCGGGGCGTGGAGATTGCCGGCGAGCTGCTCGATGATCCCGGCCGCAGCCTGGTGGAGGAGCAGGTCCGCAACGGCATCCCGATCCGCATGGCCCTGCTCTATCTGCTCGCCGCCACCTGAGGCACGCCTCAGAGCAGCTTGAAGCCATCCAGCAGCAGGCCGTAGAGCAGCCCCATGCGCGCCATGTCGAGCACCTGCAGCCGCAGTTTCAGGGGCTGGGCCAGCAGCCTGCCCCGCACACGGGCCGCCAGCTCGATGGCCAGCACACAGACCAGGGCCCCGAGGGGATCAAACAGGGACAGGGCGCCAATGATCGAACCGACGCTGCCCCCGACCACGAACCCGCTCAGCAGCACGATCAGCAGCAGCGAAAGGCGCCGCCAGGGGTTCTGCGCCCAGGCCTCCAGCAAATTACCCGACTGGGTGATGCGTTGCTGGAAGCGGGTCTGCTGGAAGCGGGGAGGCAATGGTGGAAACCTGCCGCTGATGAGAAGGGGGAGCAGGGGGCTCAACACCCGAGGGTGGAAAGCCACTGGCGGTGATCCCCATCACCCGACCCAAACCCTGCGCTCTCTTATTTACACCATCTCTGGCGTCTTGACAGCATTTTCCCCCCACCGATAGGGGATGCCAATAAAAAAGCCCGAGGCCAAGGCCCGGGCAGGTGATGGGGACGACACCAGCAAACCAAGCGCTTCGGGCTGGGGCAAGGGGGGGCAGCCGCTGACCGGAGCGTCCCTGCGGGGGCTTGACGGCAGGACTCGTCGGTCTCGGGCGTCGCGTTCAGCCGTCCCCGTCCTTCTTGCGGGAGCCCTTGCCCTCCAGCAGTTCAAGCAGGGCCTCCATCTGGGCCATCACACCCCGCACCTCCCCGGCCTCGGGCAGCAGGCCATCTTCCATCACCCCTTGGTGCATCTCACGCAGCTCCTGTCGGATGTAGCGCAGATGACTGACAACCTGTTCTCGCTTGGACTGCGACATGGAGCGGGCCCCTGATCAACCCCCTCTTTTACCCCATCGCCGTCTCACTTCCGTCCGAAACGCTGCTTGGCCTGCTCGTAGAAGGCCAGATCCACACCGTCCAGGCCGGCCTCGCGGGCCAGGGATTCGATCCGCCGCCGAATCAGTGGCCGCACCACGAAGGGAATCTCCCTGAGGCTTGTTTCCGCGTCGCTGCTCCAGTTCATCGGTGCGGAAGTGGGGGTCTGGTGCTGGCTGGTGGCCTTGGCGACTGGGCTGGCGGCTGGCTGTCGCCGGCCAGACTGGTGGATGGAGAATAGGGGACTCGAACCCCTGACCTCTGCGGTGCGATCGCAGCGCTCTACCAGCTGAGCTAATTCCCCTTCGATCGCCATTATCACCATCCTGTCCCCCTTCTCGGCCGCCACCTTGGTTGACTCCAGCCTGTCCATCACCCCCGAGCGGCTTGCAGCCTTCGACGAGGAGGCCATCGCCGAGCTCGCCCGGCGTCTGGACGACGACGACTACCCCACACCATTCGCGGGCCTCGCCGACTGGCACCTGCTGCGGGCCCTGGCCATCCACCGACCCGATCTGATCCAGCCCTACGTGCATCTGGTGGATCAGGAACCCTTCGATGAGGAGTGAGGCCGCGGCCGTCTCCGCCGTGGGCCCCAGTGATCCGCTGGCCGGGCGGCGGGTGCTGGTGCTGATCAGCGGCAGCATCGCGGCCGTCAAGTTGCCCCTGGTGGTCAGCGCCCTCGTGCAGCGGTTTGCCCAGGTGCGCTGCGTCCTCAGCCCCAGCGCCGAGCGGCTGGTGAGCGCGGTGGCCCTGGCCAGCCTCAGCCGTGCCCCCTGCCACGTCGAGGCCGACCAGTGGAGCCACCGGGCGGCCCGGCCCCTGCACATCGAGCTGGCCGAGTGGGCCGAGGTGGTGCTGCTGGCCCCCCTCAGTGCCACCAGCCTGGCCCGCTGGGTGCATGGCCTGGCCGACACCCTGCTGGCCAGCACCCTGATCGCCTGCGAGGCCCCCGTACTGGCCGCCCCGGCCATGAACAGCGCCATGTGGGCCGCCCCGGCGGTGCGCCGCAACTGGCGGGAGCTGCAGGGCTGGGAGCGGGTGCTGCCCCTGGAGCCGGGCAGCGGCCTGCTGGCCTGCGACCGGGTGGGCGATGGGCGCATGGCCGCCCCGGAGCTGCTGCTGCTGGCCCTGGAATCCGTGCTGTTGGCCGGTTGCCGCCGCGACTGGCGGGGGCGCCGCCTGCTGGTGAGTGCCGGCCCCACCCGGGAGCCCCTTGATCCGGCCCGCTGCCTCACCAATCCCAGCACCGGCCGCATGGGCGTGCTGCTGGCCCAGGCGGCCCGCCTGCGCGGCGCCAGCGTCGACCTGGTGCATGGCCCGCTCACGGTGGCCCCGGAATGGCTGGAGGGGCTGCGCTGCCATCCCGCCTCCACCGCCGCGGCCATGGAGGCGGCACTGGAGCGGCTGCAGGGCGGTGCCGATGCCGTCGCCATGGCCGCCGCCGTCGCCGACCATCGCCGCGTCGCCCCGGAGAGCTCCAAGCTCCCCAAGCAGGCCATGGCGGACGCGCTTCGCAGTGACTGGGAGGCGGTGCCCGATCTGCTGGCGGGCCTGGTGCAACGCCGTCCGCCGGCCCAGGCGATCCTGGGGTTCGCGGCCCAGAGCGGCGAGGTGCTCCAGGAGGCCCGGGCCAAGTTCGCCCGCAAGGGCTGCGACCTCCTGTTCGCCAACCCTATCGATCGCGCCGATGCGGGCTTCGCGGCGGCCAGCAACGAGGGCTGGCTGCTTGGCCCTGGGGAACGGGAGCGCCGTGTCGTCCCCACCGGCAAGTTGGGCCTCGCCCACGAGCTGCTCTCGGCGCTGGCCGAGGTGATGGCGCTCAGGGCTCCGGTTCGGGTTCCGGTGCCAGCAGATCCATGAACGTGCGCAGCTGCAGCCGCGGGATGTAGGGCCAGCCACCGCTGCTTTCCATCTCGGCGAGCAGGGTGAACAGGCCGTTGCGATCGCTGGGCAGGCTGCTGCGGAAGGGGCCGTCCTGGATGCTGCGGTGCAGGTGTTCGATGCGACGCAGCAGGTCAAGCAGGGCTTCGGGCTCCTGGGCCCGCTGTTCGGCGATCCGGAGCAGGGCGTCGAGGGGCTGCTGGAGGTCGGGGGCGGCCGGTGCTGGAGAGGGCGGCGACAAGGGGGTGGAGTCGTCGATCGGGTGGGTGCGGCTCAGGGACATCGTCCTCTCATACAGGTTGTTGAGAGCCCAGGCAAGCCGCCTGGAATGGGTGTTTTGCACCGGTAGGATCCCGGCCAGCCCAGTTCCCGTTCCGTCTCTGCGGCTTCTCCCCATGCGTTTCCGTCCCCTGCTGGCCCTCGTGCTGGCTCTGTGCCTGACCCTGGTGTCCGCATGCAGCGGCGGGGCCAAGGCCGTTGATCGGGCCAATCTCACCTACGAAGACATTCACAACACCGGTCTGGCCAACGACTGCCCGACCCTGCCCGATTCCGCCCGCGGCACGATCTCCCTGGATCCCTCGGCCCGCTACCAGCTCAAGGAGATCTGCATGCACCCCTCCGAGGTGTTCGTGAAGGGGGAGCCCGCCAACAAGCGCCAGGAGGCCCAGTTCGTTGCCGGCAAGATCCTGACCCGCTTCACCTCCAGCCTGGATCAGGTCTATGGCGACCTCGCTGTGACGGCGAATGGCCTCAGCTTCAAGGAGCTGGGTGGCATCGACTTCCAGCCGATCACCGTGCTGCTGCCCGGCGGAGAAGAGGTGCCCTTCACCTTCTCCAGCAAGGAGCTGCGGGCCACGGCCGACGGTTCTGCCCTCAGCACCAGCACCGACTTTGAAGGTCCCTATCGGGCCCCCAGCTACCGCACCAGCAACTTCCTCGATCCCAAGGGTCGTGGTCTCACCACCGGCTACAGCAGTGCCGTGGGCCTGGTTCCGGCCGGTGATGAGTTCAGCGGCGAAACCGTCAAGCGCTACGTGGATGGCACCGGCACGATGAACCTGTCCATCACCAAGGTGGATCCCAGCACCGGGGAATTCGCCGGGGTGTTCACCGCCATCCAGCCCTCGGATACCGACATGGGCACCAAGGCGGTCGTCGACGTCAAGATCACCGGCGAGCTCTACGGCCGTCTCGAGCAGGTCTGAAGACGCGGGCGGGACAGACCCACCCAGCCATCAGCCGTTCAGCGAAGGGGCCCGCGGGCCCCTTTTTCATGGCCGAGCGCCGGTCTGGGAGGATGGTCCCAATCTCCTGTGACGCCCGCCCCGTCGCCATGACGCTCGCCAATACCGCTCCTCATTCCGACCTGATCGCCCCCCATGGCGGCAGCCTCGTCGATCTGATGCTGCCGCCCGACCATCAGGCGGGTGTGCGCGCCTCGGTGGACCGGGTGGTGGCGTGCAGCCACCGCAACGCCTGCGACGTGGAGCTGCTGATCGTGGGCGGCTTTTCGCCCCTGCGCGGCTTCATGCACCAGGAGGACTACGACGCGGTGGTGGCGGGCCACCGCACCACCAGCGGTCTGCTGTTCGGTCTGCCGATCGTCTTCGACACCGACGACAGCACCATCGCCGTGGGCGAGCGGCTGCTGCTCACCTACCAGGGGCAGGACCTGGCGCTGCTCACCGTGGAGAGCCGCTGGGAGCCCGACAAGGTGGTCGAGGCCAAGGGCTGCTACGGCACCACCTCCCTGGAGCACCCGGCGGTGCGCATGATCGCCACCGAGCGGGGCCGTTTCTACCTTGGCGGACGTCTCCAGGGTCTGGCCCTGCCCCAGCGGGTGTTCCCCTGCAGCACCCCGGCCGAGGTGCGCGCCACCCTGCCAGCCGGCGAGGACGTGGTGGCTTTCCAGTGCCGCAACCCCATCCACCGGGCCCACTACGAACTGTTCACCCGGGCCCTCGAGGCCCCCAACGTGAGCAAGGGTGCGGTGGTGCTGGTGCACCCCACCTGCGGTCCCACCCAGGAGGACGACATCGCCGGAGAGGTGCGCTTCGCCACCTATGAGCGTCTGGCGGCCGAGGTGGATAACCCCCGCATCCGCTGGGCCTACCTGCCCTATGCGATGCACATGGCCGGCCCGCGGGAGGCCCTGCAGCACATGATCATCCGCAAGAACTACGGCTGCACCCACTTCATCATCGGCCGCGACATGGCGGGCTGCAAATCGTCCCTGAGCGGTGAGGATTTCTACGGCCCCTACGAGGCCCAGGACTTCGCCCGCGACCAGGCCACCGAACTGGGCATGGAGACGGTGCCGTCGCTCAACCTCGTTTACACCGAGGAAGAGGGTTACGTCACCGCCGAACATGCCCAGGCCCGGGGGCTGCACATCCGCAAACTGAGCGGCACCCAGTTCCGCCAGATGTTGCGCGGCGGTGAGGAGATCCCGGAATGGTTCGCCTTCCGTAGCGTGGTGGAGGTGCTCAGGGCCGCAGCCTGAGCCCCGTCCGCCACCGGACGCCGTTTAACATTCTGTTACTTTCATTCTCACACAGGAGACAGGGACGTGAAGAAACGCTGGCGCAACGCGGGGCTCTACGTGCTCCTGGTGATCGTGATGATCGCGGTGGGCACCGCCTTCCTGGAGCGCCCTGACCCGGCCCGGGCCCCCCGCACCCTGCGCTACAGCGATTTCGTCGAGGCCGTGCAGGCCAACGAGATCTCCCGGGTGCTGATCTCCCCCGACCGCGGCACCGCCCAGGTGGTGGAGAACGACGGCCAGCGCGCCGTCGTCAACCTCGCCCCCGACAAGGACCTGCTCAAGCTGCTGACCGACCACAACGTCGACATCGCCGTGCAGCCCAATCGGGAGCCGGCGGCCTGGCAGCAGGCGATCGGCAGCCTGATCTTCCCGCTGCTGTTGCTTGGCGGCCTGTTCTTCCTGTTGCGGCGCGCCCAGGGCGGTGGCGGCAATCCGGCGATGAACTTCGGCAAGAGCAAGGCGCGGGTGCAGATGGAACCCCAGACCCAGGTCACCTTCGGGGATGTGGCCGGCATCGAAGGCGCCAAGCTCGAGCTCACCGAGGTGGTCGACTTCCTCAAGAACCCTGACCGCTTCACGGCGGTGGGGGCCAAGATCCCCAAGGGCGTGCTGCTGGTGGGCCCCCCCGGCACCGGCAAGACCCTGCTGGCCAAGGCGGTGGCCGGTGAGGCGGGTGTGCCCTTCTTCTCGATCTCCGGCTCGGAGTTCGTTGAGATGTTCGTGGGCGTCGGCGCCAGCCGCGTTCGCGACCTGTTCGAGCAGGCCAAGAAGAACGCCCCCTGCATCGTGTTCATCGACGAAATCGACGCCGTGGGCCGCCAGCGTGGCGCCGGCCTCGGCGGCGGTAACGACGAGCGCGAGCAGACCCTCAACCAGCTGCTCACCGAGATGGACGGCTTTGAGGGCAACACCGGCATCATCATCGTCGCGGCCACCAACCGCCCCGACGTGCTCGATTCGGCCCTGATGCGGCCGGGCCGTTTCGATCGCCAGGTGGTGGTCGATCGCCCCGACTACGCCGGCCGGCTCCAGATCCTCGGCGTCCATGCCCGCGGCAAGACCCTCGCCAAGGACGTGGACCTCGACAAGGTGGCCCGCCGCACCCCAGGCTTCACCGGTGCCGACCTGGCCAACCTGCTCAACGAAGCGGCCATCCTGGCGGCCCGGCGCCAGCTCACCGAGGTGTCGATGGATGAGGTCAACGACGCCATTGAGCGCGTCATGGCCGGTCCCGAGAAGAAGGACCGGGTGATGAGCGAGCGCCGCAAGCGTCTGGTCGCTTATCACGAGTCCGGCCACGCCCTGGTGGGTGCCCTGATGCCCGATTACGACCCCGTCCAGAAGATCAGCATCATTCCCCGCGGCCAGGCCGGTGGCCTCACCTTCTTCACCCCCAGTGAGGAGCGGATGGAGTCGGGCCTGTACTCCCGTTCCTACCTGCAGAACCAGATGGCCGTGGCCCTCGGTGGCCGCGTGGCTGAGGAGATCGTCTACGGCGAAGACGAAGTCACCACCGGCGCCTCCAACGACCTGCAGCAGGTGGCCCGCGTCGCCCGCCAGATGGTCACGCGCTTCGGCATGAGCGATCGCCTTGGCCCGGTGGCCCTGGGCCGTGCCCAGGGGGGCATGTTCCTCGGCCGCGACATCGCGGCCGAGCGAGACTTCTCCGAGGACACCGCCGCCGCCATCGATGAGGAGGTCTCCCAGCTCGTGGCGGACGCCTACCGCCGTGCCACCGATGTGCTGCTCGCCAACCGGGCCGTGCTGGATGAGCTGGCCGAGATCCTGGTGGAGAAGGAGACAGTCGATGCGGAGGAGCTCCAGGAGCTGCTCATCTCCCGCGACGTGACGGTGGCGGCCTACGTCTAGCTCCACCTGCGCGTCCCTGATCGCGTCCCTGCACCACCAGCCCCTGCTGGTGGTGCTTCGTCATCGGCAGCCCTCCCTGCTGGTTCCCCAGCTGGAGCAGCTGTTTGATCTGGGGCTGCGGCACGTCGAGATCGCCTGGGGTCCCGGCGCCGACTGGATCGCCCAGTGCCGGCAGCTGATCGCCGCCTGCCCCGATCTGCGTCTGGGGGCTTCCTCGATCTGCAGCGCAGCGGCCCTGGAGGCCGTGCTGGAGGCCGGTTTTGCCTATGGCGTCTCCCCCATCCTCGACAGTGCCCTGCTGGAGAGCTCGGCGGCGGCCGGCTTCGTCCTGGTGCCCGGCGTGATGACACCCACGGAGGTGAACCGGGCTCGGGCCCTGGGCTGCGCCATCGTCAAGTTGTTTCCCGCCAGTGCGGTGGGGATGGGCTACTGGCAGCGCCTGCGGGATCCCCTCGGCGCGCCGCTGCCCTTCTGTATCGCGGCCGGCGGCCTCCGGCCCAGCGATGTCCGCCCCTGGCTGGAGGCCGGGGTCGACGCCGTTGCCCTGGGGGCCTCCTTCGCGGCGGAACCGGTGCGGCAGCTCCTGGCGGAACTGGCACTGCGGCCCTGATCAGGCCATCACCAGAGGCTGCACTGCCCCTGCTGGCGCAGCAGGTGATCGGCGAGCACCAGGGCCACCATCGCCTCCACCATCGGTACGGCCCGCGGCAGCACGCCGGGATCGTGGCGGCCTTTGGCTTTGAGGATGGTGGCGGTGCCGCTGGAATCAATCGTCTGCTGGCCTTGCGGATTGTCGCCGTCAGTCCCAGCCAGCACCGCCTGCTCCAGGCGCTGACCGCACGGCCGGATTCAACTGGGCTGGGCCACCTTCGGCGAAAACCACCGATTTGATGAGAAGGTGCCACCTTGGCCGAGCCATGGTGGCTGCACCGTGGATCCGTGATCCAGGAGCAGACGTCGTGGCTTTCTGGCCATCCTCGCCATAATGGAATTCGAAGGACGAGTACCCAACATGAGCGGTTCACTGGATTCATTGCAGGTCAAGATCATGGGCCTGTCATCAGCAGAGCGGCTGCAACTGCTCGAACAACTGATCGCTGGCTTGGATCAGGATGAGCCCCTCGAACGTGACTGGGATGATCTGGCGATACGGCGCTTGGATGACGTGCAATCAGGACGGCTCGAATCTGAGCCTGCCGAACTGGTGATCAGCCGTCTTGAGAGCCTTTTCCCCTGATGCGGGTCACGATTCATCCAAGCGCCGAGAATGATGTCAGCGAAGCAGCATCCTTCTATCGGCAGCAGGGATCACCGCTCATCGCCTCTCGATTTGTCAATGAGTTTCGACGTATCGTAGAGTTCATCGCCGCTTATCCAGAGCTCGGAGCGCCGCGAGCTCGAGGCCTGTGCGTGGAAGGACAATGGCGATTTTCCCTTATACCGTTGTTTACAGGCAAGACAACACTGAGATTCGCTTTCTTGTTGTGAAACATGATCGGCGCCAGCCAGGTTTTGGTGCTGGGAGGATTTAGTCCCGAAGGCGGTGAGCGCGAGTTTGTGGTGTCAGATGGTCCAGGAACGCGGCGAGAACCACCCCGCCTCGGCCCGCTTGCAGCACTCGGCCCGAAGTCCATCGCCCACAGGCTGTCGCAGCAGCTGCCCACTGTTGAAGTCGCCGATGTCGATCACTCGGGCTATCACCCGATCGGGGTTGCGCAGCGACTGTTCGGCAGGTTGCCACAGATCAGCTCAGCCGCCTGCCGAAGAGCTTCAGGCACTCCGGGTACAACCGCTTCTGGGTCAGTGCAGCCCCCTCACCAGGGGCAGCACTGACCCTGCTGGCGCAGCAGGTGGTCGGCGAGTACCAGGGCCCACCATCGGTACGGCCCGCGGCAGCACGCCGGGATCGTGGCGGCCTTTGGCTGTGCCAACAGGCTCTGCCGATCGGCGACAGGGGGTCGCTCCTAGGCCGGCTCAATCTCCGCGTTTCTGCTCGCCGCTGAGCTGGCGGATGTACTCCTTGTGGCTGACCGTGGCTGAACGGCTCGGCCGCTGCATCCGCATCCGGAGCAGACTGCGCTGGCCTTCCTCCAGCAACGAGAGCTCCGAGCCACGGCGGCGCGCGAAGATCGCGAAGCCACAGGCCAGGGCCAGGCAGGCGCCGGTGTTGCGCAATTGCTCCGGCAACAACCGCAGCGGATCCGTGGCCGGCAACGCCGCCCGCTGGCGGGCGAACTGCACCTGGGCCTGATCCAGCGCCATGGTGGCTTGGGCCTTGAGCTGTGGCAGCGGCAGCTCCAGATCGGCCGGCGATACGCCGGGGCCGTTCAAGGCCTGGAAGCGGCTCTTGAGGTCGGCCTTGCTGGCTGCCTGGGCCACCGCCTGGTGCAGGCCGGCCAGCTGCCGCTCAGCCCGCTGCAACTGGCTGCGCTGCTCGGCGCCGCCGCGGCTCTGCAGCCGCAGGCCGGCACTGATCTGCAGCGGCGCCAGCAGCAGAAAACCGAGGCTGGCGGCGATGGCCAGCTGCGCGAAACGCTCCTGCCGCGCCCTGATGCGCGGATCGCGGGGCTCGAGGTGGCGGGCCAGCTGCAGCAGCGCTAGGGCCAGCAGCGGCAGCGTGGCTACATTCACCAGCACGGCACCGAGGCGGATCTGCCAGGCGGCATCGAGGGGCTGGAAGGGGAAGAGGCTGCCGAGCACGAGCAGGGCGAACAGCAGGGCGAACACCAGGGCTAGCTGGCTGAAACTGCGCACCGGCATCACGGGCACCACGGGGAGAACAACGGATCAGGTCAACAAAAAGGCCCCGCCGTGGCGGGGCCAGAAGAGGGAAGACAAAGCCGAGAGCTCAGGCCTGTGACGCGGAGCCGGCGCGCACACGGGCCCGCAGGCGACGGCTGTGGGAGAAGGCGGCCGCCGCACCGAGCAGGGGAAGGGGGCCCGGGACGGAACTGGGTGGAGGAGCGGTACCAACCCGCACTTCGATGCTGTCGCTGCCCACGGTCCAGGTGCCGAGCAGGCCTGGGGTGGCACTCAGATTGAGGCCGGCCAGGGTTTGCCCTGAAAACAAACCTGAGCCGTTGATTACATTTCCCTGGACGTAGCTACTGTCGAGAACTAGTTGGTTAAAAATTCCAAACAAAACAACGTTGTCGCCCGTGTAGCTGCTGAATGAGAACGTGGTGCTGCCCCCGGGGCCAAAGCTGGCCGGTCCTGAGACTGCAAGTTGCAGGCCGCTGGCAATATTGCCGGTTGAGACCAGAGCAAGGTCTGGTCCAATAACTGAGCCAAGGCTGGTGCTGCCGTTGGTGCCAGACGGAAGACCGGAGAGTGAGCCAGCAATATTCAATCCAACATCGCTGCCTTGCTGGATGAATTCAAAAACAAGGAGGGCATCGGCATCGCCCGCGTTGATCACAGTGCATGCCGAAGCCGTCAAGAGAGCGATGGGAAACCTTAGTCGCTTGAGCATGCCGCCGATCGCCATCATCTAAGCCGTAAAGACGCTGCAATGCTGACCTCCGGCGCGTTTTTGTGGGGGGGGGGGGGTGTGCCAGTGATCCGGCCGTCCCCATCTCTGGGCGCTCCGCCATGCGGAAAAGGGATCAGTTCGGCGAAGATTCTGAGGAAAATTCCGGGTTGCGCCTGGCTGTTGCTCGTGAACGGCTGCTGATGCCCTGGCCGCGCGGAGCCCTGGTTGGCGCCGCTGACGCCGCGCGTCGGTAGCAGACAGGCCCAGGAGAGCAGCGCCTCGACTTGTCTGCAGGGCTGCCGCACCCATCCTCTGGCCCGAAGACATCGGCGGGCAGTTCATCGCCCAGGGCATCCGGGGTGCGGGTGGGGCATAGAGCTTGTCCAGCACCCGGGCCTGGCGTTGCCCGGCCCATTACCAGCAGATCAACATCCGAGCGACGGCTGGCTGTGCCCCGTGCCCAGCTGCCTCACCAGACTCTCCAGTGACGCCAGCAGCCCGCAGCGAAACCCAACAGGCAGATTGTTGGCCTCGATTCCGCGGTGTAGCGCCGGCCGTGCGTCAGCCCCAGGTTTGATTCCAGCGCCTGGGCTTTCCGGTTGTGCTCAGGCGCTGCGCTCCCCTGCGAGAAGCCCTGGGCCTCACTTCGGGCCGCTCCCTTGTGGGCTGACAACAGATGGCTGTGATCTTGCTCGTCCATTGCCTGGCGGAGTGGTACTCCCTGCCCGCCGGCAGAGGCGTGTCGTCCGACGCACGGCTGAGCCAGAAATCCCCCGTTCTCCTGTTCAGGGGCGACGGTGCTGGCCTCCCAGCAGGCGATTCAGTCCGTCACCCCTGGAAGGCTCCGGATGCCATAGTCTTAAGACCATGGTCATTCTGAGTGGCATGGATTCCCCTCCTCCTGCGCCATCCGCCACGCCGCAGCAGGTCTCGAAATCCCACTTCAAGGCCCATGCCCTGGAGTTGTTCCGCCAGGTGGAGGCCAGCGGTGAACCGCTCGTGGTGACCGATCACGGCCGCCCCACCCTGGAGGTGCGCCCCTATCGCCCGGCCCGGCCCGACTCCGACCCACTGGAACAGCTGCGCGGCTCGGTCCTGCGCTTCGACGATCCGTTCGCGCCCGTCGGCGAGAACGACTGGGAAGCCCTGGCGTGATCCTGCTTGATTCCCATGCGCTGATCTGGTGGGCGGATGGGGATCGTCTGCGGCTGTCAGCGACTGCCCTGGCCGCCATCGATCAGGAGATCGAGAGCGCCGTCCGTCCGGGCGGTTCCCCAGGGCTGCTGGTGTCGGCGATCAGCTGCTGGGAAGTGGCGATGCTGGTGAACCGGGGTCGGCTCGCCCTCAGCCTTGATGTGGAGCGCTGGTTGGCGCTGCTGGCCTCCCATCCGGCCGTGCGCTTTCTGGCTCTGGATCCCGCCGTGGCCGTGGCGGCCACGCGCCTGCCGCAGCCGTTCCACGCCGATCCCGCCGATCGCTTCCTGGTGGCCCAGGCCCGCGCGCTGGGGATTCCCCTGCTCAGCGCCGACAGCAAGATCCGCTCTTATGACCATGTGAACAGCCTGTGGTGAGCAGGCCTACCTCCTTTGAGCGGGGCTCGTGCATCCAGCGGGAGCCCGCTCGCGTGGGCGGCTTCACCAGAGGCTGCACTGGCCCTGCTGGCGCAGCAGGTGATCGGCCAGCACCAGGGCCACCATCGCCTCCACCATCGGCACGGCGCGGGGCAGCACGCAGGGATCGTGGCGACCCTTCGCCGCCAGGGTGGTGGCGGCGCCGGAGGCGTCGATGGTCTGCTGCTCCTTGCGGATCGTGGCGGTGGGCTTGAAGGCCACCCGCAGCCGGATCTCCTCGCCGTTGCTGATGCCCCCCTGGATGCCGCCCGAGTTGTTGGTGGCGGTGCGCAGGCGGCCGTCCTCGCTGGGCAGGAAGGCATCGTTGTGCTCGCTGCCCCGCAGCAGAGTGCCGCCGAAGCCGGAGCCGATCTCGAAGCCCTTGGTGGCCGGCAGGGACATCAGTGCCTTGGCCAGATCCGCCTCCAGCTTGTCGAACACCGGCATGCCCAGAGCCACCGGCGGCCGTCGCACCAGGCACTCGATCACCCCGCCGCAGGAATCCCCCTCCCGCCCGATCGCCTCGATGCGCTCGATCATCCGCGCGGCGACCGCCGGATCCGGACAACGCACGATGGTGCGCTCCACCGCCTCCAGGGTCACCGTGGCCGGATCCACCACGGCCTCGATGTCGTGGATCCGGCGCACCCAGGCGATCACTTCAGTGCCGGCGGCACGGGACAGCACCTGCTTGGCGATGGCGCCGGCGGCCACCCGGCCGATGGTTTCCCGGGCTGAGGCGCGCCCGCCGCCGCTGCGGGCCTGGATGCCGTACTTGGCCTGGTAGGTGGCATCGGCATGGGAGGGCCGAAAGGCCACCTCCATCTCCCTGTAGTCCTGGGGGCGCTGGTCCTTGTTGCGCACCACCATCGCGATCGGCGTGCCGAGGGTGACGCCATCGAGCAGGCCGCTGAGGACCTCGACCCGATCGTCTTCCTTGCGGGGGGTGGTGATGTGGCTCTGGCCAGGCTTGCGGCGGTCGAGCTCCGCCTGGATGGCCTCCAGATCGAGCGACAACCGCGGCGGGCAGCCATCGACGATCACGCCCACGCCACCGCCGTGGGATTCACCGAAGGTGCTGATGCGAAAGAGGTGGCCGAAGCTGCTGCCCATGGCGTCCTGTGACTGGCGCGAGACTACGAAGCGGTTGTTTTGACGTGCTCAGATCCGGCGGGCCCTGACCTCCAGGATGGTGTGGCCCACCCAGAAACTGCCGGGATCGGCCCGGCGGGTTTCCATCTGGAGCCTGCCAGACATCAGAGCAGGCGCCTGAAGCCAACAAAAAACCCCCTGCGCAGGCAGGGGGTTCAAAGCGATCAAGGACGAACCAGGATCAGACGATCAGGGGGATTCCAGGGAAACGGGGTGAACCGGATCAGCCGATGGCCGGGGCAGTCAGGGCCACAGGGGTGGCGCTGGCAGCCGCCAGGTCGAGCGGGAAGTTGTGTGCATTGCGCTCGTGCATCACTTCCATGCCGAGCCCGGCACGGTTGAGCACGTCGGCCCAGGTGTTGATCACCC